>NZ_MDCO01000012.1:0-600000 GCF_001746205.1 Brachyspira hampsonii
AATATGTATAGCAAAGTCATTTGCTATACATATTTAGCGAACAATTTTTATTAGCAATAATAAGAAAATAATAATTTTTGGATACTAGAAAGGTAAATATAAAAATTGTGAGCGTATAGCAAAGTCATTTGCTATACATATTTAGCGAACAATTTTTATTAGCAATAATAAGAAAATAATAATTTTTGGATACTAGAGTCAGCGTATAATGAAAGAGATACTTTTCTTTACGGACAGGCTGCTATGCTTCAGTATGAGAGAGCAGAGGGAAAAAAGGAAGGTATAGAAATAGGATTTCATCAAGGTATTAAAGAAGGTATTAAAGAAAATCAATTATTAACAGCCAGAAATATGAAAAATAAGAACATGGAAGTTAATATTATCAGTGAATTAACTGGGTTAAGTATAGAAGAAATAGAAAAGTTATAATTAAAAAACTCTTAATATATAATAAAAGTTTACTCAGCAGATATTTTAGTAGAACAATTTTATTTATAGATAGAAGGAAAATATTAAAAATTGTGAGCGTACGACAAGTTTACTTGTTGTAGACTTTAGGCAAACAATTTTTATTTATAATAAAAGGAATAATATTATGTCAAATAAGATTGCTGTACTTTATAAAAGTAAATATGGTACTACAAGAACTTATGCTAAATGGATAGCCGATAAAGTTCATGGGGATCTTTATAATATTGATAATGTAACATTTCAAAATTTAGATACTTATGATTTTATAGTGTTTGCCGGTGCTTTGTATGCCGGAAAACTTTCATCTGCTAAAGGTATAAAAAAATTCTATAGTAAATTAAAGGGCAGAAAAAATTTATATTGCGTGATAGTTGGACTTACTAATCCTGAAGATAAAGAAACTTATAATAATGCTGTTAATCAGAATTTTAAGGCAGATGATAGAGAAAATATGAAATTTTATTTTTTAAGAGGAAGTTTAGATTTTGATAAGTTAAAAATTCACCATGCATTGATGATGTATATGCTTAAAAGAATAATATCTGCTAAAGCTATAAAAACTGAAGATGAAAAAGCATTATTAGAAAATTATGGTAAAAAAATAGACTTTCTTAATAAAACTTCAATTGAAGAAATAGTTTTGGATATAAAAAATAAGATTAAAGAACTTCAAAATAAGTAATATTTTAATGAACAAAAATATTATTTATTTTTATATTTTATGATATTAATGTTATAATAGATAATTACAATAACTAAATAATAATTCAGCTTTATATTATACTTTTATAAGAATTAATTAAATGTATTGTATTTTTATTAAATATAGTATAAAATGGATAAAAACAATAATAAAATTACTTGACTTATGTACATTATATATTATAATTCTTAATATGATTTAAAGGAGATAACATGAGCAGTGCCATATCAAATCAAATACTTGTATTTAAGATAAATAACGAATTATACGGAATAGATATATTAAAAGTTCAGGAAATATTAAATTTTATGCAGCCTTCTCCAATTCCAAACTGTCCTGATTATTTGAAAGGTATTATTAATTTGAGAGGTACTATAATTCTTGTTATAGATTTAAGAGCAAGATTCCATTTTGATGAACCTATGAATCCTGAAAACTGCGTAATTGTAGTTGTAGCAATAGGTGATAAAAAATATGGTTTGGTTGTTGACTCTGTATCAGATGTTCTTACTATAAATAGCGAAAATATTCAAGAAGATATAGATATGCATGTGGGAATAGACAGCAGATATATAATGGGTTTGGTTAAAGCTAATGAGCAGATGATTATCTTAGTTGATATAGATAAAGTTTTTGTTAAAGATGAGCTTGATGATTTAACTAATACTGTTAATAATTCTATAGTAAAGTAAGCAAATATTAATATGTCCTCACATAGAATACTTAGAGTAAATGAAAATATCAAACAGACTCTCTCTATGATTATAATGAGGGAGATAGAAGATCCTAGAATAAAGAATAATCTTGTTACTATTACAAGAGTGGATACTGCAAAAGATTTAAAGAATGCTAAAGTATATTTTGTATGCTTGCATGAGGATAAGCAAAAAGAGGTTCTTAACGGACTTAATAGTGCTAAAGGAGTTATATTTTCTTATCTCAAAAAACAGCTTACTATTAGATATGTACCAAATTTGACATTTCATTATGATAAAAATTTAATAGAAACAAATAAAGTATTAACTGATATAAAAAATTTGGATATACCAGAAGAAAATTAATCTTATATGGAAAATAATAATTTAACTGTATCAAAAAAAGAAATAATAGAGAGGCTTTCAAAGGCTGATAATGTTACTATTACAGGACATAGAAATCCGGATTGCGATTGTATATGTTCGGGGCTTGCTTTATCTTTAATTCTCAAAAATATCTTTAATAAGAATGCTTATGTTGTAAACACTGATAAAATGCAAAGAGATTTGCATAATGTAATGTTTGTTGATAAAGTAATTTTTGAGGTAAATGAAGAGACTTTGCCTAAAAAAGATGTCTTGGTTGTTCTTGATTCAGGGGATATAGATAGAATAGGGTGGATTTCTAATATATTAAATGAATATAATGAAGTAATATTTATAGATCATCATAAAGTTAGAAATATCAATGGCGTTACTATGTTTTATGATGATATCACTGCAGGTGCTACTTGCGAGATAATAGTTGATATATTTCAGGATTATCTAGATAAATTTGACAGTTCAATATCAACATTACTTTACTGCGGTATTTGTACTGATACAGGAAGTTTTATATTCAGCAATACAACAGAGAGAACTTTACTTTATGGTTCTAAATTAATGAAAGTAGGAATTATACAGGAAAATCTTGGTAATGTTGTGAGAAAGAGATATACTAAAAATGATGTTGCAGCTTTAATGGAAATATACAGAAGAATGGTAATAGACTATGACAGAAAAATAGGCTATATATGTTTGGAAGATAATATTTGCGGTACTAGTATAAAAGAGCTTGCGGTCAGTGCTTCTGATACACTTATTCAGATGGACGATGTTCTTATAGGTTTTATTATTCATGAAAATGAAGATAATTTTAGGGTAAGTATAAGAAGCAGATGCTCTAAAAATATTAGAGAAGTTGCTGAGAGTTTCGGCGGCGGAGGACATCCTAAGGCATCTGGTTTTTCTGTGTCAAAAAAAGATTATACTAAAGAAAATTTAATAAAAGAAATAAATACTAAATTAATTGATTTATTGGCTTCATAATTTCTTGAAATCTCAAATAAGTATAAGAAAAAATTCATGATAAAAGATAATATTATTATATACACAGATGGCGGATGCAGAGGAAATCCAGGACTTGGTGCTTGGGCTGCAATACTTATAAGTGAAAAGCATAATCTTCGCCTTGAGATTGGTGAAAGCGAGGATAATACTACAAATAATAGAATGGAAATGAAAGCGGCTATTAAGGCACTTGAAAGGCTTAAGCATTCTCATAACATTAAACTTCACAGCGATAGTGCATATTTAGTTAATGGTATGACCAAATGGATATATTCTTGGCAGAAAAATAATTGGATAAAAAGTGATAAGAAGCCTGTTGAAAATAAAGAGTATTGGCTTAAATTGATTGAATTATCAAGTAAACATAATATAGAGTTTATAAAAGTAAAAGGTCATTCAAATAATAAAGAAAATAATCGTGCAGATGAAATAGTTAATATTCTTATGGACGAGCATATTGAGGGCGGTAAAACAGCTTCCTTTAATGAAAAAACTCAGTATTGTTAATTTCTTATTGACATAATTAAAATAAAATATATAATCTGTTATAATTATATTATTATCATTTTTAGCTATGTACACAAGACACAAGACACAAGACACAAGACACAAGACACAAGACACAAGACACAAGACACAAGACACAAGACACAAGACAATAAAATATCCTAAATCATCTATAATATTCAAAAATAATAAAAAACCAGAAAACTATTTTTATATAATCATCAAAGGTAAAACAATATCTTATAATAATTTTATAAAAGACTCTAATTTTTTTAGTAAAAGTGGCGATATTATAGGCTTAATATCATCTATAACAAATGAACCATATTTTTCTTCAATAGAAGCTATAGAAGACTGTGAGCTTTTAGAGATAAAAATAGAAAATATAAAGAATATTCATAATAAAAATATTATTAAAAGAATATCCAATTATTTATTGTTTACTCTTGAGGTATGGCTTAGTAAATATTATAATATTTTAATTAATAACAAAATAGATTTGTATAATAAAGAAGATACACTGCTAATGGCTGAAATATACAAAAATAATGGCTTTGAAGATGCCTGCTATAAACTTTGTATTTCTCATATAAATACATTTAAACATTGTGAAAATTGTGATAATGTAATAGAGTTCTTAAAGAATTTGAAACCGGCTGATGAACCTATAAAAGTTGATAAAAATATATATAAATTTTCAAAAGGCTATTGTTTGTACACTGAACTTGATATTATTAATAATATTTACTTTATAAAATCTGGAAAAATTGGAATATATAATATAATTAATTCAAAACAGACAGCAGGAGTTATATATAAAAGCAATCATATTTTAAACTTTGTAAATCCTAGATTGGAATATAAGCCATTATTTATAACTGCAATAGTGCTTGAAGAGTCTGTAATAGAAATATTAACATATAATGATTTTATAAAAAAGTTATATACTAATATTGATTTAAGATTAGATTATATAAAAATGAATTCTTTAAAAATTATAACTACAATATTAAAAATAAAAGCCTTAAATAAAAAAAATATAAAAGAAAAAATTATTATTTTGATATATTCTATATTAAAAATAGAAACATTATTTAATGATGATATAAAAATAAAATTATTATATTCTCTGGAAGACATAAAAAATATGCTGAATTTACAAATATCTAATGATGAAATATATTTACTTCTTAAAGATATAAATCATATTGAAATTAATTTATTTAATAATATAGTAATTAAAAATACTAAAAGTTATTTTGATGAATATAAGTATTATACAATATAAATACTATCTCATTATTTAACTATTTTTCTAAAAATTAACATAATTAAATTAACATAATAATCTTTACAATTTTTATTATTTTTAGTATAATGCTTTGAAAGGATTGTATTATGTTTACTTATTTTGTTATTAAAAGAATTTTAAAAGGCATAATCATGTTTATAATACTTATGTTTATGTCTTCTGCTATATTTAATACTGTAAGCGAGAAAACTCTCAAGGCACAGATTGAAGAAAATATTAATGCTGAAGTGAGAGGGCTTAGCAATATGCGTACTGAAGATGTTGAGAATTTCATTAAAGAGAGAAGGGCATATTATTATGATATATATTGGCTTAATAGAAGTATAGGAGAGAGAATATTTATAAGAGGTATTAATACAATAACTTTTCAATTTGGGAAATCTTCTATTATGATGGATTCAAACGGAAACAGAGATGTTATAAAAATAATAGGAGAGGCACTTCCTCGTTCTATAATACTTTTTACAACAGCATCAGTTATACAGATGATAATAGGACTTATAATAGGACTTATAAAGGCAAGAAAAGCTGGAGGACTATTTGACAGAACTACAAGTGTTATAACTATGATAGTTTACGGTATGCCTACTTGGTGGCTTTCTATGATACTTATAATGGTATTTGTTTATAAGTTTAATTTATTTCCTTCAGGAGGAGTACATTCAATACCTGTTCCTACTGGTATAATGTATTATTTAGATATGTTATGGCATATGTCTTTGCCTTTGATTACATTAACATTGATAGGTTTTTGGGGGCTTTCATTTGTAGTAAGAAACATAGTATTATCTACTTTGCAGGAAGATTATATAATGGCAGCAAGAGCAAGAGGAATATCAGAAAAGTCAGTTTTACTCGGGCATACTTTAAGAAGCTCAGCTCCTCCAATAGTTACTATAACATTATTAGGCCTTCTTGGTTCTATAGCAGGTTCTATTATATTTGAGGGCATATTTTCTTGGCCGGGTCTTGGTAATCTTTATTGGATATCAGTTCAGCAAAATGATATACCTGTTTTAATGGGGAATTTGGCTATAACTACAGCACTTTATCAATTCGGACTTGTGGTTCTTGACATATCTTACGGATTTTTAGATCCTAGAATAAAAGTAGGAGGCAGGTTATAATGAAAAATAGTATAAATAAAAAACTTGCTCCATTAATAGAATTTTTTGAAGAGTTTAAAAAAGATAAAACAGGAGTTGTGGGTTTATGCATACTTGTTTTAGCTATTATGGTATCATTGCTTGAGCCTTTGCTTTTAACTTATAAAGAAGCTCCTAAACGCTGGAGAGATATCACATATTGGCAGGATAATCCGGCTTCAGCAGCTCCAGAGTGGCTTAATTTTTTTCAAAAAGAAAAGTCAGCTATTACAACTGATATAAAGCCTATAAGTGTTGAAACTAATTATATAGACGGAGAATTAAATTATAAAGCAGTATTTGAGTACGATTATAAATTTGATAAATCTCCGGTTGATTTAATTTTTCATGCCAATGTTAATGGTTCTACAGGATTAATTTGGAATGTTACAAGACCAGATGGGGAGATAATTACATTATCAGATAGTTTACATAATATAAGCGGAGATTTAAGAATATCATCATTCAATGATTCAAAAAATAGAATATTCAGGTTTTACAGAGATTCTGTACCTAGAATGCTCGCAAGACAGATTGATACCATAACAACAAATCCTATGAAAATACTTTTTAACACTAAAAAAGATGATATGGCAAAGAATTTTCAGGCATTGAAAGGTATTTATAAATTTGAAGTGAGCGGTAAATTTGCAGGAGATAATTCTAGTTTTGAAGATCCTTACATTGTATTAGTAGGTTCTATGTCCGGTATAATGGGTACGGATAATATGAAAAGAGATATATTTTCAGGTTTAGTATCCGGACTTAAATGGGCTTTATTTATAGGTATAGCTACTAGTTTTATATCGGTTATAATTGGCGTAATGTATGGAATAATATCAGCGTATTTCGGAGGATTTGTTGATAATGCTATGCAGTTTATTTATCAGATATTTATAGGAATACCTGTTCTTCCTGTGATGATAGTTATAAGTGCAATATTCAAGCCTAGTATATGGACTATGATAACGATGATGATATTTTTTTCTTGGACGGGTTCAGTTATGACGGTTCGTTCTATGGCTATGCAGCTGAAAGAAGAAACCTATATTGAGGCGGCACGAACTATTGGTGCTAGTCATTTCAGAATAATATTCAATCATTTAGCTCCATTGCTTTTGCCTTTTTCATTTGCCTCTATGGCTTTGGCTGTACCTTCTGCTATAGTGTATGAATCTTCTTTATCATTGCTTGGACTTGGTGATGCTTCAATAGTTACTTGGGGACAGATTTTGCATGATGCTATGAAAGGTTCTGCGGTTCTTTCTGGGCTTTGGTGGTGGATAATACCGCCAGGAATTTTAATTGCAATTTTGGGTATGTCATTTGCATTTTTGGGATTTGCTCTTGATAAAATACTTCACCCTAAACTTAGAAGCAGATAATTGATTTTTTATTGAATATGATTTAATCTTTATTATATTATTAATTTTTAGTATAAGGATAGTTATGCATATTATAAAGTATTCATTTTTAATTTTATTTATTACAATGTTGTTTATATCATGCTCTGATAATAAAAAATATGATATTGTACCTATAGACTCTACGAAATCTTTTGCGGTTTTAGGTTATTGTGTTCCTGCTCCTGAACATGCTATGAATGTTAAATATGCTATTGTTAATAAAAATATTGCTGAGTCCAATTTTGATTATAAAAATATAAACTATTATTACAGAGCTTCAAAACAATTAAATGATTTACTTTCATTTTTTAATAATCTTAAAGAAGAAAGAAAAAATATTGATGAAGAAACAAATATAGAAATAACAATACAAACAAATGATAAAAAAGAGTATATAGCATATTGGAATGTTAATGGAATATATTATTCTTTGTATAGTGATGAAGAAGTAGGTATTGATGATTTAGCTTTAATATTAATGAGAAATAAGGCTTTAAATTAGTTTATAATTTATATTAAATTTTTTACCGTTAGATAGATCCTCTGCTATTATGGTATTATTATAAAAATATGCTTTATAAGTGAAATATAATTCATAATTATATAAATCTAGTATTGTTTTTCTTATATCTATAAAGTTAACATAATTTTGACTGCTTTGTATTCCATTAGAAAAGTCATATAATAAATAATTGAATACTCTTTTAAATGCTAGGTTATCTGCTTTTGATAAATAAAATATGTGAAAAAGAATTTTATTATTATTATATAGTGCATCCATAAAAACAATAATGCCGTTTTTATTTATTGATTTATTATAATAAAAATTAAATTCTTTATTAGTTTTATTTAAATCTATTATCGAAAAACCTGATAAATCTCTATTAAAAACAAAATATTCATGATTATTATGATTAATTATTTTAAACATTCTAGCATCATCGCTTCTGTACTTATAAATGAGTTTATTATCCTGATTACAGTATATGCTTCTTTCGTATCCTATAATATCTTTTTGATGAATGTATCCTGAATATTTTTTATGTATAATATAATACTTATCATTTAGTATAGTTTTATTTTCATTTTCAAAATATTTGTCTGAAAATAAAATTCCGTATTTATTCCAATGATTTTTATAATAATCACTATAGTATAAATTTTCTAATATCATATTATATAAGTATATTTATTGTATAACATTTGTCAATCATTTATTATAGTAAGGTATTCGCTTTCATTATGTATTCTATCTAAAGCCGTAACATAATATATATAAGTCTGCTTTGAATTTGCTGTTTTATCTTTGTATGTTGCTTTTGAGTTTGCAGTAAAATCAGTTCTTCTTATTTTGTCTATCAATTCTATTCCGCTTTCTCCTATAGTTTCTCTGTATACTGCATAGTATGAAGAATACGAGGGGAGAAGATGTCCGTATTCATCAAGCTTATATTCATTAGGATCTGTGAATGTTATTTCGATTCCTCCGAAAACTTTTTTAATGCTTGGGTTTTCTAATTTCAAAGGCGGTTTATTCATATCTTTCATTGTGTTCATTGTAGGTACTATTGCTTTAAATATATAATTATTTTCTTTTATATATTTAATAGCATCATTTCCAAAATTTCCTGTATCTCTGTCTTTTCTATACATATTATGCATTGTAAAAAATGAAGAGCCTTTAATATATCCTTTTCCTATATTTCTGATATAATTTATTTGCTTTGACATTAAATCAATATCCTGCCAAGGTTCTATATTAGTAGCACTTCCCATTCTGTATAAGGCATGTCCTATATATATGTCGGCAAGTTTTTCATTATTTGATTTTTTTGCTTCATTAACCCACCATTTCACTATTGTATCAAAAGGTGCTGTTTTATGCTGTGAACTCCAATATACTTGAGGTATTAATGCATCAATATACATTCTATTTAATCCGTCTTTTCTTGAAGCATTATTCAAACTAGAAGTTTTTTCTCCATTGAGCATCCATAAAAGAACATCAGCATGCAAAGCATCAAAGTTAGGATTATATGATTTTGTATCGCTTCCGTATCTGCTTCCTGCATATTCAGCCAATTTTTCTTTATTTCTCCAAACTCCTGCAGGTGAAATAGTCCATTTTACATAAGGTTTTCTTGATTTTATTTCTTTATATAAATCGCTTACAAGTCTGTTGATATTATCTCTTCTCCAAGCATAAAGCCCATTTACACCATAATCATCATAAGATTTATTTGTAATATTGTATCCTCTTTTATCACCATATTTTTCAGCACTTGCTTCATCAGGCCAATCTTTATAAGTTTTTCCTCTTGCGGCATTCTGATAAAAATAATCATCGAAATGTATACCGTCTACATCATATTTTTCAACTACTTCTATAACTGAATCTGTTATATATTTTGCACTTATAGGTTCACCTGGATCTAAATAAAGTCTGTTGTCATACCAATAAATCGGCTCTAAATTATTAGAAACATAAGTATGAATGAAATTCTTTTTGGAGAATTGTTCTTTATAGCTTTTAGTTTTATCATAAGTTAAAGACATTCTGTATGGATTAAACCAAGCATGAACTTCTAAATTTCTTTTATGAGCTTCTTCAATTATAAATTCTAGCATATCTGTTTTGAATGGGTAATCATCTTTTTCATCGCTTGATTTTGAGCCGAAAAAATATCTTGTAGTAGGATTTATTTCTGATTTGAATATTACTCCGGCATCTGGTTTTACTTGTATGAATAAAGCATTAAAATTATTTTCGTATAATGTATCTAAATGTTTTACAATAAGTTTTTTCTGTTCAGATTCGCTTGCTCCTTTCAAAGGCCAGTCAATATTAGCTACAGATGATATCCAAGCTGCTCTGAACTCTCTGTAAAGAGGATTTATGCTTCTATCTTCATCAATATTTTTAGCAAGCATTTTTCTTACATCATTTGGTATGACAATATTCAAGGTCTGACATGATGTTGCTAATAGTATGATTAAAGATATTGCTGCAATGATTTTATTCATAATTTTTATTTTTATTATTGATAAATATTTTAGAGATTATATATTTAATGATGATAACAGTCAATATATTAAAAATAGCTTTTATTTATGTTTATAATGTATATTATTTAATTTAGTTCGTATGTATAGTAAAATAATATTCAATGATATTTTGATTTTATAATGTGAATTAAATAATTATAATGGAGTTCTATTTATATAGTTAACATAATTTTTATTATTAATTTCGGATTCCAAAACAAATTTTTTACCACTTCCATATTCTAAAGAAAATTCACTTCCGTTTCCGCTGAGAGTTTTTATGTAAATAGTATGATTTTCAAAATTATTGTAATTATTTTTATGTGTATATATTTTTACATCTCTTATATTTCCAAGAAGTATATCATTTTCACCAACTTTAAAATCTTTTTCTTCGGCACATAAAAGCATAGTGCCATCGCAGCATCCGCATGATATATGAAATATTATATTTCCATTTTCTTCTTGAAGTTCTTTAATTAATTGTAAAGCATTATCATCTGCTATGATTTTATTATTCATAAGTACTCCTATTTTATTAAGGGATTACATTTTATAATGCAATCCCTCCATATATAATTATTAATATTATTAATTAAAAGAAGCCTAATTTTTTAGGAGAATAGCTAACTAAAATATTTTTTGTCTGCTGATAATGATCAAGCATCATTTTATGAGTTTCTCTTCCTATACCTGATTGTTTATATCCTCCGAATGCAGCATGGGCAGGATAAGCATGATAACAATTAGTCCAAACTCTTCCCGCTTTAATACCTCTTCCAAAACGATATGCTTTATTTATATTTCTAGTCCATACACCAGCTCCAAGTCCGTACATAGTGTCATTAGCTATTTCTAAAGCCTCTTCATCAGTTTTGAATGTAGTTACAGACAAAACAGGTCCGAATATCTCTTCTCTAAAAATTCTCATACTATTATTGCCTTTAAATATTGTAGGCTGTACATAGAATCCATTAGCTAATTCACCTTCCAATATATTTCTTTCTCCTCCTATCAAAACTTCAGCACCTTCTTCTTTTCCTATTTTTAAATATTCTGTGATTTTATTTATTTGATCTTCACTTGCCTGAGCTCCCATCATAGTATTAATATCGAGGGGATTTCCTATTTTTATAGCTTTTACTCTTTCTAAAACTCTAGCCATGAATTTATCATATATTTTTTCATGTATTAATGCTCTTGAAGGGCAAGTACAAACCTCTCCCTGATTGAATGCAAATAAAACAAGTCCTTCAATAGCTTTATCTAAAAAGTCATCATCTGCATCCATAACATCTTCAAAGAATATATTAGGAGATTTTCCTCCCAATTCTAATGTTACAGGTATGATATTTTCTGTAGCAAACTGCATTATCTGTCTTCCCACGCTAGTTGATCCTGTGAATGCTACTTTTGAAATTTTAGGGCTTGTAGCTAATTTTTTGCCTATTTTTCCTCCGCTTCCATTAACTACATTCAATACTCCTTTAGGTATTAAATCTCCTATGACTTCCATGAGAACTAGTATGCTTGCAGGAGTAGGGCTTGCAGGTTTTAATACAATACAGTTTCCTGCTGCCATAGCCGGTGCTATTTTCCAAGCTGCCATAAGTAAAGGGAAATTCCAAGGTATAATTTGTCCTACAACCCCCAATGGCTCATGGAAATGATATGCTATAGTATCATCATCTATTTCGCTTATAGTTCCTTCCTGTGTTCTTATAGCACCTGCAAAATATCTGAAATGATCTGCTGATAATGGTATATCAGCATTTAAAGTTTCTCTTATAGGTTTTCCATTATCCCAAGTTTCAGCATAAGCTAATAGTTCTAGATTTTCTTCTATTCTTTCAGCTATTTTTATAAGAATATTAGATCTTTCTGTAGGAGATGTTTTAGCCCAAGCATCTTTTGCGGCATGAGCAGCATCAAGAGCAAAATCTATATCTTCATCATTTGAAAATGGTACTTTATTGATTACGACACCATTTATAGGACTAATATTATCAATATATTTTCCGCTTTTAGGTGCTATCCATTCTCCTCCTATATAATTTTCATACTGTTTTTTAAATACATTTGAATAATCTTTATATTTACTCATATTTTCACACTCCATTTTTTATTTTATATAACTAATAGTATATAAAATAAATATATTTATTCAAGTAGTTTTGAACATTATTTAAATTTTTATTTTATTATTTTTATTTTTAATATTCTTGTTATGTATAGTATATATAATATAAATATTAAATTATTATATAATATATTTTTAAGAAACTTGACAATAAATAGCTTTTTGTATATATTGTCAAAATGCTTAGTGATATTTTTATAGATATACAAAAGAATAATAAAGAATGGCTTAAGAGTAAAGAGGGCAATGAATTTGAGGACAGATTTGAAGCTTCTCTGAAACGCTATGGATTTAACAGGAGAATGTCTTCTGATAAAGAAATAAAAAATATACTTTCATCTATAAAAAATGATATTTTGGATAAAAGCTCTGATAAAGTGATTGATAATGTTTATGCTTTAGAAGATAAGAGTATGGAGAATTGCTTTATATGTCAGCCTTACGGCAGTCAGAATTTTCCAGACTTTCTAATCTTTACGGTCAAAAAAATTATAGCTATAGAAATAAAGTACAGCAGCGGTAAATCTTCTAGCCCTATGTGGAATAGTAATTTACCAAAGGCTAATGCAATTTATATATTTGGTTCTTATGGAAGGGGAGATGTTACTTTCTTTATAGGAGATGATGTTCTTCCTATGAATGAGAGAAATGAGTTAATAAAATTTTTTGAAGAGATAAAGAAACTTGAAGATAATTTTAAAAATAAGATGAAAAAAGAAAGCAAAAATAATTTGTTTGCATATAAATTTGACAGAGGTTTTAATGTGTATGTAAGACGAGCTTATGAACAGAATAAAACTATAAATGAAAATGCAAAAATAGATTATTTTCTTCATGAAGATAGAATAAAATGCGAAAATAATGTAATAGAGTTTTGTAATAGTTTATAATTTTGTAAGAGAGATATGATGCCGGAAGAGTATACTAAAGAAAGTTTTGATTATCTTAAAAATACTGATATAGAAAAAAGAAAAAGACTAGGGCAGTATTTTACACCTAAAAGTATAAGAGATTTGCTTTTAAAAAGATTGATATCTATTTCAGAAAAAAAAGATAGTGTAAAAATATTAGATCCTGCATGCGGAAGCGGGGAGTTTCTTTTATCATGCAAAGAATATTTTAATGATGTTAATCTTTATGGTTTTGAGATAGATGATAGTTTAGTTTCAATATCAAAAAAGTTAATAAATAATGCTGATATAAAATGCATAGATACTTTGAAAATAGATACAGAAAAATCTGTAAAATATGATTATGTTATAGGAAATCCTCCTTACTTTGAGTTTAAACCAGACAAAGAAACAAAAAAAAAATATTCTGATATAATAAGCGGAAGGCTTAATATATTTTCTATATTTATAAAATTAGGTTTGGAGCTTTTAGAAGATGAGGGATATTTAGCTTATGTGGTGCCTCCTTCTATGAATAACGGGGCTTTTTTCAGTAAATTAAGAGAATATATAATTAATAACAGTAGTGTTGAATATCTGCATATTGTAGAGGGTTCTGATAATTTTTATATGGCAAATCAAAAGGTTATGCTTTTAATACTTAAAAAAACTAATAGTCATAAAAATAAAAAATATATATTCTCAAAAAATGGTATTACAATATTCACAGAGGATAAAGCATTTTTAAATAAAGCATATAAAGATACTATAAGTTTAAAAGAAATAGGTTATGAGGTGAAAACAGGAAGTATTGCTTGGAATAAATATAAAGAAAACCTTACAGAAGATAAAAATAATGCCATACCTTTAATATATTCATCAAATATAGTTAATGGAAAAATAGTTATACCAAATAAAAGAAAACTTCAGTATATAAGAAATATTCCAAAAGATTTAATAATACAAAATAATGTTATAGCTGTTAATAGGATAACAGGCTCGCATAAAAACATTAATATAAAATCGGCAATAGTAAAAGAAAAAGAGTTTGTATGTGAGAATCATGTGAATGTTATATATCCTTTAGAGAGTTATAATAAAGATTATAGTTTAGAATATATTTATAATGCTTTAAATGATGAAACTAATATAAAAGTATTAAGTCTTATAACAGGAAACACTCAGGTATCAAAAACAGAATTAGAAAGGCTTCTTCCCATAAAGATTATTGATAAGGTATAAATATAATGAAATACAGACCAAAGTATAAATTTGAATTATTGGATTATGTAAAAGATGAAAATATTAATCTTTCTAGTATAGATACAAGTGATATAATTGATATGTCTTATTTATTTGAAGAGAGTAAAAGAAAAAATTTTGAGGGCATAGAAACTTGGAATGTATCTAATGCAGCTGATATGAAATGCATGTTTAAAAATGCTGAATATTTCAATGCTGATTTAAGTTCTTGGAATGTGTCTAAGGTTATTGATATGACTGAGATGTTTAGTAATACAAAATATTTTAACTGTGATTTAACTTCTTGGAATATTAATAATGTCAAATACTTTGAAGATATTTTTGACAATGCTTATTCATTTAAACATATAAAAACTATTTTGAAATTTTATAATAAATGTAAAAGCAGAAATTATAAAAAGAAACTTCAATCAATGCTGGAAACTCTTGATATAAAAGAACTTTATATAGAATTAAAAAATGATAGAGTTAATTATAAGAAAAATAAAGATTTCATAAAAAAGATAGAAAATGTTTATTATGATAATATTAAAGAGTTGATTTTTTTATAAAAATATAATAATTAGTATATGGTTAATAATAATATTTTTTAAATATTAAGATGCATAATTAAAAATCATTTTGTTAGAAATATATCTTTTGAAATTTTAAATTCTTTAAATAGTTAGAAAAATCTTCTCAACTTGATGTTTATTTTATATTATGAATGTAAATTGCTATATTATATTACTATAAAAATAATTATATTTCTATTTGAAATAATTATAATTTTATTGTATAATATGCAAAAATTAGGGGAGCTTTAAAAGGCTGAGAGTAAGTTTTAATTTTTATCTAATAAACTTAGACCCTTATAACCTGTTGGATAATGCCAGTGTAGGGAAATATTTTTTTAAGTTTTCTAATATTATTTTCATTTTCTCATTTTTATACACTCATTATTTTCATTAAGGTTTCTCTAAATTATTAATTTATATTTAAGGAAATTTTTATGAATAATATTTCAAACTCAGAAAATGTATTAAGTAATAATGAATTAGCTAGCAGTAAATATAGTAAATCGTCTTATTTGAAATTTATTGTATTTAGTTTTATAGGCGTATTCGTATTATTTATACCTATTCAAATAGGAAATGTTAAATCTATACCGATGGATCATTTGGTTAATCTTATAAGAAAGATTCCTTTTGTTGATCCTTATTACGGTATTTTGATAACTATGTTTGGAAGTATATATCCTTTTATAAGTAAGTCTTGGAATAAGAATAAAACGGAAATATTTTTTTCATTTATAAAATTATTTTCTATTCCTTTTATTATAATGGCTTATTTCAAATTAGGACCTTCTGATTTTCATAAACCTAATATGCTTCTTTTTTCTTATAATCTTCTTACTCAGATAGCATTAATTAATAGTATAGGTTTTATATTTTTATCATTTTTAGTAGATTACGGACTTATGTCTTTTGCTGGTATATTCATGCGCTGTATAATGAAGCCTATATGGAAAACTTCGGGAAGGTCTTCTTTAGATGCTATAGCTTCATTTGTAGGCAGTTATTCTATTGCTCTTTTAATGACAAGCAAAGTTTATAAAAAGGGGTATTATTCAAAAAAAGAAGCCTGCATAATAGCTACAGGATTTTCTACTGTATCTACAACTTTTATGATAGTGGTTGCTAAAATGTTTGGAGTTATGGATAAATGGAATATATATTTTTTTGGTACTATGATAATTACATTTTTGGTAACGGCTATAACTGTAAGGCTTTATCCATTAAGAAGCAAGCCTAATAATGGATATATGGATAAAGAAGTTAAAGAAGAGCCTGTATATAAAGGCGGAAATATTTTTAAGTTGGCTTTTAATGAGGCCGCTGATACTGCTAGCCGTGCAGATAATTTTTTCATCGGTGTTATGAAGAACTTAAAAGAAGGGCTTATGGTATCTATTTCTGTAATGCCTAATTTTATGGCTATAACTTTTATTGGGCTTTTAATAGTTAATTATACGCCTATATTTGATATTATAAGTTATATATTTCTGCCGATTACAAAATTATTAGGTTTAGGAGATGAGGCTTATATAGTGGCAAAGGCTTGTTCTGTTACATTAGTAGAGATGTCATGCTCTTCTAGTATTGTTATGTATGCTAGTCAATTTGCTAAGTCTATTGTGGCTATAGTTTGTGTTGCTGAGATTTTATATTTTGCTGCTCCTATACCAGTGATGCTTGCTGTTGGAATACCAATAAGCATAAAGGATATGATGATAATATGGGTTGAGAGAATAATACTTGCTTTATTATTTGCTGTGCCTTTTGCTTATTTCTTTTTAAGTTAATTAAATAATAGGAGTTTTTTATTTATGAAATGTTATATTATAGATGCTTTTGCTGACAGTGTTTTTAAGGGCAATCCTACAGCAGTATGCATATTGGATAAAGAAATATCGCATGAACTTATGCAGAATATTGCCTCTGAGAATAATATTTCAGAGACAGTATTTACTATAAAAAATAAGGATAATAATTATGATGTTTATTGGTTTACTCCGGAATGTGAAATAGATTTCTGCGGACACGCTGTACTTGCTGTAGGATATGCTATATTAAATTTTAATGAGAGAGATTCTAATTCAGTTAATTTAAATACTAAAGAGGGTATATTAACTATTAAGAAAAATGGTGATTTATATGAAATGGATACCCCTAAATATAATTTGAAGACTATGAATATTACAGATGATATAATAGAAGCTATAGGAGGCATTAAACCTATTGAAGCATATATTGGACGTGATATAGTATGCGTATTAGAAGATGAAAATCAGGTTATAAATGCAAAAGTTAATTTAGAAAAAATAAAGCAGATAGACGGATTATTATTTCATATTACATCTATCGTGAAAGATAAATCTAATATTAATTATGATTGCGTAACTAGAACTTTTGCTCCGAAACTAGATGTTGATGAGGTTGATGTATGCGGTTCTGGTCATTGTCATATTATACCATTACTATCTTCTAAATTAAATAAATATTATTTTGAGGCATTTCAATATTCTAAAAGAACGGGAGTATTATACTGCAATATAAAAGATAATAAACTTACTATATCAGGCAAAGCATGTTTATACTGCATTTCGGAGCTATTTGTTTAGTAAATATAATTAGCAAAAATATAATAATAAAAAAATCAAAAATAATTTAAGAATAGAATTATAAGGAGTAAATATATGAGTACATTAAAAGATGAAATATTTAAAGCAATTACTGATATGAAAGCTAAAAGCCCATTGGTTCATAATATAACAAATTATGTTGTTATGCAAATTACAGCTAATGCCTTGCTTGCGGTAGGTGCTTCCCCTGTTATGACAAATGAAAAAGAAGAGTTTGAAGATATGCTTTCTATAGCTTCATCGCTTGTTATTAATATAGGTACTTTGACAAAACTTTCTATAGAGGCTATGCATAGTGCTTGTTCTATAGCAAATAAAAAAAATGTTCCATTTGTTCTTGACCCTGTAGGAGCAGGAGCTACAAAATTAAGAACTAAAACTGCTATAGATATAATCAAAAATTATAATCCTAAAGTGATAAGAGGAAATGCCTCTGAGATAATGGTTCTTGCAGGTGATAGTATCAAAACCAAAGGAGTAGACAGCACTGCTAATGTTAATATGGCTTTGGAGGCTGGCAAACATTTAGCTAAAGAGTATAATACTGTTGTAAGTATAAGCGGAGAAACTGATATTGTAACAGATGGAAATAGAGTTTTATATGTAAGCGGAGGCTCTCCTTTAATGCCTTTAAATACTGGTATGGGCTGTACTTCTACTGCAATTACTGCTGCTATGCTTGCGGTGTCTGAACCTTTAATTGCTGCTTCTTCTGCTATGTGTATAATGGCTGAGGCTGGAGATATGGCTTCAAAAAAGGCAGATGCTCCTGCTAGTTTTGCTGTTTCATTCATTGATGAGCTTTATAAACTTAATATAAGTAATGCTTCTAATAGAGTAAGAGAATAATATTTTAATTGATATAATTTAATAAAGAATAAATATTTCAAAACAATATATAAATTAATTGACTTTTTATTATTGGGAGTTGCTAATAAACAATGGGCTTTTTTATATTAAAGTCCATTGTTTAAGAGTTTTTTGTTTATTATAATTGCTAATCTTTTATTTTGGCTGCCATTATATTCGCTGCTATCGAGCCTGATATATTATGCCATACGCTGAATATTGCTCCCGGTACTGTTGCTAATGCCATAGATGCAAAATGTGTTGCTGCTAAAGAAGTGGCAAGTCCAGAGTTCTGCATTCCTACTTCTATGGATACTGCCTTGCATTTTGAATTACTTAATCTAAATAATTTACCTAATAAATAACCTAGCAAGTATCCCAAACAATTATGAAGAACAACTACTATTATAACTAAATAACCAACCTGCATTAATCTTTGTGAATTAGCAGATACTACAGCAGCTACTATTGCTACAATCGCAAGTACAGATATTAAAGGAAGTATTTCTTTTATACTGCTTGTAAACTTATAAAAGAATTTATTTATTAAAAAACCTAAAGCTATAGGCAGTATAACAACCTGAACTATTGATATAAACATGCTAAAAGCATTAACATCAACCTTTTGTCCTGCATATAGAAGTGTCAGAAGCGGAGTTGCAAAAGGAGCAAGTATTGTTGATACAGAAGTCATACCAACAGATAATGCCACATCTCCATTTGCTAAATATGTCATAACATTTGAAGAAGTACCTCCCGGACAAGTACCTACAAGTATAACTCCTACAGCAAGTTCTGCCGGAAGTTTAAATGCAATAGAAAGTAAATATGCAAGTAAAGGCATTATTGTAAACTGAGCTATAGCTCCTATTATAATATCTTTTGGTCTTGTAAATACCACTTTGAAATCTTCAAGTTTTAATGTAAGCCCCATACCAAACATTACTATCATTAAGAGATAATTAACATAACTCGTCTTTATGAAACTTACTGTTTTTGGAAAGAATAATGATACAGCAGCTACTATTAATACAATTACTGCCATGTACTTTCCAAAAAAATTACTTATTTGTTTTAATGTTTTCATTTTTTTATCCTTAATTGTATTTTTATATTTTATTTTATGTACTTACTATTATTGTACTGTTCTAAATCTATAATAGCTTTTAATATCATTTCTTTATCAGCTTTAGATGTACTTATATTTAAATCATCAAGAGCAAGTGTACCGTCTAATGCAGTATTAAAATCTTCATCTTCTAAACTAAAATTATTTATGCCTATATCTTTTAAGCAGGTAGGAAGAGACATAAATTTATTAAACTTAAAAATATCCTCTCTGGCATCGTATTGTTTATCCATAGTAAGAAGCAGTAATATACCATATGATACTAATTCGCCATGCAGTAATTTTTCTCCTATTCTTTTTAATTTTGTTAATTCGTTATGCAAAGACATATGATAATTATCTTTTATCATTACAGATGTTAAGCCTACTGTGTATATTATATGAAGTATAACTCTGTTTAGAACATCCGACGATTTTTTATTTCTAAAATCATCTACAGCTTCTGAATAATATTTTAATATATCATTAGAGCAGTTTTTTATAACTTCTATACCTAAGAAATTTTTGTAATTTAAATTTTCATCTCTTGTATATAATAATGCTTCATACTGTTTAGAAAGTGCATCTGATATACCGGCTATAAAATAATTTTCAGGAGAGTTTAATATAACATCAGTATTTATAAATGTATGTAAAGGCGGTCTTTTCAAATTAAACATTTCTCTAAAACTTCCGTCATTATGATATATAACAGATGAACAAGTTACAGCAGCACAGTTTGAAGCTAATGTTGGAAATGTAAATACAGGCTTATTCATCATATCGGCTAAAACCTTTGATGTATCTAATGCTCTTCCGCCTCCTACAGCAAATATCATATCGGCTTCTATAACTGCTTTTTTTTCTTTAAGGAAATCTACATTTTCAAAAGTTGAATTTCCGCCATAGTGAAGCATTCCAGTTATACTTATGTCTTTTATATTATGTAGTATAAGCTCTATTGATGCCTGAAGAGATTTTTTGCCGGATATTATAACAGCTTTTTTTCCATAATTTGAACATATATCATATATATATTGATAAGCGTCTTTTCCTATACTAAAATTAGGTAAAAATAAATTTTCTGTACTCATTTTTCAATCCTTTTAATTAATTTTATTATTTAAAATTTTAAGTAAGTTATTTTTTAATTCATTAAATTATTTTATTATATAATGTCTTTCTTTCTATCACATCTATTGAAATTAATAATTAATAATTAATAATCATATTTTTCTCCTTATCAAAAATTTTTTTATTTAAAATAAATTTAGTCTATGCTTATATCAGCTATAAACTAAACAATTTTTATCCTGGCTTAAAAGATAGGAACCAAGCAGTCTGTAATATTAATTTTGTATAATGACTTTTAGATTATTAGTGCTTTTATTTGATGTTATAGTTAAGAGAATAAACTATAACATCAATTTGTTTTCATTAAAAATTATTTTAATATAGCACCAGTATTAGCAGACTGAACAAGTTTTCTATATCTTCCAAGCCAGCCTCTAATTTCTTCTAAAGGTTTAATAGGAATCTCTTTTCTTCTTTTTTCCATTTCTTCATCAGAGATTTCTAAATTGATTTTATGATTAGGAATATCTATACTTATGATGTCATTTTCTTTTATAAAAGCTATTTCTCCGCCGCTTGCAGCCTCTGGAGAAACGTGTCCTATAGAAGCACCCCTTGAAGCACCAGAGAATCTTCCGTCAGTGATTAAAGCAACATCTTTATCCAGTTTCATACCAGCAAGAGCAGAAGTAGGGTTAAGCATTTCACGCATACCAGGTCCGCCTTTAGGTCCTTCATATCTTATAACTACAACATCGCCTTTATTTATTTTACCAGCGTATATAGCAGCTATTGCAGATTCTTCACTGTCAAATACTCTTGCAGGTCCTTTATGTACAAGCATTTCATCAGCAACAGCAGAACGTTTAACAACGCATCCGTCTTTGGCTATATTGCCCCAAAGTATGGCAATTCCTCCTGTTTTGCTGTAAGGATTTTCTATATTTCTTAAAACATTATTATTTTTATTAACAGCATCTTTTATATTTTCAGCTATTGTTTTACCTGTAGCAGTAAGAAGCGAAGTATTTATAAATCCGCCTTTATCAAGCTCTTTCATAACAGCAGGTATTCCGCCGGCTTTGTATAAATCTTCTATATAGTTATGACCTGCAGGTGCTAAATGACACAAATTAGGAGTGCGGTCGCTTACTTCATTAATAGTTTTTAAATCTATTGGTATACCAGCCTCATTTGCTATTGCAAGCAAGTGAAGTACACTGTTTGTAGAGCAGCCCAATGCCATATCCACAGCAAGAGCATTTTTGAATGATTCCGGAGTTATTATATCTAATGGTTTTATATTGTTTTTTAATAATTCCATAACCTGTATGCCAGCTTTTTTAGCAAGTAAAGTTCTCGCAGAATATACTGCAGGTATTGTTCCGTTTCCGGGAAGTGCTATACCCAAAGCCTCAGAAAGACAGTTCATACTATTAGCAGTATACATACCAGCACAAGAACCGCAGCTTGGACAAGTATTTTGTGCATATTCTTCTAATTCAGCATCGTTTATAAGATTAGCCTTTTTTGCTCCTACAGCTTCAAATATATTAGATAAACTTATTTTCTCATCGCCATGATCGCCCGGAAGCATAGCTCCTCCGCTTATTACTATGCCCGGTATATTCATTCTTAAAAGTCCCATTATCATACCCGGAACTATCTTATCGCAGTTAGGTACTAGTACAACTCCGTCTAAACCATGTGCTATAACCATACTTTCAACAGAATCAGCTATTAACTCTCTTGAAGGAAGCGAATATTTCATTCCTAAATGTCCCATAGCTATACCATCGCATACTCCTATTGAAGGTATAAGTATTGGAGTTCCTCCGCCTATTAAAACTCCAGCTTTAACAGCCTGAGAGAGTTTATCAAGATGTATATGTCCTGGTACAATTTCACTATATGCAGAAATAATTCCAATCAGAGGTCTTTTTAATTCTTCATCTGTATAACCCATAGAGTAGAATAATGATCTGTTAGGTGCTCTTTCATCACCTTTTAATACTCTGTCGCTTCTTAAAGAACTATTTTCTCTGAAACTCATAATTATTTCTCCGCTTAATAAAATTATTATTTTTGTAAAATTGTAATGCATACATTCTATTAGCAGAATGATAAAAAATCAAGTATTTTTTTATATTTTTTTATTATAAAATAAATTTGGCGGCTAAAAGTGTTATATAATTAAAAAATATTCGATTAAATTATATCTATAATGAGGTTAAGAAAATTCTAATTCTTGGCATTTGATGAGTAGTTTAATTAATTGCTAAAATATTTATATTTAAATTATAATTTAAATATAATTGTTATATATGTTTTATAATACATTAATATTTTATTAAAAAGTATGATATTAGTATATTAACATACTAAAAATCCATTGTTAAAAATGTTAGAGTATTATAAACTAATGTTAGTTCAATCTAAAAAGGAGTTTATTATGTCCATAATAAAAGAAGAAACAGTAAAATTATTAAATGAACATTTAAATTTAGAGCATTATTCAGCTAATTTATATTTTAATATGGCTGGATGGTGCGAAAAGCAGGGGCTTAAAGGATGCAGCAAATTCCTATATAATCATTCAGCAGAAGAGCATACGCATTTGGAAAAATTCAGAGAATATATCAATAAAGCAGGCGGACAAGCTATAATGGGAGAGATGAAAGCTCCTGAATATAATTTTAATTCTGTTGCAGAGTTATTTGAAAAAGTGATTAAGCATGAAGAGTATATTACTTCCTGCATTAATAAATTAGTAGGTATAGCAATGGATAGCAAAGATTATGTTACATTGAAGTTTTTAGAATGGTTTGTTGAAGAGCAGCTTGAAGAAGAAGAATTATTTAATGATATTATAAAGAAAATAAAAATATTAGGAGATTTAGAGGGAAGAAATCTTTATACTTTTGATAAGTTCGTAGGCAATTTGGATGCAGAAGAACATAATTCATAATCTCTGATTTAGTACCCATTTCATAAATTATGAGATGGGTATAAAAAACAAGGAGAATTATTCCCCTTGTTTTTATTTTATAGATAATTAAATATTAATTATTTTTTGTTCTCCAAGTTTCTTTTTCAAACTCGCCTTGTATAGGCACCAAAGATTCATCTAAATCTATTTTTAATACAGCATTAAAATTGTTAGTAGCCATCATCTGAGCAGCAAAACCAACTATAGTAACTATTTCAGAATCATTGAAATGTTTTTTAAGATTATTCATAAGTTCATCAGTTACACCATTAGGATCTTTTACCATCTGCATACCTAATTGTGATAATAATTGTTCTTTTTCATCAAGTTTAAGATTTTTAGGATCATCCCCTATAGCTTTTAAATCTCTGATAAAGAATAAAGAACAAAGCATACATCCGTTAGTAGTAGAAACAGAATGAGCCAATATCATAGCTGCTCTTTTTCCAACTACCTCTACTAATCTGTCGAATGAAACATACCAACCCATAAATGCTTCATAAGTAGCGTAGTCATTTAATAATGCTTTTTTCATATTTGTAACATTGCCGCTTTTTTTTAATTGATAATCGAAAGCTTCTTTTACTTTACCTGTTGCTTCTTCATATTCCATGAATTTCACTCTAGCCATAAATAACTCCTTAATTTAAATTTATGATTAATAATTCTATATATTTTATAATAAAAACGAAATTATTCAAAGTCTTTTAAATGCCCTTTTGAAACTTTTTTAAATGCTCTCAAATAATATTTTATATCATCTAAATCCCTAATTGATAATACTTTATGCATTAAAAACTGCGGAGTAAAGCTAAGATTATAAAGTTTTTGTACCCATTCTTTTATTTTTTCTTCGCCAACATCGGTCTTCATTATAGCACTGCGCATATCATAATCTTCCCAATTTTCTGTAGTAAGCCAATTTTCTTTTTTACATTGATTGAATAATTCAGTACCCGGATACGGAATTATTATTGTAGCCTGCATAGTTTTAGCATAACCTTTAAGAAGAAGTTTTTTAGTAAGTTCATAAGTTTTTTCAATATCTTCTTCAGTTTCCCAAGGATAACCTAGCATTACTGTAATATGAGGAGAAAGCCCAGCATCTGATGCCGCCTTACAAGACGGAAGGATTTCTTCAACCTTATTTCCTTTTTTCAGTATGTCTAATGTATTTTGACTTGCTGATTCCAAACCAAATAATAAAAATCTAAATCCAGCCTTTTTCATAAGTCTGTATTCATCTTCATTACAAGCCCCAAAACGCATATTGCAGTCTATATTAACTTTTTTATTTAGTTTTTTATCTATCATAAAATTACAAAAATCATTAAGCCATTTTTTTACAGGAAAGCAGCCTGTATCGTCCATTATCTCTCTTATATTATATTTATTATAAAGAAACTCCACCTCATCAACAACATTTTCAGCAGTTCTGGCACGGAAATTAGTATATATTCCAGTCCAAGAGCAGAAAGTACATCTATGATGCCAGCAGTCTCTTCCAGCCATTATATAAGTGCCCGGTATTCTTTTGAAGTTTCCATTATCATAAGCATATCTTTTCCACTGGGTTAAATCTCTGTCTATAAATGGAAGGCTTTTTAAATCATGCCTTAATTCAAAAAATCCTGTATTTTTTATATTATTATTTTCTCTGTAGTATATGCCTTTTTCTAACTGTGCTTTTCCATTAAGATATTCTATTAAGTTTAAAAGAAGAAAATCATAATCCCCTCCCATTAATAAATAATCTATCTTACAGTTATTCATAGTCTCTTCCGGCATCGCAGTAACATGATCTCCAGCAATAACTATTATCATATTTGGGTATTTAGCTTTTAAATCATCAGCTATTTTCCATGCCTTGTATATAACAGGAGTTTTTACCTCAAAAAACAATAAATCTGGTGTCTTTTCATCTAAATATTTATACCATTGTTCTGTTGTCATATTTCTAGCAATAGCATCAACAAAGTCAACTTCATAGCCTGCATTTTTTATCATAGTTGCTGCAGTAGCTGGTACTACAGGATAAATATATGTTGGGCTTTTGAACCATTGAAATTGTCTGTTCTGTGATAATAATGCTACTCCTCTGTCGCTTTCAAATGGAGGATAACCTATATATATTTTATTTATTTTATTCATAAATTAATTTACCTTTATAATCTAATTTTGTATCTTATTAAAAAATTATTTATTATGTTTATTTTTAGATTATACTTTAATTAATAAAAATGTAAATGATTGATTTAATTATATAATTAAAAATTGATAGTGAAAATTTCTGTATAATTGTGAAAGTCGCTTGAATATAAAGTTATAGAATTAGATAAAAAAGATGAAGCTGTAAATTCTATTTCATCAATATTTTCTTTTAATTTCTCATTATCATAAACTCTCTTTACTCTAGCTAAAGTGAGATGAGATCTAAAATCTTTTTTGTCATATTTAAGATTTTTTATATTATCTAATTTTTCTCTTAAAGTTTTTACATAGTTTTCTAATTCTTTGCTTACCGCTTTTATAAATATGACATTAATATCTTTGAATTTATTTGTGAAGTATGAAATATTTTCAAAGTTTATATTAAATGGGGCAGGAGAAGAGTTTATTACTTCTTTTTTTATTAATTCTATTTGTTCTTCTTTTATATTGTCAAAAAATACTAATGTTATATGCATTTTATCTTTTGATACTCTTTTTAATTCCGCTGTTTTTTCATTTATATTAAGTATATTAGAATACTTATTTTTAATTTCTTTGTTTAATTTCAATGCTAAAAATGCTCTCATACTATTACAGCTCTATGTTTAATTATTTATATTTGTTTTATTTATTTTTATATATCAAGGCTTAATAGTTTAGTTATCATATCCATTGTAACATCTTTATATAAAATTTTATTAGGCACTACATTTCCATTAACTTGCTTGGAGGTTGTTTTTGATTCATTAGTATTTGCTTCAGCACTATTATCAGCAAGTTCTACAATCATACTAGCTTTGTCCAAATATATTTTTTTATCATCATTATATTTGAATGTTATATACATTTTTAGATTTAGCATAATATTATGTTCTATAGTGAAGAAATTATCTTTATAAACTATATTTCCTATAAGCCCTTCTGTATTTAGATTAAAGCTTTTAAAAGCAATAGTTCCAATATAATTATATTTATTATTTTGTTCTATTTGAAATAAACTGTAATAATACCAATTATTATTTTTTAATATTATCATCTCATAAGATGAATTATCAGTAAATCTAATTTTTCTAATAGCATAAACTGATAAATCTTTATTGTTTTTTAAATTTCCATCATCAGTGAAGTAATTTTTATTTATTTTCATTGGTTTATCATTAATATTTTGAGAATAAAGATTAAAAGAAAATAAAATCACAAATATTACAGCCAATCTTAACATAGATATAAACCCCAAAATTATAATAGGTGAAGTTATACCCTATAAGCCTTTATTTGTCAATATTTATTGTATCAATATTTTAAATTCTATAAAAAATTAAAATTACTTAAAATAATATTTAATTTCTATACCTCTGAAATAATTTAGAATTTTTAATAAAATTAAATTAATCATATTTATTTATGCAGCATATAAAAATTATTTTAATTTATTGACACTAGTATTTTTTTTATTATACTAAAATATGTTAGATTTCATTTTTATGCGATTCAACATTTTCTATGTAAAAATGATTTTAGGAGTAAATTATGAATAAAATACACAGTTTGTCTTTTAAACTTCCTGTAGTTATTAGTTTAATGTCTATATTGATGTTAGGTTTTTTATTATCTGTTTCAGTATACTTTTCAAATAAAGGAATAACTGAAAGCACTAATACAGGTTTTGAGAATACTGTTGGTGGATACGCCAATTTGTTTGATTCTATATTAAATGCTCAGGTTATGCTTAATAAATCATATACAAGCGGAGCAAATATTAAGAATTTCTTTTCAAATGCTGCTGCTTATAGTAATAATGTTTATTTAGATGTAACTTCATTTGTAGAAAATAATAATTTTATAGAAAACATATCTATAATGGATACAAGAGGTGTCATAGTTTTTGATAGAAATCCTCAGTTATTAGGAAGAAATTTTATGGATTTAAGACCTACTATGATGAATAAGTTATTAGCAGGAGAGGCAGTAGCTTTTGGAGAGGATATTGTTAAATCAGCTGCTACAGGGGATCTTACAATATCTTTGGGGGTAAGAATACTTGACTATAATGATCAATTAATAGGTTATTTAGTATCTATTATAAAAATAATGTCTATATATGATGCATATTTTAGTAATGTGCAATTAGGAAGAACAGGAAGAATAGTAATTGTTAATAATAAATCTATAGTAGTAATGGATACAGATCCTACGGAAATAAATAAACAGGCTCCAAGTGAATATAATAATATTATGCAAAGCTCATCTGTATCTGGAAAGTTAAAATATGGAGTTAGAGAAGGTTTTTATAAAAAAATGACTTCTCAGCCTTGGGTAGTTGCTTATGCTATGGATAAAGATGAAATTTATGAAATTAATAAATCTATAATTATAACAAGTATAATTATAGCTATAATATCTATGCTTCTTATGACTTTAGTTGTATTCTTATTTACTAGAAGTATTATAAAACCTCTTAATATTGTAGTTGAGGAGGCTAAAGAAATAGAGCATGGAAAACTTATTATGCATGGAAGAAAAATGAATAGAAAAGATGAGATTGGAGAATTATCACATTCTTTCCATAACATGAAATATAAGCTAATAGAAGTAATAGAAACTACTTTGCATAATGCTGATAAGATGTCTCAGGCAGCTAATGCACTTGCTTCTGGAAATAAGAATTTAGCTACAAAAGCAGAAAATACAGCAGCCAATCTTGAAGAGACAGCTTCTTCTATGGAAGAAATATCTTCAGCAATATCAATGGCTACTAATAATTCTGTAAAAGGCAATGATATTATGAACAGTTGTAAGGAAGCTATAGAAAATGCATCTTCAGTGGTATCAGAAACAGTAAAAAGTATGAACGAAGTTAATAATGACAGTGAAAAAATTAAAGATATAATAAAAGTTATAGAAGGAATCGCTTTTCAGACTAATATCTTAGCACTTAATGCCGCAGTAGAAGCAGCACGTGCAGGAGATCAGGGTAAAGGTTTTGCTGTTGTAGCAAGCGAGGTTAGAAGTTTAGCTCAGAATAGTCAGACTTCGGCTAAAGATATTACAGAATTGATTAATCAGGTATATGAAAAAATTAATAAAGCTAATGAAATTGTAGAGAGTCAGGAACAATTATTTATATCAATAAAAGATCAAATAGAAAATACGACCAATATTATAAAAGATATAAGTTCAGCTGCTTTAGAACAGCAGTCTGGAGTAGCTCAGGTTAATAAGGCTGTTATGGAAATGGATTCTATTACTCAGGAAAATGCTGCTTTGGTAGAAGAGTCTACAGCCGCTTCTATATCTCTTTATAATGATGCTAAAGAACTTCAGAATGTTGTTAGTTTCTTCAGTATAGAAAAATGATTATAAAAAATTAATAAAAACTATTTACAAAATAATTTTTAGTTTTATAATAAAATAGCCTAAATGAATAACTGTTAATGTTTATCATAAAGGAATAGATTTTTTAATTATATTTATCTTACTTTGTTAGTTTATGGAAAATAATAGAATTGCTGTTATAGGTATAATAATTGAAGACACCAATGCTGCAGCAAAGGTGAATGAAATTCTTCATAGCTACAGCGATTTTGTTATAGGAAGAATGGGTATACCTTACAGAGAAGAAAATATAAGTATCATAAGCATAGTATTAAATGCTCCTATCGATAAAATTAATAGTTTGACAGGTAAACTTGGCATGATTGAAGGTGTTTCTGCTAAAGCTCTTTATGCTAGTAAAAAGTAATACCTAAACAGTTTAATTATAAATAGGAGTATATTTTATGTCTTTAGAAACTTTATTCAAATATGATTCTAAATCAAGAAATGCAAATGAGTTTATAAATGATGAGGAAATTCTAAAAACAATATCTGAAGTAGAAAGCGGTAATTATAATATCAGAGAAATATTAGATAAAGCGAGTTTGATGAAAGGGCTTGAACCTAAAGAAGCATTGGCTTTACTTCTTTGCAATGATAAAGATGCTGAAAATGAGATGTTTGAAATAGCAAAGAAAATTAAATTAGAAATATACGGTAAAAGAATAGTTTTATTTGCTCCGCTTTATTTATCTAATTATTGTATAAACGGCTGTGTTTACTGTCCCTATCATGCTAAAAATAGCCATATAGCAAGAAAACAGTTAAGTCAGGATGAGATTAGAGCTGAAGTTATAGCATTGCAGGATATGGGGCATAAAAGGCTTGCATTAGAAACAGGAGAAGATCCAGATTATGCTAGTATGGAATATTTGCTAGAGTCTATAAAAACAATATACAGCATTAAACATAAAAACGGAGCTATTAGAAGGGTTAATGTTAATATTGCTGCTACTACAGTTGAAAATTATAAAAAGTTAAAAGATGCAGGAATTGGTACTTATGTATTATTCCAAGAAACTTATCATAAACCTACTTATGAAAAAGTTCACCCAAGCGGACCTAAAAGCAATTATGAATATCATACTGAGGCAATGGACAGAGCTATGGAGGGTGGTATTGATGATGTAGGTATAGGAGTATTATTTGGGCTTTATGATTATAAATATGATTTTACTGCTATGCTTTATCATGCTAAACATTTAGAAGATACTTTTGGCTGCGGACCTCATACTATAAGTGTTCCTAGAATAAGACCTGCTGATGATGTTGATGTTAAAAGTTTCCCTAATGCTATAGTTGATAGTTTATTCAAAAAAATAGTTGCAGTTTTAAGAATTGCTGTTCCTTATACCGGTATAATAGTTTCTACAAGAGAAAGCCAAAAATCAAGAGAGGAGGCATTAGAGGTTGGAGTTTCTCAAATAAGCGGAGGCTCAAGAACAAGTGTTGGAGGATATGTTGAAGAGGAAGAAGAAAATTCAAAACAGTTTGAAATATCTGATAACCGTTCTCTTGATGATATTATAAAATGGCTTTCTGATATAGGTTATTTACCTAGTTTCTGTACTGCTTGCTACAGAGAAGGACGAACAGGAGACAGGTTTATGGCTTTTGCTAAGAGCGGACAAATAAAGAATTTCTGTCAGGCTAATGCTATAATAACTTTAAAAGAATATGAAAATGACTATGCCGAAGAAGAAACTAGAAAATCTATAGATAAAGTTATGGCTAATGAAATAGAGAGAGTACCTAATGAAAAGGTAAAATCAAGATTGGTTGACGCTTTAAAAGGCATAGATGATGGAAGAAGAGATTTCAAATTTTAATTAATTTTATATATTGAGGTATAAATTATTGATTTAATTTATGAACGATTTATTTTACCGAGCAAAAAATATAATTTTGTTTGCTCGGTTTATTTTATTTGTTATATTTAGAGATAAGAATCAAACAATTTTTTTGAATGTTATTAATTATTGATATAAGTAAAATGGAATAAAATATGAATACTACACCAAATTCTAACAGAACGCATATTGCAATATTTGGAAGAAGAAATGCAGGCAAATCTAGTATCATCAATGCAATTGCAAATCAAGATGTAGCAATAGTTTCTGATACGGCAGGGACTACTACCGACCCTGTTAAAAAAGCTATAGAGATAAATGGTATAGGAGCATGTGCTATAGTTGATACTGCTGGTTTTGATGATGAGGGTGAGCTTGGAGCTTTAAGAATACATAAAACTAGAAAAATTATGGAGTCTGCTGATATTGCTTTGCTTGTATTTGATGCTTCTTTTGTTAATAATGATTATTTGCTTGAATTAAAATGGAAAAATGAGCTTGTTGGTTTAGAGATACCTGTTATAGCTGTATTAAACAAACTAGATTTAAACGATAATTATAAAAATATAGAGCAGAATATAAAAGAAATGTTCGATTTAGAAGTTATTTCTATTAGTGCAAATAACAGATTTAATATTGATAATCTAATAGAAGCTATAAAATCAGCCATTCCAAAAACAGAAGAAATCAGTATAACAGGACATATAATTAAAGAAGATGATATTGTAATGCTCGTTATGCCTCAGGATATTCAAGCACCAAAGGGGCGTCTTATACTTCCTCAGGTTCAAACTATAAGAGATATCTTAGACAATAAAGCTGTAATTATAGCTTCTACTTTTGATAAGTTTGAAAAAGCTCTTAAAGCATTAAGCAAGCCTCCTAAAGTTATAATAACAGATTCTCAAGTTTTCAAAGAAGTAGAGAAGTTAAAACCAGAGGAAAGTCTTTTAACATCATTTTCAGTGCTTTTTGCAAGATACAAAGGAAATGAAGAAGTATACAAAAGAGGTGCTGACTTCATAGATAATCTTACAAAAGACAGCAAATTATTAATTGCAGAAAGCTGTACTCATGTTCCTTTGGATGGTGATATTGGAAGAGTAAAAATACCTAATCTTTTAAAAAAGAAATTTGGTTTTGATTTTGATATTGATTATGCAGCAGGCAATGATTTTCCAGATGATTTGTCTAAATATGATTTGGTAATACATTGCGGAGGTTGTATGGGTACTAGAAAGCATATTTTAAATAGAATAAGGATATGTGAAGAACAGAATGTACCTATAACTAATTATGGCATGACTATAGCAAAAATTAATGGTGTGAAATATATTTAATTTAAATTGAATAAAATATAATATAGTAAAATAATTCATTAATAAAAATAGCATGTATTTTTTATATTCAATGATGTTTTTATTTATAACTTTACATTTATATTTATTTTAGTATAATAATATTATGAGAAGAGATATTAATGTTTTGAATGATTATTTTGTGAGATATTTATTCTCATCTAAAGACAGCAATTTGATATTACTTGATTTTATTAATTCAACAATGCTTGATTCTAATATGAAAACTTTTAGAAGTGTGGAAATACTTACTACATTTAATTATAAGGAAAACTATGAAGATAAGGAAACCATTGTAGATGTAAAATGCATTACACAAAATGGTACAGTTGTTATAATAGAGATTCAGCTTCAAGGAAACTCGAGATTTCCAGAAAGAATATTATATTATTGGGCTTCCAATTACAGCAAGCTATTAAAGCAGGGTGAGAAGTATGATGCTTTAACTCCAGTTATTAGCATAAATTTGCTTAATTTTAATTTAGATGATAATGACTGTATACATTCCTGCTATATGATTTATGATACTAATAATAAAAGATTGTTAACAGACCATTTGCAGATACATATAATTGAACTCAAAAAATTTAAAAACAATTTATTAAATAAAGATTTAGATTGTTGGCTTAAATTTTTCACTATAAAAAAAGATAATAGGGAGGTAATTATGTCTGAGTTAGTTAAAGAAAAACCTATAATGGAAGAGGTGCAAAGAAGATACAATAACTTTATTAAAGATAGATTGATGATGAATGAATATGATAAAAGAGAGGCTTATTTATATGGTAATCAGATAATGTTAGAAGAAGAAAGAAGATTAGGTATTGAAGAAGGCTTCAAAAAAGGTATAGAGAAAGGTATAGAGAAAGGTATAAAAGAAAATCAAATATTAACTGCAAAAAATATGAAAAATAAAAATATAGATGTATCACTGATAAGTGATATTACAGGACTTAGTATAAAAGAAATAGAAGAACTTTAATAAATATTTTCTAAAGCTATTTACATAGATTATATTTTTTGTTTTAATGTATATTTTATTCTTAATAAAAGTTTATTATATTTTAGTGTGTAGAGGAATATAAATTTGATTGATATAAACGAAGCAAAAGAAATTATTAACAAAATAGATAAAGAAGAGAGCATATATTATGATGATGCTTTAGTGTTATTATCATCTTTTGAGTATGATAATAATATTAATAAAAAACAATTAACTCAGAAAGAAGAAGAGAGCATAAAAGAGTTAAAAGAATATCTTAGAGTAAAAGCTAGGGAAAAGGCAGATAAAATATTTGGTAAGTATGTCTTTATGCGTGGGCTTATAGAGTTTACTAATTACTGCAAAAATGACTGTATATACTGCGGTATAAGAAAGAGTAATAAAAATGCTGAAAGATATAGATTGAGCAAAGAAGATATATTATCCTGCTGTGAGCTTGGTTATGAGATAGGATTTAGAACTTTTGTTTTGCAAGGCGGAGAAGATCCTTATTATAATATAAATATAATGTCTGATATAGTAGAGGCAATAAAAACTAAATTCCCAGACTGTGCATTAACATTGTCAATAGGCGAGAAAGAAAAGGAGTATTATAAAGTATTAAAAGAAAAAGGTGCTAATAGATTTTTATTAAGGCATGAAACATCTGATAATACTCATTATTCAAAACTTCATCCAATGGACATGAGTTTGGATAATAGAAAAGAATGTTTAAGGAATTTGAAAAAGTTAGGATTTCAAACAGGTACAGGTATTATGGTTGGAAGTCCTTATCAGACTTTAGAAAATATAGCTGATGATTTAGTATTTATGCAGGAGATAAAACCAGAGATGATAGGTATAGGACCATTTTTGCCTCATAAAGACACCCCTTTTTCTAATGAAAAAAAAGGAGAATTAGAACTTACTTTAATACTTATCAGTATACTTCGTTTAATTTTTCCTTTAGCATTGATACCAGCTACTACAGCATTAGGCACTATAAAAGAAGGCGGACGAGAAATGGGTATACTTCATGGATCTAATGTTGTTATGCCTAATTTATCACCTATGGATGTTAGAAAAAAATATTTATTGTATAATGATAAAATAGCTACAGGAACTGAATCTGCTGAAGGTGTTGAAAGTCTTAGAAAAAATATGGAGAAAATCGGATATATTCTTACAGGTATGAGAGGCGATTTTGATATTAATAGACATGCTTAAATATATATATAAAAAACAAAATTATATATTTACATGTAAGCTATTATATATTAAAATAGTATAATTATACAATAAGAGTAAAGATTAGATATGAAAAATATTTTTAGTAATAAGATTAATAATCAGACTAATCCTAATAAAACTATCATTCAGGCGATAGATGAGTTTTTAAGGAGAATTTCAAATTTAATAGCAATCGCAGGTTCAATATTTGCAATATTTGTGCTTTTAATGCAGGTAAGACAGATTAGTATTTATAATTTTTATATATATAATTATGATAAAATTATTAATATTATTACAATATGTTTTGTATTTATACTTGCAGATCAAATAAGGATAGCACCGAGAAAGCTTTATATAGTAGTTCCTATTATACAGCTTTTAGGACTTTTGCTTCTTAATTTTTTCAGCAGAAAATATTATGATGTATATTCCAGCAGAATAATATGGACTATAGCAGGTTCTATACTTTTCTTTTTAATTATAGTTATAAATTGGCTTAGACTTTCATATTCTAAGTTTACATTATATCAGATGATTATAGCTTCATTTGTATTTGTTATAACATTAGGAAGTTTGCTTTTGTATTTACCTTTAAGTACAGTAACAGGTAAATTATCATTCGTAGATGCTTTATTTACAGCGACAAGTGCAGTATGTGTTACAGGGCTTAGTGTTATAGATATTTCAAAAGAGTTTACTTTATTCGGACAGATTGTTTTAATAACTCTTATTCAAATAGGCGGACTTGGTATTATGTCTATATCGGCAATAGTGCTTTTATTTTCTGTGAGTAAAGGCAGTGTGCAGGATAGGGTAAGAACTTTAGAGATGTTTAATACTCAGAATAAAGATATTATAATATCCACTATAAAGGTGATTTTTTTATCTACTTTTTTTATAGAATTATTAGGTGCTGTTTCTTTGTTTACTGTTATGGATACTAATGACAGATTAGGAATGCGTATATTTTCCTCATTATTTCACTCTATAAGTGCATTTTGTAATGCAGGGTTCTCGCTTTATACTGATAATCTTCATCAATATTCTGCAAATGTTGTAGTTAATGTTACTATTATGCTTCTTATTACTCTAGGCGGTATAGGATATCCTGTTATGCTTACTATTACTAGGGCTATAGTAAATAAGGTAAAAGGACAAAGATATGTATTTGATGTTCAGGCTAGAATAGTTATATATACAAGTGTTATTTTGATAATATTAGGAAGTGCCTTTATATTTTTCAATGAATATTCAAATTCACTCAAAGATCTTCCTTTGAAAGAGAAAATATTAGTTTCATTATTTCAAAGCGTAAGTCCAAGAACAGCGGGATTTGAAACTATTGCATATAACTCTATGAGCAGTGTTACTATAGGAGTTGTTATATTTTTGATGTTTGTAGGTGCTTCTCCAAACAGTACAGGCGGCGGAGTAAAAACTACTACTTTATTTGTATTTATATTTTCAGTAATCACAGCAATTTTTAATAGACCATATATTGTAGTTAATGGCAGAAAGATAAAAGATGATACAGTTAATAAATCTGTTGCTATAGTTACTCTTGCGATAGCTATTTCTGTACTTGCTTCATTTATTATGTTTTATATAGAAAAATCAAATAGTATGATGCCTATACTTTTTGAGGCGGTATCGGCTATAAGTACGGTAGGGCTTTCTTTAGGTATAACGCCAACAGTTACAATATGGAGCAAATTAATACTAATAATACTTATGTTTATAGGCAGAGTAGGGTATCTTACTTTATTTATGAGTATAGGCTCCATTAATAAAGGTAAATATGGTATAATAGATTTACCTACAGGAGAAGTAACTATAGGCTGATTATGTCAAAAATTATTATTGTATGCGGCGGCGGCGGTAAAACTTCTTATATAAAAAAATTATCAGAAAGTTATAAAGATAAAAAGGTAGTAATCACAACTACAGCAAAAATTTTTAAACCTGAAAAATATACTGAAACTATTGATGCTCATTCTTTTGATAATGATAATATTATTGTATTAGGAAAAGAGTATGATGAGAAAAAATTAATGTATGCAGGAGATGAACAATTAGAGAATGCAATTAAATATGCAGATATTATTTTGATAGAGGCTGATGGGTCAAAGTATTATCCAATAAAAATACCTAATGATGAAGAGCCTGTCATACCAGCTTTTTTATACGAAAAAATATATAAAATAGTTGTGGTTATGGGGCTTCATAGTTTGAAAAGAAAGTTTAAAGAGGTTTGTTTCAGATATAATTTATGCAGTGAAATAGACAGTGAAAAGATAGTGGATTTAGAAACTATTAAATATATTGCAGATAAATATTATGTTAATAAACTTAAATGCAGTAATATAGAACTATATTTAAATGATTTTACAAAAAATAATAGTATTACATATAGAAAAACAGCTTTCATTATATTAGCATCTGGTAAAAGCGAGCGTTTCAGCGGTAATAAGTTAATTCATAACTTCAAATCTCTTAATAATAAAACATTATTTGAAAACACTATTAACAAAATATCAGATGTAAGAAAATTATTTAAAGAAGATGAAAAGCTAAAAAATATAGAAACTTCTGTAATAGTTGTAAGTATATACGATGATATAATAAATAAAAAATTTGAAAATAAAGATTATATTTCTGTATATAATAATAATCACGATGAAGGAATAAGCTCTTCTATAAAACTCGGCATTAATGAGGCTTTAAAACTCAAAGCTGATTCATTTGTTTTTTTTGTATGCGACATGCCTTTTTTAGAAGATTATGATATTTTTAATATGCTTAAATATTTTTATTACAGTCATAAGAATATAGGTGCTATGTTTACAGGAGATAATTTTTCAAACCCGGGAGTATTCTCATCAAAATATATTAATGATATTTTAAACTTAGAGTATGACAGCGGAGCATTGAAAATTATAAAAAAAAATATTGAGGATTGTTTCTTTTATACTATAGATAAAAATAAATTGAAAGATATAGATACCAGAGAAGATTTATTTTAAATTAATATAAGAAAAAGCATAAGTCATAATAAATAACTTATGCTTTTATTATATAAAATATTTTTAATTATTTTTTAGCTTCTTCTTTAGGAAGAACAACATTAAGTATAATAGCAACACAAGTAGCTATAACAACAGGGCTGCTTCCAAATACAGTTTTAGCCCAAGCAGGGAAAGTATCTAAAGCACCTCCAACTTGAACAGTACCCATACCTAAAGCAACAGCAAGTCCTACTATTAATGTGTTTCTAGGACCCATATTTTCAGTGAATACTAATTTAATACCTGTCATAGCTATAGAAGCAAATACCATTATAGTAGCACCTCCTAATACACAAGAAGGTATTGTAGTAAGTAAGGCTGAGAATTTAGGGAATAATCCTGCAATTAATATTATAACGGCAGCGATTAAAAATACTATTCTATTAATAACTTTAGTAGTAGCAACTATACCAACATTCTGACTGTAAGTAGCAGTAGGTAAGCATCCAAACATAGAAGATAATATGTTAGTAAGTCCATAAGCAGTGATACCGCATTTTAATTCTTTATCAGTAGGCATTCTTCCCATACCTCCTGAAGTAGTAGCAGAGAAGTCTCCTATAGCCTGAACTGAGTTTACAGCAAATAAAAGAGCTATAGCTATTGCAGCAGAAGGATCAAACTCTATACCAAAAGGAAGTAATTTAGGAGCTTGGAAGATACCTGCATTAACTACGCTAGTAAAATTAATCATTCCAAAGAAAAATGCAGCTATATATCCTATTATTAATCCCATAAGTATAGAAGCTAGTTTCAAGAACCCTTTAGTAAATTGATTGAAGAAAATAACGGCGATAAGTGTTATTCCTGCAACAGCCCAATACTGCCAAGAACCAAAAGGAACAACTTCTCCATTTATACTGTATAATGTACTTCCTCCAGCCATATATCTAACAGCAGTAGGATATAAAGAAAGCCCAACAGTAAATACAACAGTACCGGCAATTAGAGGAGGGAATAATTTTCTTATTTTTTCAACAGCAAGTCCGAATATAATGGCAACTATACCTCCTACTACCTGAGCACCAAATATAATAGCTAAACCTCTTACTCCAAGACCTGTACCTTCAGGACCTCTTGCTATAGACTGCATAGTAGATACATAAGCAAAACTAACACCAATAATCATAGGAAGTCTGGCACCTATATGATAATTTTTGGTAATAGGTATAGGGAAAACCATTATTATTGTAGAGATAGCAGCAAATACCAAAGATGATTGAACTAAGAGTATTTGTTCTGGGCTTCCGCTTTTAAGTCCGGCAGCAGAAGAGACTATAAGAGCAGGAGTTACACAGCCTACAATCATAGCAACTACATGCTGAATAGCTAGCGGAAAAGCCTGCGACATCTTTGGAACGGCTTCGTATTCAAACAAAGCACTTTGAGTTTTTTCATTTGTACTCATAATTAACTCCAATTTTTTTATTATATTTTATAGATTTATATCATCTAAAAAATATTCAATTAAATTTAAAGCACATTTCTTTCTATACAAAGCAGTTGACCTAGCACTGTTTCTAGGATTCATAATTGAAGAATATGCTTCCTGTATAGATTTAATATTGTTCTTCCATTCTTTTATATCTGAGACAATATATTTTTCCTCTATACTTTCATCTCTTGTAATCGTAACACCTAATGTACAAAAACTTATTTTAAATCGATACTTATCATTTTCTTTGCAAACTAATGCACATACGGCAAGTTTAGATAATGCATTAGCTTTTCTAGTTCCTATTTTTCGATAAAAGGAATACTTATAATCTTTCTTTGGTATTATGATATGAGTAAGTATTTCATCATTCTTTAATATTGTTTTGCTTACTCCGGTAATAAAATCTTTTATTTTTACTTCTCTTTGAGAATTTTTGCTTTTTAATACCAAAACTGCATCCATAGCATATAAAGAAGGTAAGCTGTCTGCAGAAGGGGAGGCATTGCATATATTTCCTCCTATAGTGGCAATATTTCTAATAGGAGGACCTGCTATTCCTAAGGCACTTTCTTTTAATACCTGAGGAGTTAGATTAGATCTAATAATTTCATCGAATGTAGTTAATGCTCCTATGATAATGTTATTTTCATCTTCTTTTATGCCTTTTAATTCATCTATATCATTTATAAATAATATAGGTTTATTAAATTTAGCTATTAAACTGCTTCCTCTTAAATGCTCTACCATTAAATCAGTACCGCCTGCAAAAATCACAGAATCATTTTCTGCTCTGAAATCTAATGCTTCATTAATATTTTTAGCTTTTAAAGTTACTGCCATAAATTTTTACCCTCCTTAAAAGCTATATCAGAAGCTCTCAATACAGCACTTACTATATGATCATATCCAGTGCATCTGCATAGATTTCCTGATAATCCTTTTCTTACTTGGTATTCTGTAGGTTTTCCTTTAGTATCATTTAAAATAGCTTCAGAAGACATAACCATACCCGGAGTACAAAAACCGCATTGTACGGCACCTTCTTCCATAAAAGCTTTTGTTACTATTTTTCCTTTTTCTGTTTCTGCGTATTGTTCTATAGTTATAATTTCTTTTCCTTCGCATAAAATTATAGGTATTAAACATGAATTGACAACTTTTCCATTCATAACTACAGCACAAGCTCCGCATTCTCCTTCGCCGCAGCCTTCTTTAGTACCTGTAAGTTTTAATTCATCTCTTATAAAATCTATTAGCCTAGTTAAAGGCTCTAATTCTGTATTAATTTCATTTCCGTTTACTTTAAATTTTATAGACATTATATCACCTCCGCTATGTTTTCAGGGAGAATAGGTATTTTTGTAAAATGATAATTCAGAGCATTTTCCATAGCAGATGCATAAGCACTTGCCGCTCCGTCAAAAGTAATTTCTCCTACTCCCTTAGCACCAGAAGGACCATATTGGTAAGGTTCATTAATAATATATGACTTTATTTCAGGTAAATCCAAAGAAGTTGGTATCATATAATCAGACATTTTTACCTGTAAGAATTTTCCGTCTTTATTTACTATGTTTTCTAAAGCCCCCCATCCAAGTGCCTGAGCAACACCGCCTTTTATTTGACCTTCAACTATTTTTTCATCTATAGCATATCCGCAGTCAAATACCGCCCAAACACCTACTATTTTTACTTCTAATGTAACTTTATCAATTTCAACTTCAACAACATTTATTCCGAGCCCATAAGTAGGGTAGGCATCTCCTCTTAAAGCAGAGGTATCCCAATCAACTAAATGTGATGGGTGTTTATAGTCTTCTATTATTTCTATTTCTTCAGATTCATTCCATCTGTCTTTTAATTTTTTACATGCTTCCTGTATTAAATATCCGACTATCATAACAGAACGAGAAGCCACTGTAGGACCTGTATTTGGTATTATATTAGTATCATACACAGATATATCTATATTTTCCAATGGTATTTGCAAATTATAAGCGGCTATTTTTCTAAATGTGGTATGAAGTCCCTGACCTATTTCTGTATTTGATGTTAGTATTGTTACTTTATTTCCTTTTTTCTTTAACTTTAATTTGGCTTTAATTATGTCTCTTTCACCGCTTCCTGTAAAAGCACATCCATGCAGAAAGCATGATATTCCTATTCCTCTGTACATATCATCTTTATATTTTTTTCTTTTTTCTTCATAATCAGATTCTTTTAAGGCTAAATCAAGCATTTTAGGAAGTATTATATTATCATGGAATATACCGCCTGTTATTGTAGGATCATTTTGTTTTACAAAGTATTTTCTTTTAAGTTCTATAGGATCAATGCCTATTTTTTTTGCTATATTATCCATAGTTCTTTCTATAGCAAATATAGCCTGAGGTCCGCCGAATCCTCTGAAAGCACAGCTAGGTACATTATTAGTGCAGTACAATCTTCCCAAAACTCTTACATTAGGGAAATGATATACATTAGCAGCAGTATAAGTACATCTTTGCATAATAACTCTGGAACTTGACTCATAAGCACCAGCGTCCATATCCGAAATTATATCAAGTGCAGTAATATTATTGTTTTCATCAAGAGCAATTTTAGTTGTGATTTGAGCAGGCTGTCTTTTTACACTATAAGCCATATCAAATTGTCTGTCTAATATAAGTTTAACTGTTTTTTTGAGTTTATGTACGGCAACTGCAACAGCAGCAGATAGTATGTCAGGATAATGTTCTTTTCCTCCGAATCCTCCGCCTATAGTAGGGGATATTACTCTTACCTTTGATTCTTCTACACCAAGAACAGGAGCAACCGCTTTTTGCACATAGTAGGGACATTGCGTAGAAGAATATAAAGTTACCCCGTTATTTTCCCAAACACCTACAGTTCCATTTACCTCCATATATAAATGTTCCTGATATGGGGTATAATAAGTTTCCTCTATTATAGTTTTAGCTTTTTTAAATGCTTCATCAACATTTCCATATCCCGCTTTAAATGAAACAAAGATATTATCATCTCCGTATATGGGACCGCCTAATAATTTCTTAGAATCATCTATATTCAATACAGGCTCTAAATCTTGATATTCTATTGTAACTTTTTCTGCTATATCATATACTACATTTTTGTCAGGACCTACAATAAGGAGTATTGTCTCTCCAATGTATCTAACATTATCATCAGCAAAAGGACGCCAATCAGATATAATCATGGCAGCAGCATTTTTACCCGGAACATCTCTATAATCTATTACAGAATAACCTTCAGGAAGTTCAGGAATATTTATTTTTAATATCTTAGCCCTTGCCTTTGTAGAATAAACAATCTTTGCATGCAGGACTTCATTTCCAAAATCAATGTCATTTAAATATTTAGTTCTTCCTGTTATCTTATCAAAAGCATCTACTCTTGATACAGAATTTTTCAATTCTTTAATTAGAGTTTCCATAAAATATCCCTCAGCTTATTATTTAATTAAAATATTGAGAATATTTATAATATATTAATAATAAAAATCAAGATATTATAAACATTTACAAGCATAAATAAACTAGATAATTTATATATTTTAATTTAATATAAATATCTAGTTTATTTATATACCAAAAATTATTTTATAACTCTAGTACCTGTTTTTCCATTGATAGCATCTTTAGCTTTTTCAAGTAATGTTATCATAGCTTCTTTTCCAGTGGCTTCTACAAACTGCATACAAGCCTGTACTTTAGGAAGCATAGAGCCAGGAGCAAACTGACCATCATCGCAATGTTTTTTAGCCTCTTCTAAAGTCATAGAATCAAGCCATTTAACATCCGGCTTACCAAAATTAACAGCAACTTTTTCTACAGCAGTTAATATTATAAGCATATCAGCATGAAGTTCTTTAGCAAGTACAGAAGCAGCAAAGTCTTTATCTATAACAGCAGCCATACCTTTTAAGTGATTACCTATTCTTATCACAGGTATTCCGCCGCCTCCGCAGCATATAACTAATGCTTTTTCATTAAGCATAGCTTTTATAGCAGTACTTTCTGCTATAGCAACAGGTTTAGGAGAAGCAACAACTCTTCTGTATCCTCTTCCAGCATCTTCTTTAACTACCCAGCCTAATTCTTTGGCTTTTTCCTCTCCCTCTTCTTTAGTCATAAACTGACCTATAGGTTTAGTAGGATTTTTGAAAGCAGGATCATTTTCATCAACTACAACTTGGGTAATTAATGTAGCTATAGGCGGAACTGTTATTTTTCTGTTAGAGAATTCCTCCATAATAGCATTTTGTAAATCATATCCAATATAAGCCTGACTCATAGCAACACAAACAGAAAGAGGTATATCATTACCTGTTTTATGATGTGCAGTATATTCATTCATAGCATTGTTAATGAATCCGACTTGAGGTCCGTTTCCATGTGCTACTATAACTTCGCAGCCATTTTCTACCAAATCCACTATATTTTTTGCAGTTATTTTTACGGCTTCCATTTGCTCAGCGAGTGTATCACCTAATGCATTACCGCCCAAAGCAATAACAATTCTTTTTTTATTTTCCATTTTTATATCCTAAATCAAAAATTAAATTCTTTTTATATTGTAAAAAGTGCTTTTTTTCACAATATAATAGATATAAAATGGTAAGCACTATATATATTATAGATGCTTACCATCTTTATTACTTATATTATCCAAATATTCTTGGTTTTTTATCAGAAGCTAATTTGCTTAATATAGCCTGAGGGTCTTTAAATTTAGATAAGAAGATCATAGCAGCTATAACATAAGGTTTGTAGCTAGCTTGTTTGTAAAGAGGAACTCTATATCTGTCAAATACAGAAGCAGCAACTTCTCCATCTTTACAGCTAACATCATTAATATCAGCAGGTAAGCAGTGTAAGTATAATGCTTTTCCGTCTTTAGTTTTTTTCATTTTTTCTTCAGTACAGCACCAATCTTTATAATTAGCATTTTGTTCTAATAATCTTTTTTCAAGAGCTTTAATACCGTCAGTGTCTCCTTTACCATAAAGCTCAGTTCTTTCCTGCATAGCAGCAAAAGGAGCCCAAGATTTAGGATAAACAACATCAGCATCTTCAAATGCTTCGTCCATATTGTTAGTGATAGTCAATTTAACACCAGCAGCTTCAGCATTTTTCTTAGCAATAGCTTCAACTTCAGGCATAAGTTCATAACCTTTTGGATAAGCTAAAGCAACATCCATACCTAATCTAGTGAATAAACCAGCAGCACCTTGAGGTACAGAAAGAGGTTTGCCGTAAGAAGGAGAATAAGCCCAAGTCATAGCAACTTTTTTACCTTTAAGGTTTTCTAATCCGCCTAATTCATGAATGAAGTGAAGTGAGTCAGCCATCATTTGTGTTGGATGGTCTCTGTCGCATTGTAAGTTTACCAAAGTAGGAATTTGTTCTAATATTCCGTCATTGTATCCTTGTCTTACAGAAGCAGAAACTTCTTTCATGTATTCATGACCTTTACCAATGTACATATCATCTCTGATACCTATAACATCAGCCATAAAAGATACCATGTTAGCAGTTTCTCTAACTGTTTCACCATGAGCTATTTGGCTTTTACCTTCATCTAAGTCCTGAACTTCTAAACCTAAAAGGTTACAAGCAGAAGCAAAAGAGAAGCGAGTTCTAGTAGAATTATCTCTGAATAAAGAAATACCTAAACCAGAATCAAATACTTTAGTAGAAGTATTAGTTTCTCTTAAGAATCTTAAAGCATCAGCAACAGTCCAAACTGCTTGTAATTCATCAAAAGTTTTGTCCCAAGTTAAGAAGAAATCATTTTGATACATTTTGCCGAATTCAAGGCTGTCTAATTTTGAAATGTATTTTTGTATACCCATAATTAAAATCCTTTTTTATTTATTAATTTTTATATAATTTTGTATTATTTATTTTCACAGTAAATAGTAGGTACAGCAGCATATAAAGCAGCACAGTTTACTAAATCTTGTTTCCAAGTTTTTTCATTAGGAGCATGAGCCTGAGCTTCAGCACCAGGTCCGAAACCTATACAAGGTATTCCGTTTCTTCCCATAATAGATACTCCGTTAGTAGAGAAAGTCCATTTGTCAGTAAGAGGACGAGCTTTTCTTTCTTTTTCTATTTCAGGAGTAGGTCCTAATCTCTCTTCTGTACCATATAAGCCTTTGTATGCTTCTTCTAAAGCTTTAGTTACAGCATGATCTTCTGGAATTACCCAAGTAGGGAAGTAGCATTCTATTGGATAAACTAAACCTGTCCAAGATGGTCTGTCATAGTTATACATAGATACTTCAGCACCGTATTTTTTTACATTAGGAAGATTTCTTATTTCTTCTAAGCAGCTTTCCCAAGTTTCGCCTGCAGTCATTCTTCTGTCTAAAGAAATAGAACAAGAGTCAGCAACAGCACATCTGCTTGGTGAAGTGTAGAATATTTGAGAAACTGTTACAGTACCTCTTCCTAAGAAGTTAGCTTCTTTATATTGAGGATTGTATTTTTCTTCTAACATTTTTACTAAGCCTTTGATTTCTGTAGAATCTTTAGCATCATTTTCGTTAAGGCTTCTGATGTCTTGAAGTATATCAGCCATTTTGTAAATAGCGTTATCTCCTCTTTCTGGAGCAGAACCATGGCAGGAAATACCTTTAACATCAACTCTTATTTCCATTCTTCCTCTTTGACCTCTGTAGATACCGCCGTCAGTAGGTTCAGTAGAAATTACAAATTCAGGTTTGATATTACTTTTTTTGCATATATATTCCCAGCATAATCCGTCGCAGTCTTCTTCCTGTACAGTACCAACAACAACAACTTGATATTTGTCATTTAAAAGACCTAAATCTTTCATTATTTTAGCACCATAAACACCAGAAACTATACCGCCTTCTTGATCAGAAGTTCCTCTTCCTCCGATTTCTACATCATTTTCATAACCTTCATAAGGATCGAAATTCCAGTTATCTTTATTTCCTACACCAACTGTATCTATATGAGCATCTATACCTATCAAAGTTTTACCGCTTCCCATATAACCTAAAACATTGCCCATAGGATCTATATCTACTTTGTCGAATCCTACTTTTTTCATCTCTTCAGCTATTCTTTCTATTACGCCTTTTTCTTCGCAAGATTCACTAGGAATTCTAATTAAATCTCTTAAGAATTTAGTCATATCAGCTTTATAGCTTTCTGCTTTTGCTTTTATTTGTTCAAATTGTTCTTTTGAAATAGCACTCATTTTTTATTCTCCTAAAAAATTTATGATTTTTAATTTCTTTATTATTCTAATTAAACTTTATTACCTTTCTTTAGCTTCCCAAACTATATTTTTCCATCTTATAGGATCAGTATCTCCTTCAGTGCTGAATAATAATACTTTAGAATTAGAATCAAGTTTTAATTTTTTTCTCAATTCAGCATATTCATCTTTAAGCATAATAGTAGCCAAAGCACCGAAAGGAGCAGCACCAGATTCACCAGATACAACTTGAGGATCTCCTTTTAACGGAGCTGCAAGCATTCTCATACCTCTTGCAGCAATTATGTCTTTAGCAGCTATAAAGCAGTCAGCATGATTTTTAAGTATATCCCAAGAAGTGATATTAGGCTCACCGCATGCAAGTCCAGCCATTATAGTATCTAAATCACCTTCTACTATTCTTATTTTACCGTCTCCAGCTTCAGCACCCTTATATAAACAAGCAGCAGCTTCAGCTTCAACTATAACCATTATAGGAGGATTATCTTTATATTTGTTAGAGAAATATCCAACCATAGCACCAGCCAAAGAACCAACTCCAGCCTGTACAAACACATGTGTAGGTCTTTCTCCAAATTGTTCATCAGCTTCTAATGCCATAGTACCGTAACCTTGCATAATCCAAGCTGGTATTTCTTCATAACCTTCCCAAGCAGTATCCTGTACAACTACACCATTAGGTACTTTAGCAGCTTCTGCAGCAGCCTTTCTAACGCATTCATCATAGTTGTATTCTTCTATTGTAGCAGTGGCGCCTTCAGCCTGAATATTTTTTAATCTAGTTTCTGTTGAACCTTTAGGCATAAAAATTACTGATTTTTGTCCTAATTTATTAGCAGCCCAAGCAACACCTCTTCCATGGTTGCCGTCTGTAGCTGAGAAGAATGTAGCCTGACCGAATTCATCTTTTAATTTTTTTGAAGTTAATACATCATAAGGAAATTCGCTTACATCTTTTCCCATTTTCTGAGCTATATATCTAGCCATAGAATAAGAACCGCCTAATACTTTGAAAGCATTAAGACCAAATCTGTATGACTCGTCTTTTACTTTTACAGTTCCTAAACCTAAATATTGAGCCATTTCTTTTAAATCAGCTAATGGTGTTTGTGTATATTGAGGGAAACTTTGATGAAATGCTTTTGCTTTTTTTACCTCCTCAATAGACATTATTGGTAAATTTTTATCTTCTGTTTTAGGCATCTTATTTTCAGCCCATTTAAGTTCACTCATTTATATCCTCCTTTTTTGAATCTATATAATTATATAGAGTGAATTTACTTATTCCAAAATGATTTGATACTTTATCTCCTGATTTTGTTATTAAAAATACTCCTGAATCATTTAAAAATTTTATAGCCTTTATTTTCTCATTTTTATTCATTATAGAAGCAGGTTTTCCTATTAGCTCTTCACTTTTTATTATAAGTTTTTCCATAAGTTCCTGAGCACTGTTGGGTATTTCTTCCAATTTTGATTTATCTTCTGTGTTCAAAAGACTTTCTAAATCGCTTTTAAAAGGCATTAAATTAGTTATATCAAAGTTTATAGATAGTATATATCTGTATTTACCGTTCATATCTTTTATAAAAACTGTTGAAGACTTTAATATTTTTCCATTTGATGCTTTTGTAAGATATGATAAATGATCTACTATAGGTTCTCCTTTTTTAAGCTTTTCTATAGTATTGATTACAACATTTGAGGCTCCTTCTCCTACTTGTCTGCCTGTAATGCCTCCATTAATGATAAAAATAATTGTATGATCTAAATCATCTTCCTTTAATTCATGAATACATACTTCGCAATTATTACCGAATTGTCTTGCTATACCATGTGCTACATTTATTAGAGTTTCGAGTATTATATTAGATTCCATAAAATACAAAAATATTCCTTAATGGCTAATTATATAACCATTTAATATGATTATAGTATACTAATTTTTTTTTAGATTTTCAAGAAAAAATCTAAATTTTTTTTGAAAATTCGTTGACAAATAGACTTTTTTTAATATCCTATTAAAATGTATATAAAAATTACTAGAATATAATTTTAGGAGGCATTTATGCTGTTAATAGGCGGGGGAAAATTAATTACAAGAGATTCAGCCAAAGCATTTATAGAAGATGGGGCTGTTCTTTGCGATGGAAAATTAATAAAAGAAGTGGGAAAAACTTCGGATTTGAAAGCTAAATATAAAGATGCTGAATATATAGATGCCAAAGGCGGTGTTATTATGCCGGCATTTATAAATGTGCATGAACATATTTACTCTGCTATGGCTAGGGGCTTTAGTATAAATGGCTATAATCCTAAAGGCTTTTTAGAAATATTAGACGGAATGTGGTGGACTATAGACAGAAATCTTACTTTGGAACAAACAAAACAAAGTGCTATGGCTACTTATATAGAATCTATTAAAAACGGTGTTACTACAGTATTTGACCATCATGCAAGTTTCGGACATATTGAAGGTTCTTTATTTGCTATAGAAGAAGCTGCCAAAACTATGGGCGTTCGTTCTTGTCTATGCTATGAGGTTTCTGATAGGGATGGAGAGGCTAAATCTAAGGCTTCTGTTAAAGAAAATCTTGACTTTATTAAACATGCTATGTCTGATAAAACTGATATGATTAAAGGTATGATGGGTATGCATGCTTCTTTTACTATTTCTGACAAAACTATGGAAGCATGTATGAAAGATTTACCTGAAGGCATAGGATGTCATATACATGTTGCAGAAGGTATAGAAGATTTACATGCTTGTCTTAAAGATCATGGAAAAAGAATAGTTGACAGACTTCATGATTTCAAAGTTTTAGGTCCAAAAACTATACTTGTTCACTGTATATATATTAATCCTCATGAAATGGATTTAATAAAGGATACTGATACTATGACTTCTCATAACCCAGAATCCAATATGGGTAATGCATGCGGCTGTCCTCCTACTATGGAATTAATGAAAAAGGGTATATTAACAGGTTTGGGTACTGACGGATATACTCATGATATGACAGAATCATACAAAGTAGCTAATGTACTTCATAAACATAGTCTTTGCAATCCTAATGCTGCTTGGGGAGAAATACCTCAAATGCTTTTTGAAAATAATGCTAAAATAGCTAACCGTTATTTTGAAACTCCGCTTGGTGTGCTTAAAGAAGGAGCTGCTGCTGATGTCATTATAATGGACTATAAAAATTATACAGAATTAAGCGATAAAAATATCAACGGACATATATTATTCGGTATGAACGGTGGACATGTTAATACTACTATTTGTAACGGAGAGGTATTAATGAGAGACAGAAAACTTACAAAAATAGATGAAGAAGCTGCTTATGCTAAAATAAGAGAAGAATCTGATAAACTTTGGAAACAGATTAATAAATAAAATAATAAATTAACATTTGTGAGTTCTATATAATTAATTTTATATAGAATTCTTTAATGTTTTGATAAACAGTAAAATTAATTGGAGGAATTATATAATGAGCGATGTAATGACACCCATTCCATTTGGAAATCTTATGAATTGGGTTTTGGAAGAGAAAAAGACAGGTAAAGTATTTGGTATTTCAAGAGCCTTTAAAGCTGATAAATCTAAATATTATGAAATTTTTGGAAGAAAATTAGAAACACCAATAGGACCTGCAGCAGGACCTCATACTCAGTTAGCACAGAATATAATAGCTGCATACTATACAGGAAGCAGATTTTTTGAGCTTAAAACAGTACAGAAAATGGACGGTGAAGAATTAAGCAAATGCGTTGCTAAGCCTTGTATAGCTGCTAATGATGAATGCTATAACTGCGAATGGTCAACAGAGCTTTATGTACCTCAGGCTTTTGATGAGTATGTTAAGGCTTGGGTGGTTTTAAAAGTTATATCTAAAGAATGGGACTTAGGCGATATGGACGGCTTTCAGTTTAATATGTCTGTAGGATATGATTATGAAGGCATTAAACTAGAAAAGATAGATAAGTTTATTGAAGGCTTAAAAGATGCTTCTAATACTCCTATATTCAAAGAATGTATAAAGTGGCTTAATGATAATATTGACAGATTCAAAAACTTCAAAAAGGAAGATATTGATAAAATTAATTCTGATGTATGTAATTCCGTTACTTTATCTACTCTTCATGGATGTCCTCCTACTGAAATAGAAAAAATTGCTTCTTATTTAATCACAGAAAAAAAATTAAATACCTTTGTTAAATGCAATCCTACACTTTTAGGCTATGATTATGCAAGAAAAACATTAGATGATATGGGTTATGACTATATATCATTTACCGATTTTCACTTTAAAGATGATTTACAGTACAGCGATGCAGTTCCAATGCTTCAAAGACTTCAAAAATTAGCTTCTGATAATTCTCTTTTATTTGGAGTAAAAATCACTAATACATTCCCTGTAGATGTTAAGCAGAAAGAGCTTCCTTCTGAAGAGATGTATATGTCTGGCAAATCATTATTCCCTCTTTCTATGACAGTTGCTTCAAGATTGAGTAAAGATTTTGACGGAAATTTAAGAATATCATACTCTGGAGGATGTGATTATTTCAATATTAATGATGTTATAGATGCAGGAATTTGGCCTGTAACTATTGCTACTACTTTATTAAAAACAGGCGGTTATCAAAGAACTGAGCAAATAGCTAAAAATCTTAAAGAATATAAACCATTTACAAAAGTGGATGTTTCTAAAGCTGAAAAAATAGTTGAAGCAAGCAAAAAAGACAAACATCATACAAAACCGATTAAACCTCTTGCAAGCAGAAAAATTAAGAAAAAAGTTCCTATGATAGACTGCTATACAGCACCTTGTATGGAAACTTGCCCTATAAATCAAGACCTCACTACTTATATAAGACTTAATGCTGAAGGCAAATATGATGAATCTTTCAAAGTAATTATAGAAAAAAATGCTATGCCTTTTGCTACAGGTATATTATGTCCTCATACTTGTATGGATACTTGTACTAGACAATTCTATGAAGAGCCTGTAAGTATAAGAGCATGCAAATTAGATGCTGCCAGAGCTGGTTATAAAAATGTTATATCCGCTTTAAAACCTGCTGCTCCTATAGGAAAAAAAGCTGGTATTATAGGGGCTGGACCTGCAGGACTTTCTGCAGCATTTTTCTTAGCTCGTGCTGGAGTAGAAGTTACTGTATTTGATAAGAGAGAAAAAGCTGGAGGAGTTGTTTCTAATATTATACCAAATTTCAGAATAAGTGCTGAAGAGATTGGAAATGATGTGAGTTTATGCAGGCAAATGGGCGTAAAATTTGAACTTGGAAAAGAGATAAAAGATATAAAAGAGTTTGCTAAAAATTATGATTATACTGTTGTTTGTATAGGTGCTCATAAAAACATGCCTTTGAAACTTGAAGCTGGAGAATCTATAAATGCTCTTAAATTCTTAGAAGAGTTCAATAAAACTAACGGAAATGTTAATTTAGGAGAAGATGTAGTAGTTATAGGAGGCGGTAATACTGCTATGGACGCTGCCCGTGCTGCTAAGAAAAATAAAGGCGTTAAAAATGTTAGATTAGTTTATAGAAGAACTAAAAGATATATGCCTGCTTTAGAAGAAGAGCTTAAAGAGGCTTTAGAAGACGGCGTTGAGTTTATGGAATTATTAGCACCTGTTAAAGTTGAAAACGGAAAACTTTTATGTAAGAAAATGGAATTATCAGATTACGATGAAAAAGGAAGAAGAAATGTTGTTGAAACTAATGAAACAGTAGAAGTTCCTGCAAGTACAGTTATAGCTTCTATAGGTGAGCAGATTGAATCAGAGTTTTATAAATCCAACGGCATAGAAGTTGATGAGAGAGGAAAACCAAAATGCAATGCCAACAATGAATCATCTCTCAAAAATGTTTATATTGCTGGAGACGGACTTTACGGGGCTGCTACTATAGTTGAAGCTATAAGAGATGCCAAAGTTCTTTCTGAAGCTATATTAGGAAAAGCAGTTGCTCCTGATTTGCCTTCTGTTTCTACTGAAGAGATTTCTTACAGCAAAAAAGGTAATTTGAAAGAAGTATCAAAAGAACCTGAAGCTAATAGATGTTTAACTTGCGATTATATATGCGAAAGCTGTGCTGAAGTTTGTCCTAACAGAGCAAATATATCAGTTAAAGTTGACGGACATGCTAAAATATCTCAGATTATACATGTTGATTATATGTGTAATGAATGCGGAAACTGTGAAACATTCTGTCCTTATAGTTCAGCTCCTTATAAAGATAAGTTTACATTATTTGCTACTGAGGCAGATATGAAAGATTCTAAAAATGACGGTTTCTTATTCCTAGATAAAGAAGGCAATGCTAAACTTAGAATAGATGGAAAAGAAGAATCTTATAAAGTTGGCGGAAATAAAAATGGTGTTTACACTATAGTAGACAGTGTATTTAATAATTATAAATATTTAATATTAAAATAATTGACTTTATATTAATTATTATATAGCATAGCAAGTATGGAATATATATTGTTCCGCTTGTTATGTTTATTTTTATTAAAAATTAATAGGAGGTATCTAATATGGGAGAGAATGTCAAGATTATTATCAATGGCAAAGAAATGAGTTTTGACTCAGACAGAAAATTAATGGATGTTCTTAGAAATGACTGCAAGTGTAAGTCTGTGAAAGACGGCTGTTCTGAAGGAGCTTGCGGAACTTGTACCGTTTTGATAGATGGAAAACCAACTAAAGCATGTATACAAACTATAGGAAGACTTCAAGGAAAAAGTGTTCAGACTATAGAGGGATTTACTCAAAGAGAAAAAGATGTATATTCTTATGCTTTTGCAGTTGCTGGTGCTGTTCAATGCGGATTCTGTATACCGGGTATGGTTATATCTGCTAAAGGCTTGATAGATAAAAATAATAATCCTACTAGGCTTGAAATAGTAGCTGCTATAAAAAATAATATTTGCAGATGTACAGGATACAAAAAAATCATTGATGCTATAGAATTAGCAGCTAAGATGATAAGAGAAAATATTGATGTTAAAGATTATAAAGGAAAGGTAAAATTAGGCGACAGAAATATTGCCAGAGTAGATGCTAAGGAAAAGGCTTTAGGTACAGGTGAATACTGCGACGATGTTGAAATAGAAGGCATGCTTTATGGTGTTGCTGTTAGAACTAAATATCCTAGAGCCAAAATATTAAAAATAGATATAAGCGAAGCAAAAGCATTAAAAGGTGTAGTTGATGTTATTACTGCTAAAGATTTACCGGGTGCTAAAAAAATAGGTCATATTTTCCATGATTGGGATGTGCTTATAGGTGAGGGTGAGATTACAAGATTTATAGCTGACGGACTAGCTTTGATTGTTGCAGAAGATGAAGGCACTGCTAAAAAGGCTAGGGATTTAGTAAAAGTAGAATATGAAGAACTTCCTTTGGTAAGAAATCCAGAAGAAGCTATGAAAGCAGATGCTCCTTTAGTTCATGAAGAGAGAGAAAGCAATTTACTTACTCATGAAAGATTAGTTAAAGGAAATGCTGATGAGGTAATAGCAAAATCAAAATATAAAGTTACAAGGCATTATGAACTTCCTTGGACAGAGCATGCTTTTATGGAAGCTGAAGTTGCTATTGCTATGCCTTTCAATGAAGACGGAATTTTTATATATTCAAGCGATCAAAGTGTATATGATACCAAGAGAGAAGTTTCTATGGCTTTGGGTATAGAGCCTGACAAGGTTGTAGTAGAAAATAAATATGTAGGCGGCGGTTTTGGCGGTAAGGAGGATATGAGTGTTCAGCATTATGCTGCAATAATGGCATACAGAACAAAAAGACCTGTTAAGTTTAAACTTACAAGACAGGAAAGTATTAATTGGCATCCTAAACGCCACCCTATGAGTATAGATATGACAACTGCCTGTGATGAAAATGGAATACTTACAGCTATGAAAGCTACTTTAATTACTGATGCAGGTGCCTATGCTTCTTTATCTGGTCCTGTACTTCAAAGAGCTTGTACTCATGCTGCTGGCCCTTATAATTATCAGGTTATAGATATAGACGGTAAATCTTTCTATACTAATAATCCTCCTACAGGACCTTTCAGAGGATTCGGAGTGCCTCAGTCTTGTTTTGCTACAGAAATGAATATAAACTTGCTTGCTGAAATGTGCGGATTAGATCCTTGGGAGATAAGATATAGAAATGCTATTCGTCCGGGTCAGGTTTTACCTAACTATCAAATAGCTGATGATGCTACAGGACTTGTTGAAACATTAGAAGCTGTTAAAGATATATACTATAATAATAAAAATGTTGGTATAGCCTGTGCTTTGAAAAATTCTGGTGTAGGTGTGGGACTTCCAGATACAGGAAGGGTTCGTTTAGTTGTTGAAGATGGAAAAGTACATGTATATTCTGCTGCTTCTTGTATAGGACAGGGTATTGCTACTGTACTTTATCAGATAGCAGGAGAGACTCTTGATTTGAATGATGATGAGATAATAGTTCATCAGCCTAATACAGCAACTTCTCCGGATTCTGGTACTACTTCAGGTTCAAGACAAACTCTTATAACAGGAGAGGCTTGTAAGAGAGCATGTGAAGAACTTAAAAAAGAAATGGAAACAGGAAAAACTTTAAAAGATTTGGAAGGCAAAGAATATTACGGCGAATGGCTTACTATAACTGATAAAATGGGGGTTGATAAACCTCACCCTGTTTCTCATGTTGCTTATAGTTATGCTACTCAGGTTTGCCTGCTTAATGATGATGGTACTATACAAAAGATTGTTGCAGCTCATGATATAGGAAAAGCTATTAACCCTATAGCTTTGGAAGGTCAGATAGAAGGCGGTGTTGTTATGTCTTTAGGTTATGCTCTTACAGAAAAATTCCCGCTTGAAAATTGCGTTCCTAAAGTTAAATTTGGTACTTTAGGATTATTCAGAGCTGATAAAACACCGGATGTTGAATCTATTATTATAGAAAAACCTGGTGTGCCTTATGGTTATGGAGCCACTGGTATAGGTGAGATTTCCAGCATACCTACTGCTCCTGCTGTTGCTTTAGCATATTACAAATTTAATGGTGAGTTCCAGACAGAACTTCCGCTTAAAAATACTCCTTATTCAAAATAATTTATTATGAGTTTATTTAATGATGAACTTGTAATTATAAGAGGAGCTGGAGATTTAGCTACAGGTATTGTGTATTCTTTATATAAGGCTCATTTTAAGATTATATTATTAGAAACACAATACCCCTCTTCAATTAGAAGAAAGGTTGCCTTATCTGAAGCTGTTTATGAAGGTGAAAGTATAGTTGAAGATATTAAAGGCATATTAGTGAAAAGCTATGAAGAAGTTCTTAATATAGTTACAGATAAAAATTATAGTAAGATACCTATTCTTATTGATCCTAATTGTGAAATATTAAATCATGTAAAACCTACATTTTTAATTGATGCTATAATAGCCAAAAAGAATTTAGGCACTAATAAATCTATGGCAAAGTATACAATAGCATTAGGTCCAGGATTTACTGCTGGTAGGGACTGCGATGTTGTTATAGAGACCATGCGCGGTCATAATCTTGGAAGAATGTATACCAAAGGCGAGGCAATAGCTAATACAGGAATACCGGGCAATATAGGCGGTAAAGAAGCTGAAAGGGTAATACATGCAAGTGCTGATGGTATTATTGAAAACATAAAAAATATAGGTGATTTTGTTAAAGAAAAAGAAGTTATAGCATACATAAAAAATAACAATGAAAAAATAGAAGTGCTTGCTGCTTTTGACGGACTTTTGAGAGGCATTATAAGAGATGGTTTTAAAGTGCATAAGGGATTAAAAATAGCAGATATTGATCCTAGAAAATCTGAATATAATAATTGCTTTACTATTTCTGATAAGGCTAGAAATTTGGGCGGTGCTGTGCTTACTGCTATGATGTATTTATATAATATGTAATTAATCTTTCCTCAATTATATTATTCCAAAATATTGTTTATTTAAACAAATATGAATTTATATATTTAATCTCAAATAATGCATTTTTAATTATCAGTGTAAGTCAAATATAAAAATATAATGTTAATTATGAAACTAGTCAAATATAAAATATATAAATATTTAAAATAAATATATAATAGTATATACTAAATACATAATATATTTTACGAGTTTATAAAATGACAGAAGAAGATATAAAGCAAAAATTAATCACTCCTGCAATAAAAAAATCAGGATGGAAAGATAATCAAATAAATTATGAATACGCATTTACTGACGGGCGTTTCATATTAAAAAAGAAAGATGTTATAAGAGATAAACCTAAAAGAGCAGATTATTTATTATCTTATAAATCGAATATACCTTTAGCTATAATTGAAGCTAAAAGCGATAAATATAGTATAGGACATGGTATTCAGCAGGCTATTGATTATGCTGAAATACTTGATTTGCCTTTTGCATATAGTTCAAATGGGTACGGATTTTTAGAACATGATATGCTTACAGGCAGAGAAAGAGAAATCTCTATATATGATTTTCCTAAACCTGAAGAATTATGGAATAGATATAAAGAAGATGCCAATATAGATTCTGAAAAAGAAAGAATAATTACAACACCTTATTATTATAGGCAGGGAGCAAATAATCCTAGATATTATCAAAGAATAGCAATTAATAGAACTATTAAAGCAGCAGCCGAAGGAAAGAAAAGAATTCTCCTTGTAATGGCAACTGGTACAGGAAAAACTTATACCGCTTTTCAAATAATTCATAGATTTAGAGAGGCTAATTTGGCAAAGAAAATATTATTTTTGGCAGATAGAAATATATTAATAGATCAAACTATGAGACAGGATTTTAAACCATTTAAAAAGGTAATGACTAAAATAGAAAACAAAAAAATGGATAGTTCTTATGAAGTTTATCTATCATTATATCAGCAGCTGATAACAAATGAAGATAAAGAAATTTTTAAAGAGTTTAGTAAAGATTTTTTTAATTTGATTATAGTTGATGAGTGTCATAGAGGTTCTGCCAAAGATGATTCTTTATGGAGAAGGATTTTAGAATATTTTTCTAGTGCCGTTCAAATAGGTCTTACTGCCACTCCAAAAGAAACTAAAGATGTTTCAAGTATTTCTTATTTTGGAGAGCCTATTTATACTTATAGTTTGAAACAAGGAATAGATGACGGATTTCTTGCACCATTTAAAGTTATAAGGGTAGGGCTTAATACAGATTTAGAAGGCTGGCGTCCTTATGAAGGGCAGAAAGATGCTGACGGAAATGAAATAGAAAACAGAGAGTATAATGTAAAAGATTTTGATAGAAATATTGTAATTAAGGAAAGAGATATTGAAATAGCTAAAATAATAATAGAATATATAGAAAAAAATGACAGATTTGCTAAAACTATAGTATTCTGTGAAGATATAGAACATGCAGAGCGTATGAGAAAAGCTTTAATAAATGAGCATAATGAATACTGTCAAAAATATAATAAAAATAATCTTATAGCAGAAGACAGCAGGTATATAATGCGTATTACAGGCGATGAAATCGAAGGAAAAAAACAGCTTGATTCTTTTATAGAAGTTGATAGTTTATATCCTACTATAGTTACTACTTCAAAACTTTTAACTACTGGGGTAGACTGTAAGACTTGCAAACTTATAGTGTTGATTAATAATATAGATTCTATGACAGAGTTTAAACAGATTATAGGAAGAGGAACTCGTATAAAAGAAGATTATGGCAAGAAATATTTTACTATTATGGATTTTAAGAATGCAAGCAGATTATTTTCAGATCCTGATTTTGACGGCGAGGCTTTGAGCGTTCATGATGAATACTTGAAAAAAGAAGAAAATGTTGATGAAAATATTAATAATGATGATGGAGTAATATTAATTGATGATGATAATGAAAAAGAAGAAAAACAAAAGAAAGTAAAAATAGTAGTAAATGGTGTAGAAGTTGAAGTATTGAGCGAGAGGGTGCAGTATTTTAATAGTGAGGGTAAACTTATAACAGAAAGTTTAACCGATTATACTAAAAAAAATATACTTGGAGAATATGCTACACTTGATAGCTTTATCAATGATTGGAACAGCGATAAAAGAAAGTCTGTCATTTTGGAAGAGTTATCAAAAAGAGGAGTATTTTTAGAAGCATTAAGAGAGTATGAACATATTGATGAAAATATTGATGATTTTGATTTGATATGTCATCTTGCCTATGATAAAAAGCCTCTTACAAAGAGTGAAAGGATTAACAATGTTAAAAAAAGAGGTTATTTAAATAGGTATGAGGGGGCTGCAAGAGAAGTGATAGATGCTTTACTTGAAAAATATATGGATAATAGTATAAATGATATTACTGATAAAAGTATATTATTAAATAGTCCTTTTAGTAAATTTGGTTCTGCTTCTAAGATATTTAATTTATTTGGAGGAAAAGAAAATTATAATAATGCTGTTAAAAGTTTGCAAAAAGAAATTTATAAAGCATAAATAAAATACGGAGAAAATGAAATGAGTTTAAATAATTTAGTAAAAAGACTTCAGGATATTATGCGTAATGATGCAGGTATAAACGGTGATGCTCAGCGTATAGAACAGATGGTTTGGATAATATTTTTAAAAATTTTTAATTATAAAGAAGAGCAGTGGGAAGCGGTTTATGATGATTATGAGTCTGTAATACCTGATAATTTAAAATGGAATAATTGGGCTTTTGACAATAAGGACGGAAAGGCATTGACAGGTGATGAACTTTTGAGTTTTGTCAATACTGAACTTTTTCCTAGTCTTAAAAAATTGGAAATAGATAATAATAGTTCTATGGTAAAATCAATAGTAAAATCAGCATTTGAAGATAATAATAATTATATGAAAGATGGTATATTATTAAGACAGGTTATTAATGTTATAAATGAGATTGATTTTGAAGATTATAAAGAGCGTCATGCTTTTGGGGAGATATATGAAACTATATTAAGAAGTCTTCAAAGTGCAGGAAATGCTGGAGAGTTTTATACGCCAAGGGCTGTAACAGATTTTATTATCAAAATGATTAATCCTAAACTAGGAGAGAGAATGGCAGATTTTGCATGCGGTACTGGAGGATTTTTAACTTCGGCTTTGAATTTGGTGTATGATGATGTGAAAAATGCTGATAAAAGAGAGCTTTATAATAATTTTGTTTATGGTATTGAAAAGAAAGCACTTCCTTTTTTATTATGTATTACTAATATGTTTATACATGATGTTGACAGACCTAATATTTTTCATGACAATGCTCTTGAATATGATGTAAGAGATTATAAAGAAAAGGATAAATTTGATATTATAGTAATGAATCCGCCTTACGGAGGCAATGAGAAAGACAATATAAAGAGTAATTTTCCGCCTGATTTAAGAAGCAGTGAAACGGCCGATTTATTTATTACTTTAATAATGTATAGATTAAAACTTAAAGGAAGAAGTGCTGTAATACTTCCAGACGGATTTTTATTTGGTACTGATAATATCAAAGTATCTATAAAGAAAAAATTGTTTAAGGAGTTTAACTTGCATACTATAGTTCGTATGCCTCATAGTGTTTTTGCTCCTTACACCTCAATTACAACTAATATATTATTTTTTGATAAAACGCATTCTACAAAAGAAACTTGGATTTATAGGCTTGATATGCCCAAAGGATATAAAAACTTTTCAAAGACTAAACCTATGAAACTAGAACATTTCAATGAGGTTATAGAATGGTGGAATAATAGAAAAGAGATAAGTGCTGATGGTTTTGATAAGAGCAGGAAATACAGTATTGATGAGATAGTAGAAAGGAATTATAATATAGACTTATGCGGCTATCCTCATGAGGAGGAGGAAATACTTCCGCCAGCCGAACTTATAAAACAGTATCAGGAACGCAGGGCTAGTTTGGACGCAGATATAGACAGAGTGCTTGATAGTATAATGAATATATTAAAATAATAAAAGGCATTAGAAAATGACAGCATCGGAATTAAAAAAATCAATACTTCAAATGGCAGTAGAGGGAAAACTTACAGAACAAAATAAAAATGATGAGCCAGCAGAGAAACTCTTGAAACGCATAAAAGAAGAAAAAGAGAAATTAATCAAAGAAGGCAAAATAAAGAAAGAAAAAACGGTAAGCGAAATATATAAAAGAGATGGCTCCTATTATGAAAGAGTTTCAGAGGGCAAAAATATTTTAAAAGATGTTTGCATAGATGAAGAACTTCCTTTCGATATCCCCGACAGCTGGGTTTGGTGTCGCATAGGAAGTATTGGTATTATAATAAGAGGAAATGGGATAAAACGCTCAGATGTAGTTGAATATGGTTTTCCATGTGTGAGATATGGCGAAATTTATACAACATATGATATCTCATTTGAAAAAGCGGTTTCTAATATACCAGAAGAAATTTTTAAAAAGAGTAAACATTTTTCTTATGGAGATGTATTAATGACATTGACAGGGGAAAATAAAGAGGATATAGCAAAAGCTGTTGTATATTTGGGTAATTCTGAAATTGCTGCTAGTGGTGATTTAGCTTTTTGGACAAATCATAAAATGGAACCGCTTTTTATTTCATATCTTATGAATTCACCTTATGCTATATATTGTAAATCAAAACTTGCTACAGGTGATATAATAGTTCATATATCATCGAGCAAACTAGAAAGTATTTTAATACCCATTCCGCCAATAGAGGAACAGAGACGGATTGCGGAGAAAATTAAGATTTTAATGCCGCTTATCAATGAGTATGATGAACTTGAAAAAAGCATTACAAAATTAAATAAAGAGTTTCCTCATAATATCAAAAAATCTGTTTTGCAATACGCTATAGAGGGGAAACTTACAGAACAAAATAAAAATGATGAGCCTGCCGAGAAACTTTTGAAACGCATAAAAGAAGAAAAAGAGAAACTAATCAAAGAAGGAAGAATAAAAAAAGAAAAAACTACAAGCGAAATATACAAAAAAGACGGCTCATATTATGAAAGGGTTTTAGACGGCAAAAATATTGTAAAAGATGTTTGCATAGATGATGAACTTCCTTTTGATATACCAGACAGCTGGGTTTGGGTAAGATTATTTAATATAATAACTATCACAACAGGAACTAAAGATGCTAACTTTGCCTCAGAAAATGGAGAGTATGATTTTTTTACTTGTTCTAGTAAACCAATAAAAAGTAAAACATATTCATATGATGGTGAGTATTTAATAATGCCAGGCAATGGTGCTAATATTGGTTTAGTAATATATTATAATGGTAAATTTGAAGCTTATCAAAGAACGTATCTATTAAAAAATATATATAATATTAATTTAATATATTTAAAATTCCATTTAGAATTTAATTGGAAAAAATATAATTTAGATAAAATGTATGGATCAGCAATACCATATATAAAACTAGGTAATTTAGAGCAATACTTAGTTGCTTTGCCGCCCATTGAAGAGCAGAATAGGATTGTTAGAAAAATTAAGAAATTCAACGAGATTATTAATACTATTAAATAATACCTATTATAAATAAAAAATTATTTACTTTTAGGCTTTTTTAAGTAAACTTAAAAGACGCTCATAATTTTTTATATAAATAAATATTCACAAATTTTCTACTTCTATTATATATAAATAAAAAATTATTCGCTTTTAGGCTCTTTTAAGTAAACTTAAAAGACGCTCATAATTTTTTATATAAATAAATATTCACCAAATTTTTTACTTCTACTATAAATAAAAAATTATTCACAAATTTTCTACTTCCTCTATACTCAAGCCTGTTAATTCACTGATAAGATTAATATCCATAGCTCTCGCTTTCATATTTTTTGCCATAGATATTGCTTTATTTCTTTCTCCTTTCTCTATACCTTTCTCTATACCTTTCTCTATGCCTTTCTCTATACCCTGTTCTATGCCTTTCTCTATACCTTGTTCTATACCTTTCTCTATACCTTCCTTTATACCTTCTTCTTTAGCTTTTTTCATATCTAATTCTATACTTTTATTAAAAAAATATGTGTCTACTTCGCGTTTTTTATATTTATCCATTACTGGGCTGTCATTAACAAAAGTCTGGCATTTTTTTTCTACTTCTTCAAATATGGTATTTTCTTTCATTAAGATAGACATATTTTCCCCCTTAAAAAATTTTACCCAAGAAATAAATTCTTTATGTATGTTGTCTAAAGTTTCTATTGCAGAAATATTTTTTAAATTGAATTTAGGTAATTCTACAAAATGTAATTGACAATGATCTGTGAGAATTTTATTATTATTTAATTCTTTTAATACATAACAGCTATGAACTTTATCTTCTTCTGTTAAAACGAAATTGGTAATATTAATACTTACAGTTGGTTTTAATTCATCATAAAAAGAACCTCTATTTAAACTAGAACTATAATTATAAGCCCAATAGTATAAAGCCTCTATAGCCTTATCATAGTCTTTAATAGCTTCTTCATACTGTCCTAAATTATCTTTAGCAATTCCTCTGTTATAATAAGCGTTTCTATAATCAGGGTCGAGCTCTATAACCTTATCATAGTCTTTAATAGCTTCTTCATACTGTCCTAAATTATCTTTAGCAATTCCTCTGTTATTATTAGCATCACTATCATTAGGGTCTATCTCTATAGCCTTATCATAGTCTTTAATAGCTTCTTCATACTGTCCTAATTTTTCTTAATATATTCATCTTGAAACGCTAACTATTTTTTATTGATTATTAATAAAAAATTGCTTCATTAAAATTAAAAAATCTCGCTTTAAGGCTCTAGCTATTTTATAGTTTATTCATCTTAAAAATATATTAATGTATTACACAATTTATATTATTTGGCACCAAGTTCTTTTAATTTTTCTATTGCCTCGTCTTTTTCAGCATAATCTAAAACTCCGTCTCCATCCTCATCTGTACTGTTTATATCTATACCCAAATCATGAACTAAATACTCAAACACATCTACATTATCATATAAAGCAGCCATATGAAGTCCGTTTGCATCATACATATTTTGAGAATTAACTAAATCAGAATCAAAGTTTACAAGCATTTTTATTACATCAACATTCCCACTACTACAAGCCCATAAAAAGGCATTCCATCCTTTTTCATCTTTTACATAAGGGTCTGCTCCATTGTCAAGAAGATATTTCATTATACCCAAATCTCTGTAAAATACAGCAAATATCAAAGGTGTAACACCATTAGCAGCATAACTATCATTCATAAAATCGCTGTATATACTATCATCGCCATAATAAGACTCATCAATATCTCCGCCTTTTTCTATTAATTCCATTACTCTCTTTAAACTATGATTTTCTATAGCCTCAAATATATCATACTCTTCGCTGTACTCTCCTTCTTCTCTGTTACCATAAGAAAAAACAGAGTTCATATTAACAAATTTACCCTGAATCTTTACAACATTAGTGTAAGTTTTATGATAAATATTATCTGGACTGCTTACATACACAGAATTATTGCTTATACTAGCCTCTTCTTTTTTACCGCAGGAAACAATAAAAGTAATCATTAAAACAAAAGAAATTAATAACAATCTTTTCATATACTGCCTCATAGTAATTAATCATTTTGAGTATTATACTATAAAAATAAATTATTTTATATGGTACAGAAATTAAAGAATTAAAAATAAAAAAATACCACTCATAAAATATATGAATGGTATTAATTTTCTATTATCAAAAATAAATCATATAGCCTCAGAACCGCCTATAATATCAAGAAGCTCATTAGTAATATGTTCCTGTCTTGCCCTGTTTGCTTTATTTTTAAGGTCTGTTAATAATCTTTCAGCATTGTCGGTAGCATTTCTCATAGCCACAGATCTTTCAGCATTTTCAGACAAAAAAGAACTAGTAAGCATAAAATAGAAATATGTTTTAATAGCCATAGGTACAACTTCTTTAAGTACATCTTCTACATTAGGCTCTATTACATATTCTAATTTTTTCTTAATTTTATGTCCCTCAATATCTTCCTCATCAGGTATCATGGGAATCAAACTTTTAATTTTAGGTATATGTACAACTCTAGTATAATACCTAGTATATATAACCTCTACCCTAGAAGCATTGTCAACTGCATATTCATGCATGAAACGCTGAACTACTGCAGAACAATCATCAAAAGTAGACTCTTCATCTATACGAGGATATTTTCTAGCTATTGGTATGCCCTGCTTTTCAAAATAGACTTCCCCTTTTTTTCCAAGTACATGAAGCTGAACCTCTCTGCCATGTCTATGATGATGCCTGATTCTCTCCATAGCTTCATCAAAAATTTTAGTATTATAAGAACCGCATAAACCTCTGCTTGAAGTTACAACAAAAAGTATAATATTTTTTATTTTCTTTTTAGGAGCAAGAAGCGGATGCACATGATCCATATCAGAATGCGAAAGATCCTCTACTATTCTATTAAGTTTTTGAGTAAAAGGACGCATACCCTGCTCTACTGCAAGTATTTTAGCTGTTCTGGATCTTGCTATCATATCCATAGTTTTTGTTATTTTATGTGTACTTGATATAGCTTTAATTCTTGATTTTAATACATTAAGTTTCTCTGCCATAATAAAAACTCCAAATTATTAGAATTTTTCAACTTTCTAAATCTTTATATAATCTATCAATTATATCATTATCAATATTTTCATCAAATTTACGGGCGAATAAATTGTTTTTAATATTATTTTTTAATTTTTCATAATCTTTCATCTGCAAATTTATAGGAGTGCCTACTCCCCATATAAGATACCTTAAACAATCATTTACACAATTATCTTTGAATTTACCGCTCATTAATATAGACTGGAAAAAAATTTCATCACTTCCCCAAGTATAATTAAATCTTTTTAAGTATTCAGGATTTTTTTCTACATAATCTAATATATATTTAATTGCATTGTTAGTTAAATTCCACCACTGAGAACCATAGTATATATTTTCAGGTGTTGTTCTTTTGATAAAAGGTATATTAGATATAGCCTCTCTAAATCTTCTGCTTAATAACTTTCTGTATATTTTACCAAAATTATAAGCATTAAGCCTAAATGACATTTCTTTATACATGTCCTCATAATCTCTGATATTCTCAAATGAAGTAAATTCTTTATCTTTATTTTCATCAAAAAAATCAATAATTTCCTTATTAGTTTTTAAAGGAATATCCTGACCGCTTATAAAAATATACCTGTCATAATTATTTTTATGAGCCTCTCTAATTAAAAATAATGTCGCTATAACTAAACTTACCCCGCCATGATAAGTTTTAATTTCTTTATAAACTTTAACATTATCAAAACTTTTTATATTTAAATTAGCTCTTTTATCTATATGCACATAAATATCAAAATCTTTTTTAAGATGATTAATTAATCTCATCGTCTGATTTTGATTTTTATGTGCTAATATCAAAAAACAAATTTTACTCATATATTTTAGAATTTAGACTTAAACTCTTCTATAACATTATAAAGCTCGTCAATATCTTCTATATCCTTTTTATCTCTGATATTATCAAGTATATTCTGCTTATCAGCTTTAATATACTGAATGAGTCTCCATTCAAATTCATGAACTCTGTCAACTTCAATATTATCTAAAAAGCCTTTAGTAGCTGCAAATATAACAATAACCTGTTCTTCAAAAGGCATAGGACTGCACTGTTTCTGTTTTAATAACTCAACCATTTTAGCACCTCTGTCCAACTGTGCCAAAGTAGCCTTATCAAGCCCAATACCAAGCTGAGAGAATGCCTCTAAAGATCTGTAAGAAGCAAGATCCAATCTTAAAGTACCGGCAACCTTTTTCATAGCCTTAGTCTGAGCATTACCGCCTACACGAGAAACCGATATACCTACATCTATAGCAGGACGAACCCCGCTCATAAACAAACTAGTAAGCAAATATATCTGTCCGTCAGTAATAGAAATAACATTCGTAGGAATATAAGCAGATACCTCATTATCCTGAGTTTCTATTATAGGAAGTGCTGTTAAAGAACCTCCTCCTAATTCATCACTAAGTTTAGCTGCTCTCTCAAGAAGTCTTGAATGCAAATAGAATACATCGCCCGGAAAAGCTTCCCTTCCAGGAGGTCTTCTTAAAAGTAATGATATCTGTCTATAAGCATTAGCCTGTTTAGTTAAGTCATCGTATATAATTAATGTGTCTTTTTTATGTTCATACATGAAATATTCAGCCATAGCACATCCGGCATAAGGAGCTATATAGAGAAGCGGAGCAGAATCAGCCGCAGTAGCAGCAACTACTATAGTGTAGTCTAATGCTCCATGCTGTCTTAATGTATCAACAACACCTGCAACAGTAGAAGCCTTTTGCCCTATAGCTACATAAACACATATAACACCTGTTCCTTTTTGATTGATTATAGCATCAAGAGCAATTGAAGTCTTACCTGTACCTCTGTCGCCAATAATAAGCTGTCTTTGACCTCTTCCTACAGGAGTCATAGAGTCAATAGCCTTAATTCCTGTTTGAAGCGGCTGTTTTACCGCCTGCCTATCAGCAATACCTGGAGCTGGAAACTCTATCACCCTTCTTTTATCAGTAGTAATTTCTCCATGTCCGTCTATAGGAACACCCAAAGGATTAACAACTCTTCCTAAAAGAGCTTCTCCTACAGGTACTTCTAATATTCTTTTAAGTCTGCTGACTTTACTTCCTTCTTTAATACCGTAATAATCACCCAAAACTATAGCCCCTATAGTTTCTTCTTCCAAGTTAAAAGCAAGTCCAACCGCACCGCTTTCAAAAAGTATCATCTCATTAGCCATGACATGCGGAAGCCCAATAATTCTAGCTATACCGTCTCCAACTTCTACAACCACTCCAACTTCATTAGGAGTAAAATCAGCTTTATAATTCTTAATCTCCTCTTTAAGAACTGCTGCAATTTCACTAGCTTTTATATTCATAAAAAATCCTCAAAATATAAAAATATATCAATTAATTTCAGAAATAGAAGATTTTAATTCGGTAAGCAGCCTTCTAATACTATAATCATACACAATATCTTCTATCTCTATTACAACACCGCCTATTATATTTTCATCTATATCAAAAGTAAAATGTATGTCTTTATTCAAAATTATGCCTTTAATATGCTCTTTAAGTTTATTCATATCTTCTGTATCAGTGATATTTGATGCAGTTGTAATTTTAACTATGATTATATTATAGTATTCATTGCATAAATTTTCATATTCCACTATTATAGCAAATAAAATATTAATCATATCTCTTTCTATTAAGATAGCAATAAGATTAAATGTTTCTTCTGAAATATTATCAGCATATATTTTTTTTAATATACTCATTCTTAAATGTACATCTATAAAATTAGATTTAAAGAAATCATATATATCATTATCTGCAAGTAAAGAAGAATAAACAATATTCAAATCACTTTTAATAGTTTCTATTTTACCTATATCTGAAGCAATATCAAACATAGCCTTAGCATAATTTTTAGCACTAGATTCATTTTTTACAATACGGCTAAATCTATTTGCCTTTTCCTTCGTAATCTCTTTAAGCACTTCTTTTTTGAGATCACTTAAAATACTTTCAGCAATAGAATCCATATTATATAACTCCTACAATGTTTAATTAATTACCATAAGTAAATTTATTATGTAATAAATCTATTTGATTTTTTATACTATAATCATAAACTACAGAGCCAATATATACTATTATTCCGCCTATAATATTTTCATCAATCACTGTTTCATAAGATATTTCATTATTAGAAAAACATTTAACCGTTTGAATAATATCTTTTATCGTATTATCATCAATAGTGCCTGCTGTAATAATACGAACTCTCACTATATTGTTATAATCATCTGCTATCTCTTTATATAAAGCAACAATATCAGGCAGTACATCTATACTATTATGTTCCGTTAATATAGATACAAAAGCATAAGTTTCTTTAGAAAGTATTGGTTTTAATCTCTTATCTATTAATTCTTTTTTATTCTTTTCAGAAATTGATCTGTCAAAAAAATATTTTTTAATGTCAATATCCTGAAATAATTTTGAACATTCAGAAAGTTCATTATATATCTCTTTTATCATTCCAAGCTCTCTGGCTATATCAAATATAGCATTAGCTGTAGGTTTTAATATTTGCAATTTATCACTTTCTTTCATAAGATTATTCACTTCCTAAAATCTTAAATATCATGATTTATTTTTCACCATTTTCTTTATTTACATTACTAATAAATTCATTAATCAAAGCCTGATTATCTTCTTTATTAATATTTCTTTTAAGAATAGTTTCTGCCATAACAACAGCAATATCAAGTGCCTGTTTTTTCACACTATTCATAGCTTCTTCTTTAGATCTGTCTATTTCAGACATAATTTTATTTTTATTAACTTCAGCCTCCTCTCTGGCATTATTAATAATTTTATCTCTAATCCTATTTGCTTCAACTCTGGCATTTTCTATAATAGAACTAGCCTCAGTTTTAGCATTATCAATTTGTTCTCTATATGCTGCCAAAGATTTTTTAGCATTTTCTCTGGTTTTTTCAGCTTCTTCCAAATCCTCTTGGATTTTATCAGCACGGGCATTTAATCCCTTCAATATTATTTTCCAAGTAGAAGCACCTAATATAGCAAGAACTAGTAAAAATGTGATCCAAGTCCAGATGATAATACCGGGATCTATTTTTAAAAGTGCCATACATATACCTCCAAATTTTTATTTAATTATTTTGTAAATAATGCAAGGATACAAATAACCAAAGCAAAAAGTCCAACACCTTCTATAAGTGCTGCTGCTATAAGCATAGCTGTCTGTATTTTTCCGGAAACTTCCGGCTGTCTAGCAATACCTTCTACTGCTCTAGAACCTATAAAACCTATTCCTAAACCAACTCCTATAGCAGCAAGTCCTGCTCCTATTGCTGCTCCTAATATAGAAAGTTCCATTTTTTAATTCTCCTTTTATTTAAAATTTTATTAATCTATAAATTAATGCTCATCACTAATAGCAATTCCTATATAAACTGCTGATAATAATGAGAATATATAAGCTTGTAAAACAGATACAAACATTTCAAGTACATATATAAAGCCTAAAAACAATACCGCAAAAGGCGAAACTAATAAAGTCCCAGACATAATAATCAAATATGGTATAACTATCATCATTATGTGGCCGCCTGTGATATTTGCAAATAAACGAATAGCAAGTGCAAAAGCTCTATTAAATAATGTAATAAATTCCAATACCCATATTATAGGTATAAGCGGTATAGGAAGTCCTTTAGGTACCAAACCAGTCCAATATTTTATTAAACCTTTCTTCCTTATACCAGCAAAAATATACACTATAAATACAATCAATGCTATAGCAGCTGTAAATCCTATATTAGCACCAAGTCCTCCGGCAATATAAGCATGCTCCCCATCTTGTGTAGGAACTTTTATAGATGCCGGAATAAGTCCTAATATATTAGAAAATAATACAAATAAAAATATTGTAAGACAAAAAGGCACATATTTCTTACCTTCTTCGCCTAAAGTGGCACCTATAACATCCTTATTCATATAATCAATAAGCCCTTCTAATATACTTTGTAAATATGTGGGTCTCCTAAAAGGTCTTTTTAACTTATGAGATAGATATTTCATACTGCATACGGATAAAATACCCGCTAAAGTTACCAATATTATATGTTTTGTTATCTTAAAATCAAAATCAACATATTTTCCAAATTTTATTGGTATTGTATAAAATGGATGTTCTGTGTTATCGGTTATCTCTTCCATTATATAATCATTGATGCTTTCAGCACTATAGAGGATATTAGAAGAAAATACACAGCTTAATATTAAAGTTAATATAAAAACTTTCCTAAGCAAAAATAATTTTTTAAACATAATAAAAATTACTACCTTGTACACAAATTTCATAAAAATGATAAAAATATTTTATATAAATTCTAATTTTTAATAATTTTATAACTATTAAATAAAAAATCAACTATTATTATTCATTTTTTATAATTTACTTAAATTTAATTTATATTCACAATTTAAATAAATTAAAAATTAGCCAAAGCTTCAGTTTCTGTAGCAAATACAGGAAAAAAACTATTAATTTTAGTAAGTTCAAACACCTTTTTAACAGGATCTGTAATCTTTATAAAACATATTTTACCATTTATCTTCTTAAATCTTCCAAGTGCAGAAATAAATACCCCTATTCCGCTGCTGTCTATATAATAAACATCTTCCATATCTATTATTATCTTTTTAGCCCCAAGCTCTATTTGTGAAAAAATAAAGTCTTTCAAATCAGATGAACTATAAACATCAATGTCTCCATCTAATTTTAATATTACAGTGTTATTTTCTAATTCTTTAACATTTACTTCCATGATAGTAAAACTCCATTTATAATTATATTGAAGTTGTTTTATAACTTCAATATTAAACTAAATATAAATATTTACAATAGTCAATTACAAATATTTTATGTATAGAATGTATAATATAAGCTGTATTTTTTATTTAATTTATAAAATTGTATATAAAAACTGTAAATTTTTATATACAAAATGTATTGACAATAAAAAATAATTATAATAAGATGTACTTCACAAATAAAAATGACACTAGTATCGTTTTTATTTTTCATATTAATTTTTCAAATATGAGGTGAACATCAAAAAAACATGCCAAAAGTTAATCAGGAATATTTTGAGAATAAGAGAAAGATAATACTAGAGGCAGCTATGCGAGTTTTTTTAAGAAAACCTGCTTATAGTGTTACGATGAAAGATATCGTTAAGGAATCACAGTTAAGTCAAGGAGGTGTTTACAAGTATTATTCAAATATAGATGATATTGTTATTTCATTGCTTAATAGTAAGAAAACAAATATAAATCCTAAAAACATCATAGAAAAATACAATTGCGAACCTGAAAAAGTTATATTTGGATTATTTGAATATTTTAAAAAATTTTTTTTTATTACAGCAAGCGAATTTGGGAAAATAATGTTTGAACTTCAGCCGATTTTTTTTAATGATAAAAAAAGATTTGAAAAACTTAAAAAAAATATAAATCAGGATGTTAATCTATATTTTTGGCTTACTGAATTATTTTTATTTATAGATAGAAAAATAGAAGAAAAATATTTCATGCCGGAAGTAGATCAGAATGATATATATATGCAAATAATAGTAACTATAGCAGGTATAGGAACTGAATTAATATTAACCAAATATTATGATTTTGATAGAAAATTATATTATTATAAGGATAATGTGGAACAAAATAGAAGTTTAGAGATTAATTTGAATAATTTAATTGATAATTTGTGTAAAACTGTATTATACTTACTTGGAAGTAAATATAGTTTTGAGAACCTTAAAAATTGGAAAATCGACATATAAATTATTGTAATAAGGAGTGGTAATGAAGATTAAAATAGAGTTTATAATATTTTTATTAATGTTTTTTACAGTTAATATTTTATATTGTCAGACTAATACTTTAACTTATGCGGCTTATATGGAAACTATAAGAGATCAAATTCCTGAATTAAAAATAAATGCTGTTACAGAAACTAATGCTGAGATGAATTTACTTAGTGCTCAAAGTTCCGGAGATGTTAATTTATCCGCTCAGCTTGGGGCAGTAGGTAAATATGGAAGTTTATCAAGCGGAAGCAGCTCTAATTCAACATCAGTAGGTCCCTCAGTGGAAGCAGCAGGTATACGGGCTGGTATAGGAATAGGCTCTTTAATACCATACAGCGGAACAACTTGGTCTGTTAATCTGACACATAATTCATTTATAGGCGGTAAATTGTATGCACCGAATAGCTCTCAGTCAGTTGATTTTAATAATTATATGCCTTCTCTTACAATACAAGTTACTCAGCCGCTTTTAAGAAATTTTTTTGGTACTTTAGATAGGTATCCAATAAAAGATGCCGAATATGCTCTTGCTATAGCTAAACTTCAAAGAAAATTAGATGATGCAAGTGTTATAGTTTCATATCAGAAAATTTATTATCAATGGATAATGTATGAAAAACTTCTTGCATACTACAGAAGCATGTACATCACTGCAAGAAGATTTGAAAATCAGATGAGAGACAGATATAATAACGGACTTATAGATAATGATGATTATCAAAATGCAAGAACTCAGACTATGCTATACAGCGATTATTATGCTCAGAATCAGGTTTATTTAGAAAGTCTTTTAGCAACAGTGAGTTTCTTTATGCCTGTAACTAATATAAAACCAGATCATACCACTTGGGACGCTTATTTAGATTTAGGAAGCAATATGCAGATGGAGGCAGTTCCTTTTGCTGACAGTGTAAACGGACAAATTGCATATCAATCAAAAATAAGAGCAGAATATACTCTTGAAGCTATGAAAAATGGAACTTTGCCTAATTTAGATATTGTAGGAAATGTTAGTTTGAATGGTATTAGTCCGAACAGTTCCGGTTATTTTCAGTCTTTTGGAAGTATGACAAATGTGGACTTTTTTGCAGGAGTTCAGTTCTCATATCCTATAGGAAACAGAGCAAATAAAGCTCAGTATCAAATGGCTGAAAATTCTCTATACGGAATCATAGCTCAGTATGATCAATTAGAAAAAGATTTTAATACTCAATTACAAACATATATTTCAAGATTTAATGCTTATAAGAACTTAATAGCAAGCAAGCAAATGCAGATAAGGGCTATTAATTCAAGAATAGCAACTCAGCTTCAAAAATTAGATCAAGGGCGTTTGGAAATTGATGATTTACTTACATCAAGATTGGATTTAGTTGCTACGCAGACAGAGCTTTTAAATCTTCAGTATGAGTTTATAACAACTATATTTGATTATAGAGCTCTACTTGCAATTGATTATGAATAAAATATTTTTTTATTAGATACTTTATAAGGATTTAGAGGAATATATATAAATCATTTTAGAGGTTAATTAAATTATTAGCCTCTAAAATGATTAAATCCTTAATTTTTTAGTTTACATAAAACAAAACAGAAATAGGAGATGCAGAGATATATGGAAAAAATTATAGTATTTTTTGCAAAAAAAACTATGCTTGTAAATATAATAGTAATGGCAATATTATTTGTAGGAGGATATTACTATTTTAATTTAAGAAAAGAATCTATTCCATCAACTGATTTGGATATGATGCTTATAGCGGTAACATACCCCGGAGCTACTCCTCTTGATGTAGAGCAGAATGCTGTTATACCTATAGAAGAAGAATTGCAGGGCATATCTGGTATAGATGAATATGAAACTACAATCATTGAAAATGTTGCAATAATATTAGTAACATTAGATGAAACCCTTCCAGACAGACAGCCTGTTAAAGACGAAATATTCAGACAAATGCAGAATGTACCTGATTTATCAACAGATGTTGAAGAGGTTACAACTTATGACTTAAACCCTAATAAAATGGCTATATATACATTGGCTGTTCACTTTAAAGAAGGTATGGAAGGCGATGAAAGAGAATTATTTGATGTAAGCCAAATGCTTGAAAATGAACTAGTAAGACTTGAAGGTGTAGGCGAAGTTAGAGTAGAAGGAAGAACTGATCCTGAAATTAAAGTTTATATAGACCCTATAAAAATGACAGAAAATTATATAGCATTAAGCGATGTTGTAAATGCTCTCAGCATAAGAAATGTAAGAGCTACAGGAGGAGATATGGAATCCGGCGGAAAAGAACAAACTGTTGTAACTTACGGTGAGTTTCAGGACCCTATGGAAGCAAGCAATGTTATAATACGATCCACTTTCAATGGTCAAAGAGTAAGAGTAAGCGATATAGGGCATGTGGAATCTGGTTTTGAAGATAAGACTACTCTTATGAGAGTTAATAGAGCTTCAGGATATTCTCTTTCTATTGTAAAAAATGAAAATGCTGACATTCTTAAAACTATTGAAACAGTAAACCAATATCTAAAAGATAATGCTGACTTAATACCGGATAATATTCAGGTATCTGTTATGGGGGATAACTCAAGAACTATAAAATCTCTTTTAAATATTGTAACTTCAAACCTTATTCAAGGTTTTATAATCATATTTATAACTTTGATTATATTCCTAGATTTCAAAAGTGCTATGTTTACAAGCTTAGGTATGGTTATTACTATGTTCTCATGCTTTATTTACATGCAGGTAACAGGAATAACATTTAATACTATGTCATTAGCTGCTATTATTACCGTACTTGGTATGATAGTAGACAACTCAATAGTAGTATCTGAAAATATATTCAACTTCAAACAGGCTGGATATAAGGGACTTGAAGCAACAAGACTTGCTGTAAGCGATGTTGTTATGCCTATGGTGGCTTCCACTCTTACAACAGTTGCTGCATTTTTCCCTATGCTTACAATAAGCGGTATGATGGGTAAAATATTAAACCTCTTCCCTAGAATAGTTATATTTACTCTTGTTGTTAGTATGCTTCAGGCTACTTTGCTTTTGCCTAACCAATTACAAGATAAAGAAGATAAATATAAATCTTATAAACCTAAAAAGAAAAGCAAATTCAAAAACCCTCTTGATTTTGACAAAGATGCTTTATTCGATAAAATGAAAATACCTTTTGGTATTATATTAGAAAAATTAATTCATGTCAGATATATTGTAATAGGTGCTTTTGTAGCATTATTAATAGCTTCAATATTCTTGGCACAAAGCAGCTTTAAAAACTTCGTACTTATATACGACACAAGTGCTGATACTATAGTTATTAATATAGAAATGCCTACAGGAACTACTAAAGAAGCTACTACAAAAGAGATTGCAAAAATAGAAGATGTTGTTGCAAGTGTGGTAAAACCGGAAGAACTTATTGCTTTATACTCACTTGTAGGAAAGCAGGTTGACCAAGAGGTTGTATCTGAAGAAAAAGGAAGTTTGGCTGGTATTATGGTTTATTTAGTACCTGCCGCTGAAAGAAGCAGAACTGCCGATGAGCTTGTTGCATTAATTAATCAGAAAATAGATAAAACTGATATAAGACAAACTGTTCCTATATTTAGTATGAATACAAAAGGAAGTATTGACCCAGGGGATCCTGTAGACATAAAAATAGTAGGAAACAATACTGAACTTGCCAAAAAAGCTAAAGATGAGATAAAAGAATTTTTAGCTACAGTACCGGGCGTTATCAACATCGATGATGATGATAAAGTTGGTAAAGAAGAATTAAGAGTGATGTTTGATTATGATAAAATAGCAGAACTTGGTGTTAATGTTGCTTCTGTTGCTAATGAAGTAAGAACAGCATATTATGGTACTGAAGCTACATATATACAGGAGCTTGAAAATAAATTAAATTTCAGAGTAGTATTTGATGATCCTTACACTTATGATGTTCAATATTTGACTAATCTTCTAATACCTAACACAAGCGGAAGACTTATTTATCTTCATAACCTAGCAGATGTAGAAATTGCCGACGGACTTGCAACATTAAAACACTATAACGGACAGAGAACAATAACTATAACAGCAGGTATAGAATATGGAAAAAATACTTCTCAGCAGGTTATGGCAGCAGTAAGCGAAAGATTTAAAGATTTCAGCAGACAGTATAGAGGATTAAAACTAGAGTTTGGCGGTGAAGCTAAAGAAACTATGAAAGCCATAAAACAATTAATATTCAGTTTTGCTATGGCATTCATATTCGTATACATTGTATTACTATTACAGTTAAACAGATTCATACAGCCTATTATGATAATGATAATTATTCCTTTTGGTTTAATTGGGGTATTATTAGGTTTTGCCATACACAGAATGCCTTTATCATTTATGGGTGTAGTAGGTATTATTGGTTTAGCGGGTGTTGTAGTAAACAATGGTATTATACTTGTTGACCTCATTAACAAAATCATAGATGAAGGTGTAGAAGGCGGTAAAAAAGGTGTTGCCAAAGCTATTGTTGACGGAGCTAAGCAGCGTCTTCGTCCTGTATTCTTAACTACAGTTACTACAGTTGTTGGGCTTTTACCTACTGTATATGGTATAGGAGGAAGAGCCGATATTATTATTCCTATAGTTATGGCATTAGCTTATGGTCTTTTATTTGCTTCACTTCTTACTCTCATATTCTTACCTTGTATGTTTATGATTATGTTTGACTTGAAATTAATAAAAATTCCTCCTACTAAAAATCCTTCAGAGGAGATTACTACTACTATAACAACAACTGCAAATTAATTTAATTTATATAAATAAAAAATAATTATTAATATAATCCCTGATATTTTAATAAATGTCAGGGATTATAATTTTTTAACATATATTTCTAATAGATTCTTTTAATTAAATAATTGAATTTTTAGATAAATAAATTATAATAAATGAAATATGATAAATATAGAAAATAAACTTTTAGAAAATAAAACATTTATAGATTTATTTGCTGGAATAGGCGGATTTAGAATAGCTTTAGAATCTCTTGGTGCAAAATGTGTTTATTCTAATGAATGGGATAAATTTGCTAAAGAATCATACTATAAAAATTTCGGAGATATTCCAGATGATGATATTACTAAAATAGATGAAAAATTAATACCTGCTCATGATATATTATGTGCGGGATTCCCATGTCAGGCTTTTTCTATAAGCGGAAAACAAAAAGGTTTTGAAGATAAAAGAGGAAATTTATTTTTTGATATAGCTAGAATCTTAAAATATCAAAAGACTAAAGTTGTATTTATGGAAAATGTTAAAAATTTAGTAAGACATGATAATGGAAGAACATTAAATACAATAATAAAAATTATGAATGAACTTGAATATGATTTCTATTATAAAGTCCTTAATGCTTCAGATTACGGAATACCTCAAAAAAGGGAAAGAATTTATATAGTATGTTTCAGAAAAGATTTAAACATAAAAAAATTTGATTTTCCTAAGCCTATAGAATTAATAAAACATTTAGAAGATTTTTTATTAGAAGAAAATCAAATACCTAATGAAACTTATATTAATAGGAATGATATTATTATGAATTATATAAAAGATGATAAATACAGCAATAAATCTATTCGTTTAGGTATAGTAAATAAAGGCGGACAAGGAGAAAGAATATACAGCTCAAAAGGAGTAGCAATTACATTATCTGCTGATGGAGGAGGAGTATTCTCAAAAACAGGGGGATATTTAATTAATGGAAAATGCAGAAAACTTATGCCTAGAGAATGTGCAAGAATAATGGGATATCCTGATTCATTTGAAATAATAGGTAATAAAAATCAAGCATATAAACAATTTGGAAACTCTGTCGTTATAGATGTTCTTCAGTATATAGCTATAAAAATAGCAGAACATATATCATAATTTTATATCTTCTAAAAAGCTAATTAAATCTTCTTCTTCCTGATAATTTTTTACAAGTTTTATAGAAAATATAACATTGGCATTACTTGTATTAGATAATCTTCTAACATTATATTTATATTCAGATATTTTATTAAACTGATATGTATAATCATTAATTTCTATTTTATTTTTAATATTATATTCAGTAATAATATAAAGTTTTTTACCATCAATCTCTAATTGAAATTCAATATTATAATTTTCTAAAAAACATATTATTTCCTCTATGTTTTTATTAGAAGGATCTGATGAACCGCTTTTCTTTACTCTATAGCATGCTTTTATATCAAAATATTCATCTATTTTTTCTAATGGAATAATAATATAAGCCATTTTTTTAGTAATAAAATATTTAGTATTTTTAGCTTTATAAAAATCTATTATCCAAGAATAAAAGATTTCTTTACTAATACCTTCGAGATAAATACCTTTAGTACCTACGTTATGAAATACTTCAAAATTCATATTCATATAATCTATTATATAATTTGAATATTGATTTACAGAAGTTTTATTTTTATCCGAATATTGAAAATTATTTTCATTTTCCAAAACTACAAATTGTCCGCATTGAGCACTTGGAGATTTTACTTCAATAAAAAAGTTTTTATCAATTACTTTTATATCAGAAATATTAGAATTTGATCCTCCTACAAGATTAAAATTAACATCTTTATATGTACTTTGTAAATAGTTAAAACACTTTTGTTCAAGTTCTTTCCATGAAGCAGGCATAAGTAATACTCCTAATATTAACAAAGATCTACAATTATAATTTATATCCATTGATTAACTAACGGAATAAATTAAAACATGATAAATAATTTTTTATTTTCATATATCATAGTTGACAATTTTTCTATTTATAAATATTATTATTAACAATAAAGAAAAAACTGAAGCTGATAAAAATTAAGGAGCTGTTATAAAATTATGGCTAAGACTATTAAATGCAAATCGTGTAAAACAGTTAATGATAAATACGCTAAACAATGCCGTTCATGCGGAACTTTACTTTATCCTGAAATTTCACATAAAAATGCTGAACTTATTACTATTATACTAGATGGAATATTTGCTTTTATATATTTATTTGGAATATATCTTTTTATAGTTAATTCCAATAATAATGAAACACCTAAATATATTACTATACTTCCTGCTCCAAATACATTGCCTTATTTTTTGATAATATTATTATTTTTAGCGTTTGCTGTTAGTAAAATACTTTATATAGTGAATGTATTTGTACTTAAAAAGGATATAATATTTACTATTAGACGATTCAGTATGTTTATTGAAGCTGTTATAATGTTTCCGCTTCAAACAATACTTGCTTTATATTTTTATGAACCGGCAACAAATCATGATAAAATGAATAAAAAAACGGATTAATATATGTCTTTAACTATATTAAAAAATATAAAAAGTGCATATAAATTTATTAATGATAATAAAAGCAGTTCTATAGCTTTAATACCTACTATGGGAGCTTTGCATGAAGGACATTCTGCATTAATAAAAAAAGCAAAAAAAGAATGTTCTATTGTAATTGTAAGTATATTTATTAATCCGCTTCAATTTATAAAGGTAGAAGATATAGAAAGATATCCTCAGGATTTGGATAAAGATAAAAAATTTTTAGAAGAATATCAGGTGAATGTTTTATTTTTGCCGTCTGTTGAAGAGATGATTCCTGATGATTATGCTACTCATATAAATATTGAAAACAGCAAATTCAATATAATCTCAAGACCTATATATTATAGAGGCATGGTTACAATAATGGCTAAGCTGTTTAATATAATATCTCCTACTCATGTATATTTCACAGAATATGATTATCAGCAAGTATTTATAATAAAAAAAATGATAAAAGATTTAAATTATAATATAGCATTAAAAACTATTCCCATAGTAAGAGATGAAAATATGCTTGCTTTAAGCAGCGTAAATACTTTATTAAGCGATAGAGAAAAAGAAGAAGCTTCTATAATATACAAATTACTAAAAGAAGCTAGGGAAGAGTTTAAAAAAGGCGGCATTAAATCATCATATTTATTAGATATAATAAAAAACAATATAAAAACTCATAAAATGCTTAAACTAGAATATGCTTATATAGCAGATAAGGAAACTTTAATGAGCATGGAAACAGCATCAAAAAACTCAATAATACTTATATCAGCTTATTGCGGTGCTACTAGATTATTAGATAATATGCCTTTGAAATAATTATTTATATAGTTTTATATTTTAAATCTATAATAAATTACTAAAAATAAAAAGCAGAAAATAAATACAAAATACCAACTGACAATTCAAAAAATTAATATATCATATTTGTATGATTCCGAATACTAAAAAAGATTATTACTATAAGATAATTATGGAGTGTATTATTTATGTTTAAAATTATTATTCAGCGGGAAAAAGAATACCAAAATATTTCCAAACCTAAATCAGATAAAAAAACTGAAGGTTCTACTATAGGAAGTTTGAATATATTAGATGAAAGAGAAAATAACATCTTTAACTGTTTTACTTTAGAAAATATAGGTCCTTCCACCGATGAGGAAAATAAAGATAAAAGAATCATAGCTAGAAATTATAAATTAGAATGGACTGTTACATCGCTTAAAAATGTTATACCAAAAGAATATAATAATAAAGCACTTCTTATTACATGCGATGATGTGCTTCCTTCTTTTAGAAACAGAAGAATATTAATACATGTAGGCAATTATCCTCAGGATACTTTAGGGTGCATACTTCTTGGAGCTGTAAATAAAGATAATGGAATAATAGAGCAGAGTCTTAAAGCAGTGAAAGAATTTTATGATATAATATCTAAATATGGAGCTGAAAATTTCATCATTACTATAAATGAAATAAAATAATATATTTCTAAACATATTAAGAATAGTTATATACTTACTTCAAAACTATTTTTATTTATTAATAGTGTGTACTATCTCTCAGAAGCATGCATACAGTTGGTGTTGGCATGTGAATGTCGGCATACCTATATACTAAAAAGTAAACCATAAAACATTATATTTATAGTTTTAAAACAAGTCTAATAATTAAACTAAATTACTAAAAAATCTATTCAAATAGTAAATAAAATTTGACTTTACAATATATTTATGTTATAATTACGCACCGTTACATTTTTAAGATTAAAACTACCAAATTTTTTAAAACGTTAAATCAAGGTGTGTATTTTATGGATAAAAAAACATTAAAAACAAAAAATAATACTTACGTTTTATCACAAAAAGATATAAAGCAAAATTGGCTAATAATAGATGCCAAAGGTAAGTCATTGGGAAGAGTAGCAAGCAGAGCAGCTTATATGCTTAAAGGAAAACATAAAGTAGACTATGCCTATAACTTAGATAATGGTGATTATATAATTATCATCAATGCTAAAGATATAGTTCTAACAGGCAATAAAAAGAAAGGAAAAATCCACTATAGACATACAGGTTATCCTGGCGGTATAAAATCTATAAGCTACGGCGAATTATTAGAAAAAAATCCTGAAAGAATGGTAAAAATAGCTGTAAAAGGTATGCTTTCTCATAATCCATTGGGAAGACTTCATCTTAAAAAATTAAAAGTATATGCAGGAAGCGAGCATCCGCATGAAGCTAATAAACCTACTGTAGTAAATATATAATTAGGAGAGAAAAATGGCAGCTAAACAATTAACTATTTTTACTGGAAAAAGAAAAACAGCCAATGCAAGAGTTCGTATAACTTTAGGCAGTGGCAAAATTTTAATAAATGGAAAAAATTATGCTGAATACTTCTGCAATAGAGCGGCACTTCTTAAAGTAGTAGAAGATGCTTTAAAAGTAACAGGTAATTTTGGAAAATATGATGTATTTGCTAATGTTCATGGCGGCGGTGTTTCTGCTCAGGCTGATGCTGTAAGACATGGTATAGCTAAAGCTTTGGTAGGTGAAAGTCAAGATTTCAGAACTACTTTAAAAAGAAATGGATTTCTTACTAGAGATTCTCGTGTAGTTGAGCGTAAGAAATACGGAAGATCAGGTGCTAGAAAACGTTTCCAATTCTCAAAACGTTAAACTATCTTTTTATTGGGTTACTATTACTAAAGGTTTGTATAATGACTGCTAAAAAGTTAAAAAAATTTAAAGATTTACTATTAGAAGAAAAGAGAAAAACTTTAGATGAATTATTGAGCGGTAATGAAACTTATGAAGCTCTTAAAGATGATTCTCATGGGGATATGGTAGATATAGCATTTCAGGCTTATGAGAAACAAAATCTAATGAATTTCTCTCAAAAAGAAAAAGATAAGTTAGATATGCTTAACAATGCACTTAAGAGAATAGAAGACGGCACTTATGGTAAATGTATAGATTGTAAAGAAGAAATTAATGAGGAAAGATTAACTGCTTTGCCTTATACTTTAAGATGTGTAAACTGCATGTCTAAATATGAAGACAAAAAGCGTCGTGAAAAAATGTAATAATGTATGTTAAAGTTGTTTTCAATCTGCCTATAGATAAAATACTTACATACAAAAAACCAGACGAGATTAATGATAGCTTGGTAGGATGTAGAGTTGTAGCTCCTATTAAAGGAAAAAATAATAAGGGTATTGTTGTAGAAGAAGTTGAAACTATAGACGGTAACTATAAAATATATCCTATCAAAGCTAGAATTGATCTTGAACCAATATGTTCAGATAAAGAATTCAAATTAGCTAAATGGATGAGTAATTATTATCATTCATCTTTCGGAGAAGCCCTATTTGCGGCACTTCCTGTAGGCACTCCTGCCAAAAAGGAAAAGAAAGCCAAACCAATACCGGCAAAACAAAAACCATATTTAAAACTCAATGATGAACAAGAAATTGTATTAAAAAAAATAAATGAAAGTATAGAATCAAAAACTTCAAAAACTTTTTTACTTCATGGTGTAACAGGAAGCGGGAAAACAGAAGTTTATCTGCAGGCTATAAAAAAAGTTGTTGATATGGGAAAGCAGGCTATAGTCATACTTCCTGAAATATCACTCACTCCACAAACTATAAAAAGATTTGCTGAAAGATTTGAAGGAAAAATAGCTGTACTTCACAGTAAATTATCGCCTAATTCTAAATACAGATATTGGCAGATGATAAAAAAAGATGAAATAAAAATTGTTATAGGAGCAAGAAGTGCAATATTCTCCCCTACCCCCAATTTAGGTATAATTGTTATAGATGAAGAACATGAAACGAGCTATAAAGCCGGAGATACACCAAGATATCATGCAAGACAAGTGGCTTTTTATAGAAAATCGCAGGAAAATGCTACATTACTTTTGGGAAGTGCTACTCCTTCTATAGAAAGTTTTTATTATGCTTCTATAGGTAAAATAGAACTTCTAAGCCTAAAAAAAAGAGCGGCTTCTGTTAATATGCCTGAAGTTAAAATATTAGATTTGAAAAAAGAAAAAAGAGCAGATGCTTTTCCTATGATTACACAAAAATTGGCAGAAGAAATAAACAGAAAATTAGAAAAAAAAGAACAGATTATACTATTTCTTAATCGCAAAGGATATGCTCCTGTTGTTGCTTGTTCATATTGTCAAAGAGTTTTAGAATGCCCTAATTGTTCTGTATCTCTTACTTATCATAAAAAGAAGAATGTTGTTATGTGTCATTACTGCGGATACACTCAATATTTAGACGAACTTTGCGATGAATGTAAAATAGGACATTTCGAGCGTATAGGAAGCGGTACTGAAAAAGTAGAAGAACATTTAAATATACTTTTTCCCAATGCTGTGGTAGAGAGAATGGATCAGGATACTGTAGGAGGAACAAAAAACTATGAAAAAATATTCAAAAGATTTTCTGATGGTGAAATAGATATACTTGTAGGAACTCAGATGATAGCTAAAGGGCTTGATTTTCCTAATGTTACTCTAGTAGGCGTACTTTTAGCAGATATGTCTCTTCATATACCAGATTTTAGAAGTGCTGAGAGAACTTTTAATTTGATTACTCAAGTTGCCGGAAGAAGCGGAAGAGGAGAAAAAAACGGAATAGTATACATTCAAACTTATTCTCCTAATCACTATAGTATAGAATGTGCCAAAAATCATGATTATATATCTTTTTATAATAAAGAAATAGAAAATAGAAAAGCACCTTTAAATTATCCGCCATTTTCAAGACTCATAAGATTAGTAATAAGAGGAATAGATGAAAAAAAAGTAGAAAATGATGCAAATAAAATAGCAGATATGCTTAGAATGGAAACTTATAATTATTCCGATAAAATAATAATACTAGGAGCGGCGGCATGTGCAATAAGCAAATTAAATAAATATTACAGATGGAATATTCTTATAAAAACACCGTCTCATTCTCTGCTAAAAAATTTCTTTAATAAACTAAATAATAGTTTTACAGCAAACAAAGGTAATTATATAGAAATAGATATAGACCCAATAAATATGCTTTAATAATTATTTACACATCGACATAAAATCTAATAGCATTTTTAATTCTTGCTTTTAACTCATTTTGACCTACAGGCTTTTTTACATAATCACATGCACCTTTTTCAAGACCATTTACAACATCATCTTCATTGTATCTCTTTGTAATAATAATAATTAATGATATTCTTAAAGAAATTTCTTTCTTGATTTCATCTATTATATAGAAATAGTCTTTGTCATCTGATAAATTAATATCCATTAAAATGACATCAGGTGAAATCTTTTTTAACTCCTTTAAAGGTGATGCCAAATTAGATATGCATGTAACATCATAATCATCTTTAAGCCATTCAAGATAATTTTTTCTTGTAATTTCCATAGGTTCAATTATGGCAATCTTATATTTTGACTGTTTTCTTTTTAATTTAATTCTTTTCTCTTTATTATTGAAAGCTAGAAAAGCCTTTAAATCGGCATAACGGATTTTATATCTTTTACCAGGGGTAACATCCGCTTTTAACCCATAATGTCTAACCCAATAGTTAACAGTAGTTCTTGACACCCCAACTATTTTCGCAGCATCTATGGGCGACAGCATATCATCGTCATCATATATTAACTCTTCAGTATTAATCATATAACCTCTCAAATTTAAAAATTAAAGAAAAATAAAAAATCTCCCATTACACAATAAAGATAATACATAATGAAATTTTTGTCAAATAAAAATATTAAAATTATATTTAATATTAATATATTAATATTTATTAATGATATATAAGAACTACATTTTTTACAAAAAATATATTTTTTTTATTTTAATGTATAAAATGTAAATGCTTTTTTTACAATATTATTGTTTTTTATTTAATTATATATATAATAAGGTACTATAAGATAACTTTTATTCAAAGGAATATAATACATGAAAAAGGCTGTACTTATAATGGCTGGAGGAATAGGAGAAAGATTATGGCCTCTAAGCAGAGAAAACAAACCAAAACAATTTTTAAATATTATAGAAAACAAATCTCTTATAGAACAAACTATAGACAGAGCATTAAAAATTACTAGTGAAGATAATATTTTTATAATCACAGGAAAAAGATATAAAGATGTATTCAGTAAATATATGCCTTCTTTCAAAAATATAATATATGAACCAATAGGAAGAGATACAGCGGCCGCTATTGCATTAGGAGCCATTTATATAAAAGAAAAAATAGGAAATGCTATAATTGCAGTGATTCCGGCAGATCCTATCATAAAAAATGAAGATTTATTTATAAAGTCTATTGAAAATGCCATTGAAGTAAGCCAAAATACTAATGAAGTTGTAGTAGTAGGAATAAATCCAAATAGAGCAGAAACGGGATACGGATATATAAAAATAAAAGATAATATTAAAGATGATGTATATGATGTTGATAGATTCGTAGAAAAACCTAATTATGAAAATGCATGTAAATTCTTAGAAGAAGGTAATTATTTATGGAACAGCGGAATGTTTATATGGTCTATAGATAATATACTTAATTCAATAAAAGAATTAATGCCCGATACATACAATAAAACTCTAAAAACTTTAGAAGCTGAAAATGATAGTCAAAAGGAAGAAATATTCAAAACAATAGATAAAATATCTTTTGACTTTGGCATAATGGAAAAATTAAAAAATATTAAATGCATAAAATCAAGATTCTTTTGGGACGATCTGGGAGCTTTTTCAGCACTTGGAAGAATACATAATAAAGATAATAATAATAATGTAATAATTGGAAATGTATATGCTAAAGAAGCAAAAGGAAATATCATAATTAATGATGATAATGACACTTTTATAGCAATAGACGGAGTTGATAATTTAACTATAGTAAAATCTGACGGAGTTCTTTTAATTTATCCGAATAATAATGATTCAAAAATTAAAGGTATATTAAAGGATATAAGGGAAAAAGAGGAATTAAAAGATAAAAGAGATTTACTTTAATATCTATTTTCTTTTAGAATATTTATTATTAAGCAAAGTTTCTTTATACATTTTATCCTTTGCTTCTTTGATTTTTTCTAATTGAGATTCTTTTTTCTCTTTTTCTTTTTTCTCTTTTTGATTGTCTTCTATAACTCTGCCGTTTATTAGAACATTTACAAATTCTATTTTTTCATTTTCTGTAATTTCATAAGGTATAGTTTTACCTTTTATTTCAACATTTTCAAATTTTAAAGATTTATAAAATACCATATTTCTAAAATCGGCATCTCCGTCTATAATAATATTTTCAAAACTAGATTCTCCCTGCAAACTTGCATTAAGCATACTGAAATTATCTTTAAAATGAATATGATTAAATGACAGTTTATCAATTATATCCGAATTAGCAATAGAAAAATTACAGTCAGCTGTTATATTATCAATATCAATAGAATGCAAATTAGATAATGACATATTAAAATCAATATTTATCTTAGAGTTTTTTATAATAATTTCCTTATAAACATTAGACATTGTAATAAAAAGTCCGCTTTCAAAATTACTGTCTGTAAAATCCAAAGAACCGAATAAATTAAAATTCCTCATTTGAAAAGGTCCGTAAAATAAAGAATTGCTAAAAAGCATGTTAGAATTTTTTTCAATTTTTAAACCCTCAAAATTAAATCCTTCATAACTAATCATATAAGAGAAATTATAAAACCCTCTATATATATCATCTCTTATTATTCTTCTGAAAAGTCCTTCAGGCTTATCATTGCTGTTATGATGTATAATGCATAAACCATCTTTATATTCTTCTCTAGGACAATTTTCCGTGTTAGATATTTTTTGTTTACAAATAGCCATAAAATAATTAAACCTAAATTAAAACATAAAACTCATGCCTATATCATGAGAAATATTATCCTTACTAAAATTATCAAAACTAATAGCATAATCAAGTCTGAATAAATCCAAATAAAGAGATAATCCCAAAGAGACACCTTTAGTACCTACCCCAAATCTAGCCAAAACGCCGCTTGGAAGTTTCTGAGAAAGTCTTTTTTGTACAAAATCCGGAGCATCTAATATGCTTTCAGGCAAATCATCATACCATGCAGTTTTTTGTTTAAATAATCCCAATTTATTAAAATCTATTATCATAGCTTCAAGTCCGATAGATAATTCATGACTTACAGAAGGCACTGATATTGTATATTGTCCTGATACCGCAAAACTTCCGTCGCTTTTAGCGTATGATAAAGAAGCTGTTATATCAGTATCTGTTTTGGCAAATACATTATCATAAAATCCGAAATTCCTAATTCCAACACCAAGTTTAAAATTAGGCGTAAATAAAGACTGCATATACGATACATCAAAAAACATTCCAAAATTATTATCTTTTTCGCTATTATTAACTACACTTTTAATATTTGCCCCTATAAAAGAGCTTTCATTAATAGCATAAGCAGCACCAACATTTATTAAATAAAGTCCGTTATATATATCATTCTTCTTAAAACCCAAACTATCATAAGAATAAACTTTATTTATTTCTCCGGCAAAACCAACCCCCACAGCATAAGAACCTCCTATATGAGCATAAGAAGCATTGAATATATAATCATTTTGAGGATTAGATGTAATAGTATAATTCAAATTTACACTGTCCCTAAGCACTCCCATCAAAGATGAAGAGTTTTTAAATACGGCAGATGAATCATTACCTATTAAAAAGTCTGCTCCCATCATACCCTTTGATCTTGTACTGCTAGTTTCTAAAACCGATAATGAATGCTTTGATGATAAATCAGCTGCAAAAAATACAGAAGAATATATCAATAATATAATAAATACTTTTTTTACCATCTTTTATAATGTTCTCTTTTAATTTTTATAACAATTAAAATTATAACATAAAAAACATTAAATACAATTAAATCAAACTCAATCTATATATGTCCATATCAAGTTCATTTTTTAACTTTTTAAAATCTTCTTCAATTACAGTATCATCATTCTTATATAAAGCAAAAAGTGAAGAACCAGAACCGCTCATAGTTACCTTTCTTTTAATTATATCCTCTGCTTTATTTTTTATCTCTTCTATTCTTTTTTCCAAATTAAAAACATTCTTCTCAAATACATTATATGTTTTGGAAACTATTCTTTCAAAATTAATATCTTTATTATCAAGCATATTCTTTATATAAAATAAATCCGATTTATTAAAATCTTCAGGAGTAAATTTTGAATAAGCCAATTTAGTAGAAACATGTATATTCGGATATATTAAAATAACATTATAAGGAAGCGTAAAATCATAATTTTGTATCTTCTCTCCAATGCCTGAAACCCAAGCACATCCGCCTCTAATAAAAAAAGGAATATCAGCACCAAATGAAGAAAAAGATTCTATTAGCTTATCATTGATATTAATATTTAATTCGGATAAAAAAAACTTAATGATATTAGCAGCATCAGATGATCCTCCTCCAAGTCCTGCCCCTGTAGATATATTTTTTTCTATATGTATATTATAATTATTATTAAGATTCATATTTTTTTTGAAATGATTAAATATTTTTGTTACAATATTTTCTTCTTTATCATCTTCTAATGCAAACTTGCCGCTTGTTGTAATATTATATTCATCAGATTTATCAATGGTTATAATATCATATAAATTCACTGTATGAAATAAAGATTCTATCAAATGATATCCGTCTTCTCTTTTTGAAGTTATATCAAGAGAAATATTTATCTTGCATGGAGCTTTTATTATAGGCATATATATTTTCCTTAAAATAAAACTTATTATTTTTATTTTAGTATATTTAATATTTTTTGCAAATAACTAAAAATAAATATTTTATTAAAGGAAGTTTGTCTATGGATTCTATTTTCCATTTATTTGAATTATTCACAAGTCTTATGTAATAGTATGTAGGTGAAAATTCAGTATTTCTTATAATATAATATCCGCTTGCTTGATTGCCATTATCTCCTATTGTATAATTTATAGTAACTGAATATTCCTTATTTGAAGAAGAAATTAGTTTTTTTATAGAATCGCTGTCATCTAATATGATGTTTTTAATGTTTTCTATATTTTCTATATTAGAATTCTTTTCTATCCAATTTATATTATCATTTAATATTTCATTTTTCATATTATCATAAAATGCAAATAAAGATTCTTTTCTAACACTGTCTAAATCTTCCAAGCATGATACTAATATAAATAATACAATAATTGATGTAATAAAAATTCTTTTCATTAAAAAATCCTATTTTCAAATATTAAGGAAATTGACAGTAATCAAATTCCATTTATCGTTAAAATATATTGCAACAAATTCAATAGAGTTTTCAGATATCTTATTAAAAGAAGGGTACTCAATCTGAGCCAGCATAACATCTTTATATTTTTTATAAGTTACACTAACATCATAATATCCGCCGTCTTTAGGCAAATAATTACAAAGAGAATCATCATTATCTGAAAATATTCTTTGATATAAAGCACCTCTATTTTTTATAGATTCTATAATATTAGCAGGTGTAAGCTCATATACTAAAGTCATCTCATTCAAAGTATTAATTATATTTTCATCTAAACTTTGAAGAAAATTAGAAGTAAACTCTAATGTATCTCTATTTGCTATAAGTTTAGATATATATTTTTCATATTCATATATAGAGTATTCAGTACCATATTCTTTTTTACAGGAAGATGCAAAAATTATCAATATAATAGCTAAAATAAAAATATTCTTCATTTAAGTTTACCTCTCAAATACTGTACTAAAAATTCGGCAATATCATAAAGTGATAATACTACATGTACAATTTTACTTTCTATAGCACTCCTAGGCATACCATATACTGTGCAGCTTAATTTATCCTGAGCTATAGTTAAATTATTATCATTATATAATTTAGTCATACCGCTAGTACCATCATTTCCCATACCTGTCATAATAATAGCAATAGCTTTATCTTTTACAACCTCATCAATAGTATTAAATAAATAATCTACGCATGGGGTATAAACAAATTTTTTATCGGGATCAGGATAGAATTTAATTCTCAATTTTCCTTTGCTATCCATGTATACACCCATATTTTTATCACCCGGGGATATATACACAATAGATGGTAATATCTCCTCATCTACCTGAGCCTCTTTAATTCTAATATTGGATATATCCTGCAAACTAGAAATAAGAGAAGATGAAAATTCTTTAGGTATATGCTGCGATATTAATATTGGCAGAGGAAAATCTTTAGGAAAACTTGGAAGCATTATTCTAAGTGCTCTAGGACCTCCCGTAGATATGCCTATTGCCACTAAAAGAGGAGCTTTAAAAGGTTTTCTAAAAGATATACTTAAAGCTGTTGCAACCTGCTTTTGATTATACGGAATTATTTTAACATTATCATCAAATTTATCCATATATGTTTTTTCATCATCTGCTATCTCAACGGCTTCTCTTATATTACTATTTAAAATAGCAGAATTATAATCAAAAACAGAATTAGAGCCTACAGAATTATTCCTTTTAGCTTCCAAGATTACACTAAGTATATTCTCCCTAATGAAATCTGCTGTTATATTTCTAGGCTTATATATTATATCCAAAGCCCCTAAATCCAAAGCCCTAGATGATAAATCCTTATTCTGTGCCAAAGAACTCATAACCAAAATATTAGTTTGTATATTCTCTTTTTTTAGCAGTTTCAATAATTCTATTCCGCCCATTAGTGGTAAATCTATATTCATAACAACAAAATCAGGTTTTATTGATACTATAGATTTATATGCATCTATGCCGTTATTCACAACACTTACAACTTCTATACTATAATGATTAGATAATACATTATTTAATAATGCCCTAACCGTTTTAGAATCATCAGCTATAAGTATTCTGACCGCCCCCAACATATATAAACCTTAATCCCCTTTTATTTAAAATTATTACTTTTTTGTATCCTTACTGCTAAACCTTTCATCATTTTCTTCTATGATATTAGTTAAAGCTGAAGATATTTCTGATGTATATTTATCATTTTCAAATATACTGTAGCTTTTTGAATTATTTATTATATCAGTCATCTCTTTAGAATAATTTACAGTATTATCAGAAAACAGATCTATTTTTTTATTGCTGCTATCTTTTTTATTTTCTTTATTTTGATGAATATCTTCTATAACATCAACATCATTTCTATTAATATTTTTATTGTTATCTAATTTATTAGAATATTTTTTTTCCGATGCTGCATCAGGTTTATGAACTTTATTTTTACTGCTTACAATCTCATCTAAATCATCTAAACTAGGCAAATCATAATTATTATCATTATTAATATATTCATCAACCTTCTTAGCTGAAGGAATCACAGCAAATACAGCCTCATCTTCAGCAGACTTTTTCAAAAAGAAACGTTTTTTGATAATTTCTTTTAATTCCATTAAAGTTTTTGTTGTAGCTGATAATACAAACAAAATAATAGATATAATAGAAAGATATACAAACCATTCTCCGAATCTAGTATATATAGTAATTTTGTCATTAAGAGCTACATTAGCAATCATATAATCCGGTTTCCAAAAAGGAAGCGTTGAAATTATTTTACCTGTACTTGATATATGTCCTGTAACACCTGAATTACCATTATGAACAATATCCCTTCTATTTTCTATAGCCCTAAATACAGACATATAAAAATGCTGAAGCAAAGACTCATCACTGTAAGACCAAGCATCTTCTGTGATAACGGCTAAAGTCTGTGCCCCATTATATACAAATTTTCTTACAAAATTACCGAAAGCACTTTCAAAACATATAACTCCGGAAAAAGTATAGCCATTAGGATGACTAAATACTGTGAGACTCTTTCCCCTATCCCATCTGTTGGCACCAGCCTTGTCAAATTGAGAATACATAAAATTAATTATGTTTTTAAAAGGGAAAGTATTAAGTAAAAACTCATTATCTTGAAAAGGATATGATTCTCCGCCTGGTACAAGTTTAATTTTAGAATACTCGCCTATTACATTACCTTTATCATTAATAAATTCCATACCATTATAATATTTATACGGATTATATGCATCTTCATTAGTATATTCTTTTATTATAGTAGTACCTAATAAATGATATGTTTGAGTATATCTAATCATATCATAAAGTATATATGTATTATATACGCCGGGATGCATAGAATTAGAAGCCAAGCCGTAACTAAACATATCTCTATATTCATTTATATAAAAACCATAAGAATCCAAAGTAACAGATTCAGGATACACTATTAAAGACGGCTTAGAAAGAGAGGCATCTCTGGCAAGATTTGCTATTCTTTTTACAGATATTGTACCATTTTGCGTAACACCGTCCGGTTTTTCTTCATTTTTAAATTTCTCAGGTTTTAATAAAAACTTTTCTGCAAAACCTTGTATGCCTTTAGAATTTTTATGATAAGGCTCGCCTGTATATATATTATTCCAATAAATGTTAGGATCAAAAGATTTCTGTATTAATGCTATTCTAGTTTTAGGCTGCAAAGCCCTATTAGATTCTTCAAGATTAATTTTTATAGTGCCGTAAGCAATAATAAATAAAAATGAAACTGCAAATATTAAACCAGGAATATATGGCTTTTTATATTTATGTTTTCCTTTTATATCTTTCTCAGCTATAAAAAGCAAATAATGTGCGATTACAGAATTTGAAAAATAAATAAAAAAACTAATACCGAGAACCCCAAATATATCTGCCGCCTGAATAAATAATAAGAAATTCCATTGCGAATATCCTATAATTCCCCAAGGAAATCCAAGATATCCCACATTTCTCATATATTCCATAAATGTAAATACAGCCGGTATAATAATAAATCGAAAATCCGGCAATTTCTTAGAAAGAAACCCGCTTAATAGCATAGCCGGAAAATAAAATAAAAATGTTATTAAAAATAATATAGTAAATAAAGTTAAAAAAGAAACTACAGCTTCCGTTTCTTTTAACATAAATGCTGTAATCCACATTAAAAGAAGACCGAAAAAAACCAATACAAATAAGAAAGACGATATTATATAATATCTAATTTTATCCGCTTTAAATATTATAATATTAAGCGGTACTAAAGCAATAAAAGACATAGGAAATAAATTAAGCGGGGGAAACGCCAAAAATAGGAGTATAGCACTAATAATACTTAATATAATTACACCAATTATGTATGAGTTACTTTTCGACACTTAATAAATCCTATATTTTTTATACAATACTATTCCAACAAAAAACAATAAACATCAGATGTTTATAAATTATATTAACACTGTTTTATCAATTACCTTCTTTCTTCTTTAAAACTTCTTTGATTTCGTTTACAAATTTTTTATCTTGGAAACCTATATGCTCCAAAAGCCAATCTTTTAAGAACTTAATAAACTTATTAGCTACAAAAGGCTGACCTTCTTCGTATTTTCTAATCTGATCAACTATTTCCAAATAAAAACTCTTATGCATAGCCTTATGATTTTCAGCATCTGAATAATTAATTAAATCCATTATTTTTTCTTCTGTTTTGAAGTGATACTGAGTATAGTCTATACATTTTTTTATAGCTTTAATAAAAGCTTCATTTGTATTGGCACTATTATCAACAGTGGCAAGATAAAGCTCATTAACAATATTAACAAGCTCTTTATGCTGACTGTCTATAAGTTTATGCCTTGTTTCATATAGAGGCACCCATTTAATAAATACGGTACTTTCTTGTTCATTGTTATTATCCATTTATAAACTCCAATTTTTAATTATATTTACTATATTATAAAAAATAATAAAAAAATCTACACTAAAATAAAAAAACTATAATATATATCTGCTTATATCTCTATTATCTTCGATATCTTTCATAGCATCTTTTATATTATCGGCATTAATTTTTATAAATTCACCCTTATGTTCATCAGCACTGAAAGAAATCTCCTCAAAAACTTTTTCCATTATAGTATAAAGCCTTCTGGCACCTATATTTTCAACATTGGTGTTTATATTATATGCTATATCGGCTATGGCTGATAAAGCTTCTTCATCAAATTCTATTGTTACACCTTCTGTTTTCAATAATTCCTGATACTGTTTTGTTATTGCATTCTTAGGATTAACGAGTATATCTTTGAAATCATCTTTTGATAAAGCCTTTAACTCAACTCTTATAGGAAATCTTCCCTGAAGCTCCGGTATCAAATCGGAAGGTTTATTTATATGGAAAGCTCCAGCTGCTATAAATAGTATATGATCAGTTTTTACAGGACCATATCTTGTATTAACTGTAGTGCCTTCAACTATAGGAAGCAAATCTCTTTGAACACCATGACGAGCCACATCTGCACTATCTGTTTTATTGCCGCTTGCAATTTTATCTATCTCATCTAAAAATATTATACCCATATTTTCTGTAAGACTTAAAGCATCGGAGGTAATCTTATCCATATCTATAAGGGATTCTGAAGCCTCATTAATTAAGTATTTTTTAGCCTCTTTGACTCTCAAACGTTTATGTTTTTTATTTGAAGGCATAATGCTTCCAACCATAGACTGAATCATATCGCTTTCTTCAAATCCCATACCCGGAATTATACCAAACATTCTATTATTTCCTGATGATATTTTTATTTCAACATAACTTTCATCAAAATCGCCATTAGCTATACGCTTTTTTATCTGTTCTCTGGCATTTTTCTTTTTTTCCGACTCTTCTTCGGATATATTTTCATCATTTTCTTTTTTTACAGACGGAAGAAGCAATTTAGCTAATTTATCTAATGCTATTTCGGTAGCCTCTTTCTCTACTTCTTTCATCATGGCTGTTTTTAAATCGAATATGGCAACATTAACTAAATCCCTTACCATACTCTCAACATCTCTTCCTACATAACCAACTTCAGTATATTTTGTAGCCTCAACCTTAATAAAAGGAGCATTTACTAATTTAGCAAGTCTTCTGGCTATTTCAGTTTTACCAACTCCTGTAGGTCCTATAAGAATGATATTTTTAGGAGCAACCTCATCTTTTAAATCATCAGGCAAATGTCTTCTTCTATATCTATTTCTCAAAGCTATAGCAACGGAGCGTTTAGCCTCTGTCTGCCCTATTATATATTGATCTAAAGCATCTACTATTTTTCTAGGTGTAAGTTCGCTTTCTAATTTCGCATCAAATGACATATTTATTCTATTACCTCCAAAGAAATATTACTGTTAGTGTATATACATATTTTAGAAGCTATTTCAAGTGATTTTCTAGCTATTTCTTTAGCTGAAAGGTCTGTATTTTCACTTAATGCCATAGCAGCCGCCTTAGCATACTGACCGCCACTTCCAATAGCTAATATATTATTTTCACTTTCTATAACATCACCGTTACCTGAAAGTAAAAGCATTTTATCTTTGCTTGCTACTATAATTAAAGCCTGCAAATTTCTAAGCATCTTATCAGTTCTCCATTCGCGTGCAAGTTCAACTGCTGCTCTGGTCAAATCACCTGAAAATTCCTGAAGTCTTTTTTCAAATTTTTCAAACAATGTAAATGCATCGGCAGTAGATCCTGCAAAACCAGATATCACTTTGCCACCGTATAATTTTCTTAATTTAACTGCATTAGGCTTCATCACGGTTTCACCCAATGTAACCTGTCCGTCTCCAGCTATTGCCGTAACTCCGTCTCTGCATACTGCACATATTGTAGTGCCTTTAAACATATTCTTTATTCCTCTCAATTAATATATTATCTTATATTGTATTATATATTTATTTCTATTGCAAATTTTATTATACTATTTTTTAATATTATTTGCAGATAAAATATACAGCAATATTATTAAAACTCTATGAAATATAATTCACTTAAAAAAACACTTTAATTTGATAAAAGAATAAATAAAGGCTTGAAATTTCTGAAAATTCCAAGCCTTAAAAATCACAATTATAATAAAATTAAATTACCACCATTTTTTATCCAAATTAGGCTTTTTATTGTATTCAGGCAGTATTAATTCCTGACCATTATTATCTGTATTATCTTGATTGTTATCAGCAGGTACATAAGCAGCACCTTTTAAATAATTAGCTATATTATTATAACCATTATCTGAAGCTAAATCTGCAGCTGTATATCCGTCGCTGTCTTTTAATGTTTTATCAGCATAGCATTTTTCTACTAATGACATAACGCTGTCCATATTACCATAAGCAGCAGCATAATGCAAGGCTGTATCATTATTAGAATCTTTTATATTAACATCTGCCTTTCCGTCCTGAACTAATGATACTAAAGCATCAACATTATTTTCTAAAGCAGCATAATGTATAGGGTACATATTTTCATTATTTGCCATATTAACACTTGATTTATCAGCATTAACTATATTTTTTATAACATCAGAAGATGCATACATAGCAGCATAATGTAAAGCTGTATTTCCATCAGAATTTTGTATTTTTGTATCAGCATTATATTTTAAAAGTACATTAACTGTAGAAGGCTTATTTTTCATAGCAGCCCAATGTAATGGTGTATCATTTCCATTTTTATCAGCTTCATTTACCAATGTTTTATCTTTTTCCAATAATAATATAACTGTATCATCATTTCCATTTGCTGAAGCCACATGTATAGGCATAGCACCATCTATATCATCTCTAGCCCTTATATCGCATCCTGCTTCTATTAAAGTATAAACTATATCAGCATTACCCACATAAGAAGCAACTATTAAAGGAGTGGCTCCGCCTAAATACCAATTATCCAAAGTAGCTTTATAAGGAAGTTTTGCTTCTTTATTTATATCTTTATAATTAAGTAAGGCTTCTACTGTATCCAAATTATTATTGATAACCGCTAAATGTAAAGGAGTATATCCGTTTTCATCTGCAAAATTAGGATTAACCCCCTCTTTTATTAAAGTATTTAAAGCTATTATATCATTATTTTTAACAGCAACTAAAAGCTCAAGCTGTTTAACATCTAATTCAGTATTAACAACTTCTTCATCAGATGCATTCTCTTCTGTATTATTATCAACAACCTCAACATCTGTAATAGTAACTTCAGTCTCTTCTGCGGTTGTTTCTTCTGTATCATTATTTTCATTTGCTGTATTATTGTCAGCTACTACAGTTTCATCTCCGCCCAAATTATCTTCAGGAGTACCTTCTCTTACTATATTATCATTTCCTGATAAATAATTCTTAACATCATCACCTTTAGCATAATATACAGGCTCATTTCCGTCCTTTGTTTTGCTCATTTTGTCAGCACCTAAATCAACAAGTGTCTGTACTGTTTGAAGAGAGGAGAAAGCAGCAGCATAATGTAAAGGTGTCCATCCGTCTGCATCTTTAGCTTCTATATCCGCCCCATTTTCCATTAATAATTTAATAGTTTCAGGCTTATCCTTCATAGCAGCCCAATGTAATGGAGTATTACCTCTATTATCTACATCATTTATAGTAGAAGAATCTTTAGCAAGGAGCATCATTATTACATCATTATTACCATTAGCAGAAGCCATATGTATAGCCATACTGCCGTCTACATTATCTTTAGCTTTAATATCCGCATTATTCTCAAGTAAAGCTGAAACTATATTAGTGTCTCCAATATATGAAGCCAATATTAATGGTGTAGCACCGCCTAGATACCAACCATCTATACTTACTTTCATATCTAATTTAGAATTAATATCTATATTTTCATTTTTCAAAAGAACATTGACAGTATTTAAATCTTTATTATAAACTGCTCTATGTAAAGGAGTATACCCTTCCATATCTAGTACATTTACATCTATATCTGCAGAGTTATTCAATATATTTGATACATTATCCGAATTTTTTTCATTAATTGCATTAAATAAATTAGTTTCATTTGATGTTAATGCGAATATAGAATAACTAAAAGTCAATAGTATAACTAAAAATCTAATATGTCTCACCTTTAATACTCCAATCTCAAAATAAATAATATTCATAGTATATTAGATAATAAATAAATATCAAGTATAATAAAAAATTTATATTTAAAAAATTTTATTAAAAAAATGAAAATATTTTTGCAGTATTTTTATTTTTATATTGTATTATGAATTAAAATCATTATAATATTATTTTAGCACAAAATATCATATATACTAACATAATAAGGAAGAAAATATGCAAAGTTTTATATATAATAATCCGACAAAAGTAATATTTGGAAAAGACACAGAAAATACTGTAGGAAATGAAATAAAAAATCTAGGATGCCGAAAAGTATTAGTAGTATACGGTACAAAAAGCGTAAAAGAAAGCGGACTTCTTGATAAAGTAGAAAACATATTAAAAAACTCTAATATAGAATATGAATTATTCGGCAATGTGAGAGCTAATCCAACGCTTTCTCATGCAAGAGAGGGAGTAAAAAAAGCAATAGATTTTAATGCCGATTTTATACTTGCAGTAGGAGGCGGAAGCGTTATAGATACAGCCAAAGCAATAGCACATGGGGCATCTAATCCTAATATTGATATATGGGTTTTTTGGACTAGAGTAAAAAATGTAGAAAAAAGCATACCTATAGGCTGCATACTGACAATTTCTGCTGCAGGAAGTGAAACTAGTAATTCTGCTGTACTTACTAATGAAGAAACTCTAGATAAAAGAGGACTTCCTACAGAATTTAATCGTCCTAAATTTGCTATAATGAATCCATGCCTCACTTTTACTTTACCATATTACCAAGTGGCATGCGGAATATCAGACATGCTTATGCATACATTCGACAGATATTTCGGAGATAGTGAAGGCTCTGTAAATGGAGACAATAATCAAACTACAGATGCAATTGCTGAAGCAGTTTTAAAAACAATATTCAAAAACGGTTTAATAGCCATGAAAGATAAAACTAATTATGATGCTATGAGCGAGCTTATGTGGTGCGGAAGTTTATCTCATAATACTTTAACAGGTTTAGGGCTTACTTTTGATTTTATAGTTCATAAATTCGGGCATGAATTAAGTGCAAAATTTGATGTAGCACATGGAGCAAGTCTTTCTGCTATGTGGGGACACTGGGCTAAATACTGCTTAAAAGATAAAAGACAAAGATTCATTCAATACTCAAAAAATGTTTGGAATATTGATGATGATACAGGTCTTAAAGGTATAGAAAAAACTATAGATTATTTTAAACAAATAAACATGCCTACTAACTTTACAGAATTAGGTATTGGAGTGCAAAGCGAAGAAGTTTTACAAGATTTAACAAGAAGATGCATTAAAGACGGTAAACTTGAGTTTAAACATTTTAGAGCTTTAAATAAAGAAGATGTTTATAATATTTTCAAAATGGCTAATATTTAATGTTTTATAACTTATTTTTTTATTAATGGTCAATTTAATTACTATACAATAAATACATTAGTAATTAAATTGACTTAACTGATATTTCAATCTAAATTAAAACCTTTGAAGATAAATATATATTTTTAAGTATATCAACTCCATTACAATACCTAGACATTCCAACCATATACAGTTTCTTTTTTATTCTCGATACAGCAACATTAAGTATATTTATAATTGTAAATGTCATCTAATTCATATAATTTAAATCTAGCCATTTGATTGTATGTTATTCCTATAATATTTGCATTATCACATACATATTTATCATACTTCTTATTTTTTATAATATGCTCTTCAAATTCATTAAATAATCTGCTTGTCAAACTCTAAGATATTCTTATTCACTCTAATTATTAGAGTAATACTATTATCGTAAATTAAATAGACTACTCACTATATAGCTAACAGTATTGAGATTACTTTTATTAGAAAAAAGTTAATAGACATATTTAGCTTATTTAAATTTAATTATTATTTTTTATACAAAAATAAAAAAAATAAATTAAATATTATATTTAATTTCAAAGAGCTATTTATAAGCATAAAGCCTAAAAACAAAGTCAAAAAATAATAAATAAACTCTTAAAATAAATACCAGAAACTTGATACTCTATCATTTTATAAACTTTCTTAAATAAGTTAAATTATTTTCTTAAAAAATATCATATACATCACTTTTTACTTAAATTATAAGACAATTTATATTTATCTCTAAGTTAGATTTTTCGAGAATCTTCATCAAATTTTCCAAATGCCTTTTTAATAATCAGTATCTAGAAGCTTAAGTATTTTTTCTAATATATTTACAGCTTAATCAAAATAGTTTTCATCTCTTGCTAATATCTAAGTTAAATATAATGAAAGTTTTATCATATACCAAAAAACTTTTAAATTTCATAAAAACATATAACTATTTCATAAAGATAGCTTTTCCTTTTTTATTTTATAATACACAAAACAATAATCTTTTATATATATCCTCTAATGATTTGATTATATTTTCTATAAGTATATTAATATCTCATGATATAATCATAATCAAAATTCTTTTGTAATATATGTTTATCAAACTAAATAATAAAATTATATTTTACATGCACTAAAATAACTTTATAACAAATTAATTATGTGTAAAATTTTGGCAATAAGCTAAATTTTAATTACTTAATCTATAATTTTATTAAGTAATTAAAATTATTTTTTATATATATTCTTAAAATAAAATATATTTTTTAAGCGTAAAAATATATTAATACAAAATATTTTTATACTTGTAACTTTATTGTTATATGGTATAATTTTTAAACTAACTTGAAGGATTTATTATAAATGGAAAAAATTAATATAAATAAAATAATGGAATTATTACCTCATAGATATCCTTTCTTACTAGTTGATAGAGTAGAAAGCGTTGAAGAAGGAAAAATACATGCTATAAAAAATATAACTTTTAATGAACCGCAGTTTACAGGACATTTCCCTGAAAGTCCTATTATGCCGGGGGTTTTAATGATTGAGGCATTGGCTCAGACTTCTGGTATTTACTGCTATACAAAAATTTTAAAGCCTGACGAATATGGTAAAAAATTCATGTTCTTTGCAAAGATAGATAATGTAAAATTTAAAAATCCTGTAATACCGGGAGATGTTATGGACATGTTTGTTACCGTTGAAGCATTCAGCAATAATCTGCTTAAGACACATGGCGAAGTTAAAGTTAATGATAAATTGGCATGCTCTGGAGATTTAGGGTTATTCTTAGTTGATAAAGAAGCCATGAAAATTGAAAAATAAATTAGGAAATAAAATGAATAATAATATACATCCTACAGCAATAATTTCTGATTCTGCTAAAATTGCAGATAATGTAAAAATAGGACCTTATGCCATTATAGAAGGCGAGGTAAATATAGGTGAAAATACATCTATAGGAGCACATTCTGTAATAAAAGAATATACAACAATAGGCAAAAACAATATAATACATGATCATACTGTTATAGGGGATCTTCCTCAGGACATACATTTTGATAGAAAAACAGTAACTTTCCTTGAAATAGGCGATGGAAATGAAATTAGAGAATTTGCTAATCTTCATAGGGCATCTAAAGAAAATGCTAAAACTGTTATAAAAAATAACTGCTATATAATGGCTACAGGGCATGTTGCTCATGACTGTGAGATAAATGATAATGTTATAATATGTAATGGGGCTTTAGTGGCAGGACATGTCAGAGTAGAAAAAGGTGCTTTTATATCAGGAAACTGTGTAATACATCAATTTTGTGCTATAGGACAGTATGCTATGATAAGCGGTATGTCAGCTGTTGGAAGAGATATACTCCCATTTGCATTAACTGCTCATGCAGGTGAAGCTATTATTTATAAGCTTAATTTAGTTGGTATGAGAAGGGCCGGATTCACATCAGAACAAATATCCCAAGCTGAAGAAGCTTATGATATGTGGTTTAATTGGAATAAAACAAAACAAGAGTTTTTAGATACATATTTAAATGACACTTCATTAAATCCTATAGCTAGAGATATTGTAGTGTTTATATCCAAAGCTAGAAGAGGAATAACTCCTAAAAAAACTGTATAAAACAAAATAAGTTATGAGAATATTTATAGCTACAGGTGAAGTATCGGGCGACATTCAAGGTGCCTTATTAGCAAGAAAAATAAAAGAGTTGGATCCTAATATTATATTAGATGGTTTCGGCGGCGTTGAAATGCAAAAAGCCAATGTTAATATATTATCGGATATGTCTACTTTATCAACTATAGGAATATTTGAAGGGGCAAATCCTAAAGTGGCTTTCAAAAATCTTGGTGCTTTTAACCGATTAAAAGAGTATTTAAAAAATAATAAAGTTGACATTATGCTTCTTGTTGATAATCAAGGGGTAAATCTACTATTAGCAAAATATTGTAAGGCTAATAATATAAATTATATATATTATTTTCCGCCGCATGTAGGTATATGGGGAGCTTGGAATGCTAAAAGGCTTCTTTCTGCTAAAAAAATCATTACTCCTTTCCTATTTGATTATGAAGTATATAAAAAATTCGGCTGTGATGTAATGTATAGCGGACACCCTTTTGCTGATTTGGATTATAATAGAAAGGTGCCTGAATTAGATATGCCTAAAAAAGAATATACTGTTGGGGTTCTATTCGGAAGCAGAAATCAGGAAATAAAAAAGTTAGCACCTGTATTTATAAAATCTATGAAGATGCTTAATGATATGCTTTCTTCAAATATAAGATTCGTAATACCTATAGCATATCCTGAATATAAAGAACCTATAGAAAAAATTCTAGATAATTATAAAAATTTATTAGAAAATGTTTCATATTCATTATTATGCGGTGATGATAAGGATTATGTTTATTCTTATTCCGATGCCTTAATAATGTCAAGCGGAACAGCTAGTCTTTTGGCTGCCTGCTATGGAAAGCCTATGGTTATATGCTATAAAATATCATTTATAACTTTCCTGCTTGGAAAATTATTTACAAACATAAAATATGTTGGAATGCCTAATGTGCTTCTTAATGAGGAAGCTGCTCCTGAACTTTTGCAAAATGACTGCAATCCAAATGCTATTACAAGTCATATTATAAAATATTTAACCGATAAAGAATACTATAAAAAAGTAAGCAATAATTTACTTAGAGTGAGAGAAACTTTAGGTGAAAAAAATGTACTTGATCGTATAGCAAAAGAGATTATAAAATCATGATAGATTCTAAAACTGATATAGAAGAAATAAAAAAATATATAAAAAATCATAAAAAAGAGCCTATCAAATTTAATATTACCTGGCTTGACAGTAATTCTAAACAAAAAATAAATTTCATTTTGGAAGAAATTTTAAAAAAATATAATATAACCAAATATACAAATGATGCACATTATATTATAATGGAGCTTATTTCAAATGCAATAAAAGCTAGATATCTTCATGTTATTACTATCAATACTTTAATAGAAAAATTTCCTGATTTTATAAAAAAAATAGAAAATAAAGAATACTTTAATGATTATGATATAATGAGTGAATATTCAAATATATTGAAAGATGAAGAAACTATGAAACAATTAAAAGAATTCATAAAATTAGAGAAGCAGCTCATCAAAGATATTGATAATAATATCGAAATTGATGATAATAAATATTCAAAATTATTAATATGCAATAATAAACTTACTATAACATTAGTAGTTAAATTCAATAAAAATAACATAGAATTTGAAATAATAAATGATGCCCCTCTCACAATGATTAGCAGAACAAGAATAGACTCTAAAAGATTAACATTTAAAGAATATTATAAAAATAATTTAGTAGAAAAATTTTTTATGGAACAATTGGATAATACAGAAAGTGCAGGATTTGGACTTGCATTATGCGATTTGAGACTTTTTAATCAGAATTTAGAACCTCATACTCATTTAAAAATATACGATGAAAATCATAAAACTCATTCAAAATTAATACTGCCTATCAAAAAAGAATTTACTCTTGTGGTATATAATAAATACTAATTATAATTAGAATCCGTCTATAGTAACTATAATAAAAAAGCCCCATATAATAAATTATATGAGGCAGATTTTAATTTAAAAAATTATTTCCAATTACCTGATGGAATTAATTCTAGTGTCAAACCATTAGCAAATATTTTTTGTACTTCTTGATCAGCGGAATATCCATCTGCTAACCCAACACTAAGACTTACAGTTAAAGGATTTTTAGTTCCAGAATTACCACCACTTACTTTAGGATTACTTGCGATTATGCCATTTTTCTCTAATATAGGACCAGCACCTGCTATTAAAGCATTCATTACATCAGACATTGCAGCATTTCCAGAAGTACTTGAAGTTAATCTAGGAATGCTGTTGAGATCTGTAATAGCAGAAAAATCCCAAGTTTCTCCTCCAACTTCAAGCTTAGGTACACTTTTTAAAACTTCTAAAACTTTAGCTACAGTGATAGTCTTTCCATTATCCTTTTCTGGCTCTGTGCTTTTATTAGCACAACTTACAGCAAAAAGAGAAAATGAAGCAACTAGTAAAAATAATTTAAACAATTTTTTGTTCATAATAGAACACTCCTTAAATAAAAAATTTATAATATATCCCATAGCACCTTTAATTTTTTTGGCTTTATGAGATAAATAGCTAGATCTATTATTTAACGCTACATATTCAACATTAGTGCTTATAGAAATATATTTTTTATGTATATGATTTATCAATGAGATAAATACAAATATTTGATCATTAATAAAAGATAATAATATAGATATGAAATTAAAAAATAAAGAATAAAAATTAAATAGATATATTAGATGCGATGCGATGCGATGCGATGCGATGCGATGCGATGCGATGCGATGCGATGTATATCAGCTAAATAATGCATTTTTTACCCTTTTTATATTTTTTGTTATTATAAAATAAATTATTATAAAGTCAATAAGATTTTCATATAAAATAATCATTTTATTTACAAAAACATATTAATTCTAGAAATTTTTTATATAAATAAAACTATTTTGTATTTTGATAATAAAATTTATATACATACCACGCCCTTTATACTTGATAATTTTACATAGATATAAAAATTAATTTATATTTTCAATTCTATTAGAAAATAAAGCACCCGCCCAAGTTATTTTTAGATTTAAAATCTATTTAACGCACGGTTAATAAAATTTTATATATAATAAGTTTCTAATTATTAATAAATATATATTTATAACTTTGCTCTGCGTGCGGTAAGATAATAAAAAAGATAAATAGAATTTGGGTGGGTATTATAATTTAAAAATAAGTTAAAAAGAAAAATTAATTAAATATTTTAAACTAATCAATAAATATATAGGGTGGGATTTAAAATAAATTAAAAAAGGAATATCTTATATATCAAGATAAATTATTTTAGCACCGCTTCCTCCAAGGTTTATAGGAGCATCAGAAAAATATTTGATATGATTCTTTCCTTCCGTTACTAAATAATATTCAACTAAATTTTTTAAAACAGGTATCCTATTTTGGCTTCCAAAACCTTTGCCATGTATTATGAGGATAGGGCTTATCTTATTTTTTTGCATTCATAAATAAAATGCTTAATTTCTATTAATGCCCTTTCACTTGTAAGTCCATGTAAATCAAGCTTTTCTTTTGGAACTGCATTTTTTATATTTGGCTTGAATTTTGTATTTACCTTTCTATCATAAATAGACTTTTTAGAATGATTAGTGCAATCTAGATTTTCAATTGCATTTAAAAACATTTCCTCATCTTCTTTAGTATATGCTAATTCTTTTTTTGAATTACTTTTATTTTCTTTATTAAGATTATTTTCTTTTTGAATTTTATCATTATTAATTTCTTTTTTTATATTTTCTTTTTTATTATTAAACTCATCAGGAAAATATCCATGCTCTAAATAGAATTCAAATAATCTTCTTTCTTCCTCAGAGTTTTTTGACATATTGATAAAATCCTAAAAAATATTTATGAATTTAATAATTTTAAGAACTCAGCATTATCTTTAGTAGAATTCATTTTATCAATAACAGTTTCTATTAACTGATCTTCATCTATACCCTGAGACTGCATATATTTTCTTAATGCCCACATTTTATTTTTTTCTTCCTCAGTGAGAAGTAAATCCTCTCTCCTAGTAGAAGAAGAATCAATATCAATAGCAGGGAAAAGCCTTCTATTAGCAAGTTTTCTGTCTAAATGAAGCTCCATATTTCCTGTACCTTTGAACTCTTCATAAATATAATCATCCATCTTACTTCCTGTATCAACTAAAGCAGAAGCAATTATAGTAAGAGAACCGCCTTCTTCTATATTACGAGCAGCACCAAAGAATCTTTTTGGCTTATGAAGTGCATTAGAATCAACCCCTCCTGTTAAAACTTTACCGCTTGCAGGAACTACTAAGTTATAAGCCCTTGAAAGTCTTGTAATGGAATCAAGTATTATAACAACATCATGTTTATTTTCAACTAATCTTTTAGCCTTTTCAAGCACCATTTCAGAAACCTGACAATGTTTATCAGGGGTTTCATCAAAAGTAGATGCTATAACTTCAGCTTCAGGTACTTGTCTTCTCATATCAGTAACTTCTTCAGGACGCTCATCTATAAGAAGAATGAAAAGTTTAATATCAGGATAATTTTGGCATATAGCATTAGCAATTTCCTGAAGCATCATAGTTTTACCGGCTTTAGGAGGTGCTACTATTAATCCTCTTTGACCTTTACCTATAGGAGAAACAAGATTAATAATACGAGTAGATATTTTATTAGGTGCAAACTCTAAATTTATACGCTCATTAGGAAAAATTGGAGTTAATTTGTCAAAATGCGGTCTTTTATATAAATTATTAGGTTCTTCTCCATTAACCGATTCTATTCTAAGTAAAGCAAAAAATTTCTCACCAGCATTATCTTTAGGAGGTCTAACCTCTCCTGTAATTAAATCACCTGTTCTAAGCCCAAAAAGTCTTATCTGAGCAGGAGAAATATATATATCATCAGGTCCTACTAAATAATTACTATTTTTTGAACGCAAGAAACCAAAACCATCTTGCAAAGTTTCTAAAGTACCTTCAGCAACTATTTTTCCTTCCAAAGCAATCTGGGCTTTCAATATAGCATGCATAAGTTCCTGTCTTCTGATATTGTTTCCGGTATCTTTTTTTATGCCATAAGTTTCAGCAAATTCTAATAACTCTTCAAAAGTTAAAACACTTAATTTGCTAATATAAAGTATATCATGAGGTCTTTTTAATTCTTTTACCTCATTATTATTATCCTCTATATCCTTAGCCAATTCACATTTTTCCTGTACAGTTTCGATATTATTTGTATTTTCCTCATTAGCTTCAGAAACAACTTGCTTTACAACTTTTTTTCTAACAACTTTTTTTGGCTGAGCTGCAGATGCTTCAATCTCTTCATTTTCATTAGATAGTTTTACACGTTTTTTAGTTGGAAAAGGCATAATAATTCCTCCGATAAAGTATAATCATAACAAGTTATAGCGAATATTCGCTATAACTATATGATAATATTTATCTTAATTGCTTATATTAGATTTATAAACTTGATTTAATTTATTTTTTATTTATTATTTATTTTCAGTTTTAGCAGAAGTGCCATCAGATTCGCAAAGCATAACAACACACATGTCAGCTGCATCTCCGAATCTCTTATATGATAAAATTTTTCTTACATAACCGCCGTTTTTACCAGCATATCTAGGAGCTATATCTTTAAAAAGTTTAGCAAGTACTGTTTCATCTTTAATATACTTTGCTGCAGTTCTTCTATTATGAACATTATCAACTTTAGCTCTATATATTATTTTATCAGCTAATTGCTTAATAGCTCTTCCTTTTTCTTTAGTAGTTTCTATTTTTTCATATTTAAAAAGAGAAGTAAGCATATTAGAAAGCATAGCTTTTTTATGTGCACTTGTTCTATTAAATTTTTTTACTGTAACTCTATGTCTCATTTTACTATCCTTGAAAGTTTATTAACTTTTATATTATTCTCTTATCCTCTCATACCAAGATGAGCATTATACTCTGCTAATTTTTCTTTGATTTCTTCAATAATCATTTCATTAGCACCTATAAGTCTCAACAAATCGGCATCAGTTTTTACAGCAACTTTATCTAAAGTTTTAAGATCAGAAGCCATTAAGAAATTAGCAGTTCTAACAGAGAATTCCACCTCTTCAATATGCTTACCCTTAAGAGAATCAAGCACAGAATCTTTAGGAGTTTCCTCTATTTTTTCATCGTCTCCATTAGCCTCTTCAGGATCCATAAAATGCTTTAAATTATCTCTTAAAATTTTAGCAGCTTGGGATAAAGCCTTATCAGGAGCTATATTTCCTTTAGTTTCTATCTCAAGAGTAAGTTTTCCATAATCTATACGCTGACCTACTCTTATAGGATCAACATTATATTTTACACTTACAATAGGAGAATAAATAGCATCTATAGCTATAGCATTAATATCTTCTAATAACTCAATATTCATTTCAGCAGGCACATAACTATATCCGCCTTCAATTTGAATATCCATCTCAAAAGTATATCCCTCAGCAATTGTTGCTATATAATAATCAGGATTATGCACTTGAGCTTCAGTATCATCAGCCACTAAATCTTTAGCAGTAATAACACAAGGACCTTCTTTTTTCATATGAATAGTTTTAGTATCCAAATGAGTAGGAAGAGAAACTACAACATTTTTAAGATGCATAATCATAACAATTGTGTCTTCTTTCATTCCAGGAACATTTTCAAATTCATTGCTAACACCATCTATTTTGATAGTAGTAATAGCATAACCAGGTATAGAAGATAATAGTACTCTTCTTAAAGCATTACCAACAGTTACCGCATATCCTCTCTCAAAAGGCTGAGCTATAAATTTACCATAAGTAGGAGTTAAATCTTTTTTTTCAAAAGTAACTCTATGAGGATGTCTAATAGATTCTAATATTTCTTTTAATGCCATTCTTAAAATACCCCTTATAAAAGAGTTCCATTACTTAGAATAATACTCAATAATGAGCTGTTCATTAATAGGATACTCTATATGCTCCCTTATAGGCAAAGTAACTATTTCCCCTGTTTTACTAGAAAGATCCAAAGTTAACCATGCAGGAACATATTCGCTTTTTAAACCTTCTATTATAGTTTTTACTTCAGCTATTGCATTACCTCTATCAGTGAAAGAAATTTTATCACCTACTTTAACGCAATAAGAAGGAATAGTCATTCCCTTAGCATTAACTGCTATAAAACCATGAGCTATAAATTGTCTAGCTTGACTTCTGCTTTTAGCAAAACCAAGTCTGTAAACAACATTATCCAAACGAAGTTCTAATAATCTAAGTAAGTTTTCACCGGATACACCAGCTACACGAATCGCTTCATGATAATAATTTCTAAACTGTTTTTCTAAAACGCCGTAAATACGTTTAACTTTCTGTTTTTCTCTCATCTGAATACCATATTCTGATAACTGTTTCATTTTACGGTTAGCAGGACCAGGTACATCTCTCTTTTTTGTTATAGCACATTTAGCAGTAAGACATCTATCACCTTTCAACATAAGTTTCATTTTTTCACGGCGACATAATCTACAACTAGCATCTCTATATCTTGCCATAATTATTTATCTCCTATTAATACTACTTAAATACAAATATTATATTCTTCTTCTTTTTCTAGGACGGCAGCCGTTATGAGGCATTGGAGTAACGTCCTTAATAAGTTTAACTTTAAGTCCTGATGCTTCAACAGCTCTAATAGAACTTTCTCTTCCCATTCCAGGACCTTTAACATAAACTTCTACTTCTCTAACACCCATTTCATAAGCTTTTTTAGATGCTTTTTCACTAGCAACCTGAGCTGCAAAAGGAGTAGATTTTTTACTGCTTTTGTAATCTCCATCTAAACCAGCACTAGCCCATGATAAAGTGTCTCCGTTTCTATCTGTTATAGTAACTATTGTATTATTAAAACTAGCCTTTATATGTACTATACCAAAAGCTTCAACTTTTCTATCTTTTTTAATTTTTTTATCTTTTAGAGTTTTTTTACCTTTTTGAGTAGCCACTATTCTCCCCCATTAATTATTTTTTACCTGGTGCTTTTTTCTTACCAGCAATAGCTTTTCTTGCACCGCCGCCTCTAGCATTACGAGAGTTAGTACGAGTGCGTTGACCATGTACAGGAAGCCTCTTAATATGACGCATTCCGCGGTATGAGTGAATATCTTTCAAACGTTTTATATTATTATAAAGTTCTGTTCGTAAATCACCTTCTACCTTAGTAGTGGCTTCTATAGCATCTCTTAAAGCAGTAATTTGTGCATCTGTTAAATCTTTAGCTTTAATAGAATAATCTATATTAGCTTTATCACAAATAACATGAGCAAGAGTGCGACCTATACCGTATATATCAGTAAGGGCTATTTCTATTCTTTTATTGTTTCTTATTTCAACACCCATTAAACGTGCCATATTAATTATCTCCTTAAATTAATTACTTCTGTTTTTGTTTATGTCTTGGGTTTTTCTTACATATAACTCTAACGACGCCTTTTCTCTTAACTATTTGGCAGTCATTACAACGTTTTTTTATAGAACTTTTTACTTTCATTGTAACTAATCTCCATTTAATTTATTACTTATAACGATAAATTATTCTGCCCTTTGTCAAATCATAGGGAGACATTTCTATAGTTACTTTATCTCCAGGAAGTATGCGGATAAAATTCATACGCATTTTACCTGATATATGAGCCAATATCTTATGACCATTTTCTAACTCTACTCTAAAAGTAGCATTTGGAAGCGGCTCTACTACAGTACCTTCTATTTCTATAGTTCCTCTATCAGCCATATTATTACCTTCTCGCCTTAGATTTCTTTAATATACCGTCATAGTTATGCATTTGCAAATAGGATTCTATTTGTTTTAATAACTCAACAGCAACACTAACACTAATCATTACAGATGTTCCTCCCATCAAATAAACAAGAGAATTATTTGTACCTCTGAAAGGAGCAAATATAGGGATCTTAGACATTAAATCTGGAAATACTGCTATAGCTGCCAAGAATATTGATCCGCCTATAGTTATTCTGCTTAATACTGTTTTAAGATATTCTGCAGTTTGAGTACCAGGTCTGTATCCAGGTATAAAACCTCCAGATTTTTTAAGATTCTCTGCTATATCATCAGGATTGAATTGTACTGATGTATAAACATAGGCAAACATTATAACTAATAAACAATAAAGAATTATGTATGCCCAGCTTCCATAAGAGAAGAATCTAAGCAAAGCATCAAGCCATCTCCATTGAACTCCTCTAGTTAAGCTAGCTATTTGTGCAGGAATCGCCATTAAAGCTGAAGCAAATATTATAGGAATTACGCCAGAAGGATTGATCTTGAAAGGTATATGAGTTGATTGAGCTCCGAATACTTTTCTGCCTACAACTCTTTTAGCATACTGAACAGGAATTCTTCTTTGTCCGCTTTCTTCATAAACTACACAAAATATAACTATTGCGAAAATTATAAAGAAAAGAACTATAACCAAAGAATTCAAATATTCACTTTCTCTCTTTTGTATAACATCATACACACCAGCAGGAATACGAGCAACAATACCGGCAAAAATTATAACAGATATACCGTTACCAAGGCCGCGTTCTGTAATCTGGTCACCTAGCCACATCAAGAACATGGTACCAGCAGTAGCTGTTACAACTACGAGAAGTATGAAACCTATTCCGGGATCCATAAATATCATAGCACCTTCATTTATACTCTGAATCCAACTAGCCATAGCTGCAGATTGTACTATACAAAGAACAAGAGTTAGATATCTAACATACTGATTTATCTTTTTACGACCGCTTTCACCTTCTTTTTGCATTCTTTCGAGTGCGGGTATTACTACGCCAAGAAGCTGCATTATAATAGAAGCAGAAATATAAGGCATAATACCAAGTGCTAATATAGAAAATCTAAATAAAGCACCGCCTGAAAATAAATCCATTATAGTCAAAAGTCCTCCTCCGCCTTGAGATGAGGACAAAAAACCTAAAAGAGCTGTAGGATCTATACCAGGTGTAGGAATATGGCTTCCTATTCTATAAACTAATATAGCAATAACAGTAAATAAGATTCTGCTTCTTAATTCTTGTACTCTAAATATATTAGCAAACGATTTAAACATTATAATCTACCTTAAGACTTTTTATCTTCTTTTTTTCTAATATATTTTTTGCGTTCATGTATTATAACTTTACCGCCTGATTTCTCAACTTTCTCTATAGCTTTTTTACTAGCCATATCAACTGTTATAGTAACAGCATTTTTTACTTCACCCATAGAAAGAAGTTTAATATAATCTCTTTTAGATGATAAGAAACCCATTTTAAGTAAAGTTTCTCTTGTGATTTCATTACCGCCTATAGAATCTAAATCACCTACATTGATAATATTAACACATTTTTTGAAAGCTGCATTAGTAAATCCGCTTTTAGGGATTCTTCTATGTAAAGGCATTTGTCCGCCTTCAAAACCAGCTCTTCTGCTGTAACCGGCACGAGACTGAGCACCTTTATCACCTCTGCCTGCAGTACAGCCCCAACCAGAACCTTGTCCGCGTCCTACTCTATGACGTTTTTTACTAGATCCCTTAGGAGCTCTTAATATTTTTGTATTTTCTTGTGCCATTTTTAAGAACCTCACTTATACTCTACTTTAAGAAGATGTGATATTTTATTTATCATTCCATTTATTTGAGGAGTTGCTTCATGTTCTACAACTCTTTTGCCTTTTTTAAAACCCAAAGCTACAACTGTGTCTCTTTGAGATTTCTCATAGCCTATAGGAGATTTTACTAATGTTATTACAACTTTAGCCATTATTCTGCCCTCCCATAAATCTGATCTATACTTACACCTCTTTTATTAGCCATATACTCTACTGTTTTCAAAGATTTTAAACCTTCAAAAGTAGCTTTAGCTAGGTTCATAGAGTTGTTATTTCCTAAAGACTTAGAAAGAATATTTTTTACTCCTGCTAATTCCAACACTGCACGTGCAGGACCGCCTGAAATAACTCCTGTACCTTTAGAAGCCGGTTTCATTATTATTCTGCTACTTCTAAATACACCAACTGTATTATGAGGTATAGTTTCACCTTTTAAGTTCACTTCTATCATGTTTTTCTTAGCTTGCTCTATAGCTTTTCTTATAGCATCTGGTACTTCGTTTGCTTTACCGTAACCTAAACCTACATGACCATTTTTATCGCCTAAAACCATCAAAGCAGCAAATCTAAAACGTCTTCCGCCTTTCATAACTTTAGCTACTCTGTTTAAAGTTATTAGACGCTCTTCATACATACTTTTTTCTTCGTTGTTATTTATATCGTGTGCCAAGGTAATACTCCTTAAAATTTCAATCCTGCTTCACGAGCACCGTCAGCTAGGGATTTTATTTTTCCATGATATATATATCCGTTTCTGTCAAATACAACTTCATTTATATTTTTTTCTTTTGCTCTTACGGCTAAAATTTTGCCTATTTCTTTAGCTATATCTACATTTTTACCGCTTTTTAAATCTTTTTCCTGAGAAGATGCTGATGCTAAAGTTATACCTTTGCTATCATCTATTATTTGAGCAGATACATATTTAAGACTTTTATGAACTGTAAGTCTTGGACGCTCTGAACTTCCTTCTATTTTTATACGAATACTTCTTTTTCTTCTTTCGCGTTGAGCTTTAATCTTTTCTCTTAAACTCATAAAAAACCCCTTACTTAGCAGCTTTTTTACTTTCTTTATATTTTACATGCTCGCCTTCAAATCTAACCCCTTTACCTTTATAAGGTTCAACAGGTCTTTTCTTTTTGATATTCATAGCAAGCTCACCTACTTGTTCTTTATCATTGCCTTCGATAATTATTTTAGTATCTTTTTCTACTGATACTTTAACACCTTCCGGTATTTTCATTTTCACATCACTAGAAAAGCCTAATTGCAATGTTATAGTATCTCCCTGAACATTAGAACGATAACCTGTACCTTCTAACTGAAGAACTTTTTTATATCCGTTAGTAACGCCTTCTATCATATTAGAAACTAGCTTCCACACTAGACCTAATTGTGCAGAATATTTAGCTCTATTTTCTTTAATAGCTTTCTCGTCAGTACTTTCAATTTTAGGAGGTTTAACCCAAAGAGAATTATTTTCGAGTTCAATCATTATATAATCAAAAAACTCTCTTGTCAACTCCCCTCTTTTACCTTTTACGATTACTTTATGTCCGTCTATCTTAACTTCAACACCTTGAGGTATCGCTATAGGTTTATTTGCCAATCTACTCATTATTAATACCCTCTTAATAATTTATTACCAAACGTTGCATAAAACTTCGCCGCCGACTTTTTCTTTTCTAGCCTCTTTATCTGTCATTACACCTTTGCTTGTAGATATTACAGATATACCGAAACCATTTTTTACTTGAGGTATAGTATCTACTGATGTATAAACTCTTAAACCCGGAGTTGATACTCTTTGAATTCCTTCTATTACTGAACTTCCCTCATAATATTTCAAATCTATTTCTATGCGGAAGAAATTTTTATCTTTTACTTCTACTTTTTTGAAGTCATTAATATAACCTTCTTTCTTTAAAATTGCAAGTATATTTTCCATTTTTGTAGAAAAAGGTATAGCAACAGACTCTTTTTTTGCTCTACAACCATTTCTTATTATAGTTAAAGCATCTGCTATTGGATCATGTACACTCATTTATAATTCTCCTTAAATTACCAACTAGACTTAGTTACGCCCGGTATCAAACCTTTATTTGCTAAATCTCTAAAACATATTCTGCACATCTTGTACTGTCTTATATAAGCACGAGGTCTGCCGCATATTGGGCATCTGTTATATTGTCTTGTTTTATATTTTTGTTTTTTTGTAGCTTTAACTTTAAGTGCCAATCTAGCCATTATTTATTCTCCTGACTTTTAGGTGCTGCACGAAATGGCAAACCTACTCTTTCTAATAAAGTGCGTGCCATATCGTCATTATCTGCAGTAGTTACTATTGTTATATTTAAGCCTTTTACGGCATCTGTTTTATCAAAACTTATCTCTGGGAATATAGTATGTTCTTTTATTCCTAAGTTATAGTTACCATTACCATCGAAACCTCTTCTAGGAATACCTTGGAAGTCTCTTACTCTTGGTAATGCTATGAATATTAATCTCTCTAAGAAGTCATACATTCTCTCGCCTCTTAAAGTTACTCTGCAGCCTATAGGCATTCCTTGTCTTAATTTGAAGTTAGCTATAGACTTTTTAGCTCTTGTTACAACAGCTCTTTGTCCTGCTATTTGGCTTAGTTCTTCTACAGCAGAATCAACATATTTTTTGTCTGTTACAGCCTGAGTTACTCCCATATTGATTATAATTTTCTCTATTTTAGGGATAGCCATAGTAGAGCTTAAATTCATATCTTTTAGAAGAGACTGTTTAATTTCTTTTTCATACCTATCTTTCAATACTGACATAATTTATTTCTCCTACTTACTTATCAAGAACTTCGCCCAATTTTTTGGCATATCTTTTTAGTTTACCATCTACTTCTTTTCTTCCAACTCTAGTAGCTTTTCCAGCTTTGTTTACTACCATTACATTGGATATATGTATTGAAGCTTCTTTTTCAACTATACCGCCTTTTTGATTCTCCTGGCTTTTAGGCATAGTTTTTTTAACCATATTGATATTTTTTACTAAAACTCTGCCTCTTGTTCTATCTATAGACAATACCTCTCCGCGTTCTCCGCTTTGCTCTCCAGATATTACCTCAACAGTATCGCCTTTTTTTACTTTGTATTTTGTCTTACTTAAATCTTGTTTCTTTATCATAATTATATTACCTCTGGTGCAAGTGATACTATCTTCATAAAGCCTCTGTCTCTTAGTTCACGAGCTACCGGTCCGAATATACGTTTACCGCGTGGCTCTTTTTTATCATCTACTATAACAGCAGCATTCTCGTCAAAACGAATATATGAACCGTCAGGGCGTCTAACTTCTTTTTTTACTCTTACTATTACAGCTTTTACTACTTTACCTTTTTCTATAGAGCAAGTAGGTATTATATCTGTTACAGAACAGATAATTACATCACCTAAAGTAGCATATCTGCGTCTGCTTCCGCCTAATACCTTAATACATTTTAACTTCTTTACGCCTGTATTATCAGCTACATTAAGAGTGCTTGGTACTTGTATCATAGTTCTTACTCTCCTTCAACCTGTGAAGAAACTGCTGCTTCAGGAGCATGTTTTTCACGTTTTAATACGCTTTCTACATCGCTGTCTATAGAATCTTTATCTATACGCTCTGCTTTCTTGATTATTTTTGTTAATCTGAATTTTTTATCTTTACTAAGAGGTCTGCACTCTATCACTCTTACTAAATCGCCTTCATGACATTCATTTTTTTCATCATGAGCTTTATATCTTTTATTTTTACTAATAGTTTTACCATAAAGCGGGTGTTTCTGCTTGCTTTCTACTTTTACAACTATAGTTTTATCCATTTTATCAGAAACTACAATTCCCTCAAGTACTCTTTTATATTTTTTTGCTTTGCTTTCCACAGTAATACCTCACTATTTTTTTATGCCAAGTTCATGCTGACGAATAAATGTCTTAACTCTAGCTATATCTTTACGAGCTTTTTTAAGCTGATGTGTTTGTCTTGCATCACCAACTACTTTTTCAAATCTATGCTCTTGATATTCTTTTTCTAATTTTAGAAGTTCACCTTTAAGCTCTTCTAAACCTAATGACTTATAATCTTTTTTATCCTTAGCCATTATATAGCCTCCCTCTTAATGAACTTAGTTTTTATAGGGAGCTTGAAACCAGCTAGTCTGAAAGCTGATTGTGCTAATTCTTCTGGAACACCTGATATTTCAAATATTACTTTTCCAGGTTTAACTACAGCTACCCAATATTCAACATTACCTTTACCTTTACCCATTCTAGTTTCAGCAGGTTTTTTAGTATAAGGCTTATCTGGAAATACTTTTATCCACATTTTACCTACACGTTTAACATGTCTTGATATAGCAATACGCGCAGCCTCAATTTGTCTATCTGTAAGCCATACAGGTTCTAATGCCATTAAGCCATAATCTCCGAAAGTTAAATTACTTCCTCTCTTTGATTTGCCTTTCATTCTGCCTCTATGATGTTTACGATATTTCATTCTTGATGGTTGTAACATTATCTATCTCCTTTGGCACTGATAACTTTACCTGCATCATCTTGTTTATGTTCTTTTTTATCAAGAATTTCTCCCTTATAGATCCACACTTTTATTCCGATAATACCGAATGTAGTAAGTGCTTCTGCAGTGCCGTAATCTATATTAGCTCTCAATGTATGTAATGGTACTGAACCATTTTTGTATTGTTCTGTTCTAGCAATATCAGCTCCTGCTAAACGACCAGAACACATAACTTTTATACCTTTAGCACCTTTTTTCATAGCCTGAGTTATAACGCTTTTCATAGCTCTTCTGAAAGCAACACGCATTTCTAATTGACGAGCTACATTCTGTGCTGCTAAAGTAGCATCTAACTCTGCATCTCTGATTTCCGTAATAGAGAAATGAACCGGTTTTTTAACCATTTTCTGAACAGTTGTTTTTACAGTTTCAACTCTCTGACCTTTAGGTCCTATTACAACGCCTGCTCTTGCAGTAGAGATGAAAATATTGATTCTATCTGGGAAACGAACTATTTGTATATCAGATATAGCAGGGTCAAAAGACTCTTTTTTTCCGCCTATTTTCTTTTGTTCTTCTTTTAATGTTTTATAATAGTAGTTCATTATATAGCGTCTGATAGATAAATCTTCATGCAAACTATCTGCATAAGTTCTGCTATCTTCAAACCATTTACTAGACCAAGTTTTGTTAATTCCGAGTCTTAAGCCTATTGGACTAACCTTTTGACCCATAGTTTATACCTCCGCTGCTTTAGGTGCTTCTTCTGTTTTAGCACTTTTAGCTTTTAATTTTTTCTTTTCAGGTTTTTTATCATCACTTAAAATTATAGTAATATGTGAAAGTCTTTTTAATATTGGATCTGCACTGCCTCTGCTTGCTGCACGTATTCTTTTTAGAGTAGGTGCTTTATCTACATAAGCAGTTTTTACCCATAATGTATCCGGATTGATATTTCTTGATTGGAATATAGCATTAGCTATTCCGCTTTTAATAGCCTTTCTTAGAACTACTGATGACATCTGTGGCATTGTTGCTAGATTAGATATAGCATGATTAACATACTCTCCTTTAACGAAAGGAAGAAGTCTTGCTACTTTTCTGCGGCCAATGCGTAAATAACGTACCTTTACTTTATAATCCATAGTCTAAATCCTTATTTCTTACCTACTTTAGCGGCACCTGCATGAGATATAAATTTTCTTGTTGGTGCAAATTCGCCTAATTTATGACCTATCATGTTCTCTTGTATATAAACTGCTACAAATGTTTTACCATTATGCACATTTATAGTGAAACCTATCATTTCTGGAATAATTGTTGAAGCACGGCTGTAAGTTTTTATTTGGTGCTTATTATCTCCAGCTTGTATTTTCTTAAAAAGATTCTTATCTACAAAAGGTCCTTTTTTAATAGAGCGAGACATTATTTTTTACCCCCTCTTCTTTTGATTATTAATCTGTCAGAATATTTATGTTTCTTTCTAGTTTTGTATCCCTTAGTAGGTACACCTGTTGGTGAAACAGGATGCGGATTACCTTGTCCGCTTTTACCTTCACCACCGCCATGCGGGTGATCTACCGGGTTCATTACAACACCTCTTACTTTTGGTCTTCTGCCTTTATGTCTTGTAGTACCAGCTTTACCATCAGTAGTATTGAAATGATCTAGGTTGCCAATTTGACCTATAGTAGCATAACAATTTTCTAAGATTCTTCTCTCTTCACCAGAACGAAGTCTTATTACACAATAACCGCCTGATTTAGCTGTTATCTGAGCACCACCTCCTGCTGCTCTAACAAGCTGACCGCCTTTTCCAGGAGTTATTTCAATGTTATGTATTATAGTACCTAATGGAATTTTTTTCAATGGTAAAGTACAACCAACTTTAACTTTTGCATTTTCTCCGCTTACTACTCTATCACCTACATTAAGTCCCAATGGCCATATTATGTATCTTTTTTCGCCATCTGTATAGTGTAATAGTGCTATACGAGCAGTTCTGTTAGGATCATACTCTATAGAAACTACTTTAGCCTCTATATCATGCTTATCTCTTCTAAAATCTACAAATCTAAATAGTTTTTTATGTCCGCCTCCGCGACGACGCATAGTGATACGACCATTAGAACCGCGTCCGCTTATACGTTTTTTTCCGCATACTAATGATTTACAAGGCTCATTTGTCGTAATATCCGAAAAGTCCACTACTGTACGATAGCGTAAACTTGGTGTTGTCGGTTTAAATTTCTTAATAGCCATCGGTTATCCCTCATTATTTTACTATATCTATTGATTCTTTGCCGTCAAGAACTATTATCGCTTTCTTATAACTGCGTGTATATCCGCGTCTGCTCATTCTGCGATTTTTCTTCTTTGGCTTAACATTTATTATTTTACAATCTAGCGGATGTACATTAAATATTTTTTCAACCGCTTTCATCAATTCCTGCTTATTAGCATCCTGTCTTACTTTAAATACATAATAACGCTTTTCTGTTCCTCTAGGCTCAGTTCTAAGCATATTACTTTTTTCTGTAAGTATAGGTTCAATTAAAAGTGAATACATACTCATATTTTTTAACCCTTAATTCTAGCATTTAATTTAGATAAAGCTGTTTTAGTAAAATATACCTCATCAGCATAAAATAAAGGATGTATAGACATACTGTCTGCATTTACAAGCTTTAAATCTTTGATGTTTCTTAAAGATAATAATAATTTATTGTAATTATCACCTAAAGATTCATCTTTACCTACTACAAATGCTACTTTTCTTGTATTTGGTTCTTTAACCTTACTTATAAAACTAGCCATTCTTTTTGTTTTAGGAGCATCAAAAGTGAAGTCCTCAAAAACTTTAAGAACATTCTTTCCATATTTTAAAGATAAAACAGACAATAGAGCCTTACGTTTCATTTTCTTTGGCAATCTATAGCTATAATCGCGAGGCTTAGGAGTATGTGTTTTACCACCGCCTACCCAAATTGGGGATCTTGTAGAACCTGCTCTAGCTCTTCCTGTACCTTTTTGTCTCCAAGGTTTTTTACCGCCTCCTGAAACTTCTGCTCTTGTTTTTGTAGAGTGAGTACCCTGGCGTCTGTTAGCTAATTCATTTTTGATTGCTTCGTAAAGTAGATTATTGTTAACTTCTGATTTAAATATCTCATCAACAATCTCTAAATTGCCTACGCTATCTCCATTTTCATTTAGTATTACTACTTCCATTTTATCATCCTGTTATTATTTCACTCTATTAATTCATTGAGTTCTTTTTCTTATTGCGTTTCTTTACTGCTGATGTTAATTTAACTATGCTATTAACTGCACCTGGTATAGCACCTTTAATCATAATCAAATTATCATCGGGTCTTATTTCAACCACTTTTAAATTTTGAATAGTAGTTAAAGTATTACCCATATGTCCAGGCATACCTTTACCTTTCCATACTCTTGCAGGGTAACTGTTACAGCCTATAGAACCTGCTCTTCTTCTAAAGTTAGAACCATGGCTCATAGGACCGCCGTCATAATTATGTCTTTTCATTACGCCAGCAAAACCTCTACCCTTACTCAAAGAACTAACATCTATAAAATCGCCTGCTTGAAATATATCTGCTTTAAGCTCTTGTCCTACTGTATAAGAGCTAGTATTGTCCATTCTGAACTCTTTTAAATATTTCTTAGGCTCTAAATTTGCTTTTTTAAACTGACCTATTTGAGGCTTTTTCAAATGCTTTTCTTTCACGGCACCATACCCTAATTGAATAGCACTGTAGCCATCTTTCTCATTATCTCTTATCTGCATAACTGTGCATGGTCCAGCCTCTACTACTGTTACTGCTATAGCATTACCAGTTTCATCGAAAACTGTTGTCATACCCAATTTTTTGCCAATTATTCCTACCATCGGCGAATCCTCTATAATGATTTTACTTACTACTTTTTAATGTTTCAAACTATTACAGATAAAACGTAGTAAAGCTTTATCTTTAATATTTTTTAATTAAACGCTTATTTAAGCTGAACATCAACCCCAGCTGGAAGCGCCAATTTCTTAAGAGACTCTGTTGTCTGAGGTGTTACATCAAAGATATCTATTAATCTTTTATATATACGCATCTCAAATTGTTCTCTTGACTTTATGTTTACATGCGGACTTCTTATTACTGTTACCTTACGAATACTTGTAGGCAATGGTATAGGTCCTGATACTCTAGCTCCTGTTTTCTTTACACTAGCTACTATAGACTGAGCTGATTGATCAATAAGCTCAATATCAAAGGCTTTTAGTTTAACTCGTATTTTCTGTTCTTTCATAGCTTGAATTACTCGCTTTCTCTTAATTTATTAAAGGGTATATCTTTAATTAAAAAGGCATACCCTTTTATTTCGCTCTTAATTATTCTAATATTTTTGTTACAACACCGTTACCTACTGTTTTACCACCTTCACGAATAGCAAATCTTTGCTTTTCTTCCATAGCGATTGGAGTGATAAGTTCAATAGTTAAGTTAGCATTATCACCAGGCATAATCATTTGTGCACCTTCTGCCAAATTAATTACTCCTGTTACATCTGTTGTTCTGAAGTACATTTGAGGTCTGTAACCTGTTACGAAACCGCTGTGTCTTCCGCCTTCTTCTTTTTTCAAGATATAAACTTCAGCTTCAAATTTTTTATGAGGTGTAATTGTACCAGGTTTAGCTAATACTTGTCCTCTTTCTACTTCTTTACGTTCAATACCTCTTAAAAGACAGCCAACATTGTAACCTGCTATACCTACTACTTCTTTTTTGAACATTTCTACACCTGTACAAGTAGTTTTCTTAGTAGGTCTTATTCCAACGATTTCTACTTCATTACCTTTTTCAATTTTACCTCTTTCAATTCTTCCTGTAACAACTGTACCTCTTCCAGGAATTGAGTATACATCTTCTATTGACATTAAGAAGTCTTTATCTACTTCACGAACTGGATCTGGAATATATGTATCTAATGCATTTAATAAGTCTATTATACATTTACAATCTGGATCTGTTCTAGGATCTTTACCTGCTTCAATAGCTTGAATAGCTTTAATAGCAGAACCTCTAATAATAGGTGTTTTAGATCCGTCAAAACCATAATGATCTAATACATCTATTACTTCTGCTTCTACGATTTCAGCCATTTCTGGGTCATCTAATTTATCACATTTATTTAAGAATACTACAATGTAATTTACACCTACTTGTCTTGAAAGAAGTACGTGTTCTTTTGTTTGAGGCATTACACCGTCTTCTGCTGATACTACCAAGATAGCTCCGTCCATTTGAGCTGCACCTGTAATCATGTTTTTAATGTAGTCAGCGTGACCTGGACAGTCTACGTGAGCATAGTGTCTATGATCTGATTCATATTCAACGTGTGATGTTGCGATTGTTAATATTTTTGTTGGGTCTCTTCTACCTTGACTTTCAGAAGCTTTTGCTACTGAGTCATAAGCAACTTTCTGTACTGTTGCTGGGAACATAGCAGATGATACTGCTGTTATTGCTGATGTTAATGTTGTTTTACCATGGTCTACGTGTCCAATAGTACCAACGTTTACGTGTGTTTTTGTACCTTCGTAAGTTCCTTTAGCCATTTTAATCCTCCAATTATTTATCCTTTAGGAAATTTGTTTTTTATTTTAATACTAATATTTTATTAGTTACTTACTTACTATTACCCATTCTAGCACCTATTATCTCTTCTGCTACATTTTTAGGTACTTCCTCATAATGTGAGAACTGCATTGTATAGCTTGCTCTACCCTGAGAAACATTCCTTATACTTGTTGTATAACCAAACATCTCAGCAAGAGGTACAGTAGCATTGATGGATTTATAACCTGATTTATCTGTAAATCCATGAACCTGACCTCTTCTTGAAGCTAAGTCTCCTATTATATCACCCATATAATCTTCAGGAGTTACAACTTCTACTGTCATCATAGGTTCCAATAAATAAGGATCTGCTTTTTTACAGCCTTCTTTAAATCCCATAGAAGCAGCAATTTTAAATGCCATTTCTGATGAGTCTACAGGGTGGAATGATCCGTCATAAGCTGATACTATAACATCAAGCATAGGATAGTTAGCAAGAACTCCTGTATTCATAGATTCTATACAGCCTTTTTCTACTGCCGGTATATATTCTCTTGGAACTGCTCCTCCAACGATTTCATTGTTAAATTTGAATCCGGCATTAGGTTCATTAGGTCCTATTCTTAGCCATACATCACCATACTGACCTTTACCGCCTGACTGACGAACAAATTTACCTTGTACCTCAACCGTTTTCTTAATACCTTCTCTATAAGATACTTGAGGGCGTCCAACATTTGCCTCAACTTTATATTCTCTTTTCATTCTATCGCAGATAATTTCTAAGTGAAGCTCACCCATACCTGCTATGATTGTCTGTCCTGTTTCTTCATCAAAGCTAACTCTGAATGTTGGATCTTCTTCAGCAAGTCTTGATAAAGCAACTGACATTTTATCTCTGTCGCCTTTTGTTTTAGGTTCTATAGCAACATTAATTACAGGCTCTGGGAAGTTAATTGATTCTAATATTATAGGAGCATTTTCAGGACATAATGTATCACCTGTTGTAGTATCTTTAAGACCTACTGCTGCTGCTATATCACCAGCATATACCTGCTCAATTTCTTCTCTTTTATTAGCATGCATCTGAAGTATTCTTCCGATACGCTCTCTTTTACCTTTTGTTGCATTAAGAACATAAGAACCTGATTCTAAAATTCCTGAATAAACTCTCAAGAATGCTATTTTTCCTACATGAGGATCTGTCATTATTTTGAATGCTAATGCACTAAATTTCTCATCATCAGATATTTTTCTTTTTATAACATTACCATCTAAATCAGTACCTTCTACCTCAGGTTTATCTATAGGAGATGGTAAATAATCAACAACACCATTAATTAATACTTGAATACCTTTATTTTTGAATGCTGTACCGCAGAACATTGGGAAGAAATCTGCTGTTAAAGTTGCTGTTCTTATAAGTCTTTTTATAGTAGGAACATCTATTTCCTCACCTTCAAAGAACTTATTCATAGCATCGTCATCATATTCAACGATTGCTTCTAATAATGAGTTTCTATATTCTTCTGCTTTTTCTTTCAATTCAGGTCTGATTTCTCTCTCTTCCATTTTCATACCGTCTTCAGAAACCCAAATTATCTCTTTCATATTTACTAAGTCAACAACACCCTCGAAATTGCTTTCTGCACCTATAGGTATAACTACAGGGTGACTGTTAGCTTTTAATCTTTCTCTTGTTTGATCTAAAACAGAATAGAAATTAGCTCCTATCCTATCCATTTTATTAACAAAAATAGCTCTAGGAATCTTATAATTACTAGCTTGTCTCCAAACTGTTTCACTCTGAGGCTGAACACCTCCTACTGAACAGAAAACACCTACTGCACTGTCTAATACTCTCAAAGATCTTTCTACCTCAGCAGTAAAGTCAACGTGCCCCGGAGTGTCTATCAAATTAATTCTATGACCATTCCAAAAACAAGTTGTTGCAGCAGAAGTAATTGTAATACCTCTTTCTCTTTCCTGTTCCATCCAGTCCATTTCAGCTGCACCTTCATGAACTTCCCCAATCTTATGGGTCTTACCTGTAAAATACAAAATACGCTCACTTAAAGTAGTTTTACCAGCATCAATGTGAGCCATAATACCAATATTGCGTGTGTTTTCTAATGAAATTTGACGTGCCACTAAACTTTCTCCTTAAAAACTACCACCTGAAGTGAGCAAATGCTTTGTTACCTTCAGCCATTCTATGAACTGTATCTCTCTTAGCAACCGCCTGACCTTTTCCGTCTATAGCATCAGCTATTTCATTTGATAAACGCTCTACCATGCTTCTTCCGCCTCTTTTTCTTGAAGCATCTATAAGCCATGTAAAAGCTAAAGAATTCTGTCTGTCTGGTCTTACATCAACAGGAACCTGATATGTAGAACCTCCAACTCTTCTTGATTTTACCTCTACACGAGGTTTGATATTTTCAATAGCTTCGTTAAAAGCCTCTAAACCTTCTTTACCTGTTTTCTGCTTAACTAAATCCATAGCTTTATAAAATATATTTTCAGCTTTGCTTTTTTTACCGTCATACATTAACTTATTTATAAATTTACTAATAATAACGCTTCCATAAACAGGATCAGCATCTATTTTTCTAGTTTGTGCTCTTCTTCTTCTAGCCATATTAATTTACTCCATTCATTAAGCCTTTGGTTTTTTAGTACCATATTTACTTCTAGCTTTCATTCTCTTTTCTACACCTGTAGCTTCACGGCTTCCGCGAACTATGTGATAACGGCAACCAGGTAAGTCTTTAACACGGCCGCCTCTTATAAGCACACGGTTGTGTTCTTGCAATGTATGGTCTATACCAGGAATATAAGCTGTTACTTCCATACCATTTGTTATTCTTACACGGGCAATTTTACGCATAGCTGAGTTAGGTTTTTTTGGTGTAGTTGTTGTTACACGAGTACAAACACCTTCTCTTTGCGGACATTTCATTAATGCAGGCGATTTTGTTTTATTTATTATACGCTTGCGACCTTTTCTTACTAATTGATTAATTGTAGGCATAAAATACAAAACCTCTAATTCTTTATTTTTTTACAAGTCAATCCGTTTTAAGGAATGACACATTAATATTTTTCTTTTATAAAACTTCAAACACGAAACAGTATTTATTAACTGAGCAATTATAGTATTAAAACTTAATCATAGTGAGAAAAACCATACTATACGCTTTAATCGCTTTTATGAAAGTTAGAGCATTATAAAGCAACTATACAAAAAAATCAATAGTATTTAATAGTTTTTTATTATTTTTTTTCATTTTAATTAATGTTTCTTAATATTTTGCCTATAATAAGCAATTCAAAATTAATCAAAAATTATAGATATTTATGACTATTAGACTTGGTATATTTCATAAAAAATAAAAATTAAATATCATCAATTTCCTAATAAATATTGCAAAAAAATTATATTTATAGCATAATTAAACTTAATAATATTTAGGAATTATTTATGAGCAATATCAATCAAAACGAAATAGAAAAATTAAAATTTGATGAAAAAGGTCTAATACCTGCAATAGTTATAGATTATTATACAAGAGAAGTTTTAACTCTAGCATATATGAACAAAGAAAGTCTTGAAATAAGCATTAAAGAAGGAAAGACTTGTTTTTACAGCAGAAGCAGACAGGAACTTTGGAGAAAAGGAGAAACTTCCGGAAATTACCAGCATATACAAGCTATAAAATCCGATTGTGATAATGATGCTTTAGTTATCGAAGTAATAAAAGACGGACCTGCATGCCATACAGGTGCTGAATCTTGCTTTTTTAATGAAATATATTCAAAAGAAGATTATAAAGATTTTTCAATAGATAAATTATACAATCTCATAAAGGGAAGAAAAACTAATAAAACAGAAGGATCATACACAACTTATTTATTTAATAGCGGAATAGATAAAATATTAAAAAAAGTTGGAGAAGAATGCACAGAGGTTATAATAGGTGCCAAAAATGATTCCAATAAAGAAACTATATATGAAATATCTGATTTGTTATATCATACTCTAGTATTAATGGTTGAAAAAAATATAACAATAAATGACATAAAAGAAGAACTTGCCGGCAGATCTATAATAGACAAAAAAGAAAAACAAAAAAGTATGAAATAAACATAAAATTAACAAAAATACTTTTATACCATATAAAAATCCAAATTATAAATAATTATTTTTTATATAAATATACACATAAAAAATTTTATTATACTATAAATTTAACACAAAAATACACACTATATCTTTTATTCCATAAAATATAAATATAATTTTAAAAAATACCCATATATTATAGAATTTGTAATATATAAAATCAAAAATATAAAATATATTATATTAATTTTTTTAAAAAATATAGAAAAATATTAAAAAACATGGAAAAATTCACAATTACAAATTGCAATATTTTATATACCGGTATATACTATGAAAGAATTATAAAAAATAAATTAATTTATGGAAATATACCATGAAAATAATATCTATTATTTCATTTATAAGTATCGTTTTAATAACTTCATGCACAAAAGATTATGGAGTAAAAATTACTAAACCCGGAGCAGATTTAATATTATCAAAAATGCAAAGCGGTAATTGGGCTGGTGCAAAATCTGATGGAAATACACTTACCATTAGCGGAAGTTCAGGAACACTTAATGGAAATTATACTTTTGAAGAACCTATATTAGGTATAGGAGGAGTATATAAAGACAGCAATGGAGAATATATAATGGCTGCTCCATCTGGAAATGAACTTTATGTTGTAAAAATGAATGAAGAGGCTAAAAAAGCAGTAGATGCTGTACTTGATGTTCTTGATGATGAAGGAGGAGAGGCGGTTGTTGGAAATTTGATAAGTGCAATTATAGATAAAGGTGCTGATAAAATAGATTTGAGTAATTCTGATGAAATATTAAAAGGTACTAATCTTACTGCTGACAAAAAAGCTGAAATTGAAAATATATTAAAAAACTCCAGCGGAGGATTTACTGCAGGAGAAGCTATAAAATAAATAAGTGGTTTTTATTATGAGAAAATGTTTAATATTATTATCTGTTTTATTTTGCTTTCATATTTATGCTTATTCTAAAGGGCTTCCTCTTTCAACAGAAGTAACAGGCGAAGATTACAGTTGGATAAAAGGAAGACAAATGATAAGCTTTAATTTAAATCCGGGAGGAGCTATTTTTTATCCGCTGCTGTTTAATACTACTGTAAATAATGCTGCAAATCTAAGCGGATTAATAGGAATTAATTTAGGCGATATAAATAAATATTTTGATTATGCTGATGCAAAAGGATCTGCTTGGTATATTCCGGCTATTTCATATTCATTATTTGTTCATAATCAAATAGCTTTGGAAGCAGGAATAGGTATTTATTCTAGCACTTATGATTTAACTATTACAAAAGAAAATGCTGGAAAGTTATTGGAAACTTTAGGACAGGGAAATTATGCTAATGTTGTTGGCGGAGATACAGTTTTCAATGCATCATTTATATTTATGCCTGCAACATTTGGAGTAAAATTTTACGGCCCTAAAAGGCAATTCTATAATGCTTTTCGTTTCGGAATAGATGCATTTTTCTATACTGTAACCACAGATAATGGGCTTACCGGTATAAAAACTGAACATACAGTTCATGATGCTGCTTTATATATTTCTTATGAATTGGGTTGGAATATAGAATTATTCCCTACTAAAGAATGGAGAGTAAAACCAACTATTGATATTGCTATTCTTGAAATAGGATATTATGTAAGACCTTGGACTGGAAATGTATATAATACAGTAGCGGGAGGGGTTACTTCTCTAACTGCTGGTTTTTCAGCATTTAATATACCTGCTTGGAGCAGTTTCCCTGATTGGGCTAAATATCTTTCAAATATAAGATTTGCATTGTTTCCTAGAATTGGATTCAGTTTAAGATTTTAATGGATTTGAATTATGAATATAAAGAAAATTATCATTTTTACATCTATACTAATTTTTATATCAGCTACTATAATTAATGCTCAGGATTATTTAAAGCATTCTTTAGGGATAGACTTTGGTACCACATTATTTTCCATGGGTACTATGCCGCTTATCACTGAATTAATATTCAAGACACAAGAAGGAGCAAGCGGTAAATTTTATGATGGTAAATTCGGAATAAGATTAACATATAATTACACTTATCTGCCTAAACAATCAATAGATGCCACTTTAGGTTTTTATGCATTTGATACTCACTACAGTGATTATTCAGAACCTGTAAGAAATAATGCCGGAGATATCATAGCCTCTGCTGCTCTAAGTAAATTTTATAATGGAAGTACAATAGCTATACCTGCTTCTATAGGAGTGAGATTTTACTTCAATAAAAATGATACCCCTAGCGGATTTTTCCTCCTTCCTAAAGTTGGTATGACTACATTCATAGTTAATGGTAAAGAATTAAGAAATGATGGAACTACAAGATATAAAACTACTACTGTTTATGACTTTTATATATCCGGAGAAATGGGATTCAGAATAGATTTATTTTCTAAAACAGGTGCCGATTGGGAAGTTCGTCCGTTTATAGATATATCTTTACTTGATATAGGTTATTCTTTTACACCGGGCATTAGATTAATACCGCTTCCTAGATTGGCTATAGGTATATCTTTTTAATAATTGATAATGTTTTGTAAGGTTTTTAGTATGAAAAAAATTTTATTAATATCAATAATAACTTGCTTTATGAGTTCATCTTTGTTTCCGCTGATAGATGCATTTTATATAGCACCTAAAATTGTATACAACTTTAACGATTCTGGTTTTAAAAATAATAAAAATCAGAGAATAATGAATAATTATCTTGGAGCGGGTTTTTCTGCAGGTTTTGATTTCTATAGATATCAAAAAAACATACCTTTGAGATTAGAATTGGAATATACTTTCAAAGATGGTATGACAGGAAATTATCATACTGCAAATATAGTAAAACAATCTCAGCATTCTATATTAGCTGCCGCTTACTATAGCATGCATATATATCATATAAAAAAGAGCGAATTAAAAACTATTACCGCTGAAGAAATATATAGCAGAACTCCTATAATGTCATTATATTTAGGACTCTTAATGGGAACAAAAATAAATGCAAATACTTATGACAGATGGTTTGAAGAAAATGGAAGAGTAAAAGCTACTGTAACAGTACCTAGTCCTACATTCGCAATAGGAGGTGCTGTGGGAATTGACATATATGTTACTAGTTTCCTTAACTTGGATATAGGATACAGAATATTATATGGTTTAGATAATGTTTTATCACATGAATTTGCTATAGCAGCTAGATTCCCAATACCAGATCTGAGGAAATGATACTTATGAAAAAAATAGCTTTATTATTATTATTATTAATTGCACTTGCTTCATGCAAAACAGGAACTATGATTATAATGCCTGTACAGAATGTTCAAATGCCTGCTTATCCTCCTCAAAGTCATTCAGGAGAGAAAAGCAAATATAAATTTAGTAGCAATTATAATTTAAATAATAGTTTAGGTATGAACAATTATTTATTTAATAATACTAACACTAATAATTTATTCAGAAAAAATTTTGTTTATTTAAAATAAAAGGGTTGTTATATGAAACGATTAGTAATTATATTATTATTTTTTATTGTTGCTTTTTCTAGTAAAAACCTTTCTGCAGCAATTTTCTCAGGTGTTTATATAGCCCCTAAAATCAATTTTAAACATGAGGCTCTAAATAAAACAAATAGATTAGAATTAGGAAAACTTCCTTTTCTTGAAAAAAACAATTATATAGGCGGAGGTTTTGCTGTAGGATATGATTTATTTAGAAAAACTAGATTAGTGCCTTTAAGACTTGATATAGAATATATGTTTCAGGGAGTAATTGGTAAAAAAGACACTTGGATGCAAAGCATAATGGCAAGTGTATATTATGATATAAATATATTTTTTGTAAAAAACAATGAATTGGATAATCTCACTACTAGGGCTCTTTACAGTAGAATTCCTAATATGAGTATATATTTTGGATTATCTTTTGGAAACAGATTATATCAAATGCATTATGTTTATGATAATATAGGAAAAGCTATTATTACTAGAAGTTCTTTTGCATTTGGAATTAATGCTGGTTTAGTTTATAATATACTTGATTGGTTTGCTTTGGATTTAGGATATAGATATTTATTAGGTTTTGGTTTTAATGATGCTCATGAGGTGCTTCTCGGAGCTAGATTTACAATAAGGTAATAAATATAAATTATTGTATTAAGAGGTTAATTATGATAAATAAAATTTTACCTTTAATATTTTTATTAATTTTTGCTGTTTCATGTTCTACTAATGATAAGTATGTTGTGGTATTGGCTTTCAGCAAGAATCTGCATGCTGTACTTTATAATGATAATAGTCAAACTGCAAAAACAGCATCAAAAACTTATATTCAAGAAGATGATATAAAAACTATAGCTGATTCTATAAAAGAAGAAGATGACATAAAAATCCTGAATGATTCACTAAAAGAAGAGAATACAAATAATCAGCAAATAGCAGAAACAGAAAACCTGACAAATAATGATGTTATTGAAAAAGAAAATGCACAAACTATAAAACAAACCGAAGTCATAAAGCAAGATAATAATGAAATACTTGTTACTGCAAATATAATAGAATTTGATTTTGATTCTTATCAATTAAAAAATGAATATGATGATGGTATAAATGAAATATATAAGTATTTAAATAACAATAAAAATAAAAATCTCATTATTGAAGGACATAGCGACAGCAACGGAGATTCAAATTATAATATATATCTATCTGAAAACAGAGCAAAAGCTATATTTGATAAATTGGTAGATAAGGGGATAGATAAAGAAAGACTTAGATATATAGGATATGGTTCTGTTCATTCATCTGAATATAATGATAAAGATAGAAAATGCCAATTTGTAATAATAAATAATTCAAATGAAGAGGAAGAATATAAAAAAGAAAATGAAACTGATATTATTAAATTAAAACAGCAATAAAATTATTTTCTGTCTTTATACAAATATTGAATAACTATCTATATTAAAGTATACAAATTTTATATACCGAAAAAAGTTTCAAAAAAAATATATTTTTTTAATCTTAAATCCAAGCCTTTTAAATTTATAGTTTTAATATCAATTAAAAATTTTATTCATATTAAATGCCTACATCATAAAAAACCTGCCGCCCAAATGTTAATTAGATTTAAAATCTATTTAACGCACGGTAAATGCATTTTTATAATAAATTTTAATTGTATCAATAATGAAACTAATATTTTTAATATTACTCTGCGTGCGTTGAAAACACAGCAAATTTAAACAAAACTTGGGCGGGTGCTGTAATTTCTAATAAAGCAAAAAAAGAAAATAAAAATAAAATTATCTGTTTAGGCAGCATAGAATAAAGGGTGGGGTTTCAGAATAAAATAAAAAACATTGTAAAAAAGTAATTATTGAAGTATCATTTTTTAATTGAAGTAATAGGAGTTTTTTAATTATGGCACTTTTAAAATATAGAGATTATGATAAATATGTATTAAAATTTTTTTATGATATAAATAAACCAGCACATAGAAAAGATACATACAGCAAATTAAAAGAGTATACCAACACATCTGATGAGGACTTTAATTTGATAACAAAAAATGGATATAATAAATTTAATTCTAGAATTCATTGGTCTTTAGTTGTTTTAAAAAAAGCTCAGTTAATAGAAAACATAGATAAGGGAGTATATCAAATAACCGACTTCGGTAAAAAATTCTATGAAGAAAATCCTAACTTTGATTTCAAAACTTTGAAAGAAAAAACGCCTTATTTAGAAAACAGTAAAAGCAATTCAGATGATGACATAGAAGAAATAGAAGAAGCAGAAGAAGATGAAAACAGAAACGAAATAGAAAAAAGCATCGAAGAGTATTATGAAAGCGTAGAGAAGGATATACTTGACAGGCTTCAGTATATGGGTGAAAGCTCTGTTGATAAAGGCACTAAATTTGAAAATATATGTTTAGAACTGCTTGAAAAAATGGGTTATGGTAAAAAGTACAGAACAGGAGGAAGCGGAGACAGAGGAATTGACGGTACTCTTACTATGGATAAATTTGGTTTTGACATGATAGGTGTACAATGCAAATGCTATAAAGAAAATAATAAAGTTAATGATACTGAAATTACAAAGTTTGCTCATGGGCTTAAAAATGTTAATGGTATAAACAGAGGAATTTTTATAACTGCTTCAGATTATACTCCGCAGGCTAAAAAGGTTGTAGAAGAATTAAAAGATGTAAAAATAATTCTTATAAACGGATACAGACTTGCTAAATATATGCGTGAATATGAAGTCGGAGTAAAAGTGCTTGAAACTAGAAATATTTACGATGTGATAATATAAATTTGTATTTTTCAGCTTGACAAAGTCTGCTTTAGCATCGGTAAAAAAGCTGATATAATTTTTTTTATTTATAATACATTTACTTTTTTGATTTATTTTAAAACCCGCCCTTTAGAATGTATAGTTTTAATATCAATTAACAATTTTATTTATATTAAAAGCTTAAATTATAAAAGCACACCCGCCCAAAATTTATTTAAATTTATAATGCATATACCGCACGGTGAATGCATTTTGATATATAATTTACATTGAATTGATAATTAAATTTATATTTTTAGCTTTGCTCACCGTGCGTGAAAATAATACCTCAAAAAATAAAATAAAAAAAACAAGAGTACCATTTTTAAGCAGCACCCTTGTTTTTATAATTATAAAAAATATTTTTTATTTATTATTTACTATTTGATTTGAGCCACTCTTCATTTATCTTTATTACTTCCATAACAGCACTCTCACTAGGGCTTCCAATCATTGTTTTGTTTGAAACCTGAGCCTCTGGAGTTATACAAGAATAAATATCATCTTCAAATAAATCTGACTCTTTTTTATATTCTTCTATTGAAAGCGTAGAAAGATTTTTGTTATTGTTAATTGAGTACACAACAAGACGCCCAGAAACACCATGTGCATCTCTAAATGGCATACCCTTTCTTACAAGATAATCAGCAACCTCAGTAGCATTCAAAAAACCTTCATTAACAGAATTAAGCATATTTTCTTTATTAACTTTCATAGTTTTTAATACATTAGGAAGTATTGATAAACAGTTTTTAACATTCTCTAATGAATCAAATATACCCTCTTTATCCTCCTGCATATCTTTGTTGTATGCTAAAGGCAAAGACTTCATCACTGTTAATATAGAAAATAAATTACCATACACCCTTCCTGTTTTTCCTCGAATAAGCTCGAGTATATCTGGATTTTTCTTTTGGGGCATAAGGCTAGAGCCTGTGGTAAACTCATCATCAAACTCTACAAATTTAAACTCAGAAGTAGAATATAATATAAGCTCCTCAGAAAAACGGCTTAAATGCATCATTATTATTGATAAAACAGATTCTACTTCAATAACAAAATCCCTGTCAGATACAGCATCTAATGAGTTAAGCATAACATTCTTGAAGTTTAGAGTTTCAGCAGTCTTTTTATTGTCTATATTGTATGTAGAACAAGCCAAAGCTCCTGCCCCTAAAGGCATAACATCTATTCTTTTGTAGGCATCAGCTAATCTGTCAAAATCTCTTTTAAACATCTCTACATAAGCACCCAAATAATGTGCAAATGTTATAACCTGTGCTCTTTGAAGATGAGTATAACCGCTCATATATGTTTTTGTATGCTCTTTTTGTATGTTTATTAATGTAGAAATTAAATCTAATATCAAAGATTTAATATTTTCTACTTTGTTTTTTAAATACATTCTTAAATCAAGTGCCACCTGATCATTTCTGCTTCTTCCTGTATGTACCTTTTTTCCTATTTCACCTATTCTATCAATAAGCCATCTTTCAACTTGTGTGTGAATATCTTCTAATTCAAAATCAAATTGAAGTTTATTATTTTCAATATCATCTAAAATTTGCTTTAGAGCATTTATTATAGTTACGCTTTCATCAAGAGGAATAATAGAGCATTCGCCAAGCATTTTTGCATGTGCTATGCTTCCAAGTATATCCTCTCTGTACATCTTACAGTCGAAATCCAATGAAGAATTAAAATCATTAGCTTCTTTGTTAAGTTCTTTAGAAAAGCGTCCCCCCCATAATTTTTCTTTCATAATTAATTATTTTAACCTCATTTTTTTCACTTGCTCTTTCATCAAAGCATTAACTTTCAAAGGAAGTCCGTAAAGAGTAATGAATCCCTGAGCATCATGATGATCATATAATTCACCTGTAGTAAAGCTAGCCAAACTTTGATTATAAAGAGAATAAGGAGAAGTTACTCCAGCAGGTATAATATTTCCTTTATATAATTTTAATTTTACTTTACCTGTTACAGTTTCTTGAGTGCTGTCAATAAATGCACATAAAGCCTCTCTTAAAGGAGTAAACCATCTTCCGCTATATACAAGGTCAGTTAATTTATGAGAAACTATATGTTTAAAATATAATGTTTCTCTGTCTAAACATAAATGTTCTATTTCTCTATGAGCAGCATAAAGAATAGTACCTCCAGGAGTTTCATATACACCGCGGCATTTTATTCCTACTACTCTGTTTTCTAATAAATCAACTATACCAACAGCATGCTTTCCACCTATTTCATTTAAATATTTAACTAAATCAGAAGGAGAGAAAGTTTTTCCGTCTACTTTAGTAGGTATTCCTTTTTCAAATTCTAATTCTACAAATTGTCCTTCATTAGGAGCATTCTCTATAGTATTTGATAATTTAAGAAGTCTTTCATAATTAGGCATATTAGCAGGATCTTCAAGCTCTAATCCCTCATGTGATAAATGCCAAAGGTTCTTATCCCTTGAATAAGAATCATCTTTTTTCATAGGAACTTCTATATTTCTATCTTCCAAATATTTAATTTCTTCTTCTCTTGAAGATATATTCCATTCTCTCCAAGGAGCAATAATTTCAAAGTTAGGAGCTAATGCCTTAACTGTTAATTCAAATCTTACTTGGTCATTACCTTTTCCTGTAGCTCCATGTGCTATAGCAGTAGCACCTTCTTCTAAAGCAACTTCAACAAGTTTTTTAGCTATTAAAGGTCTTGCAGCAGAAGTACCAAGTAAATATTTATCTTCATAAGTAGCTTCAGCTTTAACTATAGGATAAATATAATCTGTAACGAACTCATCTTCGCATTTTACTAATCTGTATTTTACAGCACCTGTTTTTAAAGCTCTTTCTTCTAAACCGTCAGTTTCTGTACCTTGTCCTACATCCACACAAACAGCTATTACATCATAATCATAATTTTCTTTAAGCCATGGTATTATAACTGTAGTGTCCAAACCGCCTGAATAGGCTAATACTAGTTTTTTTTTCATGATAAATCCTTTCTTTATTTATAAAATGTTTTTATTTAATTATTATATTTGTATTTTTAGCAAAACATATACAATTATAAAAACTTTTAAGAAGTCTCAGCAAAAAAGCTGATAATTATTTTACCAAAAATAAAATTGTTCAAGTATATATTAATTTTCTATTATTCTTTTACTATACTGCTCATTATAGCCATTTGTGCATGCATTCTGTTTTCTGCCTCTTCATAAATATACTGAGAATTCATATTGAATACTTCTTCGCTAATCTCCTCGCCTTTATGAGCAGGCAAACAATGTAAAGCTATAGCACCTTTATTAGCAAGAGCAAATAATTCTTTAGTGAGAGTAAAACCTTTAAATACATTAAGTCTTTTTTCTTTTTCACTCTCCTGCCCCATAGAAGCCCATACATCAGTATAAACTACATCGCTGCCACTTACAGCCTCTTTTACATCATTAATAATATCAACTGTGCAGCCATTTTCTTTAGCTATTTTTTTAGCTATTTCTGTAGTTTTAGCATCAGGCTCATAACCCTTAGGAACTCCTACTTTTATATTAACACCTAAAGATGTACAGCCTGTTAAAAGACTATTGCATACATTATTTCCGTCGCCTATATATGATAATGTTAAACCTTTCAATTTACCGAAATGCTCTTTCATAGTAAATAAATCCGCCATAACCTGACAAGGATGCGAAAGATCTGTCAAAGCATTTATAACAGGAACCTTTGAATATTTAGCAAAATCCTCAACATCGCTATGAGCAAAAGTTCTAATCATAATCAAATCACAGTATCTTGAAATAACATTAGAACTATCTTCTATACTTTCTCTCTGCCCTAATATAATCTCATCTTGTTTTAATACAAAAGCATCTCCGCCTAATTTTTTCATTCCTATTTCAAAACTTAAACGAGTCCTCAAACTAGGTTTTGAAAAATACATCACCATAGTCCTATTTTTCATTATATCTATTTCTTCTCTATTCCTAACTTTTGATTTTAACTCGAAGGTATAATCAATCAATGCTGATAATTCTTCGCTTGTAAAATCTTCCAAATTAATAAAATGTCTTCCAGATAAATTAACTTTTTTCATAATTTTTTCCCGTTTAAATTTTTATATTATTTTTTTGAGTAATACTATATATCGTTTTTATAATTTTGCAATATTATGTTTCTATAATTTTTATAATTTGAAAATAAAATATATAAAAAAAACGTATAACATAAAACTATGCCATACGCTTAATTAAGATATAAATATTCTATATTAAACTTGCTTATTTACTAATACTGATAATTTCCTATTAACAACATGCTCTTTTCCTTTATTGTTATAGCCCACTTTTTTGCTTTCATTTAGAACTTCTTTCATATTTGCAAACAAATCTAAAGCCTCATCAAAAAGTTTAGGAGCTAATTTATTAAGATGTTTTAATCTAGCCATTAGAGTAACTAATTCAAGACGAAGTGCTGATATTCTAGCTGTTTTATTCAATGGTATTCTTCTAATAATATCAGATAATGTTGCTGTTTCTGATAAATGAGGGAACTTATTCAATACTATTAAATCTATTATATTTTCTCTCATTTTTCTAAGCTCATTAGCTTCTGTCATTTTTTCATTCTGATGATCACAGTATAAATGTATATCCTGTAATCTTGTATTGATTATAGAATTAACTTTTTTCTCTTCATCTTCTAATATTATTTTATATACTTCTATCTCTTTTGATAAAAGTATTTCGATTTTTGTAAGCTCTTCGTATAAGTTAAACATAAATACCACCTTTAAGTTAAAGCCAATCAATTTTATTAATCAGCTATGTGATAATTTATCGGCAGTTATTATGATTACTTTACATAATTTTTAAAAATATTATGTTAATTTTCTGCATCTATTGACTTTATAGCTTCTAAACAGATATCTCTATATTCAGCATCAGAATAAGTAAACCAAGCAAGCAAAGCAAACTTCTTAGCTGCACAAGCTGCTGTAATAATATGATCATTATCTTCTAATTCTTTTTCATATACTATGCTTTCTATTTTACCGCTTTGAGATTTAATATCGAGTTTTTCTCCTTTATCTTCTCCTGCAATGTCTATCTGTTTTAATACATATTCCATTATTACATCTATCTCTTCATTTGCAAAAGAATAAACCTGCATAGCTATATAGACATTAATATCTTTGAATTCTATTAAAGATTTATCATTTTTAAATACATTCATGCGCATAGGAAGAATGATAGTAAATCCTGCTGCTATAGAAAAACGAGCCTTTTCAAGCCTGAATCCTATCTGAAAAGACTGCTGCTGATTAACTGTTTTTTTACTTTCTATAAATCTTACCAAATTCTCATCATCTAAATAATGAGCAATGTTAATAAGTATGTCCCAAGGATATTTTAATGAAGAATCTTTTTTATATGCTTCCTGAAAAGCATACATAATTTTTTTATACATAGTTTTTTCTTTATTATCAATAGCATCTCTAAATGGGAAATAAAGCCAAATCATACTAATAAAACTTTTAAACCAAAATTTAGCATTTATATCTTCAGTATCCCATAAGAAGAAATCAGATGCTAAAATTAATCTGTCTTCTTCATCTGCATCTATAAAATCAGTAAACCAATTTTTGCCCCAATATCCTAAAGCAGATAAGGCAAAATACTCTTTTTCTATTATAGGATAATTATAAGGCATAGATATCATAAAATTACTGAAGCCTTTATCATGATGCGTTATAAGCATTTTGGCATAATCAGCTAAAGAATTAATAAAAAATCTCTTTAAAGATTCAAAATTCCTACTTTTAAAATAACCGCTGGGATCTTTGTGAACTGAATCTTCTTTAAACTCTATATCAAGTCTTCTTGCTATTCTATCTAATACACCAACTATAAATTTATGATATCCCGCTCCGAAAGAACCTGTACTAATTGTTATAAACAAAGTGCCTGCTTTAAACTCAAAATATATAGGATCAGCAGATGGATGAAAAGAATATATAAGGGTATTGCCGTCTTCTATTATAGAAAACTCTGAAATCATTACAAGAGGATTAATATTAACTTCATTTAAAGAAGAAACTATTGCTTTAAATAATCTGTCTTGGTTAGGAATAACCCTTCTATTATCAAATGATGCTGAAAGCAAAAATTCTATATTCATTTTAATAAAATTCTACTTATTTTTATAATATTTACATTGTACTATAATAACATTTTTTATTATTTTAGCAATATATATTTAATAAAGTTTTAGATCCAAACATACAAAATAGTAAAAATACGAATTTAATATACTTTAACTTTATAAAAGACTTGACTTTTTTTTAATGATATGCTAATATAATCTAACATTTCAAAAGAAAGGGCGATTAGCTCAGCTGGGAGAGCGGGTGCCTTACAAGCACTAGGTCGGCGGTTCGAACCCGTCATCGCCCAATTTTTTTATCCCACGCAAATAAGTCTTTTTTGATAAAACTTCCTACTAAATATATTTTTTTTAACGATAATAAATTTGAATTTAATATTAATATATGTTAATATTATGTAAACAAATAATTTTTACAGAGTAATATAAAAAATATGACCATTTTACAATATGTTTTAGTAATAGCAACTATACTAATAGTACTGGCCTTGATAAGTTTCATAATAAAAGCCGGAGCTAAATATAAAGTATTTACAATAGCACTTATGACAATAATTGTTTCCTCTATATCAGCTGTAGGAATAATATATATAAATAACACCAAAGATATAATGTCTAGTTCTGATATTAAACAAATTCAGATTGAAAAAGAGAAAAAGAGAATTAGAAAAGATATAATAATAAGACCCGGAGCAATAGAAACTATAGCACTGCATTTAGCATATTCAAATAGAATATCGCCTCCAATTATAAAAAATAGAGAATTAGGATTTTATTTAGACGGAATATGGTTTAATTGGGCTAATGGAAAACTTCTAACTGATGAAGATATGACCAATCAAGATAATTATATACCTTTCGGATTCTACTCTTATACTGTAGACGGAATGCCTGAGGTGCAGAAGGAAACTCCTGAAAGAACTAAAGAGCTTCAGGAATACTATAAAAAAAGGGTAAATAATACTAAATATATAAATAACAAATTCTTAGATACTCTTTATGACGGAACTAGTGAAAGGAGTATGGTAAAACATATAAGTACAAAAAGTATATTAGGATATAAAGTAAGAGTTCATGACTATGTATATGAGCCGCTTTCAAATGTAAGTGTAGAAGTAAAACTTATAGCACAGACTAATCAGGAAGTAGCAAATTTCCTTGATTCTTTAAAAATAGTCAGCGGATATGTTTGGAAAATCATTTCAAAAAGTGCAAGCAGAAGCTATCATAGTTATGGTGTTGCTTTTGATACTTTGCCTAAGAAAAATAACGGTAAGCAAATATATTGGGCTTGGACTAGGGTTAATAATAAAGCATGGTATGCTGTGCCTTATAATAAAAGATGGCATCCTCCTAAAGAAGTTGTTAAAGTTTTTGAAAAGTACGGATTTATATGGGGCGGTAAATGGCATAATTATGATACAATACATTTTGAATACAGACCTGAACTCATTATATACAATAAAATCAAAAATGATGAAGATGCTACATACGAACTCATAGAGAAGTACGGCATATTCTAAAAATAATCTGATAGAGAAACAAAATGAATAATACTATATTCACTAAAAATATAGAGCTTTTAAATAAAAATAAATATAATTTCAGAGCTGTAAAGAAATTAACAGAATATAATCCGCAAAATAATAAATATCAATTAAAACAGTCAAAAAATAATTTATTCGCTGTTATATATAATAATAAACCTTTAACTTCTCTATATAATCCAATGGAAGAAGCTAAAAGACTAATATCGCAATTTATAGCAAACAATAATGAACATATAGGAATATTTTTATCTATAGCTTCATTCTTTCACATAGAATATTTTTTATCTTTAAATGAAAATAATAAGGCAATCATAATAGAAAAAGACATAGAAATAGTTAAACTTATTCTATCAAATTTAAAACTTTCAAATGAAAATATATTAAAAAACATAATACTAATTCTAAATGAAGATTTAGAAACTATATTGGCATTTTTTAATTTTTATATGAATGATAATGATTCAAAAAAAATAGTTTATATAAGACATGTAAGAGCTTCAAATATAGACGATGAAACCAGAGAATATTATGATAATGTTAATATATCACTTGCAAACTCTATTAAAGAAAAATTAATGTCATTAACATCTAATTATTATTTTGCTCCTATATGGACTAGAAATATACTCTATAATATGCATTTCAATGAAGGATATTCTATAAAAACATTCTGCAATATATTAAAAAAAGAAATACCTATTTTATTAGTATCTGCCGGAGCTTCTGCCGATAACTATATAGAAAATATTAAAGAATTATCAAAAACTCATTTTGTACTAGTATTATCACATGCTTTTAATAGTTTAATAAAAAATAATATAAAACCTGATGCAGTTATATCAACAGACGGAGGTTTTTATTCTTCAATACATTTAAAAGAACTTCTTAAAAAAGAAAATGAAAATATAAATATATTCACTACACATACGGCATATCCTTTTCCTCTTACTCATATAGAAAATAAAAGAATATTCTATTTTTCACATGATGAAAGTTTTGAAAAAATACTATATCCTATAAACGATGATAACAATAATAATATATATTTCTATATGGAAGGAAGCGTTATAATGCCTGCTTTAAGAATAGCATATATGCTTAATCCTAAATATATATTGCTTGCAGGATGTGATTTTTGTCATATTGATGATAAAACCCATTCTAAATATTCAAATGCATCGGATTATGATTATATAAAAAGCAGTAAATTAAAAACTTTTGAATCTGCTAAATATAAAAGACTTAATGATAATCAAAAAATAAAATGCTATGATAATGTTTATAGAAATACATCTTCGGTACTTTTGAGTTATAAAAATCATTTTGAATCTATAATACAAGAGATTTCTGAAATTACGGATATTTTTACTTTGACTATTCAATCAGCATTCATAAAAAATGTAAAAATATACAATCATAAAAACTTAAATTCTAATAATAAAAATATAGAAATTAAAAAATATTTAAAAGAAAACATAGATAAAGAAAAACTAGTAAAAGAAATAGATGAATTCATAAAAAATATTAATAAAGAAAATATAGATAAAAATAATTTAAATAATGATGTTAAAAATATTGCTGATATAATATCACCTTGGCATGTTGAAAAATTTGAAAAATCTATGATAAGCTATGAAGAAATTAAAAATTATATGAATAAATGGTATAATGATATAAAATTACTGCTTTATTAAAAAAATTGATATTTTTTTATTTCTAATACTTTACAAAAAATTAACGAAAATTATAATAAAGTAAACATAATATATAACTAAATACAGGAGAATAAAAATATATATGAATAAAATTTTACTTCTATTTATAACATTATTAATAATATCAATGCAAGCATTCTCTGCTGCTGTAACTACACATTATAATAATTGGAAAATAAGAAGAATAAGTTATAACAATACTGACACAAAAACTGTTACAATGACTATAAAAAATAATAATAGTTTGGAAGTATATATAGCTGCTAGAAATAATCAGCTTAGTGTAAGTATAAATTGGTATAAAGATAAAATAGATGAAAATACTCCAATAGTAGAATATAGTTTTAATAATTCTCCTTATAAATCTGTAGAGCCTTTTATGAGATCTTCAAATGATAATTTTGATATATTATATACAATATCACCTGCTTTCGGAATAATACAAGAAAAAGAAGTTATCGAATTTCTAAATAAATTAATAAACAGCAAAACTTTATCTATAAAACCTAATACTGATGCTCAGGCATATACTATTGATGTTACAGGGTTAAAAGAAGCAATACAAAAAACTGATTTCTCAGGAACTTTATTTGATAAATACAAAAGTCAAATATTAAAATAATATGTACTAGAAACTTCACATTTATAACGCACGCACAATAAAGTTAAAAAATATAAATTATTTAATATTCAAATTTTTATTATATATTTAATTTAGTTCACCGTGCGTTAAATAAATTCCAAATTTAATTAACTCTTGGGCGGGTGCTGAAATTTAAAATTAAGTTCTAAAGATAATATAATATTAAAATATAAAATAAAGCTCTAAATTTTAAAGGGCGGGGTATGTAATTAATTTTTTAAGAATTTACTTGAAATCCCACCCTATAGGCTTTCAATTCTTTCTGATTTTAATAAACTATTTTTCTTTTAAATCTAAATAGTAATTTTAGCTGCCCACCCAATTTTTTTAAATTTCGTACTAATTTTATCGCACGCAGAATAAGTTAAAAAATATAAATTATTTAATATTCAAATTTTTATTATATATTTAATTTAGTTCACCGTGCGTTAAATAAATTCTAAGTTTAATTAAATCTTGGGCGGGTGCTGAAATTTAGAATTAAGTTCTAAATATAATTAATATATATATAAAACTTTCTTAAATAAAAATTAAAATCCTAATTCTTCACCTATAAATATTATATGTATTCTTTCTTTTATATGACATTTATTAACTATAATAGTATATGCACATAATCTATTTTCTATATCGCAGTTTTCCTCATCGCAAATCATATTACCTGTGCAGCAAGGATTATCTACTTTAAATCTCACAGAATTCTCTCCAGCGGCAATATTTCTTACTCTTTTTACAGCTTCTTCAACAGTATTACAAACTTTATTTCTTCCCACAATCAAAAATACTTTTTTAGGTCCGTAAATAGTAGCAGCAACTCTGTTTCCGCCTCCGTCTGTAGATACAATATCACCATTCTTTGTTACAGCATTAGCCGAACACAAATAAACATCGCTTGTAAATGCTTTTATCTCTGCTTCTGCTTTTAATTCTTTATTATTTCTATCAACAAAATTTTTATAGCCTTTCAAATCTTCTAATATGCCCATTTGATTAACTGATGTGCTTCCGCCAAATGTAATAGTATCATTCTCTTTTATAAGAGATAATACAAACTTTTTTGCCTCTTCCTTATTACCGAAACTGTCAAAAGCAAAGCCTTTTTTATTAAACTTTTCTTTTAAAACCAAAGATAATCTTTGAAAATATTCTTCCTGAACTGTCATAAAAAATCCCTCATTTATTATATTTATTAAACTAGTATAAATACAACTTATATTTTTTTCAATATTATTTTAGCTTTAATGCTCACTATATTTGCAGCTCTGACAATATATTTTACATACATAAAAATTATAAATTTAATAAACACTATACAAACAAATTTTAGAATAATCAGATATAAAGAATGATGTATATATTTACATTTCTTTTTTTATAGTATATAATCCTGCTACTTTTCGCGGAAATAATATTTTTTTATTAAAAATTTTATTTTTCACATTAATAAATATTTTATTTAGATTGATTTCAAGCGTGGAGGTTATTATGTCAGAAAAACAATTTAAGCCAAAAACTAAAGAAGAATTAAAAAAATTAGTTCAGGATGAAAGTATTAATCTTGGAAGTATTGATACAAGTTTAATAATAGATATGAGTACTTTATTTTTTAATAATATAAGAGAAGATTTTTCAGGTATAGAAACTTGGGACATTTCTAATGTAACAAATATGAGCGGTATGTTTAAAAATGCAGTTAATTTCAATCACAATATAAATGATTGGAATGTATCTAATGTTACAGTTATGTCTGCTATGTTTTGCGGTGCTAAAACCTTTAATCAGCCTTTATATAAATGGGATACTTCTAATGTTCAGTATATGATGGAGATGTTTAAGAATGCTGAAAGTTTTAATCAAAATATCAATAGCTGGGATGTTTCTAATGTAACAAGTATGAGAGAAATGTTTTACGGCTGTATAATGTTTAATGAACCTTTGGATAATTGGAATACTTCTAAAGTTGACTGTATGAATGGTATGTTTTTTGGAGCTTCAAAATTTAATCAGCCTTTAAATAGCTGGGATATTTTTAATGTAGAATTTATGGATAATATGTTTGAAATAGCTTCTAATTTTAATCAGCCTTTAGATAATTGGAATACTTATAATTTAACAAATATAGTAAATATGTTTTATAATGCCTCTTCATTTAATCAGGATTTAAACAGCTGGAAAACAGAAAAAATAGAATATATGAATCAAGCTTTTTTTAATGCTTTATCTTTTAATCCTGATAATATTAAAAATTGGAATTTTAAAAAAGTTAAAGAATTTGATAGAATTTTTAATAATGTTTCATTAGATTTAGTTTTAAAAATATATTCTTTTCAAAGCTCAAAATCTGCTGCAGCAAATCTTGAAGAAATTACAAATAAATTTGATAAAAAAGAAGTTTATAAACTAGGATTAAAATATAATAAAAAAGCAGTATCTGATGTTCTAAAAAAATTAGAAAATATGCATTATGAAGAATTAAAAGAGCTTATTGATAGTAAAGAGGATATTATAAAAGAGTATAAAGAATTAGAAAAATCAGAAACCAAAAAAGATAAAAAAGATAGTAAGCAAACTAAAATGCATCAGCCAAAAAATAAAAATGAATTAATAAAACTAATAGCAGATAAAACAAAACTTGATAAAATAGATACTTCTTTAATAACAGATATGAGCAATCTTTTTAAAGATTCTAAATTAAAAAAGTTTGACGGTATAGAAACTTGGAATGTATCTAATGTAGTAAATATGGAAAGTATGTTTGAAGGAGCATTAGCTTTTAATCATAATATTGAGATCTGGGACGTTTCAAAAGTTGAGAATATGAGTTCTATGTTTAAAAAATGCAAAAAATTTGATAATCCTCTTAATGATTGGAATGTATCTAAAGCTGCTGATATGAGAGCTATGTTTGCTAATTGTGAAAGTTTTAATCAGCCTTTAGACAAATGGAATGTATCTAATGTAAAAGATATGTCATCAATGTTTTATTATGCTGAAAGTTTTAATCAAAATATTAATAATTGGGACGTGTCTAAGGTTGAAAATATGAATAGTATGTTTAAAGGAGCTATTAATTTTAATAGTGCTTTAGACAAATGGAATGTATCTAATGTTAAAGATATGTCATTAATGTTTTGCTTTACTAAAAGTTTTAATCAGCCTCTTAATAATTGGAATCTTTCTAATGTTATAAGTATTAGTCAGATTAATAATTGGAATCTTTCTAATGTTATAAGTATTAGTCAGATGTTTCATTATGCTTCATCATTTAATCAGCCTTTGGATAATTGGGACGTTTCCAATGTAGAATATATGAACTCTGTATTTTATGAAGCTGAAAGATTTAATCAGAATTTAGAATCTTGGAATGTATCTAAAGCAGAGCCTAATCGTATGAGAGATATGTTTGATAACTCAGCAATGGAAAATAATACGCCTTCTTGGTATAAAGATTAATTTTTATTGAGTTTTAATTAGCTAGTAATTTTTTAATAAAGTTATTAGTTAATTAAATTAATAAACCTATATAACAGTAAAATGAACTAATTAAAGATTATATCAGCCTTTTTTAGCAAAGATGCAAAAAGAGAAATAATATAATTTATTTAATATAATAAAAATTTAAAAATATTTCAAAAAATATAAAATAAGGTAAAATTAATTAGGATATATAATTATGAAATACAAACCTCAAACAAAAAAAGAATTGAAAAAATTAGTGGAAGATGAAAGCATCAATCTTGGAAGTATTGATACAAGTTTAATAACTGATATGAGCGAATTATTTAGAAGTAGTGAAAGAGAAGATTTCTCAGGTATAGAAACTTGGGACGTATCTAATGTTGAAAATATGGGCAGTATGTTTAAAGGATGCAAAGAATTTAATCAGCCTCTAAATAGTTGGAATACCAATAAAGTCAAAGATATGTCAAGAATGTTTGACTGCTGTTTTAAATTTAATCAGCCTTTGGATAAATGGGATACTTCTAATGTCGGCAGTATGAACAATATGTTTCAAGAATGCAAATCTTTTAATCAAGACATTAGTAATTGGAATGTTTCAAAAGTAACAAATATGAATTCTATGTTTAATGGATGTACAAGCTTTAATCAAAATATAAGTAATTGGAATATAAAGAGCGTAAAATATATGAGCTTTATGTTTGCCAATGCTTCATCTTTTAATCAGGATTTAAATAACTGGGATATAAGCAAGGTAAAAAGCATTAGTTTTATATTTAATCATGCTAATAGTTTTAAAATAATTCCTCATAAATGGAATTTTGATAATATAAAAGAAGATATTGATTATATATTACCAGAAGAAATGCTTGATGAAATATATTCTAAAAAAGAACCTATTAATTTGTTATGCTATTTATTTTATGATAAATATTATGAAGATGAAAATTTACAAAAAGTAGATGTTAAATTATGGCATAAGACTTTAAAAAATTCAATTAATAAAAAAATTATTTCTTTTGTTTCAAGATTAGAAAAAGATTTTGAAAATGAACTTAAAAATGAAATAGAATATCATTCTAATAAAATAATTTTTCAAAATATTGAAGAGGCAGAAGAATATGTTAATAATAATTATGATAAGTCATTTGATAAAAGTATAAAATTTATAGATGATAAATATACTATATTTACTAAAGACAGAAAAACAAAAATAAGGTTAAAGATGATTAGATTTATTTATGGAAGTTATTTAAAAGTTAAAGATAATGTTGTAAGATTAGAAATTATTGATGATATTATTAATTTGCTTGATATAGAAAGTTTTAGAAATGTATCTTATCAAATATTTTTAAGCGACAGAAGTAAATTAGCTTCAAGAATTATTTGCGGTATATATGGAGATGGTAAAATAGTAGAAGATTATGTAAAAAGTTTAAAAAAAGAATTTTATCCTCGTTCATACTATGTTTATATTTTAGCTTTAAATAAAAATAAATATGCATTAAGATTACTTTGCGATGCATCTTTAAAATCAAAAATAGAAAGTATAAAAAATGCAGCCGAATTAGCACTTGAAACTATAGCTAATAGAATGAAAGTTGAAAGATATGAATTAGATGATTTATTAGTTCCTGATTTTAATCTTGATAAGAATGGCGAGAGAATAGTATATGCTGAAGATAAAGAATATAAACTTTTTATTGATGATAATATGGAGCTTCATATTATCATCAATAATAAAGAATTAAAAACACCACCTAAAACTTTTTCTAAAGAGTTAAAATCAGAAATAACTTTTATTAAAAAGGAAATAAAAAATATTGTAAAAAGTCAAAGAGATAAAATGATATATCTTTTAATGAATGGAAGAAAATATTCTTATAATTTTTGGAAATCTGTTTATATAGATAATTATCTTTTTAATGGGTATGCTGTTAAATTAATTTGGAACTTATATGATGAAAATAATTTGTTTTTAACAACATTCAGATATTTAACTGATGGAAGTTTTACAGATTATGATGATAAAGAAGTAAAAATCAATGAAAATAATTCTATTAGTTTAGCATATGTAAAAGAAATGGATAATGATATTATAGATAAATGGAAAAAGCAATTATCAGATTATGAGATTGTTCAGCCTATTAATCAATTAAGAGTTATTGATGATTTAGAAAAAGAATTTTATTCATATAATGGTGAATATAAATTATCTAAGTTAAAAAATTTTGTTAATAAATATCCTTTTAATGAATATTATGAAGATTATTACACAATATATGGATATAAATTTGAAGATAAAGTAAGCGGTTTAGTATTAGATATATCAACGAACGGTATTAGCAGAGATAATGCTGACTTTGGAGATATGATAGAAATAGTATTAAAAATATTAAATATATCAGAAAATAATAAAGATTTAGTTAATAGATTGATGTTTGGTTCTATCTTGATGCTTGAAAATTTAGTACAATAATAAATTAGATATTAATAGTGTAGTCGAATATAACAATAACGAATGAGCCGAAGCATCTAATAACTGAAAAGTTATTAGATATTAATAGCGTAGGCGAATATAACAATAATGGAAAAGAAAATGGAAAAACAATTTAAACCAAAAAATAAAGAAGAATTACAAAAATTAGTTCAGGATGAAAGCATTAATCTTGGAAGTATTGATACAAGTTTAATAACAGACATGAGCGAATTGTTTAAAAACAGTAAGAGAATAAATTTTGAAGGACTTGAAACTTGGGATACCTCTAATGTTACAGATATGTCAGATATGTTTATGGGGGCTGTAAACTTTAATTCTAATATAAATAATTGGAATGTTTCAAAAGTTACTAATATGTTCGGTATATTTGCAAGTGCTAAAAACTTCAATCAGCCATTAAATGATTGGAATGTATCTAATGTAACAAATATGGAATTTATGTTTTCTGAAGCTAAAAATTTTAATCAGCCTTTAGATAAATGGGATACTTCTAAAGTTATCAGTATGAGATGTATGTTTTATAAAGCTGTAAATTTCAATCAGGATTTAAATAATTGGGATACTTCTAATGTAGAAAATATGCAAAGTATGTTTTCAAAGGCTTATAATTTTAATCAGGCTCTTAATAATTGGAATGTCAGCAAAACAGAAAAAATGCTTGGTATGTTTGAGAATGCTTATAACTTTAATCAGCTGCTTGATAAATGGGATACTTCTAATGTTTTATATATGAACTATATGTTTTTTAATGCGAAAAGTTTTAATCAGGATATTGGAAGCTGGAATGTTTTTAATGCAATTAGTATGTCATATATGTTTAGTGGTGCTGAGAGTTTTAATCATTCTATAGAAAATTGGATTATTAATGAGGCTTGTTTTATTAGGGAGTTTTTTTCGGGTGCTTCTTCTTTTAAGAATGTGAAGTCTATATTAAATATTTATTTTCTTTCCAAAGGAAGTGATAGAAAAAAACTTTTATTAATGCTTGAAAACTGCGATATAAAAGAAGTGTATAAAGAAGTTTTAAAATATAATAAACTTAAAGATTTTATTAAAAAACTTGAAAATACTTATTATGATGAATTAAAAGAATTAATTGATAATAAAGAAGATATTATAAAAGAATACAAAAAATTAAAGGCTAATAATATCAAATTAAAAGAAAATGAAAAATATCAACCTAAAGATAAAATAGAATTATTAAAATTAATAAAAGAAAAAGTAAAATTTAATAAAATGGATACTAGTTTAATAACTGACATGTCTGGTTTATTTCAAAATTCAAAACTTAAAAAATTTGACGGTATTGAAACTTGGGACACTTCAAATGTTGAAGATATGCATAACATGTTTAAAGGAGTTCTATATTTTAATCATAACATAGAAAATTGGAATGTATCTAAGGTTATTAATATGGAATATATGTTTTCAGGCTGTACTAGATTCAATCAGCCTCTTAATAATTGGGACGTTTCTAATGTCAAGTATATGAGTTTTATGTTTTCAGATTGTGCAAGTTTTGACAGTGATTTAAGCAGTTGGAATACATCTAATGTAGAAATAATGATCTTTATGTTTAAAAGTGCGTATTCTTTTAATCAGGATATTTCTAAATGGAATGTAAGCAAAGTAAAATATACAGATGCTATGTTTAAAGATGCTAAGAGTTTTAATCAGACTTTAAATGATTGGGATATGAGTAATATTGAATCTATAAATGGAATGTTTCATAGTGCTTCAAATTTCAATCAGCCTTTAGATAAATGGAATCTATCTAATATTAAAAATATATCATTTGCATTTTATAACTGCTCAAATTTTAATCAGGATTTAGAATCTTGGAAATTGTCAAATGAGGTTAATATGAAATATGCTTTTTCAGGTTCGCTTGTAGAAAGACATGAACCTTATTGGTATATAGAAAATTAAAAAAATATGATTTTATTCTAACTCCCGCCCTTTATATTTTATTGTTTTATTTAGGTATTTTAATTCTATTATACTTACAGCTTCATCTGTTATTTAAGGCACCCACCCTAGCTTTATTTAAATATTACTGTCTTTCTACCCGCACGCAGAACTAAATTAATAAAATATAAAAAATAAAAAAATAAATGGCATTAATATTAAAACTTGATTAAACGTGCGGGGGAAACGAAACAATAAATTTATAAAACGCTTGGGCGGGCGTGTCTTTAATAATTAAAACTTTAAATATTAATAAAGCTATAATAAAAAATGAAAACATCTGATTTTAAAGGGCGGGCATGTAATTAGATTATAAAAAATAGCCAGCCCCATTAAAATTAATGAGACCAGCTATTTTTTAATTAGTCTGCTATAAACGAACTAAATCATTGTACCAAACGTAAAACACCTTGGTTCATAGTATTAGCTTGAGCCAACATAGCCAAGTTAGTCTGACTTAAAATTTGGTCTTTAGCGAATTTAACAGAAGTTTCAGCCATATCAGTATCTCTGATTCTGCTTTCAGAAGCTGCAGTGTTTTCATAAGCAATCATCAAACCTTGAGCAGTAAGCTCTAATCTGTTTTGATAAGCACCTAAATTAGATCTTTGTTTAGAAACTTTCATTAAAGCTTCATCAACTAAACCTATAGCACTGTTAGCTTTGTCTATAGAAGAAATAGAGATGCTAGTACCTTCAGGAGTTTGTAAACCTAAAGCAGCAGCAGTCATAGTTCCTATATAAACTCTTCTTCTTTCGTCCATGTTTGCACCCATATGAAACCACATAGAAGCAACAGGAGCTCCACCTTCGTTAGGGTTAGCAAATCTTCCAGTTAACATGTTAAGAGTATTGAATTGAGCTTGGCTAGCAATACGGTTAACTTCATCAACTAATTGAGAAACTTCAACTTGAATGAGCATTCTGTCAGCATCAGTATAAATACCGTTAGCAGATTGTACAGACAATTCACGTATTCTTTGTAAAATGTCTTGGCTTTCTTGAAGGTAACCTTCAGTAGTTTGAATGAAAGATATACCGTCTTGAGTGTTTCTTTCAGCCTGACGCAAACCGCGGATTTGTGTTCTCATTTTTTCAGATACTGCAAGTCCTGAAGCATCGTCTCCAGCTCTGTTGATTCTTAATCCAGAAGATAAAGCAGCCATGTCTTTAGAAAGGTCTACATTTCTGAATTTTAATGTACGCTGTGCATTTATAGCACTAATGTTGTTATTGATGATCATCGTCATCCTCCATGATATTTATTCAAAAAGGCATCCGTGCCTAATTGGCAAAAAATATTAAAGAGAATTTAAGGTATTCCGACAATCTTAGTAACTATATGAAGTTGCCAAAATACCATTAAATCCTATAGTAAGAATATATAACGCCAAATATATTCTTAATAAATTATATGGTATCAACTAAGCAAATAGGGAGTTCGAGACCGCCAAATACTTGAACTCTCATTTTGCTTTACAATAATTTTCGGACTAGTCGGCATAAAGTTTAATTTGGTTTAGCATTTTTTTCTTTTTTTTCTAAAAAAAATTAAAAATAATCATTATATGATACATTTTATACATAAAGTATAAATTTATTTAAAATAATCTTAATTCATATCGAAAAATATCAAATATAATCATCAGATTTATAGAAAATAATATGTATTTTTATATATTTTCAGCTTTTAGACTGCAAATATTTTTTATCTTTAGTAGTTTTATTAATTTTTTTAATAATTTTAAAATTTAATCACATTTGCCCACCCTATAGCCATATAACTTAAATATGAAATTCTTATTTTTTATTTTTTTTATTACTAAAATTAGACTTTTTAATTCCCACCCTAATATACTTAGATTTAAAACTTATTCAAACGCACGCAGAGTAAAACTTAAAATATGAATCAATTAATAATCATAATTTAAATAACATATAAAATTTTATTCACCGTGCGTTTAGCAGATAATAGATTTAAATAATGCTTGGGCGGGTGCTTATAAATTCTAATTAAGCATTTAAGGAAATTTAAATATAATTTTCTAAACAAGCTAAAAAATATAAAGGGCGGGGTATGTAGATAAAATTTTTTATTTTCTCTTATAACAAATTACAGATTTTAATCAAAATTTCCAATTTATTTCTAATTTTCATAGTAAAATCCTATATTTACAGGTAATTTAAGAAACAAGAGATAGTACATTTAATGAAAGTAATAATGAAAAATTAATAAATCCATCGTCTGCTCTTAAATTAACTAAAGCCCCATTATCAATCAAAGCTTTTGCTATATCATAATGCCCGTATGATGAAGCTATCATTAAAGGGGTAGAATTAGTATAGTGTTTAACATCGCCTATAGTAAGCTCGCCTTTTGAAGCAGCATTTATACCGCCCTCATTTATCAATTCAATCATTTCAGAAACGCCTGTTTTATTTTTATTTTTTTCTAATAGTTTTAATAATTCTTCGCTAGGCATTATTATTTCATTTGTAGTTACTGTATTTTTTAATTTATAATTATTACTGTTATTAAAAGTGTTATTATTTTTTGTTTCTTCCTTTATCTCTTCATTTTCAGTATATTCATCAGCTTCTTTATCAGGCTTTATTAATGTATTATCTTCTATTTGTATATCATCTGTTGTTTCTTCATTATTTATAATACTGTCTTTTACTTCATCATTATTGCTTTCACTACTAGCATATAAAGCTATTGCAGTCATTATAATTATTATAAAGATAATAATGATTTTGTTTTTCATAATTTCAACCTTAAACAGCATATTTTATTTTATGATACCATAAATGAATATAAAAGTAAAGAAAACATTAATTACCATTATACCGTATATAAAAAATCAATTAAAAATATGTTCTTAATAAAAAAACAGCTGACAATTAAATCTGCCAGCTTCTCAATTTTTTTTATTATTGCTAGTGATAAACTCGCTTTAAACTAGCTGACAACTAAAGTTATCAGCTTCTAGATTTTTTTATTATTGCTATGTTCGCCTCGCCTTAAAGGAATGAATAAATAAATTTATTCATTGGCTACCCAAAGGGTACCTACTCGGTCGGCTCACTTATATTATTTTTCTAAAGCTAATATATCATCATAGCCTTTTTCTCTAGCTATATCAAATACTGTTTTACCTTCTTCATTAACTGCAGAAGTATCAGCCCCGTTTTCTATAAGAAGTTTTACTAATTCTGTATTTTCTACTGATATATCATTGTCTATAGCTTCAATCATTAAACTTATTTCTTTAGAATATGCTGGTACATTAACATCTGCCCATTGTTCTATCAAATATTTAGCTATTTCTGTACTTTCATCATAAACAGTATCAGATAATAAAGAATATGAAATGCCATTCTCAGTATATTTCATTTTAGGATCAATGCCCTTTGAAACTAAATATTTTACAATATCAATATTATGCGTTTTTCTAATAACATTTGCAATTACTGGTGTTCCGTTTTTATTGACTCTTTTTATATCAGCTCCATTTTCCGTAAGCAATTTAAATATCTCAAAATTAAGTTTACTGTCCATAATATTATTTGAATTCATCAAAATATCTAATATAGAAAAATCTTCTCCTTCATCTCCTATATAAATATTATTAACTTTAGCACCAGCATTAATTAATTCTTTAAATATTAAGATACTAACTTCATTATCATCAGCGGCACAGTCAACAGCATGTAATAAAGCATCAAGTCCGTCATAATCTTTAGCATTAACATCAGCATTATTTTTTATAAGCTCTTTTAAAAGTTTTAAATATCCCCTCCTAGATGCAGACATTAAAGGAGTCATTTTTACAAAATCTGCTGTTCTTTCATTAACATCAGCACCATAATTAATAATTTCAATAGCTTTTTCTTCTGTAGGATAATAATTAATAGCGAACATTATAGGTGTTTCATCTGTATATTTTGACTGCCATTCATCTAAAGAGGCTTTATCTTTTATGAGATTAAAATCTGCAATAGCTTGTGCATATACTTCAGATAATGAAGCATCATAATAAATATTAGCAGCATATCCTTCATACTCTTTTGTATTGGCTTCTGCATTATTGGTATTAACGGCATTAGTATTTGCGTCTGCTTCTGTATTATCAGTTTTTTTAGAATTACAGCTTATTATACTGATTAATATTAAAGCCGTTATAATTATTTTTTTCATAAAATGCTCCTCAATTTTATATCACTAATTATAGTAGACATTTTTACTTTGTCAATTTTTTAAATATAATAGATATGTTACAATTTTATACATATAATGATATGTTTATACAATAAATTTAAAATAATATTTACAGTTTTAATGATTGGGGCTTTGCCTACGAAGTACACAGTCGTGCCCCGCTCTGCGTGCTTCGCAAAACCCCACTTCTTTTGTACGCTTCCGCCAGTGGCGTGACACAAAGAAGCCAAAAGACTGCATTTTTATATATTATTTATTTAGATAAAATCATATTATATATTTTATAATTAAATGTATACATTTATAAAATTTCAACAGTTCTAATATACAAATATCTTAAATCTTACATTTAAGATATGCCATACATTTAATTAACTTTATAACTTAAACTTAATTTTTCATTAAAGTGTTCAAAGCCCCGCCGTTTTTAAACCATTCAATCTGTGCTTCATTGTATGTATGCATAACCTCAAATGTATCTTCGCTTCTGTCTTCATGAATAAGTTTAACAGTTAAGTTTTGTTTAGGCTTAAAATTATCAAGTCCTAATATGGTTATTTTATCTTTTTCCTGTATCTTATTATAATCATTTTTATCTGCAAAAGTTATGGCAAGCATACCTTGTTTTTTTAAGTTTGTTTCATGTATCCTAGCAAAACTTTTAGCCAAAACCGCTTTAACATTCAAAAATCTAGGCTCCATTGCTGCATGTTCCCTGCTTGAACCTTCTCCGTAATTTTCTTCTGCCACTACTACAGATGATATATTTTTTTGTTTGTATTCTTTAGCTGTTTTTGACACTTCTTCATAATCATTATTTAATTGATTGAATACAGAGTTTGTTTTATCATTAAAGAAATTAACAGCCACCATTAACATGTTGTCTGATATATTTTCCAAATGTCCTCTGAATTTAAGCCAAGGTCCAGCCATTGATATATGATCTGTAGTGCATTTACCTTTTACTTTTATAAGCAGAGGCATATTATTAAAATCATTAATATTAAATTTATCGAAGGGCTTTAGTAATTGTAAGCGTTTAGAATCTTTATCTATTACAATTTCAATTTTTGGGTCTGGATTATTCTGTCTTTTTTTATTTTCTGTGTTTAATCCGTTTTTTGGCAAAGCTATTCCTATAGGGGCATCGAGTTTAACTTTTTTTCCTTCTTCATTTGTAAGAGTGTCTTTAAGAGGATTAAATCTCAAATCACCTGCTATACTCAAAGCCATTACAGTTTCTGGAGAAGCAACGAATGCATGAGTATTAGGATTACCATCAGTGCGTTTTGCAAAGTTTCTATTAAAAGATGTTACTATAGAGTTTGCTCTTGTATTATCTTTATCTTGTCTGTTCCATTGTCCTATACAAGGTCCGCAGGCATTAGTCATTATAACAGCACCTATTTTTTTGAAGTCATCTATTATGCCGTCTCTTAATGCAGCATTATATGACGCTTCAGAACCGGGATTAATTATTATTTTTGATTTTACTTTTAATTTTTTATCTATAACCTGACGTGCTATTGAGGAAGCTTTACTTAAATCATGATAAGATGAATTGGTACAAGAACCTATTAATCCCACTTCCATAGCAGTAGGGTATTTATTTTCTTCTACTTTTTTGGCGAACTCACTTATAGTGCATGCAGCATCTGGAGTAAATGGTCCGTTTAAGTACGGTTCTAATTCAGATAAATTAATTTCTATTATTTTATCATAATATTTTTCTGGATTATCATATACTTCTTTATCAGCTTTTAAGTTATTAATATTTTCTTCTGCTAATTTTGCAACCTCTTCGCGTCCTGTAGCAATTAAATATTCTTTTATATTATTATCATAAGGAAATATTGAAGTAGTAGCACCCACTTCAGCACCCATATTGCATATTGAAGCCTTTCCAGCAGCGGATATGGTAGAAGAACCTTCTCCGAAATATTCTATAATAGAATTAGTTCCACCTTTTACTGTTAAAATGCCTGCCAATTTTAATATAACATCTTTAGCACTAGCCCAACCGTTTAGAGAACCTGTTAATTTTACTCCTATTATATTAGGTATTTTTAATTCCCATTCCATACCAGTCATCACATCCACAGCATCAGCTCCTCCAACACCTATGGCAAGCATTCCAAGTCCTCCAGCATTAGGAGTATGAGAGTCTGTACCTATCATCATACCAGCAGGAAAAGCGTAATTTTCTAACACTATTTGATGTATTATACCAGAACCTGCTTCCCAAAAACCAAGTCCGTATTTTTTTGCAACGCTTTCCAAAAAATTATAAACTTCTTTATTTATATTAAGTGCATTTTTCAAATCTTCTTCAGCACCTTTGCATGCTTCTATTAAGTGATCGCAATGTATTGTAGCAGGTACGGCAGAAGATGTTTTTCCAGCATTCATGAACTGAAGAAGTGCCATCTGAGCTGTAGCGTCTTGCATTGCCACTCTATCTGGTCTGAAATCTGCATAGTCTTCTGCTCTTTTAAAATCTTTTATACTTTTTTCATCGTATAGGTGAGCGTATAGTATTTTTTCTGATAATGTTAATGCTCTGTTTAATTTTTGTTTTACATTATTAACTTTGTTAGAATAGTTTGAATAGAATTTTCTTATCATTTCAATGTCGTAAATTTCCATGATTAATACCTTTTATAATAATATTTACATATAGTATTACTATATAACAATATTCATTTTTTATCAATAGTATAATAATTTTTTTATTTTTTTAGGAACTTTTTATTATTTTTATCGTCTAATAAAGCAAATAGAAATAATCAAATAAAAATAAAATAAAAAATAAATATTAGGAGATTAAACAATGAAAACAAAAATATTATTAACAACACTTATTATAGCTTTAATATCATCTATGGCTTTTGCCCAAGTACCTCCGCCTCCTCCAGCAGCAGGTTATGATGTTCCTCCAAGAGGAAGAGAACCAGCTCCAAGACCTAGAGCAGGAGGACCTAAAGGCGATATATACAGAATGTGCAGAAATGCAGGTATATATTTGTCAGATGAACAGCTTAATCAAATTAGCTCTATTAATTATGAATATGAATTAAAAATTAATGATTTAGAATATCAAAAAAGAAATATAGACTATAAATTTAGAATGGAAAGAGAAAAAATTGATATAGACTTAAATATAATAAAAGATTTAATAAATCAAAAGAAAGATTTAGAAAAAGAAATAGACTATCTTAGAGTAGAAAAAGATGTTTCTATGCTTGATGTTTTGACAGATGAACAATTAGCACAATTAAATAGTTATAGAATGAGATACTATTATTACAGATAATTTATAAAATATATATACGATTATAAGAAGGGGGCTAATATAATAAATAGCCTCCTTAAACATATAATTTATTTAATAAAATTAATATAACTCTAAATTATACAATTTATTAATATAATAAAATTTATTAACCGTATATTTTTCTTTCTATCATACATATTCAGTATGTAAATTATACTTGTTTCAAAAGCACTTTACAAGATTATATATGAAGATTTAGTAATTTATCAATTATAAGAATCATGTTTTATATTTTGGTATAGAAATATATAGTATTTTCGTCGAAGGTGTATTTAGTATATGCTGCACATTTCTTTGGTATGCCTCGAGAGGATGAGAGTGTAACAAAATAAGTTGTATTAACGAATGCATGCAGATCGTTTGCAGCAAAGCTATGTTTATAAAACAAAAAAAACACTAAAAATTAAAATAGTGTAATTATCTATTAGTTTAGTTTTAAAATAACTCTAGTATTATTTTTTATAATATTAATATTTAATGTGTATCTTTTTAATTTTTAATATATAATAAAATTAAAAAATCTTATAGGATATTCTTATGATAAAAGAGTTTAAAAATTTTATTATGAAAGGAAGTATATTGGATATGGCTGTTGGTATAGTTATTGGAGCATCATTTACAAAGATAGTTAATTCTTTTGTAGATGATATATTAATGCCTCCTATAGGTATGCTATTAAGCGGTATAGATTTTTCTAACATATTTATAGTTCTTAAAAAAGGTTCTGATAATATTGGAGTTTATAATTCTATAGCAGCTGCTAAAGAAGCTGGTGCTGTTGTTATTAGTGTAGGAGTTTTTTTGAATACTATTATAAGCTTTATTATTACCGCTTTTGCTATTTTTTTGATAATAAAGTTATTTAATAGAATGCAGGCAAAAATTTTAAAAAAAGAAAAAGATGATAAAGAATTAAAAGAAAAAACTTGCCCATATTGTTGTTCTAGTATTAATATTAATGCAGTAAAATGCCCAAATTGTACATCTGATTTGGTTATTAAATAATTATTTAAAATATTTTTTTGTGTCTTTATAATACTTTTATTTACATACTTTATTATTTATAGTGAAATTTTGTATTTTTTAGATATTGTATATAGTAATATAGTGTGTTTTTATTATGTTATTATTATAATAGAATTAAAAAAAATGTGTTATCTATTTACAGATTAATATTTTTGTATATATTATATAATATACATATTAATTTAGGAGAAATACATGGAAAAAAAATTTAAACTTGGATTAGTACCTAGACTAATCATCGGAATTCTGCTCGGTATATTCTTTGGACAGCATTTTATACCAGAAGTAATATCAAGAATTATTGTTACAGCATCTGGAATATTTAGCTCTTATCTAAAGTTTGTAATACCGCTAATGATAGTTTCCTATGTGTCTATGGGTATAGCTGATTTAAAAGAAGGCTCGGGATTTTTGCTTCTTGTAACTTGTGTATTAGCTTACGGTTCTACATTAATAGCAGGTTCAGCATCTTTTTTAGTATCTTATAATCTATTTCCTAGTTTTATGAGTCCTAATGATATTCAAAGAATAGCTGATGCTGCTGGAAACTCTGTTTCACCTTATCTATCAATAACAGTAACCCCTCTTTTGGATACCTTAGCAGCAGTTTTATTTGCTTTCATAATAGGACTTGGTATTTCTACTATGAGAGGAAAAGAAATAGGGGAATATTTATACAATGTTTTTAAAGAATTATCAACTATTATAGATAAAGTTTTACGCGTATCTATAATTCCTTTATTGCCTCTTTACATTTGCGGTACTTTTGTAGATATGACTAGATCTGGAAAAACTTTCGTAATTTTAGGAATATTATGGAAAGTATTTATAGTTGTAATAATAATGCATTTACTTTATTTATTGATAGCATTCTTAGTATCTGGTTCAATAGGAAAGAAAAATCCTTTTATGCTTATAAAAAACCAAATAGCCGGATATGCAACAGCTTTAGGTACTCAGTCATCAGCTGCTACAATACCTGTAAATTTACAATGTGCTGAAAAAGATGGTATATCTGAACAAATAAGAAATTTTGTAGTACCTCTTTGTGCTAATATACACATGGCAGGCTCTATGATAACAATTACAGCTTGTGCTACAGCAGTATGCTTAATGAATCAAATACCTATTTCTTACACTACAGTACTTCCTTTCATTGCTATGCTTGGTATAGCCATGATAGCTTCTCCTGGTGCTCCTGGCGGTTCAATAATGACAGCTTTGCCTTTCCTTTATATGGTTGGTCTTGGCGGTCCTGACAGTCCTTTAAGTGCTATAATGGTTGCTTTATACATAACTCAAGACTCATTCGGTACTGCTTGTAATGTATCCGGTGATAATGCTTTGGGTGTTATAGTTGATACAATCTATAAGAAAAAAGTTGTAAAAACAGACGCATAAAATTGTCATAATATGAAAAAGCCGCTTATTAATTAATTTTAATAGGCGGTTTTTTTATTTAAATTATTAATCTTAAATTATTAAATCAATCTATATTTAAATCTATTACTATATCTATTTCCGTTATAGAACAATTTAATTTTTTGGCTATTTCTTCTTTGCTTAAACCTTCTTTATATAGTTTTATTATATCTTCATTCTTATTAGAATTTTTTACTGTATTTTCTAATGGTTCATTAACAAATGCTATAGTTTTATCTTCTATAGGTTTATCATATATTGCCATATTTGTTTTAATGGTTCTGTCTAATTTATTTCTTAATTTTTCTATAACTTCTCTTCTTGCTTCATCGTCTATTGCTTTAGCTGCTGTATCTATGTTATTTTTTTTAGGTTTAGGTTTTACTTCTGCATTTTTTTCTTTTGTTTCTATTTTAGAGTTTATTTTTATATTATTATCTTCTACTCTTATATCCAATTTCTTATTTTTATTTTCATTGTTCATCACTGTATTAGATTCTGTATTATTAGATTCTTGTATTGAAACATCAAGTTTTTTTTCTTCTTTTTTATTTATATTTTCTTTTATATCTTCTTTTATATCTTCTTTTACTGTTATAGTGGTATTATTAATATCATTATCTTTTTTATCACTTTGAAAGTTATTTAATTCTTTTACCAATCTATTTGCTCTTACTATGGAATCTTCTAATATTGATATTCTTGATAAAGCTATATTATTAAATTCTTTTACTAAAGCTTCTATTTCTTCTCTTGCTTTTGACATAGTTTCTTTTTCTAGTCTTTCCCTAGCTTTTGAAACTATATAAATATAAAATAGCGGTAGGGTAACTGCCAATATAACTATATTAATAATTATAGATATTACAATTTGCATAATTAGATTAATTATCCTAAAAAATCTATTTTTGAACCTTTAGTTTTCTCTGTTGCTGAAACCTCTTCTATTTCTATAATATTATTTTTTTCATCATCATCAATATTATCTGCCATTCTTTTTTTGCTCTTTTTTCTATATGACATATATCCATTATCTTTTGGTCTTTGCTCATCTTTTTTTTCTTTAACCTTAGTTTCATCAGATATATTTTCAGACTTTACAACTGTAGAATCTTTTATATAGGAATCTCTATGTATATCTCTATCTTCTGACTGCATTGCAATGGTTTTTGCAGCCATTTTTACATGCTCCATACGGCCTATATGCGATTGCTGCATATATAATTGTTGCAAGTCTAAAGGTGCTATAGGCATCTTAAATCTCCATATATTATGCCTTAAATTTTATATCCTATATATTTAATATATACTTTTTTACTATTATTGCAAGTAAAAAAATCTATATATACATTATTATATAACAATATTAATTAATATTAATAAAAAATAATAATAATATCTATTTGTAAATAGAATAAGCATAACCTATGATTGCAGATGCGGCAGATACATTTAGAGAATCAAAATCAGTAGAAGAATTTATGATAACACTTCCGTCTGAATTTTTTTTTAATATATCTCTAACTCCGCTATGTTCATTACCTAATATGATTGCAGTAGGAGAGTTAAATTTAAAATCTTCTAATGAAGTTTCACCTTTTTCACTTGCATAATATATCCAAAAACCTTTATCCTTCATAAAATCTATAATTCTATTTAAATTAGTTTCTATAGATATAGGTAAATGATATGCTGCTCCTTCTGATATTTCATAAACCTTTTCATTAATAGGGGCAGAGTTATCTTTCGGCATTATAATTCCTGCTATGTCAAAAAAATACGCATTTCTTATTATAGCACCTAAATTATGAACATCGGTTATAGAATCTAATATGAATATTAAAGGATTTTCTCTTCTTTCAAATGCTTTTTCTATAAAACTCTCTATTCCTATTTCAGCATTTTCATCTATATCTGCAGCTACAGAATATATTTTTCCTACAATTTTTTCCATTTCATTTTTATCAACATTTTTAATTGATACTTTCTTTTTTTCAGCTAATTTTATAATATCTTTTTCTCTTTTAGAAATTGGAAATTTTATATATAAAGTTTTTACTAAATCTTTTGATATAGCTTCAACTATTGCATTTTTACTTGTTATGAACATTATTTATTTTCCTAAATTTTTATTTTTATTATACATTAAAAATAATTTTTTTAAATGTTATATAGGTATATAAAAATTATAAATGAATTAGGAATTATTTAATTCTGTCATATAAAGAATCTATTTTATCTTTATATGCTTCCATAACATTAGCTCTTTTTATTTTTAAAGACTGAGTTAAAAGCCCATTTTCTATTGTAAACTCTTCATCTGTAATTATCATTTTTGCTATAGATTCATAAGGTCTGAATCCGTTCTTATAATTAATTAAATTATCTAATTCTTCTCTTATTAATTTATAAACATCTCTTGAAGAGGAGAGGGTATTTTCATCATAAGGAATTTTATGTTTATCAAAATATTCTTTTATATTTTCTTTATTTATAACTATAATAGCTCCTGTTGAAGCTTTATCCTGTCCTATAAGCATTATTTGATAAATATAAGGTGATTCCAATGCTTTATTTTCTATAGGCTGAGGCTCCACATTTTCACCTGTAAGCAGAACTATTGTTTCTTTTGCTCTTCCTGTTAATACTATTTCACCTTGCTGAGTATATGCCCCTAAGTCTCCTGAATTAAAGAATCCATCAACTTTTGCCTGTTTAGTTAATTCAGGATCTTTATAATATTCTTTAAAAATATTAGGACCTTTTATATAGCATACTCCCATAACTCCGTCTTTACATATATTTCCTTCTTTATCTCTAATTTCTATTTTTACCTCTGGTATTGGAGCACCGCAAGTTCCTCTGTAATTTTTATAAGGGGATCTCAATGTAACAACAGGAGAAGTTTCTGTTATACCCCATCCTACAACCAAATTTATTCCTACCGCTTCAACAAAGTCTTCTATGTACATAGGTAAAGCTCCGCCTCCTGATATAGTAAGACGCATTTTGCCGCCTGTTAATTCTAATATTTTACTATATACCATTTTTTTTGCCATTTTATGGTAAATAGGATCAAATATTCCTATACTGTATTCTGATTTTTTGTGGGTTTTAGATTCTTCTCCTAATAAATAAACTAAATCATTCTGAAACCTTAGGCTTCTTATATATTTTAAAGATCTTTTTATGAAAAATTTTGCAAGATTTCTAGCTATTGTACCTTTTCTGTCTATGTTTTTCATTACCGTATTATATATATTAACCCATATTGCAGGTACGGAAATAAATATATCAGGTTTTTCTTCTGTGAAATCATTTTTTAAATATCTCTTATTTGTAATAGCTGTAAAACAACCTGTTATTGATGTTACATAAGATATTGTTCTCTCGTATATATGCCAAATAGGAAGTATAGTGAGAAGTTTCTCTCCCGGATGTAATTTTATTATATCCGGAAGCACTCTTATATTATGAAGTATATTTCCATGTGTGAGTATGACGCCTTTTGGTTTTCCTGTGGTTCCGGAAGTATATATTATAGTTGCTGTACTTTCATTAGTTAATTTTGATGCTTTTTTTACAGCAAACTCTTCATCTCCGTTTAAACTCTCTTCACCAAGTTCTAAAAGCTTTTCAAAAGAATATATATTATTATCAGGATCATGTTTAGAACTGTCAAGAAAAACTATTAATGATAGATCTTTATGATGTTTTTCTATCTTGTTAAAAACATATTCATTTTCTACTAGAGCAGCTTGTGCTTCGCTATGCTCTATTATGTAATTTAATTCATCAGATGTAGAGTCTATGCCTCTTGGAACATCAGCAGAACCTAATGCTAAAAGCGCCATATCTGATATAAACCATTCTATTCTATTTTCTGAGAATATTGCTACATGTTTTTTTGATAATCCTTTAACATCAAATGCCTTAGCAATAGCATTTATTTTATCATAAAGTTTTTTATATGTGATTGTAAATTTTTCTTCGTTATTATCTCTGTATCTGTAAGCAGGACTTTGAGGCATTTTTTTTACTGTTTCAAAAAATGCACTAGGTATAGATGTATAATTTTTCATAATCTCTCCATAATTAATTATCACTATTTAACTATAAAATGATACATAGTCAATTATAACTATAATACATATTAAAAATATTACAAGCGATTTGATATATATTTTATTACATTTTCACTATATGATGATACTGTAAATACATTTAATATAGATTTTGAAGCGTTTATAATATTATTTTTTATATTTTTATCATTATATGCAAGTAGTATAGAGTTCTCTATTTCATCTATATTTTCCATATCGCAATTAATAGACAAATCTTTAACTGCTTCATATACCCCTGATTTATTTGATATTATAGATATACATGAAGAGTACAATGCTTCTATCACAGTAAGACCAAATGGTTCATTAACAGCTGGCATTATTAAAGCATAGCTTTTATTCATCAATTCTCTCTTTTCTTCATCAGTTACAAAACCTTTAAATATAATATTATTATGCATATTTATTTTTTCTGTTAGTTTTTTTAAATAGTTTTCATGTCTGCCTTTTCCTGCTATTATAAATTTTAATTCTTTATCTTCTATTTTTTCAATAAATGATTTAAAGGCAATAATAGCCTTTTCCAAGTTTTTAGGTTTTTCTATTCTTCCTATGTATAGAAAATATTTTCCTTCACTGATAGGCATAATATTTTCTATATCAGATATGCAAGGATATATGACTTCAGCTTCTCTATCATAAACTCTTTTTACTGCCTCTTTAGTTCTTATGCTGTTTGACATTATATAATTTATTTTATCTATTCCTAATCTATCTAAATACATTGTATATCTTGCAATTATATCCCATGTGTTTTGAAGTTTTTTATAGCTTTTATCATCATATCCGTAAAGTCTTACACTAGGCTCATGACAATACCAAAAACTTTTTGGAAGTTTAATATTATTTTTTTGTGCATATTTTGATGCAAAGCCAAAGAATATAGATGCCGGAAAATTATGTATTAAAACAGCATCATAATTCTTTAATTCATTTGCTAGAAATTTGGAAACTTTATTAAAAATAAAAGGATTTAATTTTATATCTGTTTTTATCTGTTTTATATAATTTGGAATATTATTTCTTAGCTTATATGTATATATAGTTATTTCTATATTTAAATTATGACAATACTTTGAAAATGAAAGTATTACATTTTCAGCACCGCCATTATATCCGAAAGTCGGATGAAGTATAGCTAATTTTTTTATATTATAGTTATTCATTTCATAATAATGATTTATTTTTTAATAATTTTAATTATATTATAAACCTAAAAAAATTACATTTATAAAAAATAAAATAATATTAAAAGTTTTATTTTATTTCATTTATATAGAATAAAATTAATAAATACAATAAAATTCTATAATTAATACCGATAATAATAAATAATTTATTGAAAATATTTTTTATCTATTATAAGATATTAAATAAATGAATAATTGGGGTTTTTTATGATAATAACAAATAATATTAATGCAATTAGAGCAAACAGATATTTAAAATTTAATTCAACTGAACATAAGAAAAAATTTCCTAGTTTATTTGCAGGTGATAAGGGACCTTTAGTGCAGAGGAGATATATACTTCGTGCCGAAAAAAATACTCAGGATGGAATATCATTTATACAGACAGCTGACGGATATTTGGATGAAACAATAAATATATTGCAGCGTATTAGAGAATTATCTGTAAAATCTGCAAATGGAATATACAATAATTCTGACAGGGCATATATTCAGGCAGAAGTATCAAGTTTAATAGATGAAATAGATAGGGTAGCTAGTCAGGCACAATTTAATACTTTAAATATCTTTACAGGAAGATTTTCAAACACTGTTAATGCATCAGCAAGTATGTGGATTCATATAGGACCAAGCAGAGATCAGAGAAAAAGAATTTATATTGCTACAATGACAGCCAATTCTTTGAAATTGAAAAATGAACTCAATAGTTATATTTCTGTATCTTCTGTAAGTAAAGCAAATAGAACTATAGGAATAATAGATGAAGCTATCGGATATGTTATTAAACAAAGATCTGATTTAGGAGCTTATAAAAATAGATTTAATACATATATTCAAGGACTTATGACTTCTTATGAGAATGTCATTGCTTACGGCAGTAAAAAAATGGATAGAGATGTAGCTGAAGCTTCTATTTTTGAAGCTATAAGTTCAATAAAATCTCAGTCTGCTTTAGCTATGCTTGTACATTCTAATAATCTACCTAAAGATGCTTTGAATTTATTAAGATAGCATCATAATTTGATTTAATTTTACAATTATGATATAATTGCGTAAAAATTTTATAATAAGGGTTAAAAAATGAAACTTAATAGTTTAACATTTAAAATACCGCTTATTATGGGACTTTCTATTACATTATCAATATTTGTAATAACTGTTATAATGTTTTTAATATCATTGAAGTCCGTTGATATAGCGGCTCAAAATGGATTTGAAACTACAGCCGTTGCTTATGAAAGTACGGTTAATCTATGGATAGAAGAACAACAATCAAGGGTAGATTCTTTTTCTACAAATGAAAGTATTATCAATTATTTATTAGATAGGACAGAAGAAAATACTCAAATAGCAGTTGATAGTCTTTCAGCATTTAAAAATTATAGGAAATCCTCACTTCATTTTGTAATTTTAGATACAGAGGGAAAAGTTTTGCTGGATTCAGAAGGCGGCAGCTTAATGAATTATAATCATGGCTCTGATTCTGATTTTTATTCTTATAGAAATAATACCAAAAATGAAAGAATATGGATTTCTAAGTCGTCTATAACAGGAAAGCCTGTGTTTAAAATGTATTCGGATATAAATGATGCTAATGGTAATATAATTGGAGTATTATCATATCATATTGATTGGGCTGATTTTATAGGACATTCTATATCTAATTATAAATATGGGGAAACAGGAAATATCGTCATAATAGATGAAAATAAGAATATAATAGCTTCTAAAGATGAAACTAAAGTATTAACTAGTCTTTCCCAATTTGAACCTTTAAAAGATATTGAAGAGCTAAAAACAGGAATAAAACATTATAAAGATAAAGACGGCAAACTTTATATGCTTTATTTTAATACTATTATTTATCCTTATTGGTATATAGTGGTAACTATAGCTGAAAGTGAACTTTACAATCCTGTTAAGTTTATGCTTATACTTCCTATTGTAGTAGGAATAGTTCTTAGTATTATTTCTATAATTGTAATTTGGTTATTCTGTAAGTATGTTATGTATCCTATCAAAGAAGCAGTTAAAGAGGCAGAAAGCATTTCTAATGGTGATTTAACTAGTGTTATATCAGATAAATATTTAAAAAGAAAAGATGAAATAGGTGATATTTTAAATAGCTTTAATAAGATGAAAAAAGTTATAAAGGATATCATTAAAGTAGTAAACTCAAATATTTCTCAGACAAAAAGAACTGCATACAGCCTCTATTATTCTAATAAAGATTTATCTGCTAGAACAATATCTCAGGCTTCAGATATAAATGAAACAACAGAGTTTATGAAAAATATTTCTATGGCTATAGATGAATCTACAAGTAATATGAAAACTATGAGCGAAAGCATGATGGATGCTAGAGATGAAATAAATAATGCCGGAGCTATAATATTTGATACGGCTAAAAATACTGAACTTGTATTTGAATCTAGTAAGAAGATAGGTGATATTATAAAAATTATTGAAGATATAGCTTTTCAGACTAATATATTGGCATTAAATGCTTCTGTAGAGGCTGCTAGGGCTGGAGAGCAGGGAAGGGGATTTGCTGTTGTTGCTTCTGAGGTTAGAAATTTAGCACAAAGCACTTCGGAATCTGCTAAAAATATCACTTTGCTTATAGAAGATAGTAATGATAAAATAAAAAAAGCTACTGATTCTGCTAATATGTCGCAAAAATTATTTGTGGAGATAGAAAAGAAAATAGAAAATACGACTAATATAATGCAGGATATGGTTGTAAGGATAGACAGACAGCATGAAGATGTTTCTAAAATTAATAATTCTATGCTCAGTATAGATGTTAAAACTAAAGATAATGCCAATTTAGTAGAGCTTATGAAAAATTCGTCTTCAGAGTTAGAAAAGCAAACTAATAATTTCTTTAGTGCTATAAGTTTCTTTAAAACAGGTGTTCATCATATAGATTGGTCGGATAATTATAATACTAATAATGCTCATATAGATGAACAGCATATGAAATTGATTAACTTTATTAATGATATATACTCTGCTATATATGAAAATGATAAAGACAGAGTGAAAAATATTTTTAATATGACTTTAGATTATACTAAATACCATTTTTCCGATGAAGAGAAACTTCAAAATGCTAATTCTAATAAATATAAAAAGATTAAGGAACATTTTGAACAGCATAGAAGTTTTGAAAATTTAGTTGATAAGAAAATTAAAGAGCTAAATAATGCTAATGATTGGAAAAATACGGCTATGGATATGGCAAATATTTTGAGTAAATGGCTTATTCAGCATATAGGAGTTTGGGATAAAGAATTTGTAAAAATAGCTGGAATATAGTAATAAAATTTTGTATATATACGATATTATTTATAAAAAATTTTGCAATATGAAAAACTTTTATTATATTTTATTATATAATTATTTTAGTAAATGGTAATTATATATACTTATTAATAACCAATACTTATAAGATTACAATACTATATTGAAATTTATTTTTATAAGTGTTATTATTCTACATTATAATTAAAAATATACTTCGGAGAGAAAGTATGAAAATATATAGTTTAAGATTTAAAATACCTGTTTTGTTTATAACTGCTATAGTTATATCTATATTACTTAGCGTTGGAATTGTATTATTTTTTAGTACAAAGGCTATAGATGATGCTGTTGATAGCGGATTTGAATCTACATCAATTTCTTATAAAAATTTAATCAATCTTTGGTTAGAGGATAATACTTCTTCTATGGGTAATTTTATTACCTCTGAAGCATTAATAAATTTTTTATTAAACCCTCAAGATGAAGATTTAAAACTTAGAGCTGAAGAAGCTTTGAAATATTTCAAGACTTCAAAAAATTCATTCATTAATTTTATATTATTAGATTTAAATGGAAATGCTATAATCGATTCTGAGAATGGTATTCTTAATAATGTAAGTATGGATAGAAATGATGAAGGTTGGAAGAAGTTTGTTGCCGGCGGATATAATTCCGGAGGTGAGGCAAGTATAAGTAAATCAGTTGCCACAGGAAATCCTACTTATAGAATATGGTCAGGAATAAAAGATAATACAGGCAGAGTTATAGGTGTATTATCTGGAAATATAGATTGGGGAGATTTGATTAACGGATATATTTTAAATGTGAAAATAGGAGAAAGCGGAAAAATCTCTATAATAGATGGAAATAAAAAAATATTAGCTCATAATGACAAGAATAAAATTTTAACTACTGCAGAAAGTTATCTTCCTTATGATGAGGTTGTAAAAAATAAAAATGGTATTACGCATTATAAGGATATTCATGATAATCAAAAATATTTGATGTCATATTACAATGTAGATAATACAGATTGGTACATCATAATGACTATTTTACAAAATGAATTATATTCTTCATTAGGAAAAACTATTATATTCTCTATATTATTTGGAATAGCTATAATAATAATTGTAACTTTTATTATTGTAGCATTTACAAGAAGATTAACATCTCCTTTAAAAGAGGCTTTGAGATTAGCAAATTTAATATCTAAAGGAGATTTAACTTTTGAGATAAATAATGTATATTTGAACAGAAAAGATGAAACAGGACAATTAATAAAAAGTTTTGATAATATAAAAACATCTATAAGAGATATTATCGATGTAGCTAATTCAAATGTTGCTTTGACTAAGAGGACAGCATATTCTCTATCATATTCAAATAAAGATTTAGCTGCAAGAACTTTGAATCAGGCATCGGATTTAGAAAAGACAGCTGAAGCTACAGAAGAGATATCAAGTACCATAAAGAAAACAGCAGAGAATGCTTCTATTATCAATGATATGATGACGGATGCAAGAAATGCTGTAGAAGAAGCTGGAAGCATTATTTCAGAAACAGCTCAAAATACTAGTCAGGCTTTTGAATATAGTCAAAAGATTAGCGGATTAGTAAAGTTTATTGAAGATATAGCATTTCAGACTAATATATTGGCTTTGAATGCTTCTGTAGAGGCGGCAAGAGCAGGAGATCAGGGAAGAGGATTTGCTGTTGTTGCTTCTGAGGTTAGAAATTTGGCTCAGACTACTCAAAGTTCTGTTAATAATATTACTTCATTTATTACAGAAAGTAATGATAAGGTAAAAAAGGCAACTGATTCTGCTAATATGTCTAGAACTTTATTTGAAGATATAGAAAGTAAAATTGAAGAAACTACAAAAGTTATTGCTGATATGGCTAATACTACTAAAGAACAGTTAATAGGTATAGACAGTATAAATAGTGCCATGTCCAATATGGATGCACAAACTCAAGATAATAGTACATTGGTTTCATCTATGCATGAATCATCTAAAGAACTTGAAGATCAGATGGAGCAGTTATCAAATGCTATGTCTTTCTTTAAGGTTGGTGCTAGAAAGTTAGAATGGCTTGATCAGTACTATACTCATAATAAAACTATAGATGGTCAGCATGTTCAAATTATAGAATATGCTAATAAAGTTCATTCTGCTTTATATAATGGTGTAAAAGAGGATGTTGATGAAGCATTTAAGGGGGCTATTAATTATACTAAATACCATTTTGCTGAAGAACAAAAAATACAGGTGGCACATAAAGATAAATATCATAAGATTAAAGAACATTTTGAAGAACATAGAAGATTTGAAAGAGCTATTGATGATCAATATAAAGCATTTAAATCAAGCAGTGATTGGCGTCAGATAGCAACTGATTTCTCAGAACTTTTAGCTCAACTTCTAATAGAACATATTGGTGTATGGGATAAAGAGTTTGTAAGAATTGCAGGTATAAAAGATTCTTAAAATATTATTTCCAATTAGAACCAAATGGAGAGCTTTCTATGAGTCTATTATAGAAAAGCTCTCTTATTTTATTTAAAAACTTTTTTGTTTCTTCGCTTGAATAATCCGCATAAGTCCATTGTAATTCAGTATAGCCTTTTTTCTTTTTATATATAAGAGTTAAATCTGCAAATACTCCGTCTTTTAAATATATCCTATGTGTAAAGTTTTTATTTGTAACTAAAATAAAATTTTCTAAAGTCAATATTGCAGGATCTATATTAATTTTTCTTTTATTATTTTCATCTGAATATTCTTTTTCTATGCTATCTGTTATCTTTTTTACATCACTTATGTAGTCTCTTTCTATCATATATTTGAAAACCACAAATCTCTTATTTAGGGATTCTCCCATCTCTTCTTTATAATAAATGGAATGCGAAAATAAATATTCATCACTTATAATCTCAATTTCACCGAAATTATCAATAAGTTTTTCTAATACACAATTATATATATCTATGTCATTATACATTAGGGCAGTAATAAGAACTGCCTTTGATTGTTTTAATACTTTACTCATAATAATATATTATATTATTTTTATTTATATTTCTATATGTTTTAATCTGCATCATATTATTATTTTCTTATTATTGCTAATAAAAATTGTTCGCTAAATATGTATAGCAAATGACTTTGCTATACGCTCACAATTTTTATATTTATCTTTCTAGTATCTAAAAATTATTATTAATATAATTACTGTAACAAACTTATGATAAAGTGTAATTATAATTCACTTTTATTTTATCAAAACTATATTATTATTCTATACATTCACAAAGTATAGAAACTGCTTTCTCTAATTCTTTTTCTGTTATTGTAAGAGGAGGAAGAAGTCTTATTTTTGTTTTGGCAGTTAATGGAATGGCTCCTTTGGATATACATTTTTCTACTATTTCTTTAGCATTCAAACCTTCTTTAAGTTTTATTCCAAGCATTAAGCCTATACCATCAACACTTTCCACATTATCAAGTTTCATTAATTTATCTTTTATATATTTAGATTTCTTCTCAACTTCTTTTAGTAAATTTTTATCTATTATATTTAATACTTCCAAAGCACCGCTTGCCACTATAGGGTTAGCACCAAATGTAGAGCCATGATCTCCGTTATTAAATACATTAGAGCAAGTTTTACTCATAAGCATAGCGCCTATAGGAAGTCCTCCTCCTAAGCCTTTAGCTAATGTAGTTATATCTGGTTTGATACCGAAATGTTCTGAGCATAAAAATTTACCTGTTCTTCCAACTCCAGTTTGTACTTCATCAACTATAAAAAGTATATCATTTTCTTCACAGTATTTTCTTATATTTTGTACATATTCTTTATCAAGCGGTATAACCCCGCCTTCTCCCTGTATAAGTTCAAGCATTAAAGCACAAGCATTATCTTCTAATTTAGAAACAGTATCTTCATAATTGTTAGCCTCTGCAAATGAAAATCCTTCCAAAAATGGAAAAAAGTAATTATGAAAAACTTCCTGACCTGTAGCAGATAGTGTAGCCATAGTTCTGCCATGGAATGAGTTTTTTAATGTTACTATTTTATTTCTTTTATATTCTTTATCATTATTAGCATATTTATCAAAAGAGTATTTTCTTGCACATTTTATAGCAGCTTCATTAGCCTCAGCACCTGAATTGCAGAAAAATACTTTATCATATTTTGTTATAGTGCATAGTTTTTTAGCTAAATCAATATAAGGTTTTGTATAGTACAAATTAGAAGTATGCTGAAGAGTTTTAGCCTGATTATTTACGGCATTAATCCAGCTTTTATTGCCGTATCCTACGCTATTAACACCAATTCCGCTTCCTAAATCAATATATTCTTTTCCTTCAATATCTTTTAATTTAGCACCGCTTCCAGATTCTAAAACCAAATCAAATCTGGCATAAGTATTAGCAACATATTTTTTGCTGTTATTTATATATTCTTTTTTTAATTTTGACTTTTCATTATTTTCAGTATTTTGTTTATTTGTTTTTTTGCATGGCATATTTTTACCCTCATTTTTATTTTATTTACTCATTACTATTTTAGTCTTTATAAAACATAGTTCCTATACCTTCATCGGTAAACATTTCTATTAGTAGGGAATGGCATAATCTTCCGTCTATTATAAATACTTTTGATACTCCATTTTCAACTGCATCTATACAATGCTTAACTTTAGGTATCATTCCTCCTGATATAGTGCCGTCTTTTATTAAATTATCTACATCTTTAATATTTATCTGACTTATTAAAGAGTTTTCATCATCTTTATTTTTTAAAAGTCCCGGAGTATCTGTCATATATATTAAAGTTTCAGCTTTGAGACTTTCTGCTATTTTAGCAGCGGCAGTATCAGCATTGATATTATATACATTTCCTTCATTGTCGCATCCTACAGTTGCAACTATTGGAATATATTTATTTGTTATAATTGTATTTAATAAATCTGTATCCACTTCATCAACATCGCCTACAAATCCTAAATCATCATCTCCCTTGTATTTACTTACTTTAAACATACCTCCGTCAATACCGCATATACCTAAACATTTACCGCCTGAATTTTCAAGAGAAGCCGCTAAATCTTTATTAACCTTTCCAGCAAGCACCATTTTTACTACTTCTGCAGTTTCTTTATCAGTATATCTAAGTCCGTTTATGAATCTAGATTCTTTGCCTATTTTATTTAGTACCGCAGTGATATCTTTACCGCCGCCATGAACCACTATAACCTTTATACCAACTGTAGATAAAAGTGCAACATCAGTCATAACTTTCTTTTTTAATTCAGGGTTTTCCATAGCACTTCCGCCGTATTTTATGACAACGGTTTTTCCTGTATATTTTTGTATATAAGGAAGAGCCTGATTTAATATAAACGCTTTATCTCTATTTGAAATATTTTCCATTTTTATTTCCTTTATATTATTTAACTTCTGTAAGAGCCATTAATTTTTACATAATCATAAGTTAAATCACAGCCCCAAGCAACAGCCTTACTTGTACCGCAGTTCATATCTATTGTAATTTTTATCTCATCTTCTTTTAATATTTTCAAAGCCTCTTCTTCGCTGAACTCTACACCATATCCATCTTTATAAACATTCATCTCGCCGTATTTAGAACCTACATTAATAGATACTTTATTAATATCAAAATCAGCATCTTCAGTATACCCTATAGCACATGAAATTCTTCCCCAATTCATATCGCATCCGAACATAGCAGCTTTTACTAAATTTGAAGTGATTACAGATTTTGCTATTTTTCTAGCTAATTTCATATCGCTTGCATTTATAACTTCGCATTCTATTAATTTTGTAGCACCTTCTCCATCTTTAGCCATCTGTTTAGATAAATAAGTATTTGTCATATTTAATGCTTTACAAAATATTTTATAATTATCATCTTCTTTATCTATTATATTATTTTGAGCTTCTCCGTTAGCAAGCACTACGCACATATCATTAGTAGAAGTATCTCCGTCAACACTAATCATGTTATATGTATATTTCACATCCTCGCTTAAAGCCTTTTGCAGCATCTCGCTTGTAATATTGCAGTCTGTAGTTACAAATGCAAGCATGGTAGCCATATTAGGGTGAATCATACCGCTTCCTTTTGACATTCCTCCGATATGAACTTTTTTTCCGTCTATTTCAAATTCATAAGCAATTTCTTTCATAGTTGTATCTGTAGTCATTATAGCTGCTGCTGCATTTTGAGCATGCTCTTTAGAATGTCCTAAATTATCTATTAATACTTTCATATTTTTTTGTATAGGCTCTATATTAAGAGGGACTCCTATAACACCTGTAGAAGCAACTGCTACATCTTTTTCATCAATACCCAATACATCAGCTGCAAGTTTACACATTTCCTTTGCCTTTTCAACTCCGTCTTTATTGCAGGTATTAGCATTTCCAGAATTGCATATAACTGCTTTTGCTTTGCCGTCTTTTAAATGCTCTTTGCTTACAGTGATATTTGCTCCGCATACTTTATTTTGTGTATAAACAGCGGCTGCTGAACATAAACTTTCACTGTAAATTATTGCTAAATCTTTTTTTTCACTATTCTTTTTTATACCAGCATGTACTCCATTTGCTTTGAAACCTTTAGCAGCACATACACCGCCTTCAATTTGTTTAATGTTTGTCATCTATTTAATCTCCTATTGTTGCTAAAACTTATCATTAATAAAAAATTGTTATATGCCTATAATTATTATATTTTATTAAAAAGCTGGAGGAATAAAATTAAGCCCTTCATCTTCTTTCAAGCCTAATGCTATATTCATGTTTTGTATTGCCTGTCCTGCTGCTCCTTTTACCATATTATCTATTGCTGATACTATTATTAATTTATTTGTTCTATTATCTATATGCAAAGATATATCACAGTAGTTTGAATATTTAACATATTTTAAATTTGCTGTTTCGCCGATATTAAGCACTCTTACAAATGATGAATCTTTATAAAACTCATTATAAATATTATGTATATTTTCTAATGTATCATTTTTATTTTCTAATTTGGCATATATTGTTGAAACTATACCCCTATTTAATGGAAGCAAATGTGGTACAAAAGTTACTTTTATATCTTCTCCGTATATATTTGATAATGTCTGTTCTATTTCCGGAGTATGTCTATGTTCTGCGATTTTATACGGTGCAAATGCTTCATTACATTCTGTAAAGTGAGTATTTAATTTTAATTCTCGTCCTGCACCTGTAGCACCTGATTTAGAATCTATTATAATATCATCTTTTATTATCAATTTATTCACCAAAGCAGGAGCTAATGCTAAGCCTATAGAAGTAGGATAGCAGCCCGGATTTCCTATAATTTTTGCATTCTTTAATTCTTTTTTACCGTATACATTATCATATTTAATTATTTCTGGTATTGAATATATTGCCTCTTTATGAAGATTTTTATATTTATATTCTTTGCCGTACCATTTTTTATAATCTTCTTCATCTTCCAATCTAAAATCAGCACCTAAATCTATAAACAAAATATTTTTTTCAAAACATTTATTTGCAATATCATCGCTTAAACCTGCAGGCAGCGATGCAAATACAACATCAGTATCTTCAAATATTTCATTTTCATCTAATAATAGTTTATCTAAGTTTTTATTTAAATTGGGATATACTTCATTTATATTTTTTCCTACAAAACTTTTTGAAGATAAATTTTTTAATTCTACTTTGCTATGAGATAATAATAATCTTATTAATTCTGCACCTGCATATCCTGTAGCACCTATAACAGATACTTTTATCATATAAAACACTCCTATAATAATATTGATAAAGAATAATATATAATTGCTTTTATTTTTGAGAAATTTATTTTAATATGTGAATGAAATGAATGGAGGCTTAACGCCTTGAGAGATAATTTTTCATGTAAAAAAATATATTATACATTTTTATTTTTCCTAAAACTGTTTAATATTTGCGTATTATTATACTATTTATAATAAAAAAGTCAAGAATTTTTATTAAGTATTATAATATTTTATTTAATTATTAATTATAAAGAAAATGCAGAATATATGTTGAAAAATTCATATTTATAGTATAAAATGAGCGTATGTTTGATTTGTTATTGAATAATTTGCTTAAGGTTCCAAGCCAATAATATGAACTCGGTTTATTGTCAAGCATCAAAAAAAATTGCATAAAATTTTTTAGTAATAATAGTTTTATATCTAGCAGTAATAGGATTATATTATGAAAAAAATGTATTTTTTACTTCTTTTACTTATTTTAATAATAGTGATGATAATGTCCTGTAAAAAGATAAACATTTTAAGCCCTACACATATACCGCCGCCGACAGATTTTAGATTGCCTGAAGACACAATACCAAGTCATGTTGATGTTAATCCAATACCTGCTAAAGACGGCGAAGTATTCGGAGGTTTTAGAAGGAAGTTCAAATATCAAGGCAAATGGTATATATTGGCTGACTATATGTATGATTATGACCCTAAAAGTAAAGCATTAAATAAAAAAGCTGAAGACATAATACTTCAAATAGATGAGAGCGGAAATATAGTAGTTTATGATAAAGACAGTAAGGGCTATAGTGATTTATTAAGAATGAATATAATAGAAGAAAACAGAGTTTTATATGAAGATTCTTATTATGGAACTTATTCATATTCTTCAAGTTCTTATACTACTATAAACTGTAAAGGCGGAGAAAATTATCATTCATTTCGTACAGGCATAATTTTTAATAATGAGATAAAAACATCATCAGATTTAATAAATTGGACAACGGAGGGATCTAGTGATAATGTTTATAAAACTTTTCCTTCAGTAAGTACAGACCCTAATGCTAGCTTTCAAGGAAGATTTGGTGTTAGCAGTTATAAAATTGTAGAGTTTAAAGATTATATATATGTAATTGGTTTAAAAGAAGATTTTGATGAGCAAAATCCAAGCGGATGCCGAAATGAAAGTCAGGGACCATTTACAACAAGTAAAAATGTTTATTATAGAATAGATAAAAATAAAGATACATCTATGGGTGCTAATTGGGATAAGATTAATACGCCTTGGGGACAAAGAAGCAATCTTAGTATTCGCTATGATGAAAATAAAATATATGTTACAAAAGGTGAAAGGGTATATTATGAAAATGATTCTTCTATTAGTAAATGGGTGGATAAATATGAAAAATTTGAAAATGATAATACTATATGGTCAACTACTGACGGCGTAAATTGGCAAGTAGAGCCTAATTCTTCAGCTTATGATAATGCTGATTCGGTATATTCTCGTGATTCTTATATTGGAGGAGATTTACCTCCTATACAAAAAAAGATAAGAACTCCTGAAGAGCCTAATTGGATAAAACTTGATAATGGAAGATATTATAAATCTGACAATTCTCCTTATTCAACTTATACAATAAATAAGAAAACTTATTATGTTCCTATACCTCCTTATGAAGAAATAAGAGCTGCTTATGACAGCGGGCAGGAATATTTTACTATTACAGAGGCTCATATAAAGAGTGCTGGGCTTAATCAGTTTTTAACCAAGGATAAAGAGCCGAATAAAGATGAAGATTGGACAGTAATAACTCCTATAGACTATACAGATAAATTAATGGTATGGCAGAGCGGAGGTGAAAAAGTTATGCTTAATATTAATAATAAGGCAGTGCAGCTTGTAGACTATGAACAAATAGAAGTTATGTACAATACCATTAAAGAATATTCTATTGTAATAAATGATTTGAGAAAAACAGCAAAAGAATTGAGAGATGGAACTTATTGGAGTGATTTTTCCAATAGTTATATAAAAGATGTATGTGTTGGTATGGAGTATGATGCTAGGGCGGATATGCTTGAGCTTTTAATGAATAACAGAGAATATATTATGCCCGATGAGGCTGTTACGCATTATACTGTGGAGTTTAAATATTAATAAAGTATTTTATATATTGAAATTTAATTTATATAGTAGTATCATCAGTCTAATAATATTTTAGTTTTAGAGGCTGATTATGGATAAAGAATATGCTAAACATTTGATGGGTATATATAAAGATAAAGTTCTTCATGAGAGAATGAAAAGAAGACTTGAATATTTTGAGAGGGTTTTTAAAAGAGATAATGATAAAAGACTTTTTGCTGAACTTGCATTTTGTATATGTACGCCTCAGACTAAGGCTAGAAGCGGGGCGGCTGCTATAATTGATTTGTATAATAATAATTTGCTTTTCAAAGGAAGTGCTGAAAAAGTAGCTAATATATTAATAAAACATGTTAGATTTCATAATATGAAGGCTGAAAATATAGTGCTTGCCAGAAAGATTTATTTTCCTAATGAAAAGTTTGTATTAAAAGACAGAATAAATGAAGCTTTAAAAAATGATACTATGGTGGAATTAAGAAATGAACTTGCTAAAGAAGTTAAAGGCTACGGACTTAAAGAGGCTAGTCATTTTCTTAGAAATATAGGGTTTGGACAAAAAATTGCTATACTTGACAGACATATAATGCGTGTAATGGATAAGTTAAGCATTCTGCCTGAAGGTATGACGCCTAAAACAAGCCTTACAAAAAATAACTATCTAAGATGCGAAGCAAATCTGGTTGAATATTCAAAAAGCGAAAAAATACCTATGGAGTATTTGGACTTTGTATTCTGGTATGATGCCACTAATGATATTTTTAAATAATATTTAAGTTATTTAAATTTATTTCTTATTCTATTGAATATGGATATTTTTTCTTCCTTTTGCTGCAATGATTTATAATCTATATTTTCATTGCGGCAAAATTGAATAGCTTTTTCTATATTTTTATTTGCAAGTTCTATAATATTTTTTAGTACCAAGTCTTTTATTGAACTATCTATGTTATTATTATATAAATCTATAAAGTTAGAAGTGCATTTATCATAGTCATTTATATAATAGTATGATACTGCCTTGTTATAAATGCCGTAAATAAAATTATTATCTAATTCCAGCACCTTATCATAATAGTAAATCGAATTATTATAGTCTTTTAAGTCAAACAAAGTATTTGCTAAGTTATAAAGAGTATTTATTTTTAAATTATTATCATTTTCTTTTTTTAATTTTTCAAAGTTTTTAATATGTATTTTTATTTTTTTTAATTTTTTATCATAGTTATTATTAAATAGTTTTATTTTTCTTTTTGATTTTTTTAATATATTATTATTTATTATTAATGTTATTAATGTAAATACTATTATTATAACAGTTAAAAATGCAAACCAAAAATTGATAAGATTATTAGAAGATTTTACAGTTTCATTTAATGAAGTTTGAAGTCTTATATTATAATTATCCAAAATATTTTTTAATGAAGTTTCTAAATTGTCTAAAGATGTGCTTTTTAGTATTATATTATTTGTGATATTTTTATTGCTTGATATTTTACTTATTATAATATTTGTGTAATAATCTTCTTTTGCTATTATTATATTATTTAATGATGGGGCAAAATTTGTAATTGAATAATTAAGAGAGTTTTCTATTTTTTCATTATGAGTGATGTATATATTTCTAAATACTAAAATTGATATTATAAAGAGTATTAAAAAAGTGAGTATATAATATCTATGAATAAATTTTAAAAATCTAGTTATATATTTCTTTTTTGAATGCTCTTTTATTTTATCAATGCCGGCATTTGTAATATTTTTTACTTTTCCTTTTATATCTTTTTCATCAAGATATTTTTGAAATTTATCTATATTGTCTGATGTAAAATCTTTAGCTTTTTCAAATCCTTTTCCTGCAGCATCTTTAATTTTTTTTATGTTTTCATTATTTATATATTCTTTAGCTTTATTTGAAATATTTTCCTGAAATTCTTTTAATTTATTATTTTTTATTGTTTGTGAATTATTATTATTTTTTTTATTATATCTTCTTCTTTTTTTATTTATATTTTGTCTTTTTATATTTCTGTATTTATTTCTATTAATTTTACTCATTATATCTACCTTTATTATTTAGTATTTTAACATATTGATAATTTAATTTAAAGTGTAAATTTTTTTTATAATAACAATTTTTGTTATATGTTTTAGCATATAATATTATCAAAACATATGGTCTATTATATTTTTGTATATGCAGGACTTTTTATACCGAAAATTATTATATATAAATTTGAGGCTATATTATGAAAATAAATATTTTAGATGAAGCTATAATCTTTGAAGATAAAAATCTATATCCTGCTTTTCCTAGCATTATTAAACTTGATAATAATAATAAATATTTAGTAAGTTTCAGACTAGCACCAAAAATAAAAAAACATTATTCTCATCTTCATTCATTAAGTAAATCAATGCTTGCTGTCATCAATAAGAATAGGGTAGAGAAGATATTTGAGTTTGCTCAAGATGATGAAGCAGCAAAACAAGATGCACAGCTTTTTAGAATAGATGATAAAACTATAATGGCATATTATTTTAGATACACATTTCACCCTATTAATGAAAAAGATTTATTTAAAGATTATACTTTTATAGAATATGATGGTACTATAGCATTGCTTGATGGAATAGGAGTATGTATAAGCTATGATAATGGAAAAACTTTTTCAAATCCTCATATTATAAAAATAAATAATGATAATGGTATAATGAAAAACTTTGCAATTAGAGGCAGTATGTGTAAGTTAAATAATAATGAAATACTTGCTCCAATATATGCTTATAAAAAAAATATAAATAAAAATAATTCAAAATATCAGTGTTATATTATTTCTAGTAAAGATTTAATTAATTGGAAACTTAAAAGTTTTTTAGCTGAAACTGATTATAAAAAAATAAATGGAAAAAAGTCAAAAATAGAATATGTTGAGCCTTCTATTTTTAATGATAAAAATAATGTCATAGCTTTTATTAGAACGCATGTTAATAATGAATACGCCCTTACCTCTATAAGTTATTCAAAAGATAAAGGCAAAACTTTTTCAAGCCCAATATTTACTAATATAAAAGGCTATCCTTTAAATCCTTTATTTTTAAGTAATGGTAAAGTTCTTCTTACTTACGGATACAGATTAAAGCCTTATGGCATAAGAGCTATTTTACTTGATAATGCTGATAATATATTTGATATAGAAAAAATTAATTATAAAGCTTTAAATGAAGAGATAATAATAGACTCTTCTATGAAAAGCACAGACTGCGGATATCCTTGGTGTGTTGAGGATAACGGTATTGTATCATGCGTTTATTATGGATATAAAGATAAAAATAAAGTAAGAAAAATATATATGAAAAGGTTTACTTTTAATTAAAAATATAGTATAAAGTAAATATAACTATATGATAATGAATATTAATAGTGTATTGGAGGTTTTTATGGATGATAAAGATATAATGGATCCTAGTGTTTATCAGATAAAGCAGTCTGATTGGGAAGTTTTAGAAAATGATGATTATTATATTTATAAATTATTAGCATACAAATTATCATCTTGGAGTGAGGATACATATTTAATTGTAAAAGTTAATAAAGAAAATAACAATAAAGAAATAATAATAGATTGGAATAGTAAAGATTTTGTATTTGCTAATCATAAAACATTTTTTAGATTTGATAATGATTTGCCTGATAATTTAGACTGTAAAGCAAGCGAAGATAGATTAAGCTCAATAGTTTTAAAACCAGATTATGTTTATGATAATTTACTTGATGCTGATATGCTAATAGTTCGTGCTTCTTTAGAAAAAAGTAAAACTACAAGAATGTTTGATGTTTCAAAGTTTAAAGATATAGTAAAAAAATAAATATATAAAAAATGGTACTATGTTTTTTATAGCATAATACCATTTTATTATTTAATTAACTTTTATTAAAATTCTTTTATTTTTTCTTTGTTTAGAGTTTTTATCAATTCTTTAGCGATATTGATAGAAGCTATTATATCGTCATAAGAAGCATAACAGTAATGACTATGAGCATATCTTGTTGCTACTCCCAATACTACACTTGGAGTACCTAAATTAGTTTTATGATAAACAGCCCCGTTAGTAGAACCTTTTTCACGCACAATCACTTGATGAGCTATATTATTTTTTTTGGCTATATCTATTGTGTATTTATTTAATCTAGGATTAGTAATCATACCGCCGTCAATTATTCTAAGCTGAGAACCTCTTCCTATGGCACCATGAGCTCTATCTCCATAATAAAATGTATCATCAGCAGGAGAGCCTTCAAATACTATAACCAAATCAGGCTTTACTTTATTAGAAGCTACAGCAGCCCCTCTAGTTCCTACTTCTTCCTGAGCGGTCATCATTCCAACTAAATTAACATCTAGTTTTTCATCTTTTAAAGCTCTTAAAGTTTCTATTACGCATAAAGCTCCAACTCTATTATCTATTGCCTTAGCACATATACTTTTTGTCCTGTCATCATATCTAAAATCAACATCAGGAGATATAGGGTCTCCTATTTGTATGCCGAATATTTCTTCAGTTTCCTTTTTACTTCTAGTTCCCACATCAATATACATATCATGTAATGAAGGAAGTTTTCTTTTATCTTCTTCAGTCATAAAATGAGGAGGTTTTGAACCTATTACTCCTTTAACATATTCTCCGCTTGAAGATTTTATCACTACAGAGTTTGATACTATATTAGGTATATGCCAGCCTCCTAATGGTATAAAAGAGATTGTACCATTATCATTAATATGTTCTGTCATAAATCCTATTTCATCTATATGGCAGTCTAAACCTACTATAGGTTTATTTTTATCTATTTTGTTTAATCCTAAATAAAGATTATTAATAGAATCTCTTTCATTATCTATAAATGCTGTGTTTTTTCTTATAACTTCTATAACATCATCTTCAAAACCAGAAGGTCCGAATGCATTAGTTAAATCTTTCATTAAATTTAAAATATCATTCATAAAAAGTCCTTATATAAAAAAAATTTTAATTGCAAACATAATAAATCATTTGAATAAAATATCAATTGCTAAAGTGTAATATTATTGATTGATTTTTTACAACAATACAATTATGATGTAAAAATCATATTACATTTACTTCTTTTTTTAAAAAAAATGTAAATTTTTTAAAAAAAAGGAACTATATATACGCATTTTTTATAAAAAATGCTTGTATTTTTTATTTTTTATATTATTATTAATATATAAGCAAAAACAAATAAAAATGCTTATGATAGATAAATACAATTTATCAAAGGAGATTATGAATATGACTAACAATAAATATGATATAGTAATAATAGGTTCTGGTTTAGGCGGATTAACTTCCGGAGCTTATTTAGCAAAGCAAGGAAAAAAAGTTCTTGTATTAGAAAGCCATAATATAGTTGGCGGATGTGCCACAGGCTACAAAAGAAAAAATGTAAAATTTGAAGTAGGACTTCATGAATTGGATATGGCTAAAAAAAATAGAGAGATGAAGCATGTAATATTTAGCAAATTAGGTCTTTATGATAGAGTTAATTTGGTACAGCTTCCTCAAACTTGGAGAATAAAAACAGAATCTACAGATTTGGTTATACCTGAAGGTTATGAGAATGCTATAAATACTTTAGAGAAAGAGTTTCCAGAGGAGAAAGAGGGCATAAAAAAATATTTTTCCGGACTTTCAAGAATGATGTATATGATAAGAAGAGTACCTTATGACTTGAAGTTTTGGGATTATTTCTTCTTCCCTGTAACAACACTTCCTATGATTTTATATCAATTGTTTAAGCAGAAAAATACAGGAGATGTTTTAGATTCTATAATAAAAAGCGATAAGTTAAAAAGAATATTGAATATAAATATTACTTACTATCACCAAAACCCTTATGAGTTTACTTGGTATTATCATGCTTGTGCTCAGGGGGCTTATTATAATTCTGCTTATTTTATCAAAGGAGGAAGTCAGAACCTATCAAATGCTTTGGCTGATATAATCAAAGAAAACGGAGGAGAAATAAAAGTTTCTTCAGAAGTTAAAAAAATAAATGTAAAAGGAAATATTGCTGAGGGAGTAACTTATTATGATAAAAGAGCAAAAGAGGAAGTTACAGTTAATGCTGATTATGTAATAGCAAATGCAGCACCTCAAATAGTTTATGATGAATTACTTCCTAAAGGATATGAAGATAAGAGAATAAAGAAACTTAAAAACTCAGTATCGCTTTATACAGTTTACATAATATTTAAGAAAAAATTCTCAGAGCTTTATCCTAATAATGCATACTCTACTTTTATAACTACAGAAAAAACTTTAAATACAAATTTCAAAGAAGATGCTAAAGGACAAAGAGGTATACCAGTAGAAGACAGAAACTTTGTATTTGTAGATTATTCAGCAATAGACAGCGGACTTGTAGAAGAGGGAGATAACCGTTCATTTGCCGTACTTACAGGACCTTCATTCTTAGACGAATGGAAAGATTTAAGCGATGAAGAATATAAAGCTAGAAAAAAAGAAATGGCAGAAAAACTAATAGACAGAGCAGAGCAGCATTATCCCGGATTTAGAGATAATATAGAGTATTATGAGGTAGCTACTCCGAAAACAATTAAGAGATACATTAAAACACCAGACGGTACTCCTTACGGATTTGTACAGGATACTTACTTGAAAAAAAGCAGATGCGTAAGAGTATCGCCTACAGTTAAAAACTTACATTTTGCTAGTGCTTGGAACTTCCCCGGAGGAGGATTTACAGGTGCTTTATTAAGCGGATATTTTGCAGCACGTAATATATTATTCCCATTAAAACCTTATATAGTGCTTAGATTCCTATTATGCGGTGTTGTAGGAACGGCTATAGGTACTGCTTATCAATGGATCCCTGCTTTAATTAATTTGTTTAAATAAATAAAAGTTAATGGTTTTGTATAAAGCGATAGACAATGAAATATTTGTTTATCGCTTATATCGAAAAAAGGAGAATTTAATGAAAAATAAAATAATTACAATATTAATTTTTACATTTGTATTTAATGTATTAGCTTTTTCTCAGAATGCTGATGATATAACAGGTTTATGGTACAGTCAGGCAGATTCTCAAAATAGAATATCTGTAGTTGAAATATATAAAGAAAACAATAAATATTACGCTTATTCATTTGCCTATAAAAATTCAAATGATATAGTGAATGATGTTAATAATCCTAAAAAAGAATTAAGAAACTTACCTTTAAAAGGACTTGTTTATTTATATGATTTAGAGTTTGTTAAAGGTGAGTGGAAAAATGGAAAAATATACAATCCAGATGACGGTAAAACTTATCATGCCAAAGTAACTTTATCAGATAATGGTACAGAAATAAAAATAAGAGCTAGTGCTGACGGAGCAGGAATTTTTGGTAAAAATATAGTATGGCAAAAATTACCAAGCAGTGATGCAGCTAAATATAAACCGCTTAACAAAAGCGAGCTTAGAAAATTAAATTGATAAATACTTACACTTACACTAATTATATTTTTATGTTTATTGCTGGGGATTTGCTTTTTAGCAAACCCCCGCTTATTTTATTTTGTTTCAAATGTATGTATTAGGTGAATAAAATTCATATTTCTATATATTAAAATAATAACAAAATTAAAAGATTATCTTTATAGTTGTAAAATTAAATTATTTATTAATCTTTTATGTATTTATCAACATGTTTAATATAATCAATATAGATTGTGATTACTGCACAATAATAAAAATAAAATTTTATTTAATAATATTTAAGGAAAGTTATGAAAAAAATATTTATAATACTATATGCTATAATTATGAGCATACCATTATTGGCACAAGAAAATGCAGATTCTAAAAGATATTCAGATGAAGGCTGGTATTTCTCAAATCATTTTTTAGGAAGATGGAATCATTTTGGGGCTTTATATCAAGGGCAATTATTTTATAAAAAGGCTTTATTTAGAGAGATGAATAATTTCTTTTTTAATGATTCATATATTCTTGCAGGGATAGAACAAGAGTTAAGCAGTTTTTCAAGAACTTCAGCTTATGTTGAATTTCAGCCTCTAATAGCATTAAAAGTATTATTAAAGTTTACTTATGAAGCAGGACTTGCTGATGCTGGAAAACCTGTATTAGTTGATGGAAGTACAAAGGAGTTTAATCATGCCCTTCCTCCATTTACAGGACTTAATCCTATGACTAAAAAGCCTCAATATGTAGGAGGAAATACTATATATTTTCAAGTGGCACCTACTATTACAATAGGAGGACCGGCAGGCGAGGGATTAATAGCTTTAATATATACTCCTTATATAAATTATATAAGAGCTTTTGGAATTGATAAAGATGATTATATTTATTTGGCTAGAGAATCTATAGTGGTGAAAGCAGAAGATATGTATTTTAATCATGATATAAAATTGGGATACAGTATGAAAGAATGGGGTATGTCTTTTGCTATTAACACAACAATAGAGCAAATGCTTTCTAGTAAGGATTTATATAGGGTTGGTTTGTTTGCCGCTTATTCGTATAAGAAAGCATTAAATAGTGTGCCTAGTCTTTCTCCATTTGTCAGCACTAAAATTGGTACTTGGCTTATTGAGAAGCATACTCAATATAAATTTGCTGTACAGCTTGATGCTGGGATAGAATGGAAATTTTATTAAAATAACAATTATAAATATTTTACTAAAAATAAAAACTTATGTTTTATAATCGAATAATATTATTTAATAAATTAGGGTAAATTATGAAGAAAAAAATTTTATTTATTGCAGCAGCATTTACTTTTTTAGTATTATCATTGAATGCTCAGAATGTTAAGGCGAATGATGTAGTGGGATTATGGTATGCTGAAAAAGATTCTTTAGGCAGAATTCCTGTTGTTGAGATATATGAGGAAAATGGTAAATATTACGGTTATTCTTTTGCATATAAAGAGCCTTATAATGGTAAGGAAAGTTTAGATGAAAAAAATCCAAATCCTGAATTAAGAAAACTTCCATTAAAAGGACTTGTATATATAATGGGCTTATCTTTTAATAAGAATGAATGGAATGATGGTAAAATATATAATCCTTATGATGGAAAAACATATAATGGAAAAATGTCTATAGATAAAGAAGGAAAACTTATTTTAAGAGGTTCTATAGATAAGGCTGGAATATTAGGTAAATCTATGAAATGGACTAGGGTGCCTGATGCTGAAAAATCAAGATTTAAGCCTTTAAATAGAAATGAATTAAGAAAACTCAATTAAATATTGACTCATAACATAAACTATTTTTTATTGGAGGTTAATTGCCTCCTTTTTTTATTTTATCTCCTACAGAACTATATATTATCCCAGCGAGTATTAATATTCCGCCTATTACTTGCGATATCAATATATTTTCATGCAAAAGTATAACTGCTTCCAAAGATGAGAAGAAAGGTATTGAATCGTATATTATTCCTCCTTTTATAGCCCCTATTTTAGCAACAGCCATATTCCATAGTATAAATCCCAAAGCTGATGGAAATACTCCTACATATATAAGTATTAGGGCAGATTCCATATCAAGAGCATGCATATTATTTGAAGTATATGTAAACAGCATTCCTATTGCAAGCGGTATAAGTCCTATTATTACCATAAGATAAAAAAATGTTGATTGCGAAACTTCTTTAGGTCTTATTTTTAATGTTAATGTGTAAACTGCAAATAGTATAACAGCAAACAGCATGTATAAATCCCCAATAGCAAATTTTAAATTCATAAGAACTTCTATACTTCCTTTTGTTATTAATATTACAACACCAACTATAACTACAAGAAGCCCTAATTTCTGATTTAAAGTCAATTTAGTTTTCCATACTATTCTGCTTATTATTGCCATTACAATAGGAGACAATGTAGCAAGCAAAGACATATTAGCAGCATTACTTGTATGTGCCGCTAAATAAACAAATGTATTAAATATCGTTATTCCAAGTATTGATATTATTATAACTTTAATCCATCTTCCTTTGATATATTTTATACTTTTTATCAATTTTTTTATACAGAATGGAGTTAATACTATAAAAGTTACTAACCATCTGTAAAAAGAAATTTCTATTGGGGTGAAATGTACAAGAAATCTGGCAGCTACAAAATTACCGCTCCATATAATAACTGCTAGTATTGCTAGTATATAGCCTGAATTATTATTTGCTTTATTATTCTCTGACATAAGAAATCCATAAAATTTAATGCAACTATACTATTATAAATTTTATTTTTTGCAATTATTTTTTATTATTTTTCATGTTTATTTGAACTATAATAAACAATAGAAATTACAGCCGATAATAAAGAAATTAAAGTAAGTACAATATAAGCAATATTTATAGAGTATATATCTATTAGTTTTCCTGTTATTATAGGGAATATAAAAATACCAAATGAATAAGTTGATTGAAAAAATCCCATTGCAGATGATTTTTTATCTATGTCTATATCTTTTACAGATTCGCTTGTTAGAAGCGATGCTAATATTCCAGAAGAAAATCCCCCTAACACCTGAGAAGCTATTATTATAAATACATTATTAACAGATATAACTATAATGCAGTATAAAGCCATAATTATAAATGATATAGGTATATATTTCTTTATATTATTTTCATTTTTTATTTTACTAGGTACAAAAGCTCCTAGTATAGCAAAGAACATACTTATTATTGATGCAGCTCCTATATTTTGAGATGATCCTCCTAATTCTTTTATTCTATTCAAAGTAAAAGAAATGACAGCGGACATTTGTACTCCCTGCATTACAACAGCAAGCAGAGAAAATACTATTAATCTTTTATTTTTTATCACTGAAAATAAATCATTAAAAGACATTTTTTTATTATGTTTGCTGTCTTTTAAAAATAATCCTAATAATGATACCAATGCTCCAGATACAGTACTTACAAGAAGTATAAATTTCATTCCAAGTTTATCATAGAAAATAGCCGCTATTAAAAAGGCAATAAACATACCAAGTACGCTTGCAACTAATGCCTTACTAGTAGCCTTGTATTCTTCATTTTTGTCAAAATACGAAGCATATAAAACCATAAATACTGTCCAAATAGAAGCTGATATTCCGCATAATGTTCCTCCTATCAAAAATCCGTACTGATTTGTATTTAATAATCTTATTACTCCTCCAAGTGAAGTGAGAAATCCAGCTAATATTATGAGTGAACGGCATTTTCCTATATAATCATTGAGAAGCCCGAAAGGAAATTTTAAGAACATCTGAGCGGCACCGTAAACACCTATGATAATACCTATCATAGAAGATGTTATATTTAGAGATGATAAAAAAGTAACTTGATAGGGAATATAAACATACAACGAAAGCCATAAAAGAGTCATTATAATAAATAGTAAATTAGACATATATAATTCCTATTTTTATATAGTTTTTTAATATATAAATAAAGCTGCCTAATAAAATTAAACAGCTTTAATATCTACTATTATTATATATCTAAAAGATTATTTGTAAATTAAAATTTATCTACATCTATATCTGCCACAGAATTAAATATATAATTTGGTCTGTATGGGAACTCTTCTATCATATCTCTATTAGTAACCCCTGAAAGTACAAGAGCAGTTTTCATACCTGCCCCAAGTCCTCCAAGTATATCCGTATCCATTCTATCTCCTACCATAAGCGTATTTTCACTATGAGCATTTATTTGATTCTTAGCAATGGACATCATAATAGGATTAGGTTTTCCAACAATATAAGGTTTTTTTCCTGTAGCAGTTTCTATTGCAGATAGTATAGGTCCTACTGCCGGTATTAATTCACCGTTTGGTGCAGGATCTACTATATCTGGATTGCATCCTATAAACTTAGCACCTTTATTAATAAGATGCACAGCCTTTTGAAGCATATCAAAATTGAAAGCATTAGTTTTACCAACTACTACATAATCAGGGTTAACATCATTTATACTGTAACCCACATTATAAAGTTCGCTTACTAGTCCTCCTGTCCCTATAACATAAGCAGTACCATTGGCAAGCTGTCTTTGAAGAAATATTGCTGTTGCCTGTGCTGCGGTGAAAAAATGCTTTTCATCTAATCCATTTACACCTAATGACTCTAATTTTCTTTTTAAATCTCTTGGAGTTTGTTCAGCATTATTGGTTAAAAATAGAAATGGCACATTTTTATATAATAGCATTCTTATAAAATCTTCTGCACCTTCTATTAAATTATTGCCTCTGTATATAACTCCGTCCATATCTGATATTATACTAATCATAGATTCCTCTCTCTTATTTATTTTTAATTGTCAGATTGATATTTTTACTTAATTTTTATGATTCTGACAATTTTATTCTTAATTAAACTTATTTTATTTTTTATTTTAACACATGAATTGTATAAATATAAAATAAAAAGTCAATTACAATTTTTTTATTTTCTTTGTATAAAAAGCAGCGTAAAATTATAATACTTGTAAAAAAAGATATTTTATATATAATAAAAGATATTTTGTAGGAATGGATTGCGGGGGGATGATGTTCAAAAAGGTATTTTATATTTATATATTGTTTTTTACATTAATTTTTTTTAGCTGTCAGAAAACTTCAGAAAGCTCTTCTAATACTTCTAATAATTTAAATACTAATGATGTAAATACTAATGATGTAAAAGTAATAGAAAGTCAAAAACAGAATTCATCTTTTGATATGAAATATGTTTATAAATCAATCAGGGTTGATAGAGAATCTTTCAGTAATGCTTTGATTAGTTACTATCAGGATCCGAATTACAGCAACATTATAAATAGAAATAAAGATTTTCTTAATAGAAAACTTGTAGGGGATAATGATATAAAAAAGTATGCTATAGATTATATATCAAATACATATCATAATCGTTATAGTGATAGTGTACATGATAATAACTCAGTTTTTTCTTATGCATCTGAATATAATTATGTTGAACAAAATTTAGCTTTGAAAAAGGCTAGGGAACTTCTTTTGAGCATCAAAAATAAAGATGCCGATATTTATTTAGCTTTATTTTTATCTCATTTTACTACAGATTCTTTATATAACTTTCATGATATTCAAAATTATTTAAAAGAGTGGAAGAAATTTGGTGCTACAAATATAGATATGATGATTGGTATTGTTGGAGAAGGCAATAATGTAAATAATATCTATTCAAATAAAATGAAATTAATAAATTACATAATAGAAGCACCTTCTGATTTAGGAGCAGAAAAACTGATTGCCGATGCATATGAAAATGGTTTTTTAAGTGATATATCAAAAGATACAGGGTATTTGGATATTTATAATGAAAATAATTATAATTTATCTTCTGTAATATATAATAATACTTCTAACATATCATATTTTACATTGGCAAAAGATATAGTAAATACTAATATAATGGACAAGTATATTAGAACTTATACAGGAAAAACTTTAAGCAGAGATAAAATGATTTCGCCTGTGTATTATGAAAATTTTTATTATATATATAATCCTTCTCTGGACAGGAAATATGAAGATTTTGCAGATTTATATTTTTTAGAGTTTAATAAAAATACATTTATTTATTCAATAAAAGGAAATAAACTTAAAGGTATATATTATTTAAATCCTATGTTTCTTGATAATATTAAATATGCTGATTACGAAATAGGAGAAATATTTAACTTCCATCTTGGAGACGATTCAAAATTAGAGAGTGCAAAAATATCTGCTATTAAGACAGCCGATTTAAAAAATATAGCTTCAAATTCACAATTCATATTAGAAGGCAAATTTGATAAAAATAAATATATTGAATATTTAGATGATATACTCTCTTTTCCAATATACAATCCTGAGTTTTTCTTATGCGATATAAACAATGATGGAAAAGATGAAATAATGGTTAGAGGAACTTATGAGCATTCAGGTGAAAGGAGCGGTATAGCTTCATATACTTTGCTTTTAAAAGATGATTTAGAATTGAATTTAGAAAGTACTATTGGAAAATCTATAAATGGAAGCAGTAAGCAGGGGCTTAATAATATTCAAAGAATGTATTTAGAAGATGGTAAAAATAAAATACTTCTTATAGATCCATTAGCAAATACTGCACAGGATATGTTTGCAGAGAATGGTGTTGTAAATGTATATGAGTTTACATACAAAACATATAAGTATGAACCTAAATTGCTTTGGAAAGGAAAGATTATTAATGGTGTTCCTTACGGAGTTTTGAAAACAGATGCAGGTTTTGATATGTATAAAGCAGAAAGTGATTCTGATAGAGCTATAGTATCAGATAAAACTTTAAGAGTAGCAGATAAACTTATAAACTATGAATATTATAAAGAGGCTCAAAGGTTGGATAAAGATAAACAAGAGGAGTTTTTAGAAAAAAGACGCTCAGATATGAAAGCTATTCAGGATAAGTATGGAGATGTATTAGCGATAGAAAGTGAAATGATGAAAATCTTGGGTATAGATAAATAATAGTGAATAATGATAATATAAATACTTCTGCTTATAAAAATATAATTAGGAATTTTAATATAGTTATAGGTATTGGTTTTGTATTGCTTATCTCGGCAATATATGTTACTTATATATTAAATATTAATATTCCCCAATTAAATTCTAATACCAATTTAGAAACATTAGAAACTATTGCAGCAGAAAGTTTTATTTACAATATAAGAATATTCTTTTCTTTTTTAATTCCGCTATCATTTTTTATATTTTTATTTCTTTTTGTGCTTAATCCTATTAGTGTTAGAGCTATATTAATATCTTTTATTCTTATTTTTTTAACGGCCTTTTATTTATATAAACTTCCTTATGAAATATTAATTACTCCGTTTCAAAATTTATATTCATTTATTAATCTAATAATAAATATTATATCAGCGAATTTTATTATGCTTTTTATTTCTGGTTTATCATTTATCAGATATGATATAAAAAAGTTTTCTGCTTTATATGATTTTTATACTATGATTACTGAGATTATAATATGGAGTTTATTAATACTATTTATAATATTTTCTATAGCAGCAGTATTATATTTCGTATTATATTTCAATGGTAGAATAGATGCTAAGAGAATTTTTAGATTTTTAATAATAAATGATATGAAAAATTTGAAAATGATTTTATCTATTTTAGCAGTATTAAATTCTTTTGTAATTTATTTTTCGTATATGCTGTATAATAAGATGACTAATACTAAATTGTCTATAAGTGTTTCAAGAGTTATTACACCTTTTATGTCTTTATTATCTGTTATAATAATAGTATTAACTTTTAAATATGATTTAATTAATAATAATTATTTTAAATTGTTGTTATTATCATATTTTTTATTTATGATATTTTTTATATTTAATATTTTTTTGTTTAGAATAGACATAGAACATAACAAATTAGAATACTATATATATATAGTTTCAAATGTATTTGGAATTATATTTTCATTATTTTTATTATATATTTCCTTAGGTAAAATTTTATATAATTATTTTATTATCTTAAATATAGCATTTATTATAAATTGTTTATATAATATATTTGTTTCAATTATGAAAAAGTACATAAAATTCATATTTTTGTACAATTATATATATATAATTTTTTTTATTATATTGATGTTTATTGACTTTATATAATATTTTGCTATACTATATATATGTATGATAGTGCAATAGGAGATAAATTGAAAAATAGAATATTTTTAACAATTATTTTAATTCTTGTTATATCTTTTAACTTAAAAGCTGTAAATTTATCAGTTGGATTTATAAGTCAGTTTGGCTTAAGCGGAGCTAACACCAATGCCTCAAAGATATTTCCATCTGGTTTCAGAGATTTTGATACAGGATTTTCATTTTCAATAGGTATTAATCAGCCTATAGGGGATTCTATGTCTTTTTCTGTACTTCTTGATTTAGGATATTATCATGATTCTTATGATTTCAGATATACTATAAATGGAAAGAGGGTAACAGAAAATTATCAGTTTGATAGCTTTTTAGTAGGAGGATATGCAAGATTCAATTTTGCATTTTTATCAATAGGAGCAGGCGGAGGTGTTAAAATTCCGGGATCGGCTACATATAGAGTGAACGGATATAATATTGGAGGAAGGTATAGATTTTCTTTTGGTGATTTGAATGATATATTTGAAAGTGCCGTTATACCATATCTAAGATTTTCTATTGATTTTAGTATATTTAATTATTTACTTATTGGAGTATATGCCAATTATGATTTTCCGCTATACTTCCAGCATAATAATTATATGAGGGATGTATTTGTTAATAAAGATTCTATAAGTGCTTTTGATATAGGAATTCAATTTGGATATTATCTTAATATTAGTTTTGATAGGGATTATTAGGAGTTATTATGAAAAGAATTTTTGTATTATTAGTTTTATTATTATCTTTCAATGCTCTTTATTCTGCTGATTTTGTAGCTGGTTTTATAGGCCGTGTTGGAGGAAGCAGTGCCACTACTGACAAAAGCAAAGTATTTACATCAAATTTTAGAGATTTTGATAATTCTTTTTCTTTTCAGCCTGGAATATTTTGGGGATATGATGATTTATTATCAGCAGCTTTACTCTTTGATATAGGATATAATAAGGACAGATATGAAATTAAATATACTGTAAATGGAAAAAGAGTATTAGAGAATTATAATTTCAGCAGTTTATCTATAGGATTATTTCCTAGATTTAATATAGGATTTTTTTCCATAGGTGTAGGCGGCGGAATTAAAATACCATTACATTTACAATATTCTAAAGATGGAGATGAACTTAGCAGAAACAGATATTCATTAGATTTTGGAGATATACAGGATGCTTTTACAACTTCATATATACCTTATATAATGGCTTCTGCAGATTTTCTTATAAGATTCAGCAGAAAATTTATGATGTCATTTGGAGTATATGCGAATTATGATTTTCCGATTGATATAGATAAAAATGGCATATTCAAAGACTTTACAATTAATCAGGATTCTTTAGCTTCATTTGATATAGGTTTTCAACTAGGACTTTATTTCTTAAATAGATAATTTTTTATAAATAATAAATGAGGGCTTTATTTTTTATATTGCCCTCATTTTTTATTATATTAAACTAAATTTATATATTGTTCTATGATTATATTCTCTATCAGGATAAAGTATAATGCTTGGGAAATGATTAAAGTTTAAAGAACATGATAAATATTGAGTTTCTAAACAGAACGCTTCATGTTTATTTAATATTTGATTTCTCACTTTTAGGTTATTCAGATGATTAGCTGTATAAAATAATACAGAAGGCTTAGTCGTAAATACTTCTAAAGCTATATTTGTTTTTCTTGACAGTATTTTTACTCTTTGTTTATTTATATTATTATCATCAAAAATAAAGCAATTATCACATCCGTCTTTTGCTTTTATTATTTCATCAACTTTTTTTAATGAAGTGAAATCATAGGGAGTATTTTTTGTTTTTAATATCTCTCCTGAAGTTATTCCGTTATCATCAGCAAGATAATATTTGGCATCTATAAATATTTCATGATCTTTAATATTTCCTCCTCCATTTAAATTAAAATATGAATGATTCATTATATTTAAAGGAGTTGCTTTATCAGTAGTTGCAATGTAGTCTATTATTATTTCATTTTCATCTGTAATGCTGTATTTTACTATTAAATTAAGATTTCCCGGATATCCCTCTTCGCCGTCTTTAGATACATAAGAAAATAATACTTCATTGTCTTTTTTCTGTATTGAGTTGTAAATTACATATGAAAGTCCGTTAATTCCTCCATGTGTATGATCTGGGGCTTTATTTGGAGTTATATTATATTCTTTATCATCTATTGTAAATTTAGATCCAATAGTTCTTCCGGCAACTCTTCCTACAGTAGCTCCCATATGTCCATTTTTAGCTTTATCAGTATAAAACTCTATATCGTCAGAACCAAATGCCGCTTCTACTTCTTTTCCATCTTTATCTTTGAAGAATATTCCTGTTATAGTTGCTCCTACTTCTGCCAATTTTACTTTTAATCCATTATTATTTTCTAATGTATAGATATAAGAATTTTTTCCAAAATCTTCTTTTTTTGATTTGAACATAATAATATCCTTATGATAATTTATTTATATATTATACATCATTTTTATTTTTTTTATATAAAATATTTTTAAAAACAATTATTTAATTATACATATATATGGTATATTGACAATTTCTTTTATACTTATATACTATCAAAATAAATATTTAAACTTACGGAGTAAATATGTGAATAATAATAGAGCTAATTGGTTCAATTGCTAAATTTATAAAAAGAAAATTTTTTACTAGTAAATCCCAAAATACTAGAGATGAATAAAATTATATTATTATGTATTTTTTATTTTGATATAATCTGCACATATACTTTTCTGCTTCTTTCTCCGTCAAATTCAAAAAAGTATATATCCTGCCAAGTACCTAATACTATTTTTTTATTTTCTATTATTACAGTTAAACTAGGAGCTACTAAAGATGATAATACATGAGCCTGAGAATTACCTTCACTATGTTCATAATTATCATGCTGAGGCACTAATTTATTAAAAGCATTCTTCATATCAAAAACAACATCAGGGTCAGCATTTTCATTTATTCCGACAGCCGCAGTTGTATGCGGTACAAATATAACAGCGATTCCATTTTCTATGTTTTCATCATCTATGCATTTTTGAACTTCTCTTGTAATATCAATTATATCGAATCTTGCTTTAGTTTTTACATTAATGGTATGCATTATAATATCCTTTTTATTGTTTATATTATATATTATATGATAATAAAATACTTGTCAATTTGATTATTTTTTTATTAAAATATATAATATTAAGTATGTTTAGAGATATGAGAAGGAAAAATCAATTATTATCAAATTCACAAAGCATTTCAATATTAGAAAAATGCAGTTCTGGAGTATTGGCTGTATCAGGAGATTATAATTATCCTTATGCTGTTCCTTTAAGTTATGTATATTATGATAATAAAATATTTTTTCATATAGCTAAAAGCGGATATAAATTAGATGCTGTAAAAAATAATAATAAAGTTTCTTTTTGCGTCATAGAAAAAGATGATGTAAAACCTAAAGAATATACAACTTATTATAGGAGTGTTATTGTTTTTGGTAAGGCTTTTATAATTGAAGATGATAATAAAAAAAGAAAGGCTATTGAAAAACTTGCAATGAAATATTATACAAATGATAGTGAATTAAACAGGAATAATATAATTGATAAAGAGTATGATGCTTTTTATATTTTAGAGCTTAAAATAGAATATATTACAGGAAAAGAGGCTATAGAGTTAGTAATTAATAAAGGAGAATAAATGAAATATTTTAATTTTGATGAAAATTTTTTGCATACAGTTTTGGAAGAAGCTTTAAAAAATGGCGGCGAGTATGCTGATCTATTTTTTGAAGATACTAAAGTTAATTCAATAAGTTATTTGGACTCAAAAGTTGATGATATGAGTCTTGGAAACAATTATGGTGTAGGATTAAGAATTATAGTTAATAAAAAAACAATATATTTGTATTCCAATGATACGAGTAATGACAGTTTAATTAATTTGGCAAAATCGGCTTCTTCTATTGTAAATGATAAGAAGTATATAGTTAAAGACTTTATTCAGTCAAAAGAAAAGGATAATCACCCATTGCATATAAATCCTTTTGATGTTAATTTCAATGAAAAGATAGAAGTGCTTTCATATTTGGATAAAACATCAAGAGGAGTATCAGATAAAATAAAACAAGTGAATGCAATGTACTCAGAAAAGCAAAGAAATATTTTGGTATGTGCAAGCAATGGAATATTAAAAGAAGATTCTCAAACATATACAAGACTTGTTATGATGGCTATGGCTAGCGACGGAGCAAACACTCAGACAGCCCGCAGAACAAAAGGAGCATTAGACGGATTTCAAGTTATAAAAGATATTAATTTGGAAGATATGGCAGTAGAGACAGCAAATTCTGCTATAAAGATGCTTAATTCTAAATATCCTAAATCCGGAAAATATCCTGTTGTAATAGACAATGCATTCGGCGGTGTAATATTCCATGAGGCTTGCGGACATGCTTTAGAGGCTACATCTGTTGCTGATAATGCCAGCGTATTTTGCAATAAATTAGGTGAGAAAATTGCTTCAGATGTTGTTACTGCAGTAGATGATGGAACGATAAAAAATGCTTGGGGCAGCTACAATATTGATGATGAAGGTAATGAAGCACAAAGAACAGTTTTAATAGAGAAAGGAATATTAAAAAGTTATTTGGTTGATGAGCTTGGAGCTATGAAGATGAATCAGAAAATAACAGGAAGTGCTAGGAGAGAAAATTATAAATATCCTCCTACTTCAAGAATGAGAAATACATTTATAGATAAAGGTAATTCTAGTTTTGATGATCTTATATCAGGAATAGAGTATGGACTTTATGCTAAGAAAATGGGAGGAGGTTCAGTGGATCCTGCTACAACAGATTATAACTTTGCTGTTTCTGAAGGTTATTTGATAGAGAATGGTAAAATTACTGAAGCCGTAAGAGGTGCTACGCTTATAGGACGCGGAGACGAAACTCTTATGAATATAGAGGCTGTTTCATCAAATTTAGAATTAGCTGATGGTATATGCGGAAGTATTTCAGGATCTGTTCCTACTACTGTAGGACAGCCGGCTATTAAAGTTAAAGAGCTTACTGTGGGAGGAAGATAAATGTCAGAAAATAGTTTTATGAATAGAATGGAGAGAATAAAAGAAATATATAATGATATAAAAAATAAGGCAAAAGATATTGATGAAATAGAAATTTATATGTCAGTAAGCGGTGAAGAAGAGTTTTCTGTAAGAGAAAGAGATTTAGACAAATATACCTATGCTGAATCCGGAGGTATAGGATTAAGATTAATTAAAGATGGAAAAGTTGGAATAAGTTTTACAGAGAAGATAAGTTCTGATATTAATATAGATGATCTTATTAATAATGCAAAAATTTCATTGCAGTATGCCGATTCTGAAAAAGAATATAATAAACTTATAAATAAAGATGAAGATGAAAAAAGCTATGATATGATTAATAATGATATAGTTAATTTATCCAATGATAAACTTAAAGAAATTTCATTATCTATAGAAGATAAATTATATTCTCTTGATAATAGAATAGTTAATGTTCCTTCTGCCGGATTAGCAAGATATAATTTTAGTAAATGTATAATAAATAGTAATGGTATATGCAAAGAGGAGAAGAAAAACAGTATATCATATTATGGAGAAGTAATAGCTAAGGAAAGCAATACGGTAAAAACTTTTTTTGATGTTTATTCTTCAAGAGATGCTGTTTTTGATATTGATGTTTTTGTAAAGAATATAGTTGATAATGCTGTAAACAAATTATCTGCAAAGCCTATAGAAAGCGGAAAATATAAAACTGTATTTACAAATAAAGCTATGAGAACAATTATAGGTTCTTATTTAGGCTTATTTTCTTCTGAGGCAGTTCAGAAAAAATTATCTCTTCTTCAGGGAAAATTAAATCAAAAAATAGCAAGCGATATCATAAATATTAAAGATATTCCTTTGTATGATAAAGGTTTGGCAAATACAAATTTTGACGGAGAAGGCTCTAAAACTAAGGATTTAAATATTATAACTAACGGAGTTTTAAATAGTTATTTATACAATAATTATACCGCTAAGAAAGATGGGGTAAAAACAACTTCGCATGCTTCAAGAGGATTTAAAACTTCAATAGGAATATCATGTCATAATTTTATTTTGGAGAATGGCAATAATACTCGGGAAAAACTGATTTCTCAAATTCAAAATGGAGTATTAGTTGATTCTTTAACAGGAACTCATGCAGGAGTTAATGCTATAAGCGGAGATTTTTCTTTGCAGGCAGAAGGCATAAAAATAGAAAATGGTAAATTATCTTATACAGCAAGCCCTTTCATTGTTTCAGGCAATATATTAGAGCTTTTGAGCAATGTAGAGATGCTTGCCAATGATACTGATTATCATCATTCACCTATATATGCCCCTAGTGCTTTGATTAAAGAACTGTCATTTGCTTCATAATTTTTATTTATAGTATTGAAGTTTTTTTTATTTTTAATATACTCTATAAAATGAATAGAACTAATCAATTTGTTGATAAAATTTTGCAGAATTTCGATAAAGTTTCTGATAATGAAAAAAAGAATGTCATTCAAAGATTATCTACTCTTTTGTATTCTCAGAATGTTATTATAGAGAATCTTGAAGAGGGGATAATAGCAATAGATAATAGATTTATTATACAAGGAATTAATAAAAAGGCATGCTTTCTATTTTCAATACCTAGAAATGCTGAGGGTAAACTTCTTTCAAAATATATTAATTCTAATGATATATTAAAAACTATATTTGAGCTTATTAATAATAATGACAGCGAAACTAAATTATTAAAAGACAATGATAATGAAAGAATACTTCAAATTGATATACTTCCTATAGGAGACAGCGGAAGAATTATAGGTACTCTTATAAAAGCATTGGATATAACTAAAACTTATGAGAGTACGCAGAAACTTAAAAGAGCAGAACAATTAGCTTCTCTTACAACACTTGCAGCAGGAGTTGCTCATGAAATAAAAAATCCTCTTGGTTCTATTTCTATATATGTACAGCTTATAGATAAGATAATAAAAAAGAATATGGATAATGAATGTCAATGCTATAAGGATTTCAAAGAGTATTCTGATATTATAAAAGAAGAGATAGGCAGACTTGAAGAGACTATTAATTCATTTTTGTTTTCTGTTCGTAAATTGGAACTTAATATTGAAGATGTGAATATTAATGAAGTTATTTTATCTACAGTTGCATTTTTGAAGTATGAAATAGAAAAAAATAATGTTAATATTGATATTAAATTTGATAAGGATAACTTGATATTAAAATTAGATGAGAAGTATATAAAGCAGTCTTTAATTAACATAATACAAAATGCTATAGATGCTATGAGTGATAATTCTGATGATAAAAAGAAAGAGATTTTTATAAAACTTAAAACTATTGATAATTATGCGGTAATAAGTATAAAAGACACTGGTATTGGAATAAAAGAAGAAGATCTTGGAAAAATATTTGAGCCTTATTTTACCTCTAAAAGACATGGTACAGGACTCGGACTTACAAATGTAGTTCGCATAATAGAAGCACATAATGGAAATGTAAGTATAGAAAGCGAATATGGAAAGGGGAGTGAGTTCATTATAAAGCTGCCTTTACAGCAGGAAAATCAAAAATTTTTAAAAACGGATTTATAAATTATGCCTAAGATATTAGTAATAGATGATGAGAAAAATATAAGAGATGGTATTAAAAAATCATTAGAATTTGAAGGTTATGAAGTTGTAACGGCTGAAAACGGTGAGAAAGGTATAGAAATTGTTTATAAGGGCGGTATAGATTTAGTTATAACTGATTTAAAAATGCCTGAAAAAACAGGAGAAGAATTTTTAAAAGATATTTTAGATTTTGATAAGCATATACCTGTTATTGTGTTAACGGGGCATGGAAATGTTGAAACTGCAGTTGAGATGATGAGGCTGGGTGCTTATGATTTTATGACAAAGCCTTTTAATCTTGATAAAATGCTTCTTATCATAGCTAGAGCTTTAGAAAGTAAAAATATTAAGAAAACTAATGAAACTCTTGAAAGCAGAGTGGATTATCATGAAAGTTTTTACGGTATGATAGGGCATAGTCCTAAGATATTAAAAGTTTATGAGGCAATAAAACAGGTTGCAAGAACTAAAGCTACTGTATTGATAGAAGGCGAGAGCGGAACAGGTAAGGAATTAGTTGCTAATGCAATTCATAAAATATCAGACAGAGCTAAACAGCCTTATATAACCGTAAACTGTGCGGCACTTTCAGAGGGTGTTTTGGAAAGCGAACTATTCGGACATGAAAAGGGGTCTTTTACAGGAGCTATTGACAGAAAAATCGGGAGATTTGAAGCGGCTAATAAAGGCACTATATTTTTAGATGAAATAGGTGAGATTAATCAGATTGTACAAGTTAAATTATTGAGGGTATTAGAAGAAAGAGTTATAGAAAGGGTAGGTTCTAATACTCCTATTGAAGTTGATATAAGAGTAATTGCTGCTACGAATAAAAAATTATCAGAGGAAATAAAAGAAGGTAAGTTTAGAGAGGATTTATATTACAGACTTAATGTTATAAAAATAGAAATGCCTCCTCTTAGAGAGAGAAGGGAAGATATACCGCTTTTGATAGATAATTTTATAAAGGAGTTCTCAAAGGTTCATTCTATAGAAATAAAATCAGTTGATAAGAAAGTTTATAAAATATTATCTTCATTACAATGGGAAGGAAATGTAAGAGAACTTAGAAACACAATAGAAACTATGGTTGTTATGTGTAAGGACGGAAAAATTGATGAGAGCAATATACCAGATTGGGCTTTAAAAAATAGCAGCAGTAATTTTGTGGTTGAAAATGATGTTGCATTAGATGAACTTGAAAGAATGTATATTAATCATTTGCTTAGCAATAATAATTTCAATAAAGCTCAAGTTGCGAAAATACTTGGAATCGAAAGGGCTACTCTCTATAGAAAATTAAAAGAAGATGTAAAAGATAATAAAGAATAAAAAAGAGGAGCTTTTTATTACTCCTCTTTTAATAATGAAATATATATTATTTATTATTTTTTATCTAACAGCAGTCATTATGACATCACCCTCTGAAACATTTCTAGGTTCTGTTTTAGTCAATGATTTTAATTCAGAGAAATTCGGTATTATAACAGGAGAAGTAATATCATATTCTTTTTCTACTTCTTCTTTATCAAATTCTATAAGCAAAGTACCAACTTTAACTTTATCTCCTTCTTTTACATGTGCTTTAAAATGTTTACCGCCTAATTTCACAGTATCCATTCCAATGTGTATAAGTATTTCTACTCCCTTTGAAGATAAACCTATAGCATGATTACTATCAACCATTGTTATAACTTCACCGTCAACAGGCGAGTATACTTTTCCTTCATCTGGTATGATAGCCATTCCGTCTCCAAGTGCCTTTGTAGAAAAAGCTTCATCTTTTACTTCTGTAACATCTACTAATTTACCTTTTATAGGACTTTTTATTTCGATTTTTTTAGAGAATAATCCCATATATAAATACCTCCGCTAAATAACTTTATTCCATAATTCTAACACAAATGATTATAAAGTAAATAACTTTATGCTAAAAAATATTGTAATAGCTATTTTTATCTTCATAGCAGTAAAAACTTGTAAAAAGATAATGAATAAATTGTGTTATACTTGATAATATCATAAATAAGTATTATACTATGTAATATATGTAAAATAATTTTTTTTAATTTTTATGGAGGATATATGTTTAATTATCTACAAAGAATAGGTAAGTCTCTAATGGTTCCGGTTGCTGTATTACCAGCTGCAGCTATTCTTTTAGGAATAGGTTATTGGATTGACCCAAATGGCTGGGGTGCTCAAAGTCCTGTTGCGGCGTTTTTCATTAAAGCAGGCGGATCTATTATAGACAATATGCCTATACTTTTTGCTATTGGTGTTGCGTTCGGTATGTCTAATGATAGAAATGGTGCTGCTGCTCTAGCTGGTTTGGTTGCTTTCCTCGTTGTTACAACTCTTTTAGCTCCTGCAACAGTAGCCATGATTCAAAGTAAAGATGTTGCTGATGTAGCTCCTGGTTTTGCTAAAATTAATAACCAATTTATAGGTATACTTTGCGGAGTTATTGCGGGTGCTTTATATAATAAATTCTGGAATGTAGAACTTCCTAAATTTTTGGCATTCTTCAGCGGAAGAAGATTTGTACCTATAGTAACTTCTCTAGTTATGATGGTTGTTTCTTTTATTTTAATGCTTATTTGGCCTGTTGTTTACGGAGCTTTAGTAGGATTTGGGGAAGCTATAATAGGTCTTGGTCCTATAGGAGCAGGTATTTATGGTTTCTTCAATAGATTATTAATCCCTGTTGGTTTGCACCATGCTCTTAACTCAGTATTCTGGTTTGATGTTGCCGGTATTAATGATATACCTAATTTCTTAGGCGGTCAGGCTTCTATAGATGCAGGAAGAGCTATTATTGGACAAACAGGTATGTATCAGGCAGGATTTTTCCCTATTATGATGTTCGGATTAGTAGGTGCTTGTTTGGCATTCATTAAAAATGCTAAGCCTGAAAATAGAGCTAATATCAGATCTATAATGTTAGCTGCTGCTTTTGCCAGTTTCTTTACAGGCGTTACAGAACCTATAGAATTCTCATTTATGTTTGTTGCTCCTGCTTTATATTTAGTACATGCTGCATTAACTTGTATATCATTAATTATTTCTGCTAGTATGAAATGGATGGCTGGTTTCGGATTCTCTGCTGGTTTTATTGATTTAGTTCTTTCTACTAGAAATCCATTAGCAGTTAATTGGTATATGTTGATAGTACAAGGCTTAGTATTCTTTGTATTATATTTTGTTATATTTGATTTTGCTATTAGAAAATTTGATTTAAAAACTCCTGGAAGAGAGGATGATGATTCTAATGAAAGTGCTGTTTCAACTGCTTCTAATAAATCTTATGCTGATAAAGCTATTCTTTTGCTTCCTTTATTAGGCGGTGTTGAGAATATAGTTAATGTTGATAACTGTGCTACTAGATTGAGATTAGAAGTAAAAGATAATAGTATAATAAAAGATGCTGAAATTAAGAAATCTTTCCCTGGAGTATTTAAACCGGGAAAAACTTCTGTACAGGTAATAGTAGGTACAGATGTTCAATTCTTAGCTGATGAGTTTAAAAAATTAGTTAATAAATAATTTAATTTATTGATTGTAATTAGGCTTGCATTATTTATTATTGCAGGCCTTTTTTATTACTAGAAATAAAATAAATATTATGTTAGTATTATATATCATAATATAGAGGTTTAATAATGCTGTCAAATAAAAAAGATATAAAGTTTATACTTCCAATGAATTTACTTGGCGGAAGAGCAAATATAGTAAAAGTAAATAACTGTGCCACTAGATTGAGACTTGAGGTTAGAGATGCTGATAAAGTAAATGCCGAAGAGATAAAAAAATATTACCCAGCCGTACAGAAAATAAGTAATACTGAGGTACATATTATAGTTGGTACAAATGCAAGCAAACTTGCTGAGTCTTTAGAGCGAATATTAGCTTTTGATGATGAGCCTTCTAATATGGCTATGACTCTTCTTCCTTTGATTGGAGGCAGAGAAAATATAGTAAAGGTGAATAACTGTGCTACTAGATTAAGACTTGAGGTTAAAGATGCTGATAAAGTAAATGCTGAAGAGATAAAAAAATATTATCCAGCAGTACAAAAGATAAGCGATAAAGAAGTGCATATAATAGTTGGAACTTCTGTAAGCGAGCTTGCTGATGACTTAGAAAAGCTGCTTTCTTCTTATGAAACTAATAATCAAAATATAGCTTATGCTAATGATGCTTTAAATCTTATTCCTTTACTTGGCGGGGTAGAAAATATAGTAAAAGTTAATAATTGTGCTACTAGATTAAGGCTTACTTTAAAAGATGTTAATAAAGCTGATACTGAAAATATAAAGAGATATTATCCTGCAGTGCAAAAGATAAGTGATACAGAATTGCATATAATAGTTGGAACTTCTGTAAGTGAGCTTGCTGATGATTTAGAAAAGCTATTAGAAAGTCAAAGTGTAAAAACAGCATTGCTTCTTCCATTAGTCGGCGGAATAGAAAATATAACTAAAGTAAGTAATTGTGCTACTAGATTAAGACTAGAAATAAAAGATATTAATAAAGTTGATATTGAAGGTATAAAGAAATATTATCCGGCTGTTGAAAAGATAAATGATAGTGAGATTCATATAGTTGTTGGTACAAATGCTAATGAACTTGCAAATGAATTTAAAAAATTTGTAATCTAATAAAAAATAAAAGAGGGACTTTATTATAAAGCCCCTCTTTTTTATAAAATAAGATAAATATTATATTTTAACTACCTTACATGTTTCTAATGATTTAATCAAAGTTAAAATAGCTTGTATAGATTTTTTAACTTCTTTAGGTTTTATAATAAACTTGTTTCAAAATTAATTGACAAATAATTTTGCTGGTCTGTTATTTTATGATAAATTATATATTCAAGATGCAGAAATGCAGTTCTTCAGCATAATACATCTATATACATGTATAAAATTCTAACAGGCATATTTTATAAAGATACGCAGAAAAATATTTTAATAGAACAGTAACAAAATAAATAATATAAAATAAGTTCTTGCCATTATAACAGGAATTTATTTTTATTATTTATTATAATATTATTCTGCTATGATATTATCTAAAATTTTAAATAGTTCTTCTTTGCTTTCGCATTTCATAAGTTCTATTTTATTTTCCATTTTATATCCTGTGAGATATTTCATAACAAACTTACGCATAAAATGTATTCCGCTTATTTCACCATAGAGTTCGCAGCATCCGTTTATATGCTCTTTTATTATATTTTTTAATTTGTCTTCTTCTTTTATTTTATACTCATTATTATCTTCAAATATAGTATTAAGTTCTGCAAATATCCAAGGATTTCCAATAGCACCTCGTCCTACCATTATTCCATCAACTTTAGAGATATTGAATGCTTTTAGTGCATCTTCTTTATTTTTTATATCTCCATTTCCTATTAAAATATAATCTTTACCTAATGCCTCTTTCACTTTTGCTATAGCCTCCCAATCAGCATTTCCTCTGTACATATCGCTTGCATATCTTCCATGTAATGCTAGAAAGCATGCTCCGTTTTCTTTCATAGCTAAGGCTCTTTCTATTTCTCCTCCTTCACCTCTTTTTAGACCCAATCTTATTTTTACGCTTACAGGCAGAGGAGATACGCTTTTTACAGCATTTAATATTGAAATCATCTTATCAGTATCTTCTAAAAGTCCTGCTCCGCCATTATTTTTTACTACTTTTTTTGTAGGGCAGCCCATATTTATATCTATAAAAGAAAAGCCTTTCAAATCTGTTATTTCTATAGCTCTTTTATAATCATCTTCATTTGCTCCAAATAGCTGAAGCGATATAGGGTATTCATCTTCTTTATGCTCCATATACCTATATGTTTTTTTTACCTGTCTCGCTAGGGCAGCCGCACTTACTAGTTCTGTTATTAAAAGTCCTGCTCCGAATCTTCTTGATAATCTTCTAAATACATAGTCTGTATATCCAGCCATAGGGGCTAAGAAGAATCTTGATGGTATATTCACACCTTCTATTAATATGTTTTTTTCCATGTTTTCCTTGAATTAAAAGCGTTAAAATTTTGATATAATATAAACAATTAACTAAAAAACTTCAAGAGTATAAAAAGATTAAATATATGTTGACTATAAAATACTCTATGATATAATAAAATTGTGTGTACTAACTAATATATTAGAGGTAATTTGTGGATATATATGATATAGTTGACGATCCGGAAAAACAGTTGGAAGTATTTTCCGGCATTATTAAAAGAATGAATTCAAGTAATGATCATGATGAAACTTTAATTACTATTATATCTGAAATCAAAACTATAATGTATACAGATTCTATACTATTATATTTAGTAGATCAGGAATTATATAATTTGCATTATGAAATGTCCATAGGTCCTCTTGGAAGCAAATTTTTTGGTAATATTGTTGATAGTGAAAAACCATTGGCTGTAAGAGCTTATACTACATCATGTTCATTATATTCTAATGATCCTCAGGAAGATTCTGCTTTTATACCTATGAAAGAGATTTTAGGAGATGAATTAAAGAATATATTATTTGTGCCGCTAAAAGTAAGAAAGAAAAATATAGGTTCTTTATTTTTAATAAATAAAAAGAATGGTAAATTTATAGAGAAAGATACAGTTGTAATGTCATTATTTGCCAATCTTGTATCTTTAGCTTTAGTTAATAAAATGGTATATGACAGAGCACAGTCCAGAGCTTATGAGGTTGGGGCTTTGTATCAAATGTCTATATCCATTAATAAATGCGAAACTATAGAAGAAATACTTAATGACAATATAAGTATAGTTTGCGAGGCATTTGAAGCACATAGGGTATCTGTTATATTAAAAGAGAATGGAGTTTTCAAATTTAAGGCTGGAATTGGCATTGATGAAGATGTACTTAAATACGGAGTTGTAACTGTAGATGATAATGTACTTTCAGAAGTTCTTCGTACAGGAAAACCTGTTTATTCTTTTAATGTGGATAAAGATATAAGATTCAGACCTAATAAAGATCTTAGATATACTAGAAATAGTTTTATGGTAGCTCCGATAATGGCTAAAGATGAAATAATAGGTTTTCTTTCAGCAACTGAGAGAAATATTGACAAGGCATATAATTTAAGTAATTTATCACTATTAGAAATGCTTGCTCAGCAAATAGGGGAGAATTACATGCATATACTTTTGTCTGAGGAGTCTAAAATAAAAGAATCTCTTACAGAAGAAATTAATTTTACAGAGCAGCTTCAAAAAAGCGTACTTCCTAAAGAGTTTCCAAGCAATGGATTATTTGATATTGCGGCTGTGAGCATACCTAGTAAAAATGTTGGTGGAGATTTCTACGATTATATAAAAATAAGCGATACTAAATATGCTTTAGTTATAGCCGATGTATCAGGAAAAGGTTTGGGTGCCGGATTTTTTATGACTATGACTCGTTCTATACTTAGAGTGTATTTTTCTGAGATGGACGATCCTTCTAAGATATTAGAAGCTGCTAATAAACATATATATAAAGATTCTAATAATGGTATGTTTGTTACTTGTTTTTTGATTGTTATTGATACGGAAAATAAAACTCTTACATATTCCAATGCAGGACATTTAACTCAGTATTTACTAAAAAAATATGAAATTAGCACTTTAGACTCTATACTTGAAATGCATACGCATGGCAAGCCTCTTGGTTTTATTGAAAATGCTACTTATCAAAATAAGCAGATTTCTTATTCTAAAGGGGATACTATTATTTTGTATACAGATGGTATTACTGAAACTTTCAATAAAGATGAAGAAGAATATGGAGAAGAAAGACTTAAAAATATTCTCAAAAATGATTATGATAATGCTAAAGAATTAGTTGATGATATAGTTAATGAAACAATTTTGTTTAGAGATAAAACTCCTCAATTTGATGATATTACTCTTTTAGCTGCTAGATTATTATAATTTACTTATACTTGTCAATATATTTTATTAAATTAAAAGGATATATTTATGAAAAAAATATTTTTATTAACTACAATCATGTCTTTATTTATAATTCAATGCGGTAATAAACCTACTTCTAATAACAATGTTAATACAAATGAAACAGTACAGTCAAATGAAACTATACCAGCAACAGAAATATTATCACAGGCAGATGAAGCATTTTTAGAAAAGGTAAAAAATAAAATAATTATAAACGGCAGTGCTAAATACACTTTCAAAGATAACGGCGATATAGAATATGTATTTGAGTATGGAAGTTATAGAGAAGATAAAAATTATATCTTTGAATCTTCAAAAGACTCAACTAATGCTTATTATTATGAACTTTATAATATACAGGATAAGTACGAAAAAGGACCGAGTAATATAGCTACAAATTATAAAGGCTTTTCAGTAATAAACGGAATTCTTTATGAAGATAATTATGTAGGCTATGAAGGCGATCCTATTGAGACAATAATGACTAAATGGGAAAAGGAAAATTATTATTCTAATTACTATTACAGAGAAGTAAAAGAGAATCCTAATTTTGATAATTTTCCTTATGAGAATAAAGCCGATGTAACTTTTGATGAGTACAATAGAATATCAAGAGGTATATTAATATCAAAATCAGACTACAAACCAGAAGAAGTAGGGGATATTAATAATTATAATTTTGATAATGTATATACAAATGGTTATAATGCTTCTATTGAATTAAAGAAAAACGATGACGGAACATTTTATTTCTATGCTATTAACATAACTACAGATGAAAATGGACAAACAGTAACTAATATTCAAAGTACAGATACAAATAAAATGGTATTAGAAGAAAATCAGTATATTGAACCTTATTGCGGTATAGGTTCTCAGACTTTAGATTATGAAGAGGTTGTAGGTGCTGATGGAGGTTATATTATATCTATTCAGCCTATAAATATTGATACTATTATGGTAACAGAGCCTAACGGAAACTATGGATTTACAGGTATATATAAAAAAGTTCCTGAAATAATAAATGCTGATGATAAAAGCACTAAAGAAAAAGCGTATTATAATGCTTGCAGATGGTATGCTGAAAATTATAGTGAATTAAATGATATTTTTAATAAAACTGTAGATTTTGATTTTGAGGGCGGCGGATATTATGAAATTAATATGGAGAATGTATATCTTTATATAGATAAATTTGAAAATTCAGGATATTTTTCTGACAATTATATTAAAAATTTAGAAAATAGTTTTGAAGAAATAAAAAAGCATTTGGAAGAAAATAAACAAAATGACGGAGCTGTTGAGGGTATGGAAGCAGACTGGTTTTTAGCTACTCAGGAAATTGATTATTATCTTAATATTATAACTAATGAAATGACGCTTAAAGATATAGTAAATTATGATGGAGATTCTCTATGCATAAGTGATGAGTCTGGAGAGTCTGTAATTTTAGAGGTTAAAAAATATGGTGATGAATGGCTAATTGAAAAGTAAATATTCTATTGTATATAGATTAAATATTCAGTAAATTTATTATGAGTGTCTTATTTATAAAAGGCACTCATATTTTTTATAAGTTTTGTGTAGTTAATTAAATTATTTCTTTTTATAAGCATTATATTCTTCATCAGTAACATGTTCTAACCAAGTAACATTATTACCGTCTTTATCGCCTGTTATTGCAATATGCTTCATTCTGCAGTCTGGAGAGGCTCCATGCCAATGTTTTTTATCTTTAGGGCAGTAAAGTGCTTCCCCCTCATGAAACTCTAAAATCTCTCCTCCCTCTTCCTGAGTAAGTCCTATACCTTCAACTACTATCAAATGCTGTCCGCAAGGATGAGTATGCCATGCACTTCTTGCTCCTGCCTCAAATGTTACATAAGCTACAGAAAAATGAGAATCTTCATTAGGTTCTGTTAATAATTCTACTTCAACATCGCCTGTGAAACATTCTTTTGAACCTTTAAATTTCCTTCCTTCTCCTTTTTTTATAAATACTGTTTTTTCTGGTGCTTTTTGGTATTCATAATCTGACATTTTTCTTCTCCTTATTATTAAATTTTTTTATTTTACATTTATTTTTATATCATTAATCCATTTTTTTATTTCGTTTTCTGAATTATTTATACTGCTTGTACTTCCATATACGCTTAATATTTTTCCAACCTGTTTTGATTTAGTTAACTTTTCTATATCTGCTCTGATAATACCAGATCCGCCTCCTCCATGCGTACAGAAAGGCATAATAATTTTATTAGAAAAGTCAAAACTGCTTATAAAAGAGCTTACAGGACTTGCCATTGTATTCCACCAATTAGGACTTCCTATAAATATAACATCATAATCCTCTATACTTCCAATATTATTTTTTAGTTTTGGTTTATGATTATTTTTTATATCTCTTTTAGATTCGTCTAGTACTTTATTATAGTTTGATGAGTATGGTTTTTCTGGTTCAGTATAGAAGAAGTCTATTTTTACATTTTGAAATTCTGATTTTAGAACTTTTGCTATAATTTCAGCAAGTTTTTTAGTATTTGCTGAATGCGAATAATATGCTATTAATATTTTCATAATTGATCCTATTATTGCTAATAAAAATTTCGGGCTTAAAGGCTCTTTTAAGTAAACTTAAAAGAGTCCCAAAATTTTTATATTTGTTGCTATCAATAAACTCGCTTAAAATTTATAGAAGCTCGTTTATTTCATTATTGCTAATAAAAATTGTTCGACGCTTTGCGTGTCTTTGGCAGATTATCTGCTAAATAAATTTAGCAGATGTTCACAATTTTTATGGTTGCTGCTAATAAAAATTTGGGGGTTAAAGGCTCTTTTAAGTAAACTAAAAGACGCCAAAAATTTTTATATTTGCTCTTATCAATAAACTTGTTTTAATTAATTCTTTATTTTCCTACTATCTCTAAATGCTCTTTTGGATATCTGTCTCCGTATATTTTTATGCTTGAAATAGCTTTATTAATATCTTCTAATTCCTCTTTGCTAAACTCTACATTGACAGAAGCTATATTTTCTCTTAATCTCTCTATTTTTCTTGTTCCGAATATTGGTACTATAAATGGTTTTTGATGCACTACCCAAGCTAATGCTATTTGAGATTTTGTTGCATTTTTTCTTCTTGCTATATCTTCCAAGACTTCAACTAAAGTATAATTATCTTTTATATTTTCTTTTTGAAATCTAGGAATAGAGCTTCTAAAATCATTATTTGAAAAGTCTGAAGCATTATTAAATCTTCCTGTTAAAAATCCTTTACCCAAAGGTGAGAATGGTACAAAACCAATATTTAATTTTTCTAACAACGGTATAAGTTCCTTTTCTGGCTCTCTCCACATTATAGAATATTCGCTTTGTATAGCTGTTAATTTGCATACTTCATCAGCTTTTTTTATAGTATTAACACCTGCTTCAGAAATACCCCAATGCTTTATTTTACCTTCTTTTATTAAATCTTTCATTGTATCGGCTGCTTCTTCTATTGGAGTATTAGGATCAACTCTATGAATATAGTACAAATCAATACAGTCTGTTTTAAGTCTTTTTAATGAACCTTCCAATGATTTTATTATAGTTTCTCTTTTAGCATTAAGTACAGGTTTACCATTTACAGTTTTTATTCCGCATTTTGTAGCTATTACAACTTTATCCCTGTATTTTTCTAATGCCTCTCCTACAACCTCTTCGTTTTTGTATGGACCGTAAGCCTCTGCTGTATCAAAGAAATTAATACCCAATTCTATAGCCTCATGTATAACGGATATTAATTCTCTTTTGTCATAATGCTCATCATACACGACGCCGTATCCCATACATCCTAAACCTATTTCTGATACTTCTAAATTTCCTAATTTTCTTTTTTGCATAATTGCTCCTATTATTGCTATCAATAAACTCGCTTAAAATTTCTAGCAACTGAGGTTGCTAGAAGCTCGTTTATTTCATTGTTGCTAATAAAAATTGTTCGCCGCTTTACGTGCCTTTGGCATAGTATCTGCCAAATAAATTTAACATATGCTCATAATTTTTATGGTTATTGCTAATAAAAATTGTTCGCTCGCTTTTCGTGCCTTTTGTAGATTATCTGCCAAATAAATTTAACATATGCTCATAATTTTTATGATTGCTGTTAATCAAAATTTCAGGCTTAAAGGCTCTTAAAAGACGCCCTAAATTTTTATATTTGCTGCTATCAATAAACTCATTAAAAATGAGATATTAACCAAACTACTATATAATTTTTTATTTACTTAAAAAATATGTACTTTAAAAACTCTATATATAAATCACATCTCAATCAATTTTTAGTACCAATCATGTTTTTCATCACGGTTTAATTCTGCTATTTTCTTCATATCTTCATCACTTAATTCAAAATCATATATTTCTGTATTTTCTATTATATGCTCTCTATTATTAGATCCGGGTATTACAATTACTTCTCTTTGCAAATTCCATCTTAATATAATTTGTGCAGCTGACTTATTATATTTTTGGGCAATATCCTTTAATACTTTATCATTTAAAAGTTCTCTCTGATGTCCTCTTCCTCCCAAAGGATAACAGCCTTGAACAGCTATACCCAAACTTTGAATATACTCTATAACATTAGTATCCTGATAATAAGGGTGAATTTCATTCTGAACCAAAGCAGGCATTATAGTTATTTTAGGAAGAAACTCTTTTAATTCTTTAATGTACCAATTAGAAAGTCCTATAGAGCGAATTTTTCCTTCTTTTACTGCTTTCTCCATAGCCTTGTATGCTTCAACATCATTTTGGCTTGGGTGATGAAGAAGCATCATATCAATATACTCAACATCTAACTTTTTTAATGCCTCATTTATAGCATTTTCTGCATCTCTGTATTGATTAGGATATAATTTTGTAATAATAAAAATATCTTTTCTATCAACCTTTGAGTCTTTTACAGCTTTTCCAACCTCTTCTTCATTTCTGTATATATATGCTGTATCAATTAATCTTACACCATTTTGTAAAGCAAAAAGTACAGAATTGTAGCATTCATCATTTAATAGACTATATGTACCTATGCCGTTTAATGGTATTTCGTATCCGCTGTTTAATTTTGCTGTTTTTGTATTAAAGTTAAAAACTACTTTATTGTTTTCCATATTAGTATTTGCCTCTGCTTTATTATTTAATGAAAATATTGTTATAATAAAAATAAAAGTAAATAACAAACCAAAAAATATTTTTTTCATTGTTTATCCTTTTTATTAATTTATAAACTATACACCTATAATGCATTAGGATATTTGTTTATTTCTATGAAAGAAATTTATAATTAAGTTACAAACTATCAAATTGTATAATTGCATAAATATTTTACTGTTTCAATATTAGTATGCTATAAAAATAAACTCTTTACTATATAATTAAAAATTAAATACATAAAAGTTTTTTATTATAAAAAAATTGTTTATTTATTATTTGCAAATTATAGCATTATAGTTCACTCCAATCTCAATAGTTGTTTTTATAATTTTTTAATTTACACTAAAAGCTATTTCAACATTTCCTCTTCCAAGTACTTCTTTTAAACCTTCTGTATTTTCTATATATCCAAGCCTCGTATAACTGTATGAAGTTCTAAAACTCTCATAGAACAATACTATGCAGTTGTTACCGTATAGTAAAAAATCACCTGTTTTTATACTGCCTATATTTTCAGTTTTAGTTGTGAGATTTTTGCTTAAGTTATAATATTTTTCATTGCTGTTTAAATCATTCATATTAACTGTTAAAGGAAGAAGTGTCAAAAAATCTTTTGCTGTTTGATTATCATATAATTTTAATTTGTATTCTTTATCTTTTATTTTTACATTAATTGTAGTATTCAAAGTATTTAAATTATTCATAGTTGTATTATCTCCATAAACTGAATTACATGCTATAGATGACATAATAGAAAAAATTAATAAACTTAAAAAATATTTTTTTATTTTCATAATATTTATCCTTAATCATTTTTATTTTTAAGCATATCTTTTTCATGTACTGACATTTGATGTCCGTAATTTTCTATTTTTTTATTTAGTTTATCTAAAGCAGCTTGAAGTTCATTTAATTTTTCCTGCATAGCATCTCTCTGACTTACTAAAAGCTGTTTTCTAGCTTCTAATGTAGCATCGCCTTTATTGTATAGTTTGATATATTCGATTATTGATTCTATAGACATACCTGAGTTTCTCATACATTTTGAAAACTCTATCCATCCCAAATCATAATCAGTATAATTTCTTATTCCGTTTTCACTTCTTTCTACTTCAGGTATTAGACCTATTCTTTCATAATACCTTAAAGTATCAGCTGATAATTGAGTTTTTTTGCTTACTTCTGCTATTGTCATTTATTAATTACCTCCTTTATTTTTGCAGATTATAGCATTAGAGTGCACTCCAATGTCAATATTGTTTTTATATTATTTAGTTTAATTTATTATATAATTATATCAAATACTTATATATTATGATTATATATAACTATAAAGTATTATATTTTTGAGTTTATTGTGCTAATTTAAACTATAAGGAATATCTGTTTTTTTAAAACTAAAAGGGTGAAATATCTATGGCTCTTAAACAAACAAGTATATTATAGTTGACTTTATAGGATAATTTTGTATAATAAAAAATAGCAACATTATGATTTTTATTTTAGGAAGTTTATGCTGGATTTAAGTTTTAGAGTTTTGGATTGGGATTTTTTTGCTCCTAATATGGATAAAAAATTTATATTGGAAAATATAAATAATGACATAAAAATTACTTATGGGGACTCTAATCCTGAATTGGATTTTATACCAAAAGCTCAAAAAAGAAGATTAAGCCAAATAACTAAATTTTCTTTTGAATCAGTTAAAAGTATTTTAAATGAAAATGATCAGATACCGTTTTTTTTTGTATCTAAATATGGAGAAATAAAACAGCAGTATAATATGTCAAAAAAGATAGTTACAGAACATGAGGTATCTCCTGCACTTTTCAGTTTTTCAGTATTCAATACTGCAGTGGCACAGCTTACTATTTTTTATAAAAATTATAAAAGAGCTATTGCAGTTACATGCTATAATAATTTTATAGATACGGCTCTTATACAGGCTATTGCTTTCTTAAAAACTTCTGATAATGATAAAGCCCTTATATTAATAGCTGATGAAAAATTACCAGAAAGTTATGAAGAGATATCGAGAGAGGGTAATTATTCATTTGCATTTTCCTGTCTTATTTCTAAAAAAGACCCAAATATCTATATCGATGTAATTGACAGCGATGCAGATAAAGATGAAAATTCAATTATAGATTTTATTAAATTTATATCAACTGATACTTCCGATTTAGAATTAGGAAAAATAAAATTAATAAAAAAATAATATATTTTATTGATAGATTTATGTGAAATTATAATAAGGAGAAAACTATATGAGTATTGAAGATCAAATAAAGCAAATTGTAATAGAATCTGCAAATTTGGAAGGCGTATCCATAGAAGATATAGATACAGATGCTCCTTTATTCGGAGATGAATTGGGACTTGATTCTATAGATGCTTTGGAAATAGGTGTTGCTATCAGAAAAAAGTTTAATATTACTTTTTCTGATATAGAAGAAAATAATAAACAGTATTTTTATTCTGTTGCAACTTTGGCAAAATATATAAGAGAAAATTCAGATAATAAATAAAAATATTATGAGAAAATTAAGCAATACAAATTTTTATTCATTAAAAGATTCAGAGGATATTTTTCTTATTCATAAAGAAAATAAGAATTTTATAAAATATAAAGAGTTTGTTTCTGATATAGTTAAAAGTTTAGAATATATTTCTAAATTTGAAGAAGATACTATTACGGTATTTATTGAAAATGCATATAGATTTATTTCAGTTATTACTGCAGGATTTATTCTTAAAAAAAGAGTAAATGTTTTAAACAATAATAGTCCTAAATATGTTGAAAGTATAATAGATAGCTCTATGGTTTATATATCAGATACAGAAAAATCGAATTTAAATTTAGATGAAGTCTTTGAAAGTGAGTGTAATGATAAATGGTTTGATTTACTTAAAGAAACAGTAATAGATGAAAATGTATATATAAATTTTTATACCTCAGGCTCTACAGGATATCCTAAACTTATAGAAAAAACCTTAAAGCAGTTTGAAGCTGAGGCTGTTAAAATAGTGGATCAATTTACTGATAGCATTAAAGATTCTTTATTCTTGTATACAGTTCCGCATTATCATAGTTATGGTTTTGTTTTTGCGGTATTAGTTCCTTTTATGCTTGAGGTTAGATGTATAAATAATAGAATAAATTATTTAGAAACTGCTAATAATTTTTCAGATTATGACAAAATTACTATGGTTACTACACCTGCTTTTTTAAAGAGAATAGATGCCTCTTCTTTAAAAATAAAATCTAAATGGTATTTATTTTCTTCTACAGGAATGCTTGAAGAGAAAATTAATGATCTTTGCAAAGATATATTTGGTACTGATGTTACAGAAATTTATGGAAGTACTGAGGCTGGTGCTATTGGATACAGACGAAGAAGTGAAAATAAATTATGGACAAGACTTAGTGTTGTAAAAATTAAAACTGATGAAAATGGAAGTATAGAATGCTGTTCAGGATATACAGGTGATGATGTTTGGATACATGTGGGCGATGTTGTGAATATGAAAAATGATGATGAGTTTGAGCTTTTAGGAAGAGAAGATTCAATAGTAAAAATAGAGGGTAAAAGAATAAGCGTACAGCAGATAGACAGACAAATACTTATGGATAAGCATTTTAAAGACAGTTATACTATATATTGTAAATCTGATAAAAGAGAATATATTGCTTCTTTTATAGTAATGAATAACAAAAATAGAAATTTGGAAGATATGAAGAAATATGTTATTTATTATTTAAAAGATTATTTTGAAACTATAGTATTGCCTAAAAAAATATATTTTGTTGATTCTATACCTAGAAATGAAATTGGTAAAATTGACAGAGAGGCTCTTGATGCTATAATGGAAGGAAATTAATTTGGATAATTATATCGATTATAAAGATTATAAGATAGAAGAAAAAACTTCTGATATGTTTAGAGTAAAAGTTTTTATAGACGAAAAAATGCCTTATTTTGACGGTCATTTTGAAAACTTTAAACTTTTACCTGCTATAGCTCAGGTTAAAATTACTCTTGATATATGTAAAAGTATTTTTAGCAGAGATTTTTCTGTCAATAAACTTTTAAAATTAAAATTTACAAATATGATTCTTCCAAATACAAATATTTTTATAGAATCTCATTTTTCTGATAATATTATTTCATTTAAAATATATGATAATAATAAAAAATATTCAGATGGTAAATTGTATTTTTCTTAAAGGTTTTTCTATGGCGCATTGGACGGAAGAAAAAGAAATAGGTAAGAGATGGAAAGCATTATTTTCCATATCTGTTTATAAAATTTTAGGAAGAACTTTTATAATACTTTATCTTATTCCTATAAGTATAGTTTATTTCTTTTATTCAAAAACTAGAATGCAGGCTTCCAGAGAATATTTAAAAAAAATGTCTAAATATAATAAAAAAATCAAATCGAATTTTATTAGTTCTTATAGGCATTTGCTTTCATTTGTAGTATCTATTTCAGAAAAATTTTCGGCTTGGAATGGAGATATACCTATAACAGATTTGGTTGTAAAAACTAAAGATAGTTATAATGAAGTTATTGATTTGCTTAATAAAAAAAAAGGAATGATAATATTATTTTCTCATATAGGAAATATTGAGCTTTTAAAAGGATTAGCAGCTATTAATGAAGGCAATCCTATAAAAAACTATAAAATAAATATAATAATAGATCCTAAGGTTAATAAAAATGTTAATATAGTTCTTAGCGAGAGTAAAAACAATTCTTTTATAGACTTTATAGATGCTTCTAATATAGGACCGCATACTATAATAAGTATTGAGGATAAATTAAATAATGGTGAGATAGTAGCGATAGCAGGAGATAGAACCAGTAATAAAACTGATAAAGTTAATTATATAAATTTTTTAGGAGAAGAAGCACCTTTCCCATGCGGAGCTTTTTTGATACCTATTTTGCTTAGATATCCTGTTTATTATTTCTTTGCTTTGAGAGAGAATGACAAAATACTTTCAAAGAAATACAATTTTTATATATATCCTTCAAAAATAAAATTAAATGATGAAGAATTAAAAAATCGAAAAAAGAAAAATGAAGTTATATTAGAATTAACAAAAGAATTTGCTTCCATTATAGAACAAAAAGCTATAGAATATCCATATCAGTGGTATAATTTTCATGATTTTTGGTATAAAGGGGATTAATTTATGTCAAACAAAAAATATTATTTAGAAAATGATTATTATATAAAGCCGTCTTTTTATGATTTGGATCCTATGGGAGTTGTTTGGCATGGTAATTATATAAAGTTTATGGAGCAGGCTAGGGAGGCTATGCTTGAAATTATAGATTATAATTATGATATTATGACAGCTAAAGGTGTTATGTGGCCTATAGTAAAATTAGAAATTAAATATATAAATTCTATTAAATTAAATCAAAAGATTAGGATACATACGGCAATTACTGAATATTTAAATGGTATGAGAGTAGAATATACTTTTTATGATGAAGATAATAAAATCATATCAAAATCAAGCACATTGCAAATGCCCATAGATTCAGAAACTAGAAAAGGTTTTTTGAATAATCCTAAAGATTTTGTAGATAGAATAGAAAAAATTAATAATAATGGATAATCAATATGAGAAATATTTATTTTATAATTATGATTTCTTTTGTATTTACATCTGTTTTGTTTACTCAGATTAAAGATGAATATAAAAATGCGAAACTATTGAAAGGCAATTATACTCAAATAGTAACTCAGAAAGGAAGAAGTTTTGAATCTTCAGGGGATTTTATTATAGTAAATGGTTATGGTATATGCTGGTTTACTAAAACTCCTCAAGAGTCTATAACGGTAATGGGTGAAAAAAATGTGGTTCAGATAATGCCTGACGGAAAAAAGAAAGTTATGGCTGATTCTAATAATGCTATGTTTGCTCAGATAGCTAATATAATAAAATCAATTTTTACTTATGATGAGAAAAGTATAAATGAATCATTCAATCAAAGTATGAATGGAAATATTGCAGTTTATAGCCCTAAAACTAGCGAGATAAAAAAAATAATAGAAAAGATAGAAGTAACTTTTTCTAGTGCCGGATATATAGAAAAAATAAAAATGTATTCTTCTAATAACAGCACAACAGAATATATAATGGAAGTTTTATCTAAATCTGATAAAATAACTTCTGAGGAGATAAAATATTTTGAATAAAACTATTCTGAATAATGATATAAGAACTATTCTTACTATTATTTGGATAATTTTTCATTTATTTGCAGTTATATTATTTTTAGTAAGATTTGAAAAAACAGCAAAAATAGATACTAATTTTTTATCTATAACACCTAAGTTCTTAGAAGATAAAGATTTTCAAAAACCTTTGGAAGATTTTTTTTATAAAAATTCAAGCAGTGTAAAAATATTTATAGAAAGTGAAAATTTTGATGATGCCAAGTATAATGCATTAAAATTAGATGAATATATAAAACAGTCTTATAGTAATGTTTCAGTTAATTTATATTCCAGAAATTATGATGATATTTTAGCTGCAATGATAAAATATAAATATCAGCTTCTTTCAAAAGAGATAAGAAATTATTTATTGAATGATGAGGCGTATATTGTTGCTGAAAATGCCTTAGCAAATTTTTATTCTCCTTTTTTTATACCTATAGTTGATAATATTGAAGATGATCCTTTTTTAGCTGTTAATTCAAAAATAAATGAGATTCTCACTTCAGAAAATAATTTACAGTCCAGAGATGCAATACAATTTATAAATTATAATGATAAATATAATATTCTTGTTAATATCGATATGCCTAAAAATATTGATAATGAAAAGTTTTTTAATGATATTACAGGATATTTAAAAATATTAGAAAGAGAAGGAAATGTAAATACATATATTTCAGGCGTACCGGTGCATACTTATTATAGTCAGAAAAGTGCTAAGTTTGAAATTACTATTATATCTATAGTGTCATTTATTGTTATTTGTCTTATATTTATTTTTATATTCAAATCTTTGAAGCCTTATATAATTTCCATGGGTACTATATTACTATCAGGATTATCAGCATTTTTATATTCATCTGTATTTTTTGATTCCATTCATATATTTACATTTGTATTCGGAACAAGCCTTATAGGTATATCAATAGATCATTCTATACATTTTATAACTGAATGGTATAATGAAGAAGATAAAAAAGAAGTATTAAGAAAAATATTTCCAAGTATGCTTTTGGGATTTATAACTACTATAGTGAGTTATTTATCATTATCTTTAACCTCTCTTATATTGTTGAAACAGATAGCAGTATTTTCCATATTCGGACTTTTAAGTTCTTTTCTCACAGTAAATATAATATATCCTTTATTATTTAAGAATGATAAAAGTGTGATAAATAAGTCTATACTTAATAAAAGTAGGAATATATTGAATGATTATGTAAAAATAATAAGCATAAGAAATGTATTAATTATATTGATAGCAGTTATTATAGTTTCTATAATATTCATACCTAAAATAAAAATAAATTTCTCTGCTAATCAGCTTTATAATACACCTGACTTTTTATTGAATAGCGAAAGAGAAGTTTATAATAGATTGGATACATCTCTTGCAAAAAATATTATTATTTCAAGGGGCGATACTCTTTCAGATGCATTATCAGCAGAAGAGAGTATAGAAGATAATTTTAGTAATAATAATTATACAGCTATATCTAAAATACTATATTCAGAAGAGAGGCAAAGAGATAATATTAAGTTAGTAAATGATAAATTAATGCCTATATTAAAAAAACAGACTGATGCTCTGAATTTAGATTTTAATTCTTATAATAAAATAAAATCAGAATTTGAAGAAACTAAGGATGAAGTTCTTGATATAAATAAAATACTTGAAAATACAAATTTCAGTGATTTAAATAAAATTATAGTTACTAATAATAATAAATATTTTATTATAGCAACAAGTGATTATGATACAAATAATATAATAAAATCAGATAATAATGATGTAAAAATATTCAATATAAATGAGGAAATTAATGACGCTTTGGATAATACGGCAAAAACTGCTGTAAAAATGGCTGTAATTGCTTATATTATAATATTTATAGCTATGATAATATTTTTTGAAACTAGCAAGGCTATATCTATAATAATTGTACAGTTAATGTCTGTATTAATAAATTTATCAATACACTCTATATTTGGTATTAATATAAATATATTTTCTATATTTGCTTTGATACTGTCAATAGGAATATCAATAGATTATTCTATATTTTTCTCAAATAGTGCGGCAGATAAAGAGATTACATTTTTAGCGGTATTTTTGTCTATGATGACAACTGTATTATCATTCGGCACATTAGCATTCAGCAGTTTTATACCTGTAAAATCTTTCGGATTATTTTTATTTATTGGAATTTTATCATCATTTATAATTTCACCTGTATTGTTAAATTTTAATAAATTGATAAAAAATAATAATATTAAATAATTTGACTTTTTTGTTATAGAATTATATACTCGACTCTGAGGTATTGTATGAGTAATGTATTATTAGATTTCGGAATTATTAATTGTTTGGCTAGGAATAAGGAAGAATTGTATAATAAATATTTTTTAAACGGAGAATACGGTTTAAAAGAAAATAATGATTATGTTAAAAAATTTTTCTTAGGAAAAATAGATAATGACTTTTTTAATTTTGAGCTTGATAATCCTTATAATAATAAAATAAATAAAATGGCTTTGCATGCAGTTAATCAATTAAAGCCTATAATAGATGAGGCTAAAAAAAGATACGGAAAAAATAGAATATCAGTTATAGTAGGTACTTGCGAGAATGGAAGCGATGAAACTAAGGATTATATATTAAAAGGAAGTGTAATTGATGAGAAAAAAATATTGATTATGCAAAGCCTTAATATATGCTGTGATTTTTTAAAGAAATATTTTGATGTTTCAGGAATATCATTTACTGTATCTACTGCATGTACTTCTAGTGCAAATGCTATAATAGCGGCAGATGAGCTTATAAGAATCGGAGTAATAGATGCTGCTATAGTTGGAGGAGCTGATGTTGTAACTGACACTGTCATTTACGGATTTGATTCTCTTGAAGTGGTTGATTATAATAAAACTAATTCTTTTTCAAAAAATAGAAAAGGTATAAATTTAGGAGAAGGTGCGGCATTTACAGTTCTTGCCAAAGATAATTTAATTGATTCAAAAAATGCTCTATATCTTAAAGGCTATAATAGTAATTCAGATTCTCATCATATGACTAGTCCTGATATAAACGGTACTACTACAAGCAAATGTATCAATGATGCTTTAAAACATGCTGATATGAATATAAATGATATAGATTATATTAATCTTCATGGCACAGGTACTTCAATAAATGATAAAATGGAAAGCACTACTCTCAATATAGTTAATGCTGCTAATATATACTGCAGTTCTAGTAAAACATCATTCGGTCATACTATAGGTGCTGCAGCTGCTATGGAGCTTGGAGTTTGCTATATTGCACTTTCTGATATTAATAAAGAAAAAATATTGCCTCCGCATTTATATGACGGGGAGTATGATGATACATTAGCTAAAATAAATTTGGTTACAGGTAAAGTTAAGGCTGAAAGACTTGAAAATTGTATGAGCGTATCCTTTGGTTTTGGAGGAAGCAATACTTGTTTGATAGTCGGAAAATAATTTTGTATTAATAATATTATGAAAAATAAATATAAATTGAATATACCGCATAAAGGAAAAATGCTTTTAATAGATGGTATTGCGGACATTAATTTTGATGACAAAGAGATACTTTCTTTTTCTGATATTAAAAACAATAATATTTTTTATGATATTTCAGAACCTGAAGGTATAGACTCTTATATATTTACGGAATATGCAGCACAGACTGCGGCGGCTTATAATGGTGCTTTATCAGATAATGATGATAATAAAAGAATAGGTTTTATTTTAAATATAAAAAAAGCTGATTGTTATATGCAAAAGATAAAATCTGATAATAGAGTTTATATATTTGTGAAAGAAACTTTTAACGATAAAAAAATCGCTTATTATGATGCAGAGGCTATTCTTTATAATGATGATATAAATACTTTAGATGAATATAAAAAAATAGCTAATGATGAGAATAAAATTATGGACTGTTCTATAATGGTTATGGAAAGTTCTGCAGATGCTTTTAAAATATAGTATAAACGGATATAAAATGAAAAATAAATCTATTTTAATAACAGGTGCTTCAGGAAGTATAGGATTTGCTATATCAAAAAAAGTTATAGAAAACGGATACGATGCTGTAATGTGCTACAATAAAAATGATTCTTTTATAGAAAAAATAAAATGTTTTGCAAAAGATTATGATGTTAATATAAGATTTTTGAAAATGAATATTACAGACAGAGAAGAAGTTAAAAATACTCTTATTAAAGATATAGAAGAAAACGGCACTTATTACGGCATAGTGCTTTCATCTGGAATAACTATGGACAATGCTTTTCCTGCTATGACTGAAGATGAATGGGACAATGTTATAGATGTTAATCTTAAAAGTTTTTATAATGTAGTTAATCCTATTATTATGCATATAATAAGAGCAAGAAAGGGAGGAAGAATTATAGCAATAAGTTCAATATCCGGCATTATTGGTAATAGGGGGCAGGTTAATTATGCTGCTTCTAAGGCGGGGCTAATAGGTGCTGTTAAATCTTTAGCTATAGAATTGGGTAAAAGAAATATTACTGTAAATTGTATTGCTCCAGGTATTATTGAAAGCGAGATGATAAATGATGAAATAATAGAGCATGCTAAAAATATGATAGCTTTAAAAAGAATAGGGAAACCTGAAGATATTGCTAATGCTGTAAATTTCTTATTGTCTGATGATTCTAATTATATTACTAAACAAGTTATAAGTGTTGATGGGGGAATGTATTAATAATTTAAAAAAAATATTTTACAAATATTATTTTAATGATATTATATATAATAGTTATATATATTGAGTTGTTTATGAAAAATTTAGTAAATATTATTTTCATTTTTGCACTATTGGTTAATGTATCTTATGCCTTGACTGATAATGAAAGCAAATTTTTAAAATCCTGTGAAGAGGGTAAATATGATGCGGTTGTATCTTTTATCAATAAAAAGGTTAATATTGATACTGTATCAGAGGACGGAGTTACAGGATTGATGCTTGCATCACATCATGGACATACTGCCATTGTAAGGCTTTTGATTAATTCTAAAGCGGATCCTAATATTGCTGATAAAGTAGGATATACTGCTTTATTAATGGCTGCTGCAGGCGGATATCATGATATTATAAAGATTTTATTAAAGGCAAAAGCCGATGTCAATGCTGCCAACAGTTATGGTGAAACTGCTTTGCATATAGCTTCATATAAGTTGTATGCTGATATAGTTCAGACTTTGATTGATTATAAAGTTAATATAAATGCTGTTAATAATGACGGAGATAATGCTTTAATAATGGTTTTTATGTCGGCTGATAAAAGTGAGAATATGCTCCCTGTTGCTAAGCTTCTTTGCGATAATGGAATAGATGTTAATGCCAAAGATAAAAATGGAAGAACTGCTCTTACTTATGTTAAGAATAATTATAAAAAGCCTGATACTTTGATATCATTTTTAACAGAATATGGTGCTTCTGAATAATATTTTATAAATTTTTAATTAATTAGAATTTATTTTAAGGAATATTAAATGATAGAAGAATTAATAAAAAGAATTCCAAAATTGGAAAATATAAAATCGAATATTGAATCTGCTATAGATGAAACCATAAAATGCTATGAAAGAGGAAATAAAGTTTTAATAGCGGGAAACGGAGGAAGTGCCTGTGATAGTGAGCATATAGCAGGTGAGTTATTAAAGAGTTTTTTAAAGAAGCGTCCTATTAATGAAAAGATAAGAAATGGGCTTTTACAGTTTGATGATGGCGAGTATATTGCTGATAATTTAGAATCTCCTTTGAGAGCTGTTGCTTTAACTTCGCATTTAGGACTTTCAAGTGCTTACCTTAATGATAAAGAGCCTTATTTGGTATTTGCTCAGCAATTATTAGGATTCGGAGATAAAGGAGATATATTCTTTGCTATAAGCACATCTGGAAATGCCAAAAATATTATTTATGCTGCTAAACTTGCTAAGGCTATGGGAATAAAAGTTGTATCTTTTACCAATGAAAACGGGGGAAAACTTGCGGAGATGGCTGATATTGCTATTAAAGCTCCGGCAAAAGAAACTCATATATCTCAGGAATTTCATGAAGCAATATATCATGAAATTTGTATAAGAGTGGAAGAACATTTCTTTAAAGAAGACAGATAATTGTTAAAGGTTAAAAATAGCGGGCTTGCAATTATTATATAATTGCAAGCTCTATTTATTATGTAGTAATATAAAAAGGAACTATTATTGTTTAATTATTATAAATATTGTTTGGTATAGTAAGTCCTAATTTATCAATCATATTAGTATTAACAACAAAGTCATGATTTTGAGAGGGCTCTAACGGTATGTTTTTTATATCATTTATACCTTCTAATACTTCTATTGTTTTTTTAGCTGTAAGTATTCCCATGTCATAATAATCAACGGAATATGTAACAGTGCCTCCTATTTTTGTCATGCTGGCATCGGCACATACAACCGGAATTTTTGTGCTTTCTTCTATCATAGCAACATTAGCCATGCTGTTTGCTATTATATTGTCTGTAGGAGAGAATATAGCATCTACTTTATTTACGGCACTTAACATAATTTGCTGTATTTCATTGGCATTTGCAACAGTTAAATCAACATACTCAATTCCAAGAGAATCTAATTTTTCTTTCGCTAATTTTATTTGATATGCAGAATTAATTTCACTTGAGCAGTATAAAAGTCCTATTTTTTTAGCATTTGGTAATAGTGTATGCATTAGTTCTATCTGTTTTTCTATAGGAGGGAGATTTATAACACCTGTTACATTTACATTCGGTTTATTTAAATTCGTTACTAGCTTTGCCCCTATAGGATCTCCTATGCCTGAAACTATTATTGGTATATCCTTCGTTAAATTAACAGCCGATTGTGCTGAAGGTGTGCCTATTGCTATTATTATGTCTTTTTTATCATTAACGAACTTTTGTGCTATTGTATTGCAGTTCGCCTGTTCTCCCTGAGCATTTTTATAATCTATATTTATCTTTTTATTGCTGTCTTTGTAATATTTATTTAATTCATATGTTATACCTTTATATATTAAATCTAATGCATCATGCTCTATCATCTGACTTATTCCTATTGTTATAACTTCATCAGTTTCGGTTTTTGGATATAAATACTTTTTACTTATAGTAAATGATGATGCCAATACAAATATTATTATCAATGTAAAAATTATAGTTTTATTTTTTTTCATTTTTCAATCCTTTTATATTTAATTTTGTTATTAATTACTTTATATAGTAATATTACTATATAAAGTAATTTTGTCAATACTGTTTATAGTATTTTTTATATATTTTTATTATTTTTTATTGATTATTATAAAAAAATATATATGATTGTATTATTATCTAATAAGGGCATTGCTATAATGAAGATACTTTTAATAAAACAAACATCGTTGGGAGATGTTTTGCATATTACTCCGGTTATAAGGGCATTAAAAAAATGGAAGCCGGATTGCACTATAGATATTGTTACAGATAAGAGAGCTTTAGGAATATTAGAAAATAATCCTTATATAAATAAATTGTATGTTTTGGATATATACAGATATGAAACTGAGATATTTAAATCTCCTTTATTATTTTTTTCTACTATAAGAGAGTTTTTTTCACATATAAAAGATGTAAGGAAAGAGCATTATGATATAGCTATGGATTTGCAGGGACTTGAAAGGAGCATTATATTTTTGTATTTATGTCATTCAAAAAAGAAATATGCCAAAGGTAAATGGTTAGGAGTAAAAAGCAATTACTATAAAGATATAAATGCTATAGTAGGGTTATTATCTTTTTTGAAGTTTATAGACTGTCCAGATGATGGTACAGATTTAGACTATTTTTTACCTAAGAACATAGATATAGATTTTGCTGAAAGGATAGAAAAGATAAAGTATTCTATAAACAGTAATTTTAATATAAATAGTGAATATATAGTTCTTTCTCCATTTTCAAGATGGGATACTAAAGACTTGTCTGTTAATAAATCAAGGGAAATAATAAAAGAAATACAAAAATTAAAAGATATACAAATAATAGTTTCAGCCACATCCGATTATAATGAAAAATGTTCTGATATAGTTAAGGGTTTTGATAATGTAGTTAATACTTCAGGGCTTTTTAATTTGTCTGAATTGGCTTATTTGATAAGAAATTCTAAAGGAATGATTACAGTTGATTCTTTTCCCATGCATACAGGATGTGCATTTCAAAAACCTCTTATAGCAATATTTGGTCCTACAAGCGAAGTGAGGGTAGGTCCAATAGCAAAAAATTCTGAAACTATAAGAGTAGAAGGATTAGAATGTGCAAGATGCTACAAAAGAAAGAACTGTCCCAATAATCATATATGTATGGAAAATATAGATGCTGCATTTTTAGCAAAAAGATTTATAGAAAAGATTAAGTATTGATATAAAAAATATAAATTATATAATATTATAAAGAGGAGGTATATCATGAAAATAACTTTTTTGGGTACAGGTACTTCTGACGGCGTTCCTATGATTGGATGCAAATGTAAAGTATGCAAAAGCAAAGATAAAAGAGATAAGAGAACAAGATCATCAATACTGATAAGACATAATGATAAAAATTATATAGTAGATACTTCAGCTGATTTTAGAGCTCAGATGTTAAGAGAAAAAGTTGATAGACTTGAAGCTGTATTTTATACACATTCGCATGCAGATCATACTTCCGGTATAGTTGATTTGAGATCATTAAATTTTATAATGCATTCAGCAATAGATTGTTATGGTAATAAAGAGACTATGGATAATTTGAGAGAGAAGTATGATTTCTTTTTTAATCCCGTTCAAGTAGGAGGCGGACTTCCTCAGGTAGTTTTTCATCATATAGAAAATGAAATGATTTTTGATGATATTAAAGTTATTCCTATTGCTGTAAAGCATGGGGTTCTCAATATACTTGGTTATAGATTTAATAATTTTACATATATAACAGATGCAAGCCATATAAGCGATGAGAGTTTGAAATTGATTGAAGGAACTGAAGTTTTAGTTTTAAATGGATTAAGATACAGGCAGCATCATACTCATTTATCTTTGCAGGAATCTGTAAATATAGCTGATAAATTAGGGGTGAAAAAAGCTTATTTTACTCATATGACGCATGATGTTTTGCATAGACATTTGGAAAAAGAGCTGCCTAAAAATATGTATCCTGCTTATGATGGGCTTAGTATAGAAATTTAATTATTTGACATTATATTTATTTTTTTATATTATAATTATAAAACATATATTATAAATAAGAAATTTGAGAGAGAACATTATGAAAAAATTAACAGCATCATTATTTTTTATTGTATTTTTTAGTATCAATGCATTTTCTCAGCATGGAGGCGGTGTTGCTTTATTTGTTCCATTAACAGGAAGTTTTGCATTTGCTGATTTGAGAGGATTAGATAACAGTAAAATTGACATACTAAAAGGAAGCAGTTCATTTGATTTCGGAGTATTAGTTCAGCCGGGATATTTTTATGATTTCGGCGGATTATTGGGTTTTGATGTTTTAGCTGATATAGGATATTATAGAAGTTCTTATAAATATATAAACTCTCAAGATGCCGGAATAGTTTCTTATACATTTGATACTTTAAATACAGGTGCTATGTTTAGAGTTACTTTTTTAGTTCTTTCTTTAGGTATAGGAGCAGGGGCAAAAATACCATTGGCTGCTGATTTGCAGGATGGGGATTATAATTCTAAATTAAATGCTGATGAAATAAAAAAGTCATTTACATCTGCTGTTATACCATATCTCAAGTTTACTATAGATTTTAAATATAATTTAAGCAGTTTTGCCGCTATTGCAGCGGGTTTATACTTTAATTATGATTTTGCTATGAATTACAAAAATCCTAATTATTCAAGATATAATATACATTCATTTGATTTTGGGGTACAAATAGGTACTTATTTGGTTGGAACTAGTTATTAATTTATTATCATACTTATTTTTTATATTATTAATAAATAGGATAAAAAAATATGCTTAAAGAACTTTTACAGCCGGAAATTGAGGACCTAATAGAAGAAAAAGAATGGGAAGCATTAAGAGATATACTTACTTTATGGCAGGAAGTAGAAACTGCCAATCTAATTACTTCTCTAAAAAATGATGATAAATATAAAGTTTTTAGTATATTGCCCAAAGATTATTATTATAAAGTATTTCCTGAACTTGCCCCTATAGATCAGCAGAGAATCATAGAGGATATGCAGGAATCAGATATTAAAGACTTGCTTGAAAATATTAATCCTGATGACAGAACATATTTTTTGGCATCTATTCCTGAAACTATGTCTGAAAATATACTAAAACTTTTAGGAAGTGAAGAGCGGGAAATAGCTTCATGGCTTTTAGCATATCCTGAAGGAAGCATAGGGCGTTTGATGACCCCTGAATATATAAGTATTAAACCAGATTGGACAGTAAATGAAGCATTTGAATATGTGAGAAGTAATATAGAGGAATCAGAAACATATACTACTTTGTATGTCATAGATGCAAAAAGAACATTGATTGGCTCTATTGCTTTGAGAAAATTATTTTTTACAGATAAAGACATATTAATATCAGAAATAACTGATAACTGTCCTTATATATCAGCCTATGAAGATCAGGAGAATGCTATTGATATAATAAAAAAATATAATCTTCATTCTCTTGCCGTTGTTGATGACAGACATTCTATGATCGGAATAGTTACTGTAGATGATATAATGGATATAGCAGAAGAAGAATATACAGATGATTTTCATAAAATGGCAGGAATAACTTCAAGTGAGGATCAGTTTGATGATAATTTGAAAATTACACCTATATCAACTCTTTATAAGCAGAGGATATTATGGCTTTTAATATTAGTATTTATTAATATATTTTCAGGCGGTGTTATAGGTATATTTCAAAATACTCTTCAAAAGCATATAGTTTTAGTTGTTTTTCTGCCTTTGCTTATAGGAAGCGGAGGTAATGCAGGAAGTCAGTCTGCTACACTTGTTATAAGATCTTTAGCTATTGGAGATGTGGTGTTAAAAGATTGGTTTTATATGCTTTCAAAAGAAGTATTAGTTGCTTCTATGTTAGGTTTAAGTATGGCAGCTGGGGCATATATATTAGGTTTAATAAGGAGCGGATTAGAAATAGCGGCTATTGTCTCTATATCAATGTTTAGTATAGTGTTTATTGGAAGCGTTATAGGTCTTTGTCTGCCTTTTATACTTACCAAATTCAATATAGATCCTGCTATAAGCGGAGCACCTATGCTTACTTCTATATGCGATATAGTTGGTACAGCTTTATATTGTTCTATAGCTACAATAGCTTTTATAATATTTTTTTGATAATTGTTAAATTATTATTAATATGTTATATTATGAAAGTAAAATATATTTGACTATTTATGCTTTTATATTACATTTAATATATGATATGAGGTTTATTATTTATGAGAGAAATTGAGATAGAATTACATGAGGCTTCTGCCAAAAATAATATATTAGCTGTTGAAATATTATTAAAAAATAAAGATATAGATGTTAATTTAAGCAACATATTGGGCTTAACTCCATTAATGCATGCATGTAAAGGCGGCTATAAAGAAATAGTTGAATTACTATTAAAGGCAGGGGCAGATCCTAATAAAGCAGATCAATTATGTATAACTCCTTTAATGACTGCTTGTGCTAATGGACATAGAGATATAGCAGAAATATTAATAAAAAATAATGCTTCTGTAAATTTGAGTAATTGTAATAATGAAACTCCTTTGCATTATTCATGTTCGGAGAATTATTTTGATATTATAAAATTACTTGTAGAAAATGGGGCTGATGTTAATGCGAAAACAGATATTAATATTACTCCTTTGATGTATTCATGTCAGAAATCAAATTTTGAAGCTGTTAAATTTTTAATAGATAATAAGGCTAATTTAGATGATGTTGATATATATGAGGAAACAGTATTATCCTATGCAATATCAAGCGGCAATATAGATATAGTAGAGTATATAATCAATAGAGGCGATATAGAAATACCTAAATATTCTCTGACAGTTGCGGCTATTAGCGGGAATTTATCATTAGTTCATTATATACATTCAAAATTAGGCTTAAATAAACATAATGTATTTTCAAGTGCTTTTATATCTGCTGCTTATAATGGGCATTTAGATGTTGTAAGATATTTTTTTGATAATTCAAGAAAGAAAGCTCCTAAAGCATTAGCTATAGCGGCATCTGCGGGTCATAAAGATATAGTTAAGTATTTTCTTATGAATAAAGTACAGCCTGACGGAGTCAATGATAATGGAAAATCTGCTTTAATATTGTCTATAGAAATAGAAAATAAAGAAATTATAGATTTATTAATAAAGCATAATGTTAATGTTAATCAGACTGATGATGATTATGTTACTCCTCTTATGTATGCATGCTATATTGGAAATATTGAGATAGTAAAAACTTTGCTTGATAATAATGCGGACATTTATGCTTTTGACAGTATAGAAAGAAATGCCATTGTTCATGCTATAATAGCAGGAAATATAGATATTGTTGAACTTCTGTTAATGTATGGAATGGATTTAAAAGGAGATGAAAAATCTATTACCTATTTGATGTGGGCTGTTATATATGATAATTTAAAGTCTGTGAAATATTTAATAGAAAAAGGTGCTGATATTTATCAGACGGATATTAATGGCTGGAATTGCTTTATGTTTGCATGTGCCAAGGGATATGATGATATAGTTAAATATATTTTAGAGCTTTATCCTGATATTATTAATAATAAAAATAAATTTGGTGAAACAGCTTTAATGATAGCGTCGGATAATGGAAAAACAAAGATAGTGGAGCATTTGCTCAAAAATAATGCTTCTATAAAAGAGCAGAATATGAATGGAGATACTGCTTTGTATATAGCTTCTTCAAAAGGTTATTTTGAAATATGCGAACAATTAATTAAATATTATGAAATAAATGATGTTAACAATAATATGTTTGAAAAAGAATATGATATTGCTAAAGAAAAGGGCTATATTAGTATTATAAATTTATTTAATAATAAACTTAAATCATAATTTAATTAATATACTTTGACATTTTAATCTAAATATTATATTATCTAATACTAATAAATTTAATTATTAGGTTAAGCGGTATATGGCTAATAAAGAGAGATTGGGTACTATAGGTATATTTTTAACAGCATTAATTTGGGGATACAGTTTTGTTGCTGTTAAGGTGGTAGTTAGAGAAATAGAACCTTTTTATCTTGTAGGTATTAGAAATTTAGCAGGAGGGATTTTTTTATCTCTTGTATTTTTCAAAAAAATGAAAAATGTTTCTAAAAAGGATATAATATTATCAATACCTGTAGGAATAGCATTATTTTTAGGCTTTTTTTTGCAGACTATGAGTTCCAAATTTATAACAGCCTCAAAGGTAGCATTTTTCACAGGTTCTTATGTTATATTTATACCATTTTTTTCTTGGATAGTGTATAAGAAAAGTCCTCATATTTCAGCCTTTATAGCGGCAGTGATTACAGTTGCAGGTTTATATTTGTTAAGTTCTTTTGAAGGCTTTTCTAGTATAGAGTCTGGGGATTTATTTGCTTTACTCTGTGCCGTTGTATTTGCAGTTCATTTAATGCTCATAGATAAAATGCTTGAGTATGTAGATGGTATTATAATGGCAGCATTGCAGCTTATTATAGCCGGAATAGTATCTCTTTCTGTAGGAGCATTAACTTCAACTCCATTCAATATTGATAATATTTCTAGTGAATCTATTTACTCTCTTATTTATTTGGCTATAGGAGCTACAGGAATTGCTTATTTACTTCAAACTGTATCGCAAAAGTATGTAAATCCTAGTAAGGCAGGAATTATACTTAGTTTGGAATCATTTTTGGGGGCTTTGGGAGGAGTTATTTTTATGAAAGACCCTGTTACTATAAATTTTATTGTAGGAGGCAGTTGTATGATAGCGGCAGTCTTTATATGTGAGATAGGAAGCAGCGTAAAAAAAGAAGCTTGAAGCTATTTCATATATATTTATTTTGTATAATTATAATCTAGTATGATTACTGCTATATGCATGTATAATTTTATAGTAGGTTTTATAGAGTAAAAGTGTAAATTTCAAATTGTGTATTTAATTAATACTGAAATATTACTTACATACGAATTAAAATTAATTATTTTTAGTAAAAATTATACTTATGCCTAGTATATGTTTGCAAAATTCTAATTTATGTATTAAAATATATAAACATAATTTTATTTTTTAAGAGGTTTTTTATTATGGCATCATTTATGGATAATTTAAAAGAAAAAGCAAAATCTAATCCAAAAACTATAATATTAGCAGAAGGATATGATGAAAGACATGTTAAGGCTGCTGTTATACTTGAAAAAGAGCAGTTAGTTAAAGGACTTATATTAGTAGGAGATACTGCTAAAATACAAAGTTTAGCTAAAGAAAATTCTTTGAAATTAGATGATGGTTTTGTCAGAATTTTCGATCCAGCAAAAGAAGCTAAAACAGAACAATATATTGAAATGCTTTTCAAAGCCAGAGAAAAGAAAGGTATGACTAAGGATCATGCTAAGGATTTAATTACAAACCATTCTATATATGCAGCAGCTGCTATGATTGCTGATGATGATGCTGACGGTATGGTAGGAGGAGCTGTTTATTCTACAGGTGAAATGCTTAGAGCTGCTTTATTTTTAATCGGACTTAAAAAAGGAATTAGAACTTTATCCTCTACATTCTTCCTTGAAAGCCCTGATAAATCTTTATTTACAAATGGTATATCTTGTTTTGCTGACTGTGCTGTTATACCTGAACCTACACCTGAACAGCTAGCTGATATTGCTAAAGCTACAGCTGAATCTTACAGAATTATGACAGGAAATGAACCTAAAGTTGCTTTACTTTCATTTTCTACTAAAGGTTCTGCAGAGCATGAATCTATTACTAGAGTTAGAGAAGCTAAAAAAATATTAGATTCGCAAGATGTTGATTTTGTTTATGACGGCGAAATGCAGTTAGATGCCGCTATGATTGAAAGAGTTGCTGCTCAAAAAGCTCCTGGCTCTCCTATTAAAGGTGATGCTAATGTATTTATATTCCCAGAATTAAATTCAGGAAATATTGGACACAAAATAGCTCAAAGAGTTGGAAAATGTACTGCTATAGGTCCTATGCTTCAAGGTATAGCTAAACCTGCTAATGACCTTTCAAGAGGATGTTCTGCTCAGGATATTGCTGATTTAGCGGTTATAACTTCTTTACAAGCTAAATAATTAATTTAATATATTATTATTGATGGCTGTCAATTAATTGGCAGCCATTATTATATAATGATATTTTATTTTAGATTGTATTAATATTTAATAAAATCAATTAATGTAATATTACTTTATTTCTTCCAAGATGTTTTGCTTCATACATTGCTGTATCAGCATTTTTTATGGTTTCTGCTATAGGTTTTTTGGATCTTCCTTTATGTTCTGCAATACCTATACTTACCGTTACATTTATAACAGCGGATTCATAATTAAATCTTTTCTTTTCTACTGTTTTTCTTATTCTTTCTGCTACTATATAGGCTTGTTCTTTCTTAGTATTAGGACATATAACAATAAATTCCTCACCGCCATAACGAATAGCTATATCGCTTTTTCTAAGTATATTCATATTATCAGAACTGTTGCTTAATAATCTTCCTATCTCATGAAGAACTATATTACCGCAATCATGTCCGTATATATCATTAATATCTTTAAAATGATCAAGATCCATAAATATAATAGATATGCTATGTTTATATCTTTTAGCCCTTTCTACTTCTTCTTCTATTATTTTGTTAAAATATCTCACATTGAATAAACCCGTTAAAGGATCTATAGTTGACTGTGCATGCAAAGTGTCAATTTCTTTCATTAATTTTTTTATTACTTTATCTTTTTCTATAGAAGATTTCTTTTCCACCTCATTAATAGCGATATTTATACTACGCATTCTTATTTTTATTATATTTTCATATATATCATATATATTAATAATCCCAATAGGATAATTATCATTATTTATTATTATTAGATAATCCATTTTTTTTTCTTTCATCATATCAAAAGCAACTGTAATATCATCTTCCGGATGTGCTATTACAAGATTCTTATTCATAAAAACTGATACCGCTTTATTAAAAATGTTTTTGGAATCTTTTTTATTGATATTTTTTAATATATTTACTAATAGTTCATTATAATTAATAATTCCAACTATTTTATCAAAATCATTAATAACGGCTAATATTTTATTTGAGGATTTAGATACAAGAGAAGCTACCTCTAACAGAGTAGAGTCTTTTTTTATAACTTCAATTCTATTTTCCATTACTGATTTTATAATATTTTTATACATTAAAAAATAACCTTGTATAATATACAAAATATGTCTTATATTATCATATATGAGCTTTTATTTCAATATGTTTTTATATGTAGTAATAGTTTATTAAAATAGTAAAATGATATTTTTTTATCTTGATTTTTTTATTTTATAAAGTATCATATTAAAAAGTTTTCATAATTTTGAGATTTGAATGAGAAAAATAAATATTCTTATAGTGTTAGTATTTATATTTTCAAATATTATTTTTGCAGATATAAGTACTATTTTTAATATGGATATATATGAAAGGAATTTACCAATTAATACCAATACGGGGATTTATAGTAATGAACTTTTTATAGAACAAACGGCTTTGGGGGGATATAACCACATAAAATTTAATTTAGAAACTAGATTATATTATAGATTATATTTTTATAAGAATGCTACAAATTTCTTGTTTAAATATACGAGAGTTGATTTTGGTATAGAGAATAATTTTTCATTGTCTTCTGATATGATTGGGCTGTATGTTGATGTGAAGCCATTATCTTTTCTAGGCGTTAGGGTGAGCGGATATGCTGATTTTATGTTTAATGCTATGAATTTTGGTTATGCCGGATTTGATAGTAAAGATGTCAGCTATTCTTTTAATGAATTATATGGCATGTCAAAGGGGAATGCTTTTGGATATATAATAAATGTTTCTCCGTATTTTATATTTAAATTTGATAATTTTATTTTAATAAATAATCTGAATATGTCTTATGTGAATGTTGGGGATAAAAAATATTATTATGATCCTAGAACTTCAATATTGCATGCTAAAAGTGAATTTGAATTAATCAATGATTTTTTCCTTTTAGGAAGAATAAGTATGTTCTATATAGGAGGATATTATGGGCTTACTTATTTAATTAATTCAAAACATTTATCTCATAAATTCGGCATGGCAGGTATTATAAACTTTAAATTTTTAAAAGAAACTTTAATATTAAACATAGGAGCATCGGCAGGACTGCATGTAGGACTTCCTCATTATAATAATACTACATTTATAGAATTGAAGATGTCTTTAGCTTATAAGATACTATAAAACTAAAAGAGTGTTTATGATAAATAGAAAATTGTTTCCTGATAAATATTTATTAATAATATATATAGCTTTACTTGTAGCTGGTTTGGTTTCCATATATGGAGCACAGACAATACATGAGCCCAATAGTGCATATTTTTCTAATCATTTGAAACTATTATCATTTATGTTTGTTCTTACTATTATTATGATGATAGTTCCTGATTTCTTTACTTTTTTGGATAAGATGGTTCCTCTTATTCTGATTTTTACTTTGCTGCTTCTTATATGGGTATGTTTATTTGGTATAACAGTTTCCGGAAGTTATGCCAGAAGATGGCTTCTTCTTCCTTTAGGTATTACTATACAGCCTTCAGAAATTGCTAAAATAACATGCGGTATATATTTTGCTAGTGTTTTGAGCAAGAAAGGAGAGAAATTAATTGATATAAAAAGAGGCTTATTCCCGCCGCTTTTGATTTTAATAATAGTATCAGGACTTATTTTGATAGAGCCGGATTCCGGAACAGCACTTTTATTTTCTATAGTTGGTTTTGCTATATTCTTTTACGGCGGCATACCTTTAAGATCTATATTACTTTCAGGCGTTTTTTTATTGATTCTTTTTGCCATTTTTATTTTTAATACGCCGTATATGAGAAGCAGAGTTGTATCATATTTAGATCCTCAGAGTCAGCCTGAAGAAGAAGTTTATCAAATTAGAAGGGCTAAGCTGGCATTTAATTATGGAGGAGTTACGGGAATTCCTGATGAATATATAGCCGATGTTAGTACGCATTTGCCTGCTGCTTTAACTGACTTTATATATGCTTCTGTATCACAAAGGTACGGATTAGTAGGGAATTTGATTATACTGCTTTTATTTTTATCATTTACTATTAGGGGATTTATAATATCGTCCCGCACTAAGGATCTGTTTTTAAAAAATCTTTCATTTGCTATTACGATGTTCATTAGTGTGCAGGCATATTTAAATATAATGGTGGCTACACTTATGCTGCCTACTACAGGTATGACACTTCCTATCATTAGTTATGGGAGAAATGCTTTAGTTGTTAATATGATAATGATAGGTATCTTATTAAAAATAACTCAAAGGAGAGAACAATGAATGTAATTTTATGCGGAGGCGGAACTGCCGGACATATAACTCCTGCTATTTCTATATATGATTATATGAAAAAAGAAGGACATAAACCTAGACTTGTTGTTGCTCAAAAGGATTATCATTTGATACCGGGAAATTATGATTTTAATACTATAAATATTAATTCTCCGGGTAATTTCTTTAAGAAAATAATATTTGCATTAAAATTTATACCTGCTTTATTAAAATCGTATCGTATAATAAGAAAGCATAATCCTGATTGTGTAATAGGTATGGGCGGTTTTGTATCATTTCCTATGCTTTATGCTGCTAAGACTAAAAATATACCTATATTTTTATGCGAACAAAATTCTATACCTGGTAAAGTTAATAGAATATTTTATAAAGATGCTAAAAGATCATATTTAACTTTTTCAAAGACTTTAGAGTTTATGCCTAATGGAAAAGTTTTTGGAAATCCTGTGAGAAATGATTTCTTTGTAGTTCATAGAGAAAGTGCCAGAATTGTTATGAAATTAAAAGAAGATGATAAACTTTTAGTTGTTATGGGAGGATCTCAGGGTGCTTTGAAATTAAATGAATTATTTTTTGAATGCATAAAAGATATAAAAGCTAAGGTTAATAATTTATATATAGTATGGCTTGTGGGACCTAAATGGGCTAATGATATGATTGCTAAAGTGAATAATGCTAAATTTGAAAATGTTTTTGTACATGGTTATTATAAAGATATGGCAAATTTACTTCATGCTGCGGATTTTGTTATATCAAGAGCAGGAAGCAGTTCTATCAGTGAGATATTAGCTGTTAATGTTCCTTCATTATTAGTACCATTTCCTTATGCGACAGATAATCATCAGTATTTCAATGCTTTGGATTTGCTTAATAAGGATATGGCATATTTGATAGAAGAATCTGATTTGGATAAAGAAAAATTAGAAAATGTTATTATAAATAATTTGAATAATGATGAAAGATTAAATAAGATGAGGGAAAATATTAAAAGTAATTGGAGTGCAAGAGCAGTATCTTCAATAGTTGATGATATAACTGAAGTTTTAGGAAAAAAATAATTAAATATTGAGGAATATATGTTTACAAAAAGAAAAGAAAAGATACATTTTATAGGAATCGGCGGAATTGGAATGAGTGCTATAGCAAGTGTATTAAATGCTATAGGCTTTACGGTAACAGGAAGTGATTTAGCTAAAACAGCGAAAACAGAATCTTTGGAATCTTCTGGAATAAAAGTATATTATGGGCATAAAGCTCAAAATATAGAAGATGATGTTACTGCAGTTGTAACTTCATCGGCTATAAGTCCTACTAATGAAGAAATTATAGAGGCAAAAGCAAAAAAGATAACAGTTATACCTAGGGGAGAAATGCTTGCAGAACTTATGCGTTTAAGATACGGTATAGCAATATCCGGTTCTCATGGTAAAACTACAACAACATCGCTTATAAGTCAGATAATGATGCATGCAGGACTTAATCCTGTTTGTATAATAGGAGGAAATCATTTTAATTTGAAAAGCAACGCTGCCTGTAATGATTTAAGCAGTGAATATATGGTATGCGAAGCAGATGAGAGCGATGGAAGTTTTTTAAGGCTTTCTCCTGTTATTAATGTAGTTACTAATATTGATAATGATCATTTGGATTATTATGGAAATGTTGAGGCTTTAAGAGTTGCTTTTTTAGAATTTATTAATAAAGTTCCTTTTTACGGATGTTCATTTTTATGTTTTGAGGATAATGTTGTAAAAGATTTATCAAAGAGTGCAAATAAAAAATATTATTCTTATGGTTTTTCAAAGGATTATGATTTTTATGTTGATAGGGATTCTATTAGGGTAGAAGCCCCTATAACATATTTTACTGCTTATCATGATAACAAATGTTTGGGAGAGTTTTCTGTTCCGCTTATAGGAATTCATAATGTATTGAATTCTTTAGCTTCAATAGGTGTAGGTATTCATTTGGGTATAGATATTGATGATATAAAAGAAGGCTTAAAAACTTTTGAGGGTGTAGGAAGAAGATTGAATAAGCTTTATGATAAAGAGATAACTTTATTTGATGATTATGCCCATCACCCAACAGAGATAAAAGCTACACTTTCATCGGTAAAAAATGCTTATAAAAACAGGAGAATAATAGCAGTATTCCAACCTCATAGATACAGCAGAACAGAACTTCTTCTTAATGATTTTGAGTCTGCATTTAATGATGCTGATGAAGTTATTATTAGTGATATTTATGCGGCAGGAGAAGCACCTATAGCAGGAATAAGCGGTGAAATTATATGCGATGTGGTGAAAAGACAGAATGAGCATATAAGATATGTTCCAAATATAGAAGATGTATTGCCGGTACTTGATGATATAAAAAAAGACGGAGATATAATATTAACTTTGGGAGCAGGCAATATAGTAAGGATTAGTAATGAATATGCAAGAAAATTACAAAATAGTTGAGAGCTTTCTCAAAGAAAAAAATATAGAATATTATAGAAATCAGGCTTTTAGTAAATTCAGCAGTTTTAATGTAGGAGGAAATATTGATTTATATATTATAATAAAAAAAATATCTGATTTTTTAGAACTTGCTGATTTCTTTTATAAAAATGTTATTGATTATTTTGTGATGGGAGATACTAGTAAGGTTATAGTTTCTGATAATGGTTATAATGGCATAATAGTTTCATTGGAGGGGGAATTTGAATCTTTTGAGTTTTTGGAAGATGGGGTTTTAAAATCCAATAGTTCTGCCATTTTAGAGAGACTTTCTCATGAATCAAGAATTAGAAATTTGTCAGGATTAGAATTTGTGGCTTTGGTTAATACTAGAATCGGTGCTGCTATATATGATAAGTTTGAATCTTTTGGTATATCACTGCTTAATTTTGTTAAATCTGTAAGATTATTTAATAAGCAGGATTGTACTGTAACAGAATTGAGTAAAGATGAATATTTAGCTTTAAGTGATAAAGAAAAAAGGTTTATAATTATATTGTCTTCAGTATTAGTATTGGAGAAAGATAGTCCTGAAAGTATTGATAACAGAATAGATTGGTTTAGATATATAAGAGGGTCTGTTGCTCCTACAGAGGCTAGTATAGGTCCTGTATTTGAAGATTTTTATGATGTTAAAGCTTATGAGATGGTGGAAAGGGTAGGCGGACTTGATATGAAGTTCGGAGCTATGAGATGGCATAGAAGATTTCCAAACTATATTATCAATGAATCATTATATGACTCTAAAAATGAAAGCACAGCTGAAGATGTTATTAATTTGATAGAGGATACAAGAAAAAAAATAGAACAGCATTATGCTTTCAATCCAAAAATTAATATTGTTTTACTTAGTTAATAGTTAAGTATTTATTTGAATATAAAATAAAACGGCTTATTTCTTAAGCTGTTTTATTTTTTATTTAAATGTATGGAGTCTATATAAAGTATAGATAAATTTGTTAAATCTTTATCATCTTCTATTTTAGTATATAAAGTATAGTATACATCATCTGATTTCCATAATGTGAATTTTTCATTGAAAGAAGTTACATTATCTTCTACATCTATTTTATATTTATTTTCTATGAAATTTTTATTTTCATCATTTTTATAATCTCCGTAAAGATATAGTAATGCCTCTTTATCTTTTGAAACTCTATATATATATAAGCATTATTCATATAATCAAATGCGGACTCTGCAATATTTTTATTAACTATGAAATATTTAGAATTTTGAGCATGTTCAGGAGCTGAAATACTTATTCCTAAAGGGATAAATGAATTTGGAGAATCAACTTGCACATAATCTAATATATTTTCTGAGGCAGTATTATTAATATTATTTGAATTATCTGAGCAGGAAATATTGAATATAATAATAATAAATAAAGCTGCAATAAATTTCATAATTATCCTTTGTATTTACTAGATAAATAGTTTTTAAAAATTGAAAATATTATATAATCTATTTTTACTTCATCTTTTAAAAAGTTATCATATATATAATCTATTATTTCTATATCTGTATTAATTTCATTTATACAAATATCATGTTTATATTTTAGAAAATCGTATAAATCCAATATTTCTATAATTTTAACAGGATAATATATGAAAGCGGTGAAATTAAATATATCTTTAGAATCAAAGCTAATCAAATATGGGTATTCAAAATTAGGTCTTTTAGTTCTCATAGCTTCGCATAATGTAACAGCAAGTCCATCTCCGTATCCATAGTATTCATGATGAACTCCTACGGCTAAATTGATATCCTGATTATTTGATATTGAATATTTTATATAATTATATGATTTAATGGAATGAGAGTATAGTTCATTATTTATATTAACATTTTGTGTCGGTAAATAATTAATTATTTCTGTTAATGTAATATCATGGAGAAATGCTGCTATAGACATATTTACAATTTCACTATAGTCAAATTGTCTTATTCCCAATTTGAATATATTATCTAATTTTGATATATCTTTTATAAATTTATTTTTATTTGATATTTTTGCATAATAAGGCATATAATCATTTTTCCATTTAGCTCTTATTTTTGAAAGTATTCCCATACTAATATTTTTATTATAGAATATCATAAATTCTATTGTATTAATAAATAATCTATTGCTATGATCTATTATATTGCAGCCTGTAAATCCTATTACATTGCTGAATATATCCGGCTTTTCATAATTTTTATTGAGCAATACAAATGAACTTTCAGCAACACTTTTCATTAATTCTTCATAGTTTGTATTATAGTTTTTAGATTTAAGATTTTCATTATTTTCAGATATATTTCCTATTACATTTATCCTTATCATAAGTCCCAATCTTACCAATATTTCTCCTAGTATGCCGGCAGCTTTAGATGTGAATTTTTCTCGGTTTTCTTCTATCTCTAATTCTATGATTAAGTTTTTTATATTTTCAACTCTTTGATATTCATTCATAGATAATATATTTTCAAGTATAGCTTCCTGAGCTTTTCCTGTATATTCTATAGGGTCCTTACAGTTCGTAAAAATAGAGTAGAAATAATCCCTATTATTTAATTCATTAGGGTTCATAAAAAACTCTATCATATCCAAATAGGATTTATATATATAATATTGAGCTTTGTTAAATAGAGGATTTTCTTCTAAATTATTATTAAATAAATAATCTATTTTATTATAAGGTATAACATTAACTATACCATTTTCATTTTTAGAAATAATTTCTATTTTATCCTTTAGTATTACTTCTTTATAATATTTTATTTTTTCTAAAGATATTGTTACATAATTATCTAAATTAATTCCCATTTAATTACCTATATTAGTTATTGTTGTTATAATTATACACATATAAAATAATAAAACAAATATTTTAGTTAAAAAAATTTGGAAAATATAAAAAAATTATTATATTATAACAGTATTAATAATAAGAATTGGAGAAGCAATGTGTAATTATATATACACCCAAGAAGATTTCAGCATATTAAATAGCTATAAAAATATTTCTATATCATTAGGAAAATATCTGGGAGATAATGTTGAGATAGTTATATATTCTTTTGAAAATAAGGATTACCCTATAGTTTTTATGGTCAATGAATATATGCATAATAAAAATATTGGTGATGCTATTTCCGATAAAGACAGAAGCATATTAAATGAAATGCTAGATAAACATAATAATAATAATAATTTTTTTAAAAATAATTTTATTGAAACTATTACAGGAGAATATCATAAAAAAAATTATACTATTATAGAAAATTCTAATGCTGTACCTATAGCTATGATGGTTATAGACTGGAAATTTGATGTTTCTTTAGTTAATACATTAAAAGTGTTTATACCGTATAATATAAATTCTGATGTAAAAGAAAATAAAAGCAGCAAATCAGAAGATATTATTATAGAAGTTCTTCAAAAAGTTATAGAATCTGTAGATAAAGATGAAGTAGGTCCTTCTGTTTACAACAAGACAATAATAAAAAAATTATATTCTCAAGGGATATTTGAGTTTAAAGAATCTGTTCAGCTAGTTGCTCATTATTTAAATATTTCACATCATACAGTATACTTACATCTTAGAAGTATAAAAAGATCTAAGAAAATAATAAAATAATAATTATTATTAAATATAAAAATTTAATTATTAGAATGAGGGTGAAATTTATTATATACCTCAAATAACCTTGAATTTGTAACATGAGTATATCGCTGAGTTGTAGCTATAGTTTCATGCCCTAATAATTCCTGAACTCCTCTTATTTCAGCATCGTTGTTAAGCAAATGAGTAGCGAATGTATGCCTTAATGTATGAGGAGAAAAATCTATAGATATATTTGAATTTCGTATTAAACGCTTCATAGATGTTCTTATACTTCTGTCGCTTATTGGTTTTCCGAATCTATTTATAAATAAATAGTCATTATTTTCAGAATATTCTTTTTGAATTATTCTTCTTTTTTCCATGTATATATCCCAATTTTCATATACAATAGGCAGTATAGGTATGTCTCTTACCTTTGAACCTTTACCGCATATTCTTAATGTTTCAGAACCTTTTTTTATCATGCTTAGTTTTAATGAAGCAAGTTCTGATACTCTTAATCCTATGGCATACATAAACAGAGCCATCATTTTATCTCTAATGAGTGTGAAGTCTCCTTCATCATCTATGGCTAATATATTGTCTATATCTTCTATAGATAAAAATTTGGCTATATGTTCTTCCCTTTTCGGACTTTTCATATCTACTATTCTATTTTTATCTGAGTAGCCGTTTCTTATTAAATATTTATAGAATTTTTTTATTGATGATAAATGTCTTGACATAGTAGAATTGGTTAAAGATTTTCCTTTTAAAAAAGTTAAATAATCCCTTACTGTATAATGATTAGCTTCATCTAATGAGATATTTTTACTATGCAGAAATTGGAAATACTCTTTTAAATCTTTATTATAACTATTAATAGTATGAGCTGCAAAATTTAATGTTTGCAAATAATCACTGAATTCTTCTAATAAAATATATATCTTATCATCATTGAAAACATAATCATTTTTCATATTCATAATAAAATCCTATAAAAATATATCTTTTAAATTATTATCGAAAGTTTAAATTATAAATTTATGAAGTATGTTAACTTGATATAAAAAATTAATTAAATTTTATTGCTTATTTATACCATATACTAGTATAGCTTTCTTGTTATATAAATATGCTGTCGTATGAGAATATCAAAGTGGGACTTGATGAGCTTTGGGTGTCTAGTCTAAGCAATTAATAAATAAAATTAGTTTTTAAACGAGCCTATTTTTAATTTTATGATAAAAATTATATTTGTAAAAAATATTTTTTTGGTAAAATAATTGATTTTAGTTAGTTAGTTTACTATACTAATTAATATACTAATTAAATATGAGGTGGAATATCATGACAAATTTAGAAAAAAAGCTAATGGAATTTTCTCTTAGATTAATAGATGAAAAAAAGGCTAAAATTATAGTACCTGTAACACCAGAAACAGGATATTGGTTCGGCGGCGGAAATATGGTAGAAGATAAAGACGGTAATTTATATATTTCAGGAAGATACAGAAATTCCGGAGATTCGAGAACAGGACTTGATTTAGGAGATAGAGGAGCGGAACTTGCAATATTTAAATCTTCAGATAAAGGAAATACTTGGACAAAAGTAAAAAGCATATTAAAAAAAGAACTTCCTAGAGGCGTATTATCTATAGAAGGTACTGCTTTGAGATTTAATAAGGATAATGAGGTTGAGCTTTATATATCTTCTGAGAAATCTGAAAATAAGTATCCGGATCATCTTAAAGAATATTTAAAACCGGGAACAGGAGTATGGGATATTGATGTTATAGTATCTGATAAAATTGAAAATTTAAATGCTTCCAATGTTAAAGAACTTATTAAAGGGGAGGATTCAAGATTTATACATTTGAAAGACCCTTTTGTATATGACAGTTATAACGGAGAAAAATATTTATTGTTCTGTACTCACCCATATAATTGGACTAGTTCAAATACAGGTTATATGTTAAGAAGAGGCGAAGAGCTTAATTTTGAAGCACCTGTATTTTATTTCTTTGAAAAGGGTCATACTTGGGATATAGCTATGACTAGAGGAACTTGTATTATTGATATGCCTCAGGTTGGAATATTGAGAAATAAAAGAATAAGTTTATTTTTCTATGACGGAGGAGAATGCGTAAGAAATTTAGATGAGCATGAAAAAGCTGTAAAAAGACCTAGAGGGTATTCATGCGAAGAATTAGGAGGAGCTGCATATATAGAGAATGGTTCATTTGCACATATTGAAAGAATAAGTAAAGAATTACCATTATTTGTAAGCCCTTACGGTACAGGCTGCTCAAGATATGTAGATGTATTAAGAACTAAAGACGGAATGTATGCTACTTGGCAGCAGTCTCAGGATAATAAATCTCAGCCTTTAGTTATGAATTTCTTAAGTAATGCAGAAATAGAAGATATATTAAATTAATAATATTAAATGGAGTAAGGGTATGAAAAAAATATTATTAATTTTTGTTTTGCTATTTAGTTTTTTGATGTCATGCGGTAAAAAGACAAATGAAAATTCAGGTAAAATAAGAGTGGCATATCATCCTAATGTAGGCGGAGCTTCTGCAATCATTACAGGCATACATCAGAATTATTTTAAAGATGAGGGATTAGATATAGAATTAGTAAAATTTACAAGCGGACCTACAGAAATAGCAGCTATGGTTTCAGGAGATATACAGATAGGTTATATAGGTTTTGGTGCACATACATTGGCAGCTGAAGGAAAGGTTCAGATAATAGCTACTGACGGAATAGCCGTTGTAGAAGGTATTAGAACATTAAAAACTTCAGGTATAAATTCAGTTGAGAAATTAAAGGGCAGAACTTTAATAACACAGTTGGGTACATCTGGAGAAACTATTATAGATCAGGTATTGGCAGGAACAGGGGTTAATAAATCAGATATAAATATACTTAATGCTGAAGTTTCAAGTGCTGTTGCTTCATTCTTGGCTAATAAAGTTGATGCTGTATCTGTATGGCCTCCTTATACTGTTGAAATAGACAATAGAATAGGATTAGATAATTTGTATATTATAAAACCTCAGGATGTTGGCGTTGATTCTACTGCAAGCTGGATAGTAACACCTGATTATTTAGAGGCTAATACTGATACTGTTATAAAGTTCACAAGAGCATTGTATAAAGCAATGGATTATAGAAAACAGCATTTAGATGAAGCTATTACAAATGTATCAAATCTTATAGGTTTGGATATAGCTACAGTTGCTCAGGAGAAATACAGTTCTGATTGGATGGATTCTCAAACAATGAAAAGCAGAATAGATGATGGAAGCATAAGCAATATTTACAGAAAACAAATAGATTATTTCTTGCAAAACAATAGATTAAATTCTGAGCCTGTTGCTGTAGACAAATATGTGAGAATTGACATTATAAAACAAGCATTAAACTGATTAAATTATAGTTTGCAGTTAAAATAAATAAATATAGTTTTAACTGTAAACTATACAATTATATGTTTGTATTTTTTATTAAGAGGTATAAAAATGAATAGTAAACATATGGGTAAAAAGAAATATATATTTACCGCAGCTTCCATTATCATAGCTTTATTAGTATGGCAGCTAGTATCATCTTCTGTGGCAGGAGCTGTTATTGCAAGCCCTGCTGATGTATTAAAGTCATTTATAAGAGAGATTACTAATGGTAAATTATTAAATCATATAGGTATAAGTTTATTTAGGGTATTATCTGGTTTCGGATTAGCCTTTGTTGTATCAATACCTATAGCATTTTTAATGGGTTGGTATCAGCCTGTACAATTATTAATAGAACCTATAATACAATTTGTTAGGAATATACCTGCATTAGCATATATACCTTTGGTTGTAGTTGCTCAGGGAGTTGGAGAAAGTGCTAAAATTACAGTTATATTTATATCTACTTTTTTGGTAATGATTATAACAGTTTATCAAGGGGTAAGAGAGGTTGATCAAACTTTAATAAAAGCAGCCAGAGTTCTTGGTGCCAAAGATAAAGATATTTTCTTAAAAGTTGTAATACCTGCTTCTGTACCTTATATATTAGTTGGTATGCGTTTAGGATTGGGGGCTTCTCTTACAACTCTTATTGCTGCTGAATTAACAGGTTCTAGTTCAGGATTAGGACAGATGATTCAGGAGGCAAGTCTTTACTTTAGAATGGATATAGTTATGCTTGGAATAATACTTATTGGTATTACAGGCTTAATATTAAATTTTATAGTAAGCATAATAGAAAACAAGTTAACAGTATGGCAGGAAAAGAAAAAAAGATAATAAGCTATATATAAAAAATTATATAAAAGAGATTAAATATGTCAAATAAAGAAGTAAAAGTAAAAATTTCTAATGTTAGTAAAATATATAAAGGTACAACTAAAGATGTTCATGCTTTAGATAATGTAAATTTAGATATATATAAAAATGAATTTGTATGTGTAATAGGTTCTTCAGGATGCGGAAAAAGTACATTGCTTAATATACTTGCAGGACTTGATACTCCGAATTCAGGCAGTATAGAAATAGACGGAAAACCTATAGAAGGTACAGGAGTTGACAGAGGTGTTGTGTTTCAGCAGTATGCTTTATTTCCTTGGCTTACTGTAGCAAAGAATGTGGCTTTCGGACTAGAGTTGCAGAAAAAATCTAAGTCTGAAATAAATGATATAGTAGATCATTATCTTAAGGCTGTAGGATTAATAGATTTTAAAAATGCTTATCCTAAGGAACTTTCAGGAGGTATGAAGCAGCGTGTGGCTATAGCTAGAGCTTATGCTGTTAACCCTAATATACTTCTTATGGATGAACCTTTCGGAGCTTTAGATGCACAGACAAGAGCCCAATTGCAGACTGAGCTTTTGAATACTTGGGATAATGAAAAGAAAACTTGTTTCTTTATTACTCATGATGTAGATGAAGCCGTATTTTTGGCTCAGAGAGTTGTTATAATGAGTCCAAGACCCGGAAGAATTAAAAGTATAGTAGAGGTACCTATAGCATATCCTAGAGTACCTGAGACTAAATTATCCAAAGAATTTAATGATATAAAAAATCAATTATGGCAGCTAGTATATCATGAATATTTAGAGGCTAAAAAATAGGGAGTAAATTGAGAATGAAGAGAATATTTGAATTAAATTATAATGATACATTTAATATGGATACTAATACATTGATAGAAACCATAAGAAATTCTGAAGGAAGAACATTAATGGCAGAATCTCTAATATATAAAAGACCATTGATAGAAAGAGTTACAGATCCTGAAATTTTGGCTGCTATGGGAGTTGACTTAATTACATTAAATATATTTGACTTACTTAATCCTTTCATATATGATTTAGATGAAGTTGAAGGTGATAATTCTATGCCTTTAGTAGAAAGGACTTTTAAAGGTCAGCTTAAATTATATGAATCTTCAAGAAAAAGAAATGATCATATAGAAAGAATAAAAAAGTATACAGGCAGATTTATAGGTATAAATTTAGAACCTGTAGGAGAGGGTGTAGATTATCCTGAGGGTTTAAAAGCTACCAAAGATAATTATAAAAGGGCATTAGATTTTGGAATAGATTATATAGTATTAACAGGCAATCCTCATACAAAAGTTTCTGTGGATACTATATCAAAAGCAGCTGAAGAATTAGCATCTATTGCCAAAGGTAAGATGATGATTATTGCAGGTAAAATGCATGGAGCAGGTGCCGGTAATACCGATACTTTAAGTACAGTAAAACAAATTGCAGATGCTGGGGCTGATGTTATAATGTTTGGTGCTCCGGGAACTTTACCCGGTTATACAGTAGAAAAAGTTCATGAGCTTATAGATGAAGCTAAAAGACTTGGTATGCTTACAAAAACAGCTATAGGAACTGCTCAGGAAGGAGCACCTATAGATACAATAAAACAAATTGCATTAATGTCTAAAATGGCAGGAGCAGATATAATGCATATAGGAGATGCAGGAGTAGGCGGTATATCAAGTCCTATGAATGCTATGGCTATATCATTGGTATTAAGAGGAGAGGTTCATACATATAGAAGAATGGCTTTGAGAAGATAATAAAATATATTGTTTAGTATTGATAAATTCTTTTTGATATGAATAAGTTTTTATAAAAAATAATTAAAAGGAGAATAAAAATGAAAAAAACTATGTTAGTTTCTATTTTATCAATAGCATTAATGGCTTTGATAATATCATGTTCAGGAGGAAACAATACTTCTTCTCAAACAAATGGTTCACTTGACAAAATAAGAGTAGCATACCTTGCAGATTTTGCAGGTACTTCTGCTGCGGCTATAGCACAGGAAAAAGGTTTTTTTAAAGAAGAAAATTTAGATGTTGAATTAGTTAAATTTTTAAATGGACCTTCTGAAGTTTCTGCTATGCTTTCAGGAGATATACAATTTGCTTATATAGGACATGGTGCACATTCTTTGGCTATTCAAGGTAAAGTCAATGTATTATTTCCTAATGGATTAAGCAAATCTGAACAAATTCTAGTTGGAAAATGGGCTAATATCAATGCTATTTCTGATTTAAGAGGTAAAACAGTAGGTACTCAGCTTGGTACTTCCGGAGAAATTTTATTGAATTTAGCTTTAGATAAGGCAGGTATAAATAGAGCGGAATTGAATGTTGTTAATATGGATGTAAGCGGAATAGTATCATCGATGATAGGTAAAAAAGTGGATGCTGTATCTGTATGGGCACCTTATACTTTTGAAATTAATAAACAGCTTGGGGATCAAGTAGAGTCTATTGCAACTATAATTGATTATTCTGATGAAGGTGTATTTCCTAGCAGCTGGATAGTTACTCCTGGGTATCAGAAAAATAATCCTGATATAGTTAATAGATTTTCAAAAGCTATATTAAAAGCTATGGATTATAGAGCTTCTAATATAGATGAGGCTGTTGAAATAGTTGCTAAGATAAATGGAACTCCTATAGAATCTGTATCTTTAGAAAAAGAAACTGCTTTATGGCTTACAGGAGAAGATATAAAAAATCATTATTCTGATGGTACTGCTGCTAAATGGTATGAAGCACAGCAAAAAATATTTATAAACTCTCAAGTTATAACAGAGCCTGTAGATGTTAATAATTATGTTCAATTTGAATTAATTAATAATTTATTTAAATAAAAAATATTGTTCTAAAATAATAATGATGCGTATAAAAATATATATGCATCATTTTTTATTATGAAATAAATATTATCATTAACACTTTAAGGTAAATTAATATATAAAAATGAAGAGATTAAAAGCTAAAAATATCAAAGAACAAAATTATATTGATATAGTAAAATTATTAAAAATAGGTCATTATTCAAGAGCTGATTTGGCTTATAATTTAGAATTAAGCAAGGCAAGTATATCCGTACTAGTAGATGATTTAATTAATATGGGAATAGTATATGAAAAATGTGATGGTGAGTCATCATCTTTAGGAGGTAAAAAACCTATATTATTAGATATAAATAAAAACTTAGGATATTTTATAGCTGTACATTTTAGAAGAGAATTATGCAATATAGCTATTGTTAATTTGGAAAATGAAATCATAGAAGAATGTTCATTACAAGTAAATATAAATGATGATTATAGAATAACATTTAATACAATAATAAAAAAAATTAAAGATTTAAAAAATAAATATAAAGATAAAAAAGTATTTTCTATAGGAATATCAGTACCCGGTAAGATAAGCAAAAAAAATAATAATATCCTTGTAGATTGTATGGGAATACCTGAATGGAAAAATATACCATTAAAAGAATATATAGAAGAGAATACTAATACTGATGTTATCATTGACAGATATGCATGTGCTATGCTTACATATAGTATGCTTGAAGAGATGAAAAAATCTATGCCTATACAAACTTCATCTGTATATATTTATTTAGGTAATTGGATTGGAGTATCTGTATCCAGCAACGGAGCAATTTTGTATGGTACGCATGACACAGCAGCTAACTATTCTCATACTATAGTAACCGATTCTAATTATATTTGTATGTGCGGAAAAAAAGGATGCTGGGAATCTGTTGCGAGCATTAATGCTTTTATGAATGAGCTTAGAAACAGAGATAATAAATATAAAAATATAAGCTATAATGAAATTATAAAAAATCATATTAATGATGATATTGTTATTGATACTTATAAAAACTTTTCAGCTTATTGGGTCTCTATAGGAATATACAATATAGTTAATACTTTTGACCCTGAAACTATATTTATAGGCGGAGAGATGCTTTATTTAGGTGAAGACTTTATTAATGAAATAAAAAATAATATAAAAAATAAATATAATTCTTATAACTTCCTTACTGAAATAAATTTTATTAATAATTTTAAAGATATAGAAATATATGCTGCTTCTTCTGTTGCTATATATGATTTTTATAATTTTAGTATGTATAAATATTTATCTAAATGAATATTTATTTAGATAATATTGATATTTTCTAAGTATTATGTTAATATTATTATGTAAACTATATTATGATAATAAGATTATGATAACTAATACTGAAGATAATGTTAAAGATAAATATTTAAAAGAAAATTTAATAGCATATATTGGAAATAAGAGAAGATTGCTTTCATTTATAAAAAATACTATTTCAGAAATATTGCAGGAAGATAGTAATATAAAAACAGCATTGGATCTATTTGCAGGAAGCGGAAGCGTTTCAAGACTTTTTAAAACTTTGGATTTGGAAGTTTATTCTAATGATTGGGAATATTATTCTTATATTCTAAACTATGCTCATTTATGTATAAATGAAGAAGACTTATCTAATATGTTTATTCATACAGGCGGGGCAGAGAATACAATAAATATGATTAATGATATTAGATATATTGATGATGAGGACAGATATATATCAAAATATTATGCTCCTTCAAGCGATGAAAATCCTGACTTAATAAATGAAAGACTTTTTTATACTCATTACAATGCTGAGAGAATTGATATTATAAGGCATAATATAGAAATGCTTTACAAAAATAATGTAATAAATGAAAAGGAATATTATTATCTTATAGCTTCAATTATATATGAATCAGCAACTCATACAAATACTTCCGGAGTTTTTAAAGCTTTTCATGCAGGTTTCGGCGGAAGAAATAAAGATGCATTGCATAGAATCATGGCCCCTATATCATTAAAGCAAATACCTTTATATAATGGTAAAAAATGCCATGTGAGTATGATTGATGCCAATGAGTTTGTTATAAAAAATAGAAATAAGCATTTTGATTTAGTATATTTAGATCCTCCTTATAATCAGCATCAATACGGAAGCAATTATCATTTGCTTAATACCATAGCTCTATGGGATAAGCCTGTAATTAATAAAAATATATATGTAAATGGTAAGAAAACGGACAAAGGCGGTATAAGAAAAGATTGGATAAAAACTAAATCTATGTACTGCTATAAAAAAACTGCTAAAGATACTTTAATAAATTTATTGGATAATATAGATTCTAAACATATAGTAATGAGTTATTCTACAGATGGTATAATAGAGTATGATGATTTAATATCAATACTTGAAAATAGAGGTAAATTAGATATTGTTACTTCTGAATATACTAAATACAGAGGTGCTAAAAGATCTATAGTTAATAGAACTAAAAACATAGAATACTTATTTGTAATTGATACTTCAAAAATAAATTACAGCAGTGTTAATAAAAAATTGAGGTATATAGATAATATCAGATTAAAAATGGATAATCCTTTAGATTGTTCTAAAGACAATATAATATTTGATTATGATAAAGATGATATTATAGTATTAAATTTAAAATATTCTGTTCATATAATAAATAAAGATGAGGTATGCAGCAAGCTTAAAGATAAAAGTTTGGAATATATAAAAGTATTCTCTATGTTTTTGGATAAATATATTAAAGATGATAATATTAATGCATTGAAAATTTATTCTTATCATATTAATGCTGCCATACTTGCTAATGATATAAGACTTATAAAATATTTTGGTGAATATATACTTCAAATTTACAGTAGATTATGTTCATCAAAATCTAATGAATACCTTATAGATATTACTAATAGTATTTTAGATATTTTATCATATTATAATTATGAAATAAGCATTATTTCTAAAATAAAACAGAGAATAATTTATAATATAAAACATTCAAATATTTCCGAATTTAATAAAAATAAATTACTTATTAGGCTTGAAAAATAATTAAAAAATATTATATTTATTTGTATGAAAATACTATTAGAGTAGTATAATTATTAATTAAGTGAAAAATATATGGTTAATATTATAATAAAAATGATATTTGTCATCATAGCTTCTTTTGGGTTTTTGTATGCTCAGGATTATAATAATGATGTCAATACTATGCTGAAAATATTTAATGAAATAAGGGATAATGAAAATTTATACCCATTTGAAATTGATGATAAATTAAATAATATTGCAGATATTAGAGCAAAAGAGCTTGCTATAAGTTTTTCTCATATTAGACCTAATAATACAAAGTATGATGAATTGCTTTATGAAAATAGAATAATTGTTTATTCATCTAATGAGAATATAGCTTACAGATTTAAGAATGCTGAAACTGTTGCTAGTTATTGGATGAATTCTAGTAAATATAAAGTAAATATTATAAGCGATAAATTTACTCATATAGGTGTCTCGCATTATTCTATTAATGGTGAGGATTTTTGGGTAGTTATATTTGCCCAACTAAGAAGATAATTTAATTACTATTTAATTCTAATATAATATCCAATACTTTCTTTCTTAAAGTTTCTATATTAGCATTATTTTTTGCACTTATAAATACAGCATCATCATAAGAGGTTAATATTCTATTTTTTTGTACTTCATCTATGCAGTCAGATTTATTGAATATAACTATTCTTTTTATATGGGAGGCATCTATTTCTTTTATTATGCTTTCTACATGCAGAAGTTTTTCATCTATATTTTCATCGCTTGCATCAGATAAATGCAAAAGTAAATCAGCTTCAACAACTTCAGATAATGTAGATTTAAATGAAGCTACTAAAGTATGAGGAAGTCTGTCTATGAATCCTACAGTATCACTTATTATTACTTCTACAGGCGTATCATCACTTAAATATAATTTTCTTGTATGAGTATCTAGTGTAGCAAATAATTTATCTTCAACATAAACAGATTCTTTACAAAGCAGATTAAATAATGTGCTTTTTCCTGAATTTGTATATCCAACTATTGCTATTCTAAAAGTATTTTCCCTTCCTTTTCTACCTGTGCTTGCAGATTTTTCTACCTTGCTTAATTGAGATTTTAATTTATGTATACGCTCTCTTGCTCTTCTTCTATCATATTCAAGCTGTTTTTCTCCTGCCCCTCCTCTTAATCCTATACCTCCTTTTATTTGGCTTAGATTAGTTCTTTTACCTTTTAATCTTGGGTATTCAAATTCTAAAAAAGCTAATTCCACCTGCATTTTAGCAGTCATAGTTTTAGCTCTCAAAGCAAATATTTCTAATATTATTTCGGTTCTTGTAAGTGCTGTTATATTAGAACCTTCTTCTATGGCATTTACCTGAGAACCGCTAAGCTCATTATCAAATATAAAATATTGCACATTATCAATAGCAGCACTTTCTTTTAAACTTTCTAATTTCCCTGTACCAATATAAGTTCCGGCCGTTATTTTTGGCTGTATGAATGAATATTTATTTACAACTTCATAACCTGCAGTATCGCATAGCATTGCAAGCTCATTAAGTATATTATCTATATTTATTTTAGTGTTTCTGTATTGTCTGCTGTCGGTTACAAAGATTATATATGCTTTTTTTATTTGATTATTATTCATAAAAAATTTTACCCAATATTATTATTTGATAACTAATGAATTATAAAGTTCTATTGTTTTGTCTGATAAATACTGTCTTTTAATCAAAACAAAATTTATAGATTCTAATACTACTTCTAAAAATGCATTATCAAAATCTGTAAAAATATTCTCTCTTATTTTATCTGCAGCTGGAATATTTCTTGCAGGCTCAAGATAATCTGATGCATATATTATTTTTTCAAGCATAGTCATATTTCCATGTCCTACAGTATGACTTTCTATTGCGTTTAAAATTTCTTTATCATTTATTGAGAATTCTTTTTCTGCGATTATAGAACTTACTCTTGCATGCAGTAAAGCACCTGTTATATAATTTGGGTATTCTTTATTATCATTTTCAAGTATTATTTTACGCATTTCATCATCTTTATATCTCTTTCCCAAATCATGGCATAATGCTGCAATAGAGGCTTTATTTGTATCTATATCATATTTTTCTGCTATTTGAATAGAAAGCTCTCTTGTGGAAAATATATGTTTTGCTCTGAAAGGTAAATATTTTTCTATATATTCAGCTATTTTTTTTTCTTTATCATTAAATTCTTTCATAATAATTCATTCCTATTTATAATTAATTGTTTTATTATACTGAAATTATTTTGTAATTTCAATATTATTTATTTTGCAAATAGGCATGAAATTAAATGATTTTCTGAAATTTTTTCAGCATTAGGAATATTATTTTTGCATTCTTCTTTAGCATATATGCATCTTGTATGGAATCGGCATCCTGAAGGTATATCGGAGGCATTAGGTATTTCGCCTTTGATAGGAAGTTCTTTTATTATATTAACTCTTCCTGAAGAAGCATCTGGAACTGCCGCTATTAAGGCCTTTGTATATGGGTGCTTAGGATTATCTATTATTTCATCAGCATCTCCAATTTCTACAATACTTCCCAAATACATAACTGCTACCATATCGGCAAAATATCTTGCTGTTGATAAATCATGGGTAATGTATATATAGCTTAAATTTTTCTCTATTTGAAGCTCTTTCATCATATAAAGAATTTCAGCCCTTGTGGATAAATCTATCATAGAAACAGGTTCATCAGCAACAACTAATTTAGGATTAAGTATTAAAGCTCTTGCCGTTGCTATTCTCTGACGCTGTCCGCCTGAAAGCATATGAGGATATCTTTCCATAAACTCTTCTGGAGGATTGATTTTTACATCTTTTAAAGCCTTGATAACCATCTCATCATAAACTTTTTCATCTCCATCAATATTATGAATATATAAAGGTTCTTTTAGTACATCTTTTATTTTAAATCTTGGATTCATAGAAGCATAAGGATCTTGGAATATCATTTGTACATTTCTTCTATATTTAGCGGTTTCTTCTTTATTAAAATTATTAATATTTTCATTTTCAAATATAATATTTCCTGATGTAGGATTTATTAATTTCATTACAAGTTTTCCTATAGTAGTTTTTCCGCTTCCGGATTCTCCTATTATTCCAAGTATTTTTCCTCTTTTTAGTTCAAAGCTAACATCATCAACTGCTTTAATCTCTTTAGACTTTTTCATTAAACTTTCTATAATATTGGCATGAGGATTAAAATATTTTTTTACATTTTCAAGTTTTAATATTATATCATTATCCATTTATAACTCTTAATCATTTTATTTTTTATAATAGTAATATATTATAATTCATAAATCAAGTATTTATTTTTTATAATGGCAAGTAATGAAATTAATTTGACTATTTATGTTTATAATAGTATAATTATTTAATGAGAATTATGAGCATATTTATGAAACAAACAAACAAACAAACAAACAAACAAACAAACAAACAAACAAACAAACAAACAAACAAACAAACAAACAAACAAACAAACAAACAAACAAACAAACAAACAAACAAACAAACAAACAAACAAACAAACAAACAAACAAACTTAGATCGGTTGATATTATTTATAGTGCTTTAAGATTTTATCCTGATAATAATATTGATTTGCCTTTTTTATTTAGTCTAGTTAGTGCAGATTCCTATAATATAGATGATTATAAAGAATTTGAAAGATTAGACTTCGGTGTTTTATTAGAAAATATTAAAGTAAAATTACCAGAACCTTTAAATAAAAGAGGCGTAGCATATTTATACTTGAGTATAAATATATTTTTAGCGAAGCAATTTTTATTTATAATAAATAGATTTCAGATTTAAAGAGGCTATAGTTAATTAATATATTTTATCTATTTATTTAATGTTTAATATACTTTACAAAAATTGCGTAGCATATTTATACTTTAGTATAAATATATTTTTAGCGAAGCAATTTTTATTTATAATAAATAGATTTCAGATTTAAAGAGGCTATAGTTAATTAATATTATTAAAAAATCGAGCGTCTAGCAAATTCATTTGCTAGAGCCTTAAAGCGAGATTTTTTAATTTTTTATAGAAAATAATTTGCTTTTATTGTATAATACTTCACAAATTATTAATTACTATACGGCGGTGTTTATGAAAAGAATAAAAGTGTTAAAAACTATATTGTTAATTTCTTTATTGTCAATTATTTTAATTATATCATGCAAGAAAAAAGAAGAGGCTAGTGTAAGCATAAGCAATAATTCTGTGTATGTAAGTAATCCTGATAATATTTATCATAAAACTTATACTAATGTTGTAAAGATACAGGGCAAATTTGTTAATATGAACTCTGCCTTATCCTATGCCAACAGGAAGGAAGGGGAATACAGTGAAGATTATGATATATTTGAAGCTATAGAAAATCATAGTTTAAAGAGAGTAATGGAATTAATAGAAGAAGGCGGAGATATTGATGAGTCTTATTATGGCGATGATATAATTAAAATAATTGACAATAAAGAAACATTATTGATACAATTAAAATTTATTATAAAAATGCATTTACCGTGCGTTAAATAGATTTTTAAATTAGATGACTTGTTTTAAACTCAATTTGTTAATACTCATATTTTTTTAGGCTTTGAACAAAGTACACTGCATGCTTTCGGCTGGAGAGAAGCTATACCATCGACAAGCTAGTATACGCTTCACGAAAGCCTGAGTATTTATATACTAAAATAATAACTTATATAACATATAAAATATCATGTTTATAATTATAAAACTAAATAATTTTCATAATTAATATTGTCGAGTAGTTTTGAAATAAGTCTATTTTATTTTTTTTATATATACGATATAATATATATATTAATATCACTTACTAAATGATAAACAATAAAGATAAGGGAGTTTATATGATTTATACTTTAACACTAAATCCTGCAGTAGACTATTATATGGATATGAATAAATTTGATGAAGGAGAACTAAATAAAGTAAATAATTCATACACTTTAGCAGGAGGAAAAGGAATAAATGTTTCTAAAGTATTAAAAAATTTTGGCATAGAATCTGCTGCTTTAGGATTTTGCGGCGGCTTTACAGGTGATTATATAAAAGCAGATTTAAATAAATATGGAATCAAAGATAATTTTATTTCTCTGACAGAAGATACTAGAATCAATGTGAAAATAAAAACAGCAAAAAAAGAAACAGAAATAATGGGCAAGTCTCCTAAAATATTGCAGGAGAATATAGATCAGATGCTTTATATTATAGATAATAATATTCAGGACAATGATATATTAGTTCTTTCTGGAAGTGTCCCTAGTTCTGTGAAAGAAGATATTTATAAAGATATTATACAAAAAACGAAATCAAAAAGTAATGTAAAAGTAATATTGGATTCAAGAGAGAATGCTTTTAAAATAGCGGTGAAAGAAAATGTTTTTCTTACAAAACCAAATAGAAAAGAATTATCTGAATATTTCGGAAAGGATATAAAAACTGTATATGATATCATAACTTATGCCAAGAAATTAGTAGAAGACGGAAGTGAAAATGTTATAGTATCATTGGGGAAAGATGGTTCTGCTTTAGTTAATAAAGACGGCTCTTATATAGGAAATGCTCCTGAAGGAAATCTCATTAGCTCTGTTGGGGCAGGAGATGCTATGGTGGCTGGTATTGTATATGGTATAAGCCAAAATTTAAATATACTTGATTCATATAAATATGCTATAGCTTCAGGAACTGCTACTGCTTTCAGTGAGGGACTTACGACATTTGAAAATATGAATAATTTATTGGATAAGATTCAAATAAAAGAGATTAATTTAAAATAAAAAAAATTATTTGTTTTATTAATTTTATTTATTTTATTGCAGCAGAAGGCTTAGTTTTTTGTCTTTCTGCTGTTTTTATTTTAATATGTAAACTAAAATCGTAAAAATTTTTTTTTAATTTTGTATTTATTATTGATTTTAATTGATAAAACTATCATAATATAACTATAGAAAAGTAGATGGAGCTTTTTATGAAAATAGTAAAACAAATCATTATTGTTATGATCTTTATTAGTTCTTCTTTATTGTATTCAGAGTATTATGCAATAGGTGAATGGCATTTAGTTGAAAAAATAGATCCTATAACAGATGAAAAAGAAATTTCTATTTTTATAAAAAAACAAGAAGAAAATATTTTAAATTTCAATACATTGATGATAAAAGTGAATAGTAATTCCATTAATATAAATTTATATACTCCTTCTTTGATTTTTAAACAGCGTTTGAATGACAATGATAAAATAGATATTATATACAGATTAGGTAAGAATGAGCCTAGAAATACATCATTAAATAAATATGGTGAAAGTGAATTTTATTCATTAACTAATTCTCAAACAGCAAGTCAGCAAAGTATAATTTTACTTAAAGAATTATTATATAATAATTCCTTAGCCGTTAGAGCTGTAGAAACTATCGGAAGTGCAAAATATACATACACTTATGTCTACGATTTGCAAAAATTAAAAGAGATCTTATTATATGCTGATTTAAGCGGCACTATATTAGAAAACTATCAATCAGAATTTGAATCTATAGTTGAAAATCAAATATCTAAAGATGAAAGTTCCGGAGATTCAGAAATATTAGAAACTCCTAAAACTAATCATAAAGATAATATATATATGATAGATGATATTAACTACGAAAAACCAATTATTTGATACTATTAAATATTCTATTTCTTGAAGCATGGGCTAAAGCTATGGCTACAGCATCGGCGGTATCATCTTGAATAATATTAGAAGCTGTAAATAGATTTACCATTTTCATCATAGCATCTTTATTTGCATTTCCATTTCCTGTTATTTGAGATTTTACTTCTTTAGGTTTGTATTCCTGAAATTCAATATTATTTAAAGTGAGAGCTAATATAATAACACCTCTGGCTTCAGCAACTTTTATTGCTGTTTTAGTATTTTTTGAAAAAAACAGTTCTTCTATTGCGGCATTGTTTGGGTTATATTTTTTGATAAGAGCATCTAATTGAGTATATATAAATGAAAGTCTTTGATTATATTCTTGATTTTGAAAAGTTTCAATAAGCCCGGAATTCACTATTTTGTATGATGAGTTTTTACTCTCTATAAAAGCATAACCGCATCTAGCAAATCCCGGATCTATTCCTAAAGTTATCATAAAGATATTAATTGCTTTTGATTATTTTATGATAAAATATATTATTCTTCTATTAAGTTATCAGTAATTTCTAAGTTAGTAGCAACTGCTGAAACATCGTCATGATCTTCAAATAAACCTATGATTTTCATAACTTTTTTAGCATCATTTTCAGCTATAGTCATAGTATTATCAGCAACGCGTACTATTTCAGCACTTTCAGGTTCAATGCCTTTAGCTTTTAGAGCATCAACTATAGATGATAATGCCTCCATAGGACCCGTGATAGTAAATACTTCTTCATCTTGTTCTATATCTTCAGCACCGGCATCTAAAACTATATCCATTAAACTCTCTTCAGTATTTCCTGCAGCAGGTATAATAACAACTGCTTTTTTCTTAAACTGCCAAGAAACTGCACCATTTTCTGCTAAGTTTCCGCCATTTTTACTGAATATAGATCTTATTTCAGCAGCTGTTCTATTTTTGTTATCTGTAGCAACATCCACTATGATAGCAACTCCTCCTGGAGCATAGCCCTCATAAGACATCTCTTCAATATTAGCACCTTCACCTGCACCAGCTCCTCTTTTTATAGCTCTGTCTATATTATCATTAGGCATGTTAGTACCTTTAGCTTTAACTATAACCATTCTTAATCTAGCATTCTGATCTGGATCTGGGCTTCCGCCTTCTTTTACTGCGATTGTTATTTCTTTTGCTATTTTTGACCAAATTTTACCTTTTTTTGAATCATTTGCGGCTTTTTTATGTTTAATACTAGCCCACTTGGAGTGTCCTGACATATTACACCTCTATTTTATTAGATTTTTTTATTTATAGATTATTTATTCGCTGTAATTATATATTAAAATACAACTATTGTCAACTTATAATATATATTTTGGTTAATTATAAATATTTGAAAATTTTATATTCCTAATTATTTTATTATTACATTTACGCACGCAGAATAAAATTTAAAATATAATATAACTATTGTATTATAATTGAAATAATTAATAAAAATATATTAAACGTGCGTTATGTGAGTTATAAATTTAAAAAAATCTAGGGTGGGTGATTTAATTTCTAATTGAGCTTTCAATATAAGAAATACTAAAATTTAAATTTTAGTAATAAATATTAAAGGGTGGGGTATGTAATATAAGTTTTAAAATTTAATTACATTTGCCCGCCCTTTAGACTTATAGTTTTAATCTGTAATATAAAATTAATCTTTTGTTATTACCAAATTAGATTTTTTAGCTGTCCGCCCAAGATTTATTTAAATTTAAGTATATAAATATCGTACGCAGAGTATAATTTTAAATATAGATTTATTAAAAATATAGTTTAAATTAAATATTAACAATATGTTCACCGTGCGTTAATAGAATTTTAAAACTTAATTTTTTATTTTAAACTATTTTTAGTATAATTATGTTTTTTAAATTTACTCACATTCCCCTCCCTCTAGATTTTTAAATTTAATGTCATTTTTGCACTGTTTTTCTTTTTTATTTTATTCTGTCATTTCTGCTTCCCACCCAAGATTTATTTAAATTTAAGTATATATATACCGCACGCAGAGAAACACTAGATATAAATATTTTATTGATAATTCAAATTTTTATTATATTGATAAATTGACTAACCGTGCGTTGAGTAAATTGTATATTTAAATAACATTTGGGCGGGTATTTTTAATTAGAGATGAAAACTTTAAATATTAATAAAATGATAATTGCAAAATAAAGCATAAAATATAAGGGGCGGGTCTATAAAATTTGATCATTAAGAACTATATATTGCTAAATACTCTTTTTATAAAAATTTAGTTATTTTTAATCATTGAAAAATAAAAAAGATGATTTAAAATATTAATATAAAATTATGGTGATATGAGTATGAAACATCTTTATAAATTAGATAATGCAGCTAAACTTTTTGTTTCTATAAAAAATAAAAAAAATATACCAATATTTAGAGTATCAGCAGTTCTTAATAATGAAGCAGTTAATCCTGATATACTTCAGCAGGCATTGGATATCACTATAAAAAGATTTCCTACTCTTTCACTTATGATAAAAAAGGGGCTGTTTTGGAATTACTTTGAAGAAAATCATAGAAAATTAATTGTAGCAGAAGACAAATATTATCCTTGCTATAATATAAACAGTAAATTAAATAATGGCTATCTTTTAAGAGTGGGATATTATAAATACAGAATATTTACAGAAGTTTATCATTCTCTTGCGGATGCTTCATCTCTAATAAGTTTTTTAAAATCTTTGCTTTATCATTATTTTGTTTTATCAGGAAAAAATATTGATGACAAGAATGATGATATATTTAAAGATACTGTTCCGATTACAGCCGACTATGATGACAGCTTTTATGTTCATACAAAAAATAAAATAAAAACTAAAAAAGAAAAAAAGATAAAAAATATTTATTTGATTAAAGGAAAGCCTTTAAAATTTTATGGTGATAATGTTGTGCATGGCATATTAAGTTTGAAAAGGATAAAGGAAGAGAGCAAAAAACATAATACAACTATCACATCTTATATAATATCAGTTTTAGTTTATTCTATTTATGAAACTAGAATAAAAAACAGATTTGATGGAAAAAATATAGTTATGTGCGTTCCTGTTAATTTGAGGAATATATTTCCTTCAATATCATTAAAAAATTTCTTCGGCATTGCTAATGTAGTTATTCCTACAGATAAAGAATTAACTTTTGATGATATTATAATAATTACAAATAAAGAGATGAAAGAAAAAATTAGCAAGGAAAAACTTCAGAATTTTATATATGAAAATACAAAATTAGAAAATAATATATTTGCTAAATTTATACCATTAGTTATTAAAAATTTTGCAGTTAATTTAGCCTTTGAACTTTTTGAAGATAAATTAAAAACTATGACAGTATCCAATTTCAGTAATATATCATTGCCTGATGATATGAAAAATTATATAAGACATTTTGAAGCCATTGTATATCCTACAATAAACAGTCCTTTAAATTGCGGTTTATGCAGTTTTGAAGATAAATTGTCAATTACATTCAATAGAACTGTGATAGAAACAGATATAATAAAATATTTTTTTAATTATATATCCAATATTACAGAAGTTGAAATTTATTCTAATGATTTTGGGGTGTAAATAATATGTCATATTGTAATAACTGCAGACTGAAAATAAAAACTAATAGAAATATATGTCCTTTATGTCTGAAAGAATTAAATAAGAATGATAATATGATAATAAATGAAGAATATCATTCTTATGAATGGTTTTATAAAATGCAGAAAAAAATTAATTCTAAAAAAATAGTTTTGCTTTCCTCATTAACGATGATAATAGTTTTGATAATAGTAAATATTTCAACTAATTCAAAATATAATTGGGCTGTAATATCTGTTATATCCATATTATGTGCATATTTTACATTTATATGTTTTACAGCAAATACTTTATATTTAAGGCAGAAATTGATTATAGAATTTTTTATACTTATGCCTCTTGTTATTGTGGTAGATATATTTAGCGGTTTTCATAAATGGTCATTTAATTATGTTATTCCATTTTTAGCTCTTGGATTAAATATAGCTATGTTTTTAATCGCCGTTATAGATAGAAAATATTTTAATGAATATGTTTCTTATATAATGTCTTCCTCTTTTATATCAATAATGATTATAATTCTGCCGTTGTTTCATTTTGTACTTTGGAGCAGTTTATCGGCTTTGGGAGGAGGTATTATAATTATTTTAGCTATGCTTATATTATTTAGAATTGATTTTATTTCATCTATAATAAAAATTTTTCATATATAAAAAATATGTATTAAAATAGTTAAGGAGTATTTTTATGGAAGATAAAAAGAATGCTGAAAAAGAGCAGATAAAACTTGAGAAAGAAAAAGATAAGTTAGAGATAAAGAATAAAAAAATAGAAGAAAAGATAAGAAGAAAAAATTTACTTGGAGAATATTTAAGTTATCCAAGTATGGCTTTAAATTTTATAAGGTCTGACAAGAAAATAAAGCCTGAAAAGTATATATTCGATAAGGATAAGGCTCAATATATATTATATTTTGCTCCCCAATTAAAAGAAAATGAAAGCCCTAAGAAGCAGGTTATAGTTTATCTTTATGGAGGCGGCTGGCGAGAGGGTAATGCCAATTTATACAGATTTGTAGGGAGAAGATTTGCAAAAGAAAAATTTCATACTATTTTGCTGGGTTATAGACTTAGTAAAAAATATAAATATCCGGCTCAAATAGAAGATGTATTCTCAGGGTTTAATAAGGCATTGGAGGTTTTAAAAAATAAAAATATTGATTATTCTAATATTGTAGTAATAGGTTCATCAGCCGGGGCACATTTAGGAGCTTTGCTTGTATATTATAAAGAAATGCATAAGAAGTATAATGTAGATTCTAATATTTTTAAAGGTTATGTATCACTTGGCGGTCCTACTGATTTAAATGTATGTACTAATGATATAATTACTCCTATGCTTAATCAATTATTTGAGGAAGGCTATAATAGAGAAGAAGCTAATCCGTATAATCATATAGACGGAAGTGAAAAAACAAAGGTATTATGTGTTCATTCAGAATTGGATCCTATTTGCGATGTTAAGAATTCTATTAATTTTTCTAATAAAGTTAATAGTTTTCATAATGGTTTAGCTGATTGTATTGTATTTGATAATAAAAATATTTATCATAATAATTTAGTTAATGGAATATTCTTTGAATCTATGGACAGCGAGCATATATTGGATAAAGTATTCAAATGGATTGAAAGAATTGATAGTTAAAGATGCCGTTTTTGAGTTTTTATTTATCATTAAAAACAAAATAAAAATGTATTGACAAATTAATTGATGACGATAATAAATAAAACTAAATTATAAATTGGATATATTTTATGAAAAAAATTTATTTGCTATTAGTTTTATTTATTTTTATATCTATTAATGTTTATAGTCAGGATAATGCTGCTTCTATGGTGAAATCTATGCAAATAGAAGAAGTTGCCGATATATCTATATCCGATGAAAACTCAACTATGACATTTCAGCAATTAGCAGAAAATTATGCAGATATTATAATGAACAAAAATGCTTCACCTGAACAATTAGAGGCATTAGGAAGTATAATTAAATTATGGATGGATACTTTATCAGATAATTACACAAAAGATGAAATGTTTAATGAGTACAGCAGAATCACATCCACTTTATCATGTATGTCTATACATTTGATATTAAGAATAGCAATAAAAGATAATAATATTCCTACAGAATCAGCCCAGAATAGTATATATAATTCTATTAATAATAAATTTATACCATCATTTGCCGAATTTAAAAATGACGGTTGGAAGACAGAATTTAATTTTTATGTTATTAATATGTCAGCAGCTGTATGCAAATGGTATGAAGATAAATCTAAGAAATTAGACTATCCGGACTTTAAAGTTTGGAGAGACGGCAGCTTCTAAAAGCATTATTCATTATTCAAGGAGGAATTAAATAATGACACAAACAGAAGATAAGGTAAAACAAGACCTTAAAAGTCTAATATCTAAATATAAGGAGCAGGCTACTGTGGTAATAAAAAAAAGCAAGGCTGTTTGATTTTTATTATTTTGGTTTATATTTAGAAAATTATTTTATTTATTTTAATAAATAAAATTTGAGAATCCTTCCTAAAATTTTTAGGAGGGATTTTTTATTAATACAGTATAAAAAACATTTGTAAAAAATGAATAATAATAGCTTGACAAATAAAGTCTTTTAAGTACAATGTTAATTATATTTTAAGGAATACAATTTAATATGAAAGATATAGTATTTTATAATTCACTTACTAGAGAAAAAGAGGTGTTTAAACCTATTAATTCCAATGAAGTTGGTATGTATTCATGCGGACCCACTGTATATAATTATGCTCATATAGGTAATTTTAGAGCTTATGTATTCAGCGATTTGCTTAGAAGGGTTTTAGAAGATTATGGATATAATGTTAAGCTAGTTATGAATTTAACTGATGTTGATGACAAAACTATAAAAAATTCTAAAGAGAATCATATATCTCTTAATGATTATACAAAGAAGTATAAAGAAGCATTTTTTGAAGATATAAATACATTAGGAATAAAAAAGGCTTCAGTAAATCCTGCAGCCACTGATCATATAAAAGAGATGATTGATATTATAGAACTGCTCAAAAAAAATGGTCATACTTATGAGGCAGACGGTTCTGTATATTTTAAAATAAGCACTTTCCCTCAATACGGAGAGCTTGCCAATTTAGATAAGCAGGAGCTTCTTGAAGGAGCTTCAGGACGCGTTCTTAATGATGAGTATGATAAAGAAAATGCAAGCGATTTTGTACTTTGGAAGGCATATACTGAAGAAGACGGAGAGGTTTATTGGGATTCTCCTTTTGGAAAGGGAAGACCGGGCTGGCATATAGAATGTTCTGCAATGAGTTGTAAATATTTGGGTAAGCATTTTGATATACATACAGGAGGAATTGATAATAAATTCCCTCATCATGAAAATGAAATAGCACAAAATGAAGCTGCTTTCAATGAAAAGTTCGTTAATTATTGGCTTCACTGCGAGCATTTGATAGTTGACGGTGAGAAAATGTCTAAATCTAAAGGTAATTTTTATACTTTAAGAGATTTGCTTGATAAAGGACTTTCTCCTGAAGCTATAAGATATTCGCTTATAAACTCTCATTACAGAAAGCAGTTAAATTTCACTATAGAAGGAATTAAACAGGCTCAAAGTGCTATTGACAGAGTTAATGATCTTATATTCAGATTGAAAGATATAAGCAATACTGAATCTAATGAAGTTAATGATAATTTATTAAAAGAGTTAGAGCTTTCTAATGAAAAGTTTTCAGACTCTATTTATAATGATTTAAATATATCAGAGGCACTTGGTATATTATTTACTTTAGTTAAAACAGTAAATACTTCTTTTGATTCTATTAATGTTAATACAAGAGATTCTGTATTAAAATTTATAGAGAGAGTAAATAATATTATAAATTGTTTTAATATGGGTGATACTGATAAAAAAGAAGATAATGAAGAAGAAATTAATAAATTAATAGAAGAGCGAACTCTTGCTAAGAAAGAGAAAAACTATCAAAAAGCAGATGAGATAAGAAATCAGTTATTGTCTATGGGAATAGAGATAATGGATACACCTCATGGTGTTAAGTGGAAAAGAAAATAAAAAACGAAAAATATAAGGGAATTATGTGGATTTGATAAAAAAAACATTTCAGCATATAGAAGGTATAGGTCCAAAAAAAGAAAGTCTTTTATGGGAAGAAGGTGCTGTTGATTGGGAAGATACTTTAAAAAATATAAATTATTATGCTATGCCTGCAAGTATTAGGGAATCTTTGAAAGATGAACTTCCAAGAAGTATATATAATTTAAAAAATAAAAACTATAATTATTTTTTGAAAAAATTTCCTTCTTCTATAGTATATAGACTTTATCCTATACTTATGGATAAAACTGTTTTCCTAGATATAGAAACTACAGGAATAAAACCTGCTAAAGCCCATGTAACTGTTATAGGCTGTTATGACGGCAAGGAAATGAAAGTTTTTGTACATGGCAGAAATGAGCATGAATTTTTGGATTATATAAAGAATTATTCTATAATAGTAACATTCAATGGATCTTGTTTTGATATACCATTTTTGGAGAGATATTTTGCCACAACTATAAAATGTGCTCAGATAGATTTGCGTTTTGTACTTAAAGATTTAGGATATACAGGCGGATTAAAGAAAATAGAGCAGGATGTAGGTATTTCCAGAGGCGATGATATGGAAGGAGTTAATGGATATACTGCAGTTTTATTATGGAATTATTATCAAGATACTAAAGATGAAACCGCTATAGATTCTCTGATACACTATAATCTGCTTGATACTATCAATTTGGAATATCTGCTTTATTTGGCATATAATAAATATGCTGAAAGCTGTAACTGTCAGCTTTTGGAATATAAGGATTTACCTTCTGTTGATCATTACAAGCCTAATAAGAAATTAATAGATGCTTTACATAAGAAACCTTATAAATATGCTCCTAAAAGTGAAGATTAATAAGCCTGATCCAATATTGTCATTATTGAATCAAAATTCATAGTTCTAGGGAGCTGATCCATACCTGGATATTTTAATGCTAATTCTGCAACTTTATCAAATTTACTTCTGTCTATATTTATTTCATTAAGTCTTGTAGGCAAGTTTATATTATGAAGAAATTGTTTTATATGCTGTGCAGATTGGTTAGCAATTTCAAAAGGAGTCATTTCCGGATCTATTCCGTCTATAACATTTGAAAGTACAACATATTTATCAGGTGCTACAGTGATATAATATTCCATAATATGAGGAAGCAATATAGAACATACCATAGATTTATTAACGGCATATACACTATTTATGGCAATAGACAAAGCTCTTATAGCACCTAAACTGCTGTGGCATGCAGAAGTAGCACATAACATATTTGCTGTAGCTAAAGTTGCTATATTATCTATATTATTACTTTCAGATATAAGTTTTTTTAATCCCTGCATACTTACTTTCATAGCATGTACTATTAAAGGCTCTGTTATGCTTGTAAGAGTATTGCTCATATATATGTCAAATGATAAAGCAAATACTGATAAAGCACTGCTTATAGTATATTTTACAGGTACAGTGGCATATAAAGTAGGATCTATAATACAATTAGATGAGTATATATTAGCTTCATTATTTTGTTTATTTACCTCATCATATTTATCATATAAACATATTCCTGTGGCTATTTCTGATAAAGAACCTAATATTGTAGGCACTGCTATAATAGGTAAAGGTTTATGGTATACAGGCTGCCCATTGATATAGTCTGAAGCTTCACCGCTGTTTGTTACTACAATGGCTGCTCCTTTAGCAGTATTTTGTATTTTGAAGCCGCCTACTGCTACTATGGATTCTGCTCTGCTGTATCTTACCAGATTGGCAATAATATCGGCAGCATCGCTTGTACTTGTAGAATTTACATCAGAATAAACCATTACATTAATGAAGTTATCATTAAGTTTATTTACTATTTGATCTATTAATCCGGTTTGATTGAATGATGCCCCATCTGTAACTAATACAGTTCTTCCGCCGTATTTCTTTATTGTATCGGATAAGCAGTCAAGAGAATCAATGCCGAATGTGATTTTTGTTGGTATATTAAATTCTATTATAGCCATAGTCTTCTTCTATATATGTATTTTTATATTTCTTATTATATATCTTCGGAAATATTAACCTTAATTTTTAATTTAACATTCAATTAATTTTATACATTTTATCATATTTACACCTGCCCGCCCTTTTTCTTTACTGTTTTTATGTATAAATTCATTTTTATTTTCTTTATTATCTATAAAGAAATTAAAGCTGCCCGCCCTAGGTTTTGTTAAGTTTTTAATCTCTTTAACGCACGGTTAGCAAAATTTTATATATAATTAAATTATTATTTTTATTAATCAATTTATATTTATAGTTCAGCTCTGCGTGCGGTAGGGAAACAATAAATTAAACACAATTTGGGTGGGGGGGTAAAATTTCGGTAAAGATACTAAAACTAAAATGATTATAAATTTAAAATAGATAATAAACCTAAAGGGTGGGGTTCAAAATAAATCAAAAAACAGATTATTCTATTATGTATAAATATTCATCTTTTATGAACGGTCTAATTTCATCAAAGCTCAAAACTATTTCTGTTTCACCTAAAACATAAGCAGTTATAGTATATATAGGCCATACAAAATGCACGCCGTCAGCATAGATGTAAAAAGATGTATCAGCTAAAGTTATTTCATCTAAAGGAACTAAATAATCTTCTTCTGTTCTATTATCTATTGATAAAAGTTTATCTCTCATAATGCTTCTTAATTCATCATCATCAAAATCTTTTATAAAATTAGTAACTTCTATTTTTTCACCTGTTTCTAATGAATATACTAAATTATAATTATTGTACACTCCATGTGCTCCGCCTAAATATAATGTTGAAGTTCTTCTTATAGATATAGTTTTATCATTAAAATAAGTTATGTTGATAGATTTACTTGATTCATAGCTGTCAGCTGAATTTGTTAACCATTCATCATAAGGATCACTCATATCGTTTTCAAATAATTTTGATATGCTTCCCTTTTTATCCTCAAATTCTAAATTTTCATTTCTTTTTAGATTATTTAGATTAAAACCTTCATTTATATCAAAAGAAATTTTATCATATACTTCTAATTTGTTAGTGTCATCAGGTATAAGCAAAAATATAGAATCTTTATATGAGAATGTTGATGCACTTCCATATTCATTAGTTTCAGAAACATCTGAATATGCATAGTTATATACTGCTGCTTTTAATGATGAAGCTGCATTTATTTCTTTTGATGAACTATTTAATGATTTTGAAGTCATTTTAAATGATGTAATATTTGAATATGTACTCTCTATACTGTCGCCGTTTTCAGCTTCTGCATATATTCTATTATTTGTTATATCAAGAATGCTTTTTTTATCATAAAATTGATTTATATCATTTAAATTTTTATAATTAAAAGCTGCCTTTATTTTTTCATAATTAGGCATTAATTCAGAGTTATTTTCAGGCCATCTGTCATTTAAATAAACTGAAAAGAAATCTCCTTTATCATTTTTTATATAATAGTGATGAGATATCCATTCTATATTTTTTTGTGTATGAGAAGTATCATTTTTTGTATTATTATTGTTTAATTCTTCGGCTTGTTTTAATTCATTAGTTTGGGTTTCTATTGTATTAGTATTGGTTTGATTATTATTAATGTTATTATTTTTATTATTTGAACATGATATTATTAAAAGTATAAAAGATAATGTAAGGATATTTCTAATCATAATTGTTTTCCTAAATTTAAAAGTCTAGTAAACATAATATTTTACATTGCTGTTTTTGTCAATATGAAAAATATTACTATATAGAGAAGTTTTTTATTGACATTATAAAAGTTTATGATATAACATAATTTATAACTTTATAATTTTTTATATAGGGGCTGTATTATGAAAAAGATATTTATTGCTTTTTTGATGATGTTTTTGATTGTAATATCATGCGGTAAAAAATCAGAAACAAGTAGCGGAGCGGTTTCATCTGTATCAATAAATTTGGGACCTGAACCTAAGACTATGGATCCTACATTAAATTCTATCAATGTTGTATCATCTTATATACTTCATGCTTTTGAAGGCTTAACAAAGATAGATTCAAATAATAATGTAAGACCTGGTATGGCAGAAACTTGGGAAATATCAGACGATGGTTTGGTATATACATTTCATATAAGAAAGAATGCAAAGTGGTCTGACGGTAAGCCTGTAACAGCACATGATTTTGAATATGCATGGAAAAGGGCAGTTGATCCTAATACAGCAGCTGAATACTCATACATGATGGAAATAGTAAAAAATGCTAAAGAGATTAATGCAGGCAATATGGATTATAATAGTTTAGGAGTGAGAGCTATTGATGATTATACATTTGAAGTACAGCTTGAAAATCCGGCTATTTATTTTATAGATTTTATAGCTTCTACAGTAGTATTTATGCCTGTTAGAAAAGATATTATAGAACAATATGGAGATAGATGGACTTTAACTCCTGAAACATATATAGGCAATGGTCCTTATAAAATGAAAGAAAGGGTGATAGATGAGAGAATAGTTTTTGATATTAATACTAATTATTATGATGCTGATAAGCAAGCGGCTAAACAGATTAATTTTGTACTTATGAGCGATCCGAATACAGCTATTGCCGGAATCAGAGGCGGCACTATAGATTTTTCTGCATTAGAACCTCCGGCAGCTGAAATAGAAACATTAAAAAATGAAGGTTATATAGTAGCAAATAATGCTTTAGGTACTTATTATATAGAATTAAATATTACGAATAGGGCTTTTGCAGATAAAAGAGTAAGACAGGCTTTATCACTTGCTATAGACAGAAATTATATAGTATCAAATGTTACTAAAGGCGGACAGATTCCTGCAGGTGCTTTTGTGCCTACTGAAGTTAGAGGATTAAACACTACATTTAGAAAAGAAAATAAAGAATATATAAATGTTAATGATTATGAGAATAATGTTAAAAAGGCAAAAGAGTTGATGGCTGAAGCAGGTTATCCTAATGGTGTAAATTACCCTGTAATAGAATTAAAAGTGTCTCCTGGTATTTATGTGTTAATCGGAGAGGCTTTGCAGCAGATGTGGAAAGAAAATTTGAATGTTAATGTATCTTTGGTACAGGAAGAGTTTCCTATAACACTTCAGACCTTACTAGAAAAAGATTATCAAATGGCTAGAATGGGCTGGACAGGTGATTATAATGATCCTATGACTATGCTTGATGTTATGGTAAGCGGCGGCGGAGTAAATCATACAGGATTTGCTAACAAAGAATATGATGATAAAATATTGACAGCTAAACAAAGCGAAGATAATAAGATAAGAATGGCAGCTATGGCTGAAGCTGAAAATATACTTATGGATGAGATGCCTATTATACCTTTATATTATAGAGCAGACTCATTTATGAAAAATCCTAAATTAGAAGGTGTGGTATTAAATCCTTTAGGAAGACATAAATTTAATTATTCATATATAAAATAAAATGTTAGGAGAAAGAATATGAAAAAAGTAATGGCTATATTTTTAATATTAAGTTCTTTATTTCTTCTGTCATGCTCAGGTAATTCTGGAAATAAAAATGATACTATAGTTATTAATATGGGGGCAGAACCTAGAACTATAGATCCTAGCTTAAACAGTTTGAATGTTGTTTCTGCTATGTTATTTCATTCATTTGAAAGTTTGACAAGAATAGGTCCGGACGGAAAACTTACAAATGGTATGGCAGAAAGCTGGGATATATCCGAAGACGGAAAAGTTTATACTTTTCATTTAAGAACTAATGCTTTATGGTCTGACGGTAAGCCTGTAACAGCACATGATTTTGAATACGGCTGGAAAAGAGTTGTTAATCCTGATGTGGCAGCTCAATATGCTTCTTTATTAGAAATAATTAAAAATGCTAAAGAGATTAATGCTGGTACTATGGATTATAATGAACTTGGAGTAAAAGCTTTAGATGATTATACATTTCAAGTAGAACTAGTTGATCCTGCAGCTTACTTTTTAGAGTTTATGACTACAGTAGGAGTTTTTGCTCCTATAAGAAAGGATATTATAGAGCAGTATGGAGATGATTGGACTTTATCACCTGAAACTTATGTATGTAATGGTCCTTATCAAATGACAGAAAGGGTTATGGATCAGTATATAGTTTTTGAGGCTAGAACAAATTACTATAATGCTGAAGAGACTGTTGCTAAAAAATTAAAATTCCTTTCTATGGCAGATCCTAATACAGCTATTGCCGGAATCAGAGGAGGAACTATACATTTTTCAGCATTGGAGCCTCCTTCAAGCGAAATAGAAAAATTAAAAGCTGAAAATTATATTGCTCTTAGAGATGGAGCTGGTACTTTCTACTTATCTCTTAATATTACGAACAATGCTTTGAAAGATAAAAGAGTAAGACAGGCTTTATCTCTTGCTATTGACAGAAATTATATAGTATCTAATGTTACTATGGGCGGACAAGCACCAGCTCAAGGATTTGTACCTCCTACAATAGATGGTATTAGTAATTCATACAGAGCTGAGGCTGGCATATTAATAGATACTGATAATTATGCTGCAAATGTGGAAAAAGCTAAGGCATTAATGGCTGAGGCTGGATATCCTAATGGCGAAGGTTTTCCTGTATTAGAGATAAGAGTTTCTCCGGGTCTTCATATAATAGTTGCTGAGGCTATACAGCAGATGTGGAAATCTAATTTAAATATTGATGTAACATTGAAAAATGATGAGTATCCTCTTGTACTTCAGTATTTAGTAGAGAAAAATTTTGATATTGGTTCTATGGCTTGGAATGCTGATTACAGGGATCCTATGACTATGCTTGAAATAATGCTTACAGGAAATTCATTTAATTATGGTTCATATTCTAATCCTAGTTATGATGTTTTGGTTAATAGTGCTAGAAAAACTGCTGATGCTTCTGTGAGAATGAAATATATGATGGATGCAGAAAAAATATTAATAGATGATATGCCTTTTATACCTCTTTATCATAGAGCATTTACTTTAATGGTTAGTCCTAAATTGAAAGGTGTAGTATATAATACTTTGGGAAAACATAAATTTAATTACTGCTATATTGAATAGGTTAATTAATAATTGAATTTGTTAACGAGGGCTATATTATATCCCTCGTTTTTTTATTATATATGTTTTATGATTATATATATTAGACTTGCTAAAAACTACTTGATAAAATTATTTAATTACAAATTTAGTGTTGAAACAAGTCTAATATAGAAAATAATTATCAAAATTTTTATCTTTTATATACCAAATTCTATTTATCTTTTTTTATAAAATGCGGATAGCCTATTATTATTTCTATAATGCCAAAAATTATCATAAGTATACAATACCATACATAAGGTACAATAGATATTGGAGATATTTTTGCTAAACCTCCTGCAACTAATAATTGTCCTGCAAATGGTGATATTCCATTAAATGCTGATGAAAATAAATCTAATATACTAGCTGTTCTTTTTCTTGATATTCCAAATTTATCTGCTATATTTGCCGCTATTGGTCCTGCTGCTATTATTGAAACTGTATTATTAGTAGTAGATATATCTATAAGACTAACTAAAGCAGCTATACTCAATTCCCCTCCTTTAGAAGTTTTTGTATTTTTAGACAAAGTATATAAAATCCAATCTATACCGCCCAAGTGTTTCATAAGTGCTACAAGTCCGCCTACAAATACAGCTATTATTGCCATATCCTCCATACCCATCATTCCATTATGCACTATTTTAAATGACTCTACAAGTGTAAAACTTCCATTGAATATTCCTATAATAATAGCTATTATAATACTTATACTCATTGTTATAACAACATTTATACCTGATAAGGATAAGCCTATAACAGCAATATATGGTATAATATTAATTATTGAAAAATTACTATGATTACCAATATCTATAGTACCTACAGGCTGGAACATTAATAATATTATATTTACTATAATAGCAGGTAAAACCATAAATATATTCTCTTGAAATTTTGATTTCATGCTAACTTCTTGTGTTCTAGTAGCTGCTATTGTTGTATCAGAAATAAAAGATAGGTTATCACCAAACATAGCACTTCCAACAACTACACCGGCTATCAAAGGCATATTTATATTTGTTTTATTAGCTAAATCTATAGCAATGGGCATTAATGCAGATACAGTACCCATTGAAGTTCCCATAGAAAAGCTAAGTATGCAGCCTATAACGAATATACCAGGTAATATTAAATTGGCAGGTATGATACTTAGTCCCATATTAACGATAGAAGATACAGCTCCCATTTTTGAAGCAGCTCCGGAAAAAGCCCCTGCTAAAATAAATATCAAAACCATTAAAATCAATGTTTTTTCTCCGCCGCCTTCACAGTACATATCAACTTTAGTTTCAAATTTTTTCTTATCAGATTTCTTATTTAATAATAATGCCGCACCAGATGATATTAAAATACCAACCATAAGAGGCATATTCTCAAAGCTGCCTGTGTATAATCCTGAAAACATATAGATAGCCAAAAAAATGATTAATGGTATTAATCCTAAAAAACTCCCTTTGTTTTCTTCTTCCATACTAATCTCCTTACTAATCATTATTTTTCTAAATTAAATTACCTTAAAGTATACTAATAATATATAAATTATCAATAATCAAATTTTATAATTTTTTATAATAATTAATATATAGTAAATTCATTATGAATTATAAAATATAAATTTATATTATTGACAAATATTTATATTAGAGTATAAATAGAATGTTAACATAATATTTTTGTATTTGGATAAAGCTATGAAAAAAATAATCTATTTATCAATTATCATTATTTTATTATTATTAAATGCCTGTAAAAATAAAGATTTATATAATGAAAGCATAAGAGTAAGCATAGGAGCTGAACCTCAAAGTATAGACCCATCATTTTTATCGGCAATAGACAGTATGATTTATGCAGTTCATGTATTTGAGGGACTGACATCAAAAGATAAGGACGGAAATATAATAGGAGGAGCGGCTGAAAGTTGGGATATTTCTGAAGACGGACTTACTATTACATTTCATTTAAGGGAAAATGCTAAATGGTCTGACGGTAAAAATGTTGCTGCTGATGAGTTTGTGTATTCATTTAGAAGGCTTGCCGATCCTAAAACAGCATCTTCATATAGTTTTTTAATATCACCTGTAAAAAATGCTGATAAGATTCTCAAAGGGGAACTACCTATAGAAGAACTTGGAGTAGAGGCATTAGATGACAAAACTTTTGCGGTATATTTTGAAAGTCCTACAGCGTACTTTTTGGAATTAGCGGCTGTTCCCATATTTTCACCTCTTAGAAAAGAAGTTATAAGCGATAATTGGACTTATTCTCCTGACACATATATAGGTAATGGTCCTTACAAAATGATAGATAGAAAACCTGATGAGATAATATCTTTAGAATTAAATACTAATTATTGGAATAAAGATGCCATAATAGCTAAGAGAATAGATTTTGTTATGTTTTCTGATGTATCTACGGCTTATGCTGCTTTAAAAGAAGGCTCTATATTATATTCATATAAGATACCTACTTCCGATGTAGATTTACTAAGAGAGGAAGGATATTTAGTTACAACACCTTCTTTAGGAACAGCATACTATGCTTTGAATAATACAAATGAAGTTTTAAAAGATAAAAGAGTAAGAAGAGCATTATCGCTTGCAATAGATAGGAATTATATAGTAGAAAATATTACTAAATTAGGAGAAATACCAGCAGCTGCTTTTATACCTTATGGCTTAAAAGATGTAAATTGGGATTTTAGAGAAAACGGCGGCGGATATTACAGCGTTAAAAAAGAAGATTATAAAGCAAATATTGAAGAGGCTAAAAAACTTTTAGAAGAAGCAGGCTATACTAATGGAGAGAATTTTCCTGTATTAGAGTTTAAAACTAATCCCGGAACAGGTGTTACAATAGCTGAAGCAGTTCAGCATATGTGGAAAGAAAATCTCAATATAGATATGATTATCACTCAGGAGGAATGGTCAGTATTCCAAAGAAACAGGCAGACAAGACATTATGTGGTATGCCGTGCTGATTGGTTAGGAGATTATATGGATCCTATGACTTTTGCTGATCTATTTGTGAGTACAAGTGCTGGAAATAGAGTAGGATATAATAATCCTGAATATGACAGGCTTATATTAGAGGCTAAAAATACTATTGATAATAAAATAAGAATGGCTAATATGCATAAGGCTGAAGATAAACTTATAGGTGAAGATATGGCTTTTATACCTATTTATCATTATACTTCTTCTTCAATGCAAAACCCAAAATTGAAAAATGTTTTAGTTGATACTTTAGAAATAAGAAGATTTTTCTATTCGTATATAGAATAAAATTATGTTTTATAGTATTAATAATAAAAAAGTTAGTATTTAATTTTTTTGAATACTAACTTTCATTATTATTATTAATTATTTTTCAAGGCCATTGCTAATTGACTATACCCGCCGTAAATTAGATTATAGATTTCTTCAAATCCTTTTTTCTCCATATAATGAGCTAAAGCTTCTGCTCTTGCACCTGTGGCACAATAAAGAAGATATTTTCCTGATTTATCTAAGCTATTAACTAAATTTTCAGCTTTAGGATCATTCAAATCTATTAATATGCTTCCTTCTATAGTACCTGTCATATTAATTTCCATTTCGCTTCTTACATCTAATATTTTTATATCATTATTAGACTTTATCAAATCAGCGGCCTCTTTTGCATTTAAAGATTTTAACATTATAACACCTACTTTTTATATATACATATTATGGGTATATAATAACATGAATATATATAAAATCAAGATTATATTTTTATTAATTTACTCAAATCTGCTGAAAGGCATATTCTCTATAGCACCTTCTGCACCTATAGTTTCATTTAATTGTCCATTAATGAGGAATATAACATTGTCTATACCTTCAAATTGAGTAGCTGTATATACAAGCTGATAAATCTGTACCATAGTTCCTTCATTTCCAAGAGGATTAAATTCAAAATTTTCATTGAAGTTCAAATATACTGTATTATTTTCAATGAATATATCAAGCAATTCAGTATCTTTAGGTATGCAGCTTATTATATTTCTATTATTCTCTTCATCAGTAGCACCTATCAATAATTCTTTTATAGCTTCCTCTACAGAAGATTTATTATTAAATTTTCTTTCTCTGAATATCAATGTAATAGAACCTGTTGATTCGCTGTATTCAACTAAATATATTCCTTCATTACTATTTTCTTTGAGTTTTCTCTCTTTTAAATCTCTAGTTATATTATTATTAGCTTTTTTTATATTATAATTATTAATATCATTTTGAGCTTTTTTAATAATTTCTTTTTTATATTCTGCATTATTATTCTTTACAATACTATTATTTTTTAATTGTGAAGTTTCTTTTATATTATCTTTTAATATGCTTTCTCTGACTTCTTTTATATTGTTTTTTTCTTCTGAAGGCTTATTTATTATTGAATTATTATTTGCTTCTTTAATATTATTATTTCCTCTATTATTATTAACTGTATTATTATTATTATTTTCTCTTACAACATTATTATTGTAATTCGGATTAACCATATCATTTATTACTCTGTTATAATCAATATTAGATTTATCCAGAGAATTAGTTATAGTATAAATAGATGATTGTATTATATCTTTTCTATTTGGTACTGTATTATTATTATTTACTGTATTATTGTTTAAATCTTTTTTAGCATCAGAATTTAGATTTTCTTTGGTATTATTAACTTGATTATTATTAGCAGTTATTTCTTTATTATTATTCAAGTATTTATCAATATTAAAATTATAATTTTCATTTGTATTTGAATTATTTTTTTTAGTATTTTCTATATAGCTGGCAGGGGCTCTTGTACTGAAAGTAGTAGTTGATGCCGGCTTCATAGTTGTAGTTTCTCTTTTAGTAGTATTATCTTTTGGTTTTAGAATATCATCAAATATACTTTTTTTAGTTTCAGTATTATTTTGTTTATTAGCAGCATTTGTATTTTTTTTAGTATCCTGAGTATTAGTATTATTGTTCTGTCTGTTTTCTAATATCATTTGCTCTAGGTAATTATGTGTTTTTTCTTCTTCAGGCGGATTTTCCATATCTGCAGCAATAATATTTTCTTCACTATTATTTGTAATATTATTTTCAGGTATTCTATTTAATGTATTCATTTTGTTTGATAATATTACTGATTCATGATTATTTCCGTAATCCACATATCCGCTGTCATAGAGTATAGAATTATTGCTTCCGCTATTATTAAAGAAAGGAAGTAAAGATTCCTTTGTTATTATACTAGAATTTGTAATATTTTCAGACATCATATCCAAAGATGTTTCTATTTTTGAATTTGTTTCATAAGCCATTACGGATAGAGTTTCATTTGTATCGGTTTTTATAAAGAACTTGAATAATGGTATATTGTTTAAGAAACTCATTTTATTTTGATCTTCTGTAATTCCATCGCTTTCCAATACTAATGCTTCTCTATGATTGATTGAGAAGAAATCTTTTATTGCTATATCCACCATAGGAGAATATTTTTTTACAACTGTAAATATCAAAGCTGCTGCAATGATAAAAGCTATTGAGATTATGAATGGTTTTTTTAGATTTATTTCTTTACTTTCATTTTTAATTTGTCTTGTATATGATATACTTTTAGATTTAGATTTAAGCTGCTCGTATCTTGGCACTTGTTCACTCCGGAGTATTATGTATCGTTTAAATTATCGATAAAAATGGGAATGCTATTAGAATTTATTTTATAGAAGAGTTTTAGAGAATTATTTTCATAAAAAACCCTTTTAGAAAAACTGTATTTCTAAAAGGGCTATTATTATTTCTTATTTAATTATTTTTATTATTCTATTGTAAGTGAACAGCATTACGAGATAAGAAATTTTTTCTGTCATTAGCATATTTAGCTTTAGAAGAAGTAGGATATTCAGCTAAATATTGATTATAAGTTTTATAAGCTTTTTCAAAATCTCTTATATTGTTATTTCCTTTTTCATATATTTCAGCTAGAAGAAGTATAGAATCTCCTCTTTTAGAAAATTTTACATTTTTTTCTAAAGATTTTTCTAATATATCAGCACCATCAGATATTCTTCCAAGCTGTTTCAAGCTGTCCGCTATTTCATAAACAGCATTGCCGTATAAAGGAGTTTGAGAATAATTGTTCATTACATCATTGAAGTATACAATAGCTTCATCATGTTTATTTTCAGATTTTTTCATAATACCCATAGAATATATGGCAGCTGCTTTTTCATTATTATCAGCATTTTTTAATTTGGAAGCTTCATTATACATATTAAAAGCATTGTTATAATCTTTTTTTTGATTATAGATATCTCCTATTCTAAAATGACTGTATACAGAATATTTAGAATTTGGATATGAAGTTATAACATTACTGTAAGCGTTAACTGCATTACTGTAATCTTTAATATTTTTTAGTTCTTCTGCTGAATTAAATAATGCTATTATTTCAGGATTAGTTTCAATTGTTTTAGCAGGTTTTTCAGCTTCTTTTTTTATTATTGAACTTTGAGCATTATTAGTAGCTGCTGTCTGATTAGTTTGATTTGCATTGTTATTAGGTACTGCTTCATTTGTATTAACTGTATTAGTAATTGTATTATTAGTATTCATCATATCATTGGTCATAACATCATTAGTCATCATGTTATTAGTAGTCATACTGTTAGTTTCATTATCAGGATCCAATATAGCATTAGTTTCCATAGAAGCTATGCCTTGACTATTAGTTACAGTTATAGTATAGAAGTATTTTCTTATTATGCTTTCTTCATTATCAACTTGAAAATTAAGTTTTCCTATACCTGCTGTTAATGTTCTGAAAGTAAGGAAAGCATTAGTTTTATCTCTTGTGAATCTTACAAAATCAAGGTTAGTAGAATAGCTTGTTATACGAATATATCTGTCGAAATTAGTAGCATTTAATTTTATTGAGAAAAGAGTATTTTCAGCTAAATCTACAGATTTAATCAAATCATCTTCTAATGGTCCGCTTTTTATACGGCCTGAAGAAGCATTAGTTACCACTTTATCATCGGGCTGTACAGTGATTGTTTCCTGAGCAAATGCAGCATTAATTATAATGAACATTGCTATAACAGAAGAACATAAAAAAACACGCATAATTCTCTCCTAAAAGTTAGTGTTATTTTTTTCGGCTTTCTACAAAATTTCTTGAGTATTCTAAATCCTCAAAACTTAGATTGTCTTTCGTAGAAAGCATTTCACCTTTTATAATTTTTTCTTCATCTTCTTTAAGAATATTAATAGCTTTTGAGTTTTCTTCTTCTGGTGTCAATGGTATAACTTTAGGTTTTGAACAAGAGCCTATTAATATTCCTGATAATATTGTTAATAATAACCAAACAAATAGAATTATAAAAAATAAGATCTTTTTTGTTCTATAAAAATCTTTTACTTTTTCAAGCATTAATTTATACCCCATAGTTAAATTATAAAATATAGTAAAAAAATTGCAATGAATTTATTTAGAAAATGCAGTTGAAACTTATCGTATGATTTAAATAAATGTTTAGTATAAAAAATAATCATGATTGTATAATTTTAAATAAATAATAATTTTTAAGCACTAAAGAGCTAAATATAAAAATTGTGAGCGTATAGTAATTCATTTGCTATACATTTTTAGCGAACAATTTTTATTAGCAATAATAAAAAATAATAATTTTTAAGCACTAAAGAGCTAAATATAAAAATTATGAGCGTATAGCAATTCATTTACTATACATTTTTAGCGAACAATTTTTATTAGCAATAATAAAAAATAATAATTTTTAAGCACTAAAGAGCTAAATATAAAAATTATGAGCGTATAGCAATTCATTTACTATACATTTTTAGCGAACAATTTTTATTAGCAATAATAAATAATAATTGTTGCATAATATGAAAAAAAATAATATTATTAATATATGAAACATAATTTAAAATCTGATTTAGATAAATTAGCAAATAGAGGAATGGCATTAGAAGAAGATGTCGATGCTATTAAATATAAATCTTTGGAAGATATCATTGATTGTCTGAATAGTGATAATGCTGTAATAAGAACATCTGCTTCTATGAATTTGAAATATTATATATACGAAGATAATGTACAAAATAAATTATTATTGCAATTATCTAAAGAAAAAAGCCTTTATACTAAGATTGCAATATGTGAAACTTTGCAATGCGGAGATATTGATACTGCCCAAAAAATGAAGGAGTATCTTGGAGTCATAGGAAATAATCAATATAAGAAATTACCAAAAAAAGTATCATCAAAAAAGTCATATCCTTTGCCTAGAGATATAATAGCAAGAACTTTAGCAAAGATGAACGATGATATTTTTCCTGTATTAATAGAAGTTTTACAAAGCAATGATTTGATAAAAATTTATGAGGCACTAGATTCTTTTGGATATATTGTATTTCATAACAAAAGTCTTCAGAGTGAAAAAAATCTTGAGTATATAATTAATATAATGAACAAATATAAAGATGATAAACTTCTTATATGGAAATGCTTAACTTGTTTATCAGCATTTAATTTAGAAAAAAGCAGAGATATACTGAATACTTTTATAAATGAAGATGATGAAGATATTTTGTCATTAGAGGCTAAAAGGTCTTTATCCATATTAAATAAAAAATTATCTGATATATAAACACTTGATAGATTAATAATTTCAATGTATTATCTTATATTAAAAATCTTATTTTGTTATAAAAATAATTAATAAATTTTTAAGGAAAATATATGACTTATCCAGAATTTTTCACGCCTTATGTGTTTTCTCCTAATATACCAATACTAGGTGCAGTAAGATGGTACGGACTTATGTATATAGTAGGTATTTTAGTATCATGCATAATATTGTATTTTGTTCAAAAGAGAGGGTGGATAAAATTAAATCTTAATGAAAAAAACGGCGGTATATATGATATGGTATTTTATGCTGCTGTTGGTGCTATAGTTGGAGCTAGAATAGGTTATTTTCTTTTTTATTCCCCTCAGAGCTTTTTAACTCCTTGGGAAATAATAGGTATTAATCTTGATAACGGATTTAGTTTTACAGGTTTTGCAGGAATGTCATTTCATGGCGGACTTATAGGTATGTTTATTGCTGAATTCATATTTAGTAAAAGATATAAATATGATTTCTATACCATAGCAGATAATGCCACACTTCCTTCTAGTTTCTGTTTATTTTTCGGAAGGATTGGTAACTTCATGAATGCTGAGCTTTACGGACGAGTTACGGATTCTTTTATGGCAATGAAATTTCCTTTGTATGATGCAGTAGGCGGTTATGAGAGATGGGCTGCAATGTTTCCAGCGATAAGACCTTATACTGAACCTAGACACCCTTCTCAGTTATACGAATCATTTCTTGAAGGTATTGTTCTTGCATTTGTTTCTTTTTTAATAGGATATTTAAGCGAGAAAAATAAAAAGATAAGACCAGGTACAAGACTTTGGGTATGGATTTTACTTTACGGGCTTTTCAGAACTTTAATAGAACAGTTCGCAAGAGATATTACAGAATGGACTTTAGGACCAATTACTGCAGGAGCAATTTATTCTATGTTAATGTTTGTAATAGCTCTTATAATGCTTATATACACTTACACTAGAAAAGATAATACCTCACTTGAAGTTAATACAAAAGAAGCAAAAAAGAATAAAAAGAAATAAATTTATGATAGATTAAGAAAAATAATAAAGCCTAGTATGGTAAAACATATTAGGCTTTTATTATTTAAATACTATTTATATTTTCTCCTATTGTTTATACTTCCTATTCCATAATTCAAAAATGTATGCTGTTTCTACCTCTTTTCCTGATTCTATATCTTTTATGTTTTCTTTTGCTTCATTATTATCTTTATCTATTTCTAAAATCCTTTTATATGTTTTTAAAGCATTATCTTTTTGATTTAATTTTATATAAAGCTCTGCAATGGATTCTAAATAAATTATATTATCTTCTTTATCTGGCATATTTTCCTTATATATTTTTATAAGCTCTTCATAAATATGTATGCTTTTATCTGGTTTTGAAATTTTTTGATAGAAAAATGCTAAATATGATAAACCTTCCATATAAGAATCTCTTTTATTTTTATAATCATTATATGAAATCGATATTTTTTTATTTTCAAAACTTTTTATATTTTTAATGCATACTTCTATAGCTTTATTGTATGTTTCTAATGCCCTTTCTTTATCATCAATTTTCAAATATAAATCTGCCTGTATTTCCAAAAGCTCATAATCATTTTTATTTCTTGATATTTCTTTATTATACTTTTCTATTAAGTCATTATATATTTCAAATGCTTTTTCTTTATTTCCTATTTTTATATAAATATCTGCTATTTCTTTTAAATATTCTTTTTTGTTTTTCCTATATTCTTTTATAAGTTCTCTGCATTTTTTTATGGCTTTTTCATAATATAAATTTCTATTTTCTATATCATTAAGTTTATCATATAGATAAGCAATCTTTTTTAATGTATCAAGTTTACTGCCTATTATATATATGAATAGTTCATCATCAGCTATTTTAAAATATTCTTTATATGCTTCTATAGCATTATTGTATTTTCCAAGCTTTTCATAACATTCTGCTAATTTTTCATGATATTTGCATGGTTTATTTAAAATTTCTATAGCTTTATTATAATAATTAACAGCTCCTTCATAGTTTTCTAATTTTTCATAAATTTCAGCATTATTAACATAATAGTCTGAATTTCCGCTGTCAATTTCTATAGCTTTATTGTAATAATTAACAGCTCCTTCATAGTTTTCTAATTTTTTATATATTTCAGCAATATTAACATAATAGTCTGAATTTCCGCTGTCAATTTCTATAGCTTTATTGTAATAATCAATAGCCCCATTATAATTTTCTGCATTTTCAAAAGTATTGGCAATATCAATATAATAATTCAATTCATTATCAGGATGCATTTTTATAATCATTTTATATGTATCTATTGCATTTTTATAATTTTTAGCTTCTATATATGTTTCAGCTATATTTTTATAATTTTCTATAGATATTTGATTATATAATTCTATAGCTTTATCATATTCTCCATATCTTTTATAAAAATCTGCAAGCATTTCTCTGCATGCTGCAGCTGACTTACGATAATCCCAAATAATATAATTATATGCCTCAATTATATCATTATAAGTTTCGCTTCCTTTAAAATCCTTATCATCATTGGGTATAATCATAAATGGTGCTGATATATCTTTTTCTATACTATTTGTCAAAGTATATATAGCATCATCATTTTTACCGAGTTTTTTATATAAATCATACAATGATTTTAATGCCTTTAAACAATTATAAAAATTATCATCTAACTCGCTTCTTACATTTATATTTAATGCCATTTTATAACTTTTCAAAGCTTCATCATACTGTCCGTTTTTTTCATAGCTTAATCCTAAATAATGCCAATAATTAGACACTTCATAAAAATCATTAAAATAATCTATTGAATCTTTTATAGCTTTTTTAAAATTTTCTATAGCCTCTTGGCTTTTTCCTAAATATAAATTTATTTTCCCCAATGTATAATAATAATATTCTTTATTGTTACAAATTGTTTCTTTATAATTTATTTCAGCTGCTTTTTTATGAAACTCTATAGCTTTATCATAATCTTTTATAACAAAGAAATGTGCTGTTCCAAGTAAATACCAATATTCAGAATCTTTATTATTTAATTCAATAGCATTTTCTAATAATTCAATAATTTGTTTTTGTATTTTTTTATTATCATAATTTCTGTCATAATAATATGATACTGCTAAATAGTATAATACTTTATCTTTTTTATAATTAAGATTTAAAAGTTTTTTCAATGTTGCTATTACTTTTTTATATTCATCATCAATATATGAATTATCATACTGCACCAAAGCTAATAAAAATAATAATTCTTTATTATTAGGATCATTTTTTAAATGCTTCTTTAATATTTCTTGAGCTTCTTTATCGTAAAGTACATCATCATCTTCAAGTTTTTCATTATTTATGCTTTTATTTATTCTTTTATTTATTAATTCTTTTATTTCTTCTATTGTGTAATTTTTTTATTATCTTGCATTTTATTCTCCTATTTTTTCTAAAAAATTAATTTATAACTTTATTATTCATCAAAATTATTTGTATTAATTCCTATGTCTTTTGCTATGTTCAATATTTCTTTTGCCAAATCATCTTTATTTAATTTTTTATAACAGCTGTAAAGTCTATGATAAATGCCTATTTTTTCATTATAAGAATATTTATTTAGAACATCAAAATATATAAATAAAGCTTCTTCATACATTTCTAATTCTTCAAATATTTCTCCAATTTCAATAGAAGTTATCTTATCATTATTATAATGAAATTCATTCATATATATTTTCATATATTTACTTTCAAAAAAATATATATCTTTTTTATTATTATCTTTTTCTCTGTATATGTAATCATTAAAAACTTCTTTTATTTTTTGATATTCTTCTAAATCTTTATAGCTTAATAATGTGTATAATAATTCTTCTTTACTAAGTCTTTCATATTTCCAATCTGTATTATGAAAATTTTCTTTTTCTTCTTCTGTTTTACAGTACTTATACAGATTTTTATAATAAAAGTTTTTATATATTTCCGATCTGTTTTCAAAATTACTTATTAATTTATTGTATATTTTATAAGCCTTTTTATCTTTTCCCTGTTTTTTATAACTTGCTGCAAGATAATATAAAGGAACTCTATAGCCTTTATCTATTTCTAATGCTTCTTTTGCTGCTTCTATTGCTCTGTCATAATCATTAGATAAAAATCTGTATTTTGATAAATAAGACCAGTTTATTTCTTCATCAGGATCAATATTAGCCATTTTTTCTCTCATATATGCTCTTTGGAATATTTTTTAGAAGCCTCATAAATTTTAGCTAATCTTTCCATATAAGCTAGCATATAAAAATGTTTATCATTATCTTTAGCCAACTTCAGTATTTTTATTGCTTTTTTACTGTATCCTAGAAATAAATATATATCAGCTAATTTATATCCGTAATCGTAATAATCCATATATATATTTTTTCTGCAAATTTTTGCTGCTTCTATTAATTGATTTGTTGAGTATAGATATATATGTAAAAGTGATTTTTCATCATCTAATAATTTATATAACTCTAAAGCATTATCATAACTATGTACTGTTTCATAAATATATGCTAATTGTTCAGTTAAAGATTTTGAATAACAGTTTTTGTAAAAATTTTCAAGCAGATTAATAGCTTCATCATATTTGTTTATCAAACATAGAATATTTGATATTTCTATTGTCATTTTTTCATCGCTGCTTTTTAATTCAATAGCTTTTTGTATAGTTTTATAGGCATTATCTTTATCATCTAATTTAATATAAGTTCTTGCTAAATTAGCAAATACTCTTATATCTTTATCATTAATTTCAAGAGCCTTCAAATATGCTTTTTCAGCTTCTTTAAAATTATTATCATCATTATTCAAGTAATTACCTAATATTTTCCAAGCATTATAATCGTTTTTTTCTAGCTTTAAATATTTCTCTAAATATATTTTTGATTTTTTATAATCTTCAATTTGCATATATGATGTGTATAATGTTTTTAATGCTTCTTTATTTTCTGCTTCATTTGATAATATTTCTTTTGCTTCTTTAATTTTTTCTTTTATAGTTTTATACATTATCAGTCACTCCTATTAACGATTTATTAATAGTGTATAATAAGTATATGACAGAAAATGTCGCAAAAACTGCTTGTTTTTATATATCTAAAAAAATATAAATTTGTTAATAAGACTTTATCCAACGCACGGTAAACTAAATCTTTTATATAATCATTATGCTATTATTAATTGATTCATATTGATAAACTTTATTCTGCGTGCGGTGAATATGCACTACATTTAAAAAAATCTTGGGTGGGCAGTTAAAACAACAGATAAAACTAAAAAGAAAAACTATACAAAAATGACAGTGAGTTTAGAAAGCCTAGAGGGTGGGAACAAAAATAAAGCAAAAAATTTAATTTTCATTCCCCGCCCTTTATTTCTTATTGTATTACTTTTATATTTTAGTTTTAATTTATTTTATTGCTTAAATTAGAATTTTTAGTACCCGCCCAAGTTTTTATTAGGTTGAGAATGTTATTTAACGCACGGTTAATTTATTTTTGTTTATTAAAAAAATATGAATGTTAATTGACTAATATTTATTATTTTGCTCTGCGTGCGAATAATTTTATAATTTGAAAAAAATACCAAGTTATACTAAAATATAATAAATAAATTTTAGGAATCATTTTATGAAAGATATAAAAAAATTAACTGACATAAAAAAAAGAAGAGAAATATTAAAAGATAGATATTTTAAAGACAGCATATACTGTGTAACAGCAGAAGATTTTTCTAACGGAAGAAATAATGTTGAAGTTGTAAAATCTATGCTAGAAGCCGGAATAAAAATTATACAGTACAGAGAAAAAGATAATCCTAATAAATATATGCGTGAAAAATATGAAGAATGCTTAAAAATTAGAGAGCTTACAAAAGAATATGATGCTTTATTTATAATAGATGATTATGCTGATTTGGCTATTGCTGTTGATGCTGACGGAGTACATATAGGTCAAAAAGACATGCCTATTGAAGTTGTGAGAAAAATTGTAGGATTTGATAAGATTATAGGACTTTCTACTACTAATGAAAAACAGGCTAAAGAGGCAGTTAATACTTCTGCTGATTATATAGGAATAGGTCCTATTTTTTCAACCAATACAAAACCTGATGCTAATGAAGCTACAGGCATTGATTATCTCGATTATGTAGTTAATAATTTGGATATTCCTTTCGTATGTATAGGCGGTATAAAATTAAATAATATGGATATGCTTATAGAACATAAAGCTATGAGCTTATGCATGCTTACTGAGATAGTATCTTCTGAGGATATAAAAGCTAAATGCGAACTTCTAATAAAAAAAGTGAAAAAATTATAAAGACTTTTATTTATACTATAATAATAATATTTGTTTTGATTTTTATTATAAAAACTTCTAAACTTAAAGAAAGCAAAGATCTAATTATAGACTCTAAATCGATAATAAGCATGATAGAAAATAATAAAACTTCTATTATTTATGATTATATAAAAAACAGGGATAGAGTTTATGTATTGTATGATGAAAATGATGAAGATAAAAAATATATAAGCAAATATTTTCCAAGTATAAAATTTATTGGTAAGTTTAAACTAATTTTTTATAGTTTATTTTTTAAGAATAATATTATTGTTTATGTTAGTGATGATAAGCTAATTGATAAATTTAGATTTTTTAAAATTCATTATATACATGTGGTTTTGGATATTAATGATATAAATAGCGAAGAATATTTAACTCTAAAAGATAGTAATAATATAAAACTCTTTCTCTCTATCACAAATAAAGACTTTAGAGAAATAGATACTAATAATATTAATCCAAAGTATTTAGTTTCTTTGGACAAGTATTTTATAAAAGTATCAGACGGAGATACTATAAGATATAAAGATAATTATTATAGATTTATAGGAGTTGATGCCCCAGAATTAAAGCAGAATTATGGAAGCAATGTTAAAGCATATATTGAAAAGAAAATTAATAATGCTTCAAATGTTAGTATGCTCGTAGGCTCTTATGATTCTTTTGATCGTATATTATGTCATTTGTTTATAGATGAAGTACCATTAGCATATTATATGATTAAAGATAAGCAGGCAAAAGAAACTATAATGAAATACGGAGATAACGGCTTTGTAAATATAGCAAGCAATATAGTTTATTTATCAAAGTTTCAAGGCAGGCGTCCATTTACAGATCCTGCTAGATTTAGAGCTGAAAATAGATAATTATTTGAAATATTTTAGTATATGGCTAAATAACTATATTTTATTTTTAATATATTAGTATTTTATATAACAATCTTTTAAAATATTTAAAATTCAAAAAATCATTTTTAAGAAAATTTAATTGTTTTTAGTATACATTGTATATATTTATATCTTTATCATTCTCAATAAAAATATTTTCTCCCAAAGGATAAACAGTAAATGAACATGATTTTTCACCTTTATTAATGAATATTTCTAAAACAGATACATCAGCTATTATTCTAATATCAGATGATAAATCTATTTTTATCTCTATTTTTTCAGCTCCTGATATTCCTTCAAATTTTACATCTTTTCTATCTATGGTTAATATAGTGTTATTCTTATCATAATTTAAATAAAGTCCTTTTTTACTGCTGTCAGCAAATAATGTCATATTAAAATTATCTTTTATTTTAAACTCAATATCATAAAGATTTTTAGTATTTTTTAAATCTTTTAATCTTCCTTTTCTTTTGCTGTTAAATTCTTCTATAGGATAAGTTTTAAATATTCCATTTTCCATAAAGCATTCTCTAGGTATAGTCATCATTCCGCAGAAATTATTATTATCAAAAGGCTTTGACATTCTTATCCAGCCTATCATAATTCTTCTCTCTCTTTGTTTTTTTTCATCATAATAATTAAAAGTTTGCGGTGCATACATTTCAAATGCTTCGTCCAGTAATCCGCTAGCTGTTATATTAAAATTAAAATTACTAAAATCCATTTGTCCCATCAAATACATTGCAATATTAGGATATTCTTTACTTCCAGCACCCATAGGCGAGAAGATTAAAACATCATTTTTATTTAAGTCAAAAAAATCAGGACATTCCCATCCCCAGCCGAATTTATCACTAGTCCATTTTCCTTCAAATTCCCATTTATTAATATCCTCACTTTTATAAAATAAAATACTTCCGTTTTTATAATCTTCACTATTTCCAATAACCATTCTATAAAAACCTTCTTTAGTCTTAAAAACTTTAGGATCTCTCATTTGATTATTATCAGCAGAGGTTATTAAAGGAGGAAGTATTTTTTTAAATGAATATCCGCCATCTTCTGAAACAGCATGTATTTGAGAAGGAGTAAATCCGTTAGGGTCTTCCTGAATAGGAATATTATATTCATTATATTTTATTTTATGATATTGAACTCCTGTATAAAATATATGAAGCTTACCATCTTTTTCTATTGCACTTCCGGAGAAACATCCGTCCTTATCATATTCATTATCATATTTTAATGCTATATCTTCATACTTCCAATTTAACATATCCTTACTTGTAGCATGTCCCCAATGTATAGCACCCCAGCAAGGAGCAAAAGGATTATATTGATAATATAAATGAAATGAGCCGTTATAATAGCATAGCCCGTTAGGATCATTAAGCCAGTTTGACTCTGGTGTGAAATGGTATTTTGGTCTTAGGTCTGCATTAAAATTTTTTTTATTAAACATTTTATTATTATAAATTAAAATACCGGTTACAATTATTGCCAATACTATAAAAATAACTGATATTATTTTTTTGCTGATTGATTTCATATTATATCCTATTTATTTTATTTGTTTTTAAGGTCTATTAATAATTTGTTAATAGAAAATTAATTTTAGTTATTAGAGAATTATTAAAAAGAATTATTTTTTAATTATATTTAAATTATATTATATATAATAAACTCCTAAAGAATATTTGATGACACTATTGTATATGATAATATAGTATATAATAATGCTATGAATGTCAACAATAATATTTTTATTTTAAAAACTTTTAAGTTTGTAAGAATTTGTATTTTTTGTTTTAATTATTTTTTTATTATTTTATAGTTATTCATTATATTTTAAATCATAGAAATACATCTAATATAATTCTTTATACACATGATAAATTTTAAAAAATTTTGTTGTTAATACAGAATAACAGTTAAAGCCAAAATATAAAAAATCATTTATAAATAACAAATAGAACCCCAAAATTTAAAGAGTGGGAGTGAAAATAAGTATAAAATTATACTTTGACATTATAAAGTATTTCATTATATATATATTATGGAAAAGAAATCAAATACTAAACAAATAAAATACTTTAATCCTTTGAATGATTATTTTATAAAATATCTATTTACTGATAAAGGCAGCAGTGAGTCTATACTTTTAGACTTTATTAATTAAATAATAATTAATGTTAATAATGAAAACTTTTTGTTCTGTATAGATATTTACACCTTCTCGAAGGCGGCACGCAAACTAGACAATATAATTTATAAAGGATTTGATATAATAAAAAAGAGCCTAACTTAGAAAAGTTAAGCTCTTTTAGTATTGGAGTATTATGCTATCAAGTTGAATTTTTTCAAATCTTCATCAACATTTCCTATTCCAGAGATTCCGAATTTTGAAACTAATATATTAACTACATTAGGTGATAAGAATCCAGGAACTGTAGGTCCAAGATGAATATTTTTTACACCTAAATATAGAAGAGAAAGTAAAACTATAACAGCTTTCTGTTCATACCAAGCTATATTATAAACTATAGGCAAGTCATTAATATCATCTAAACCGAACAAATCTTTAAGTCCCAAAGCAATAACAGCTAATGAGTAAGAGTCATTACATTGTCCTGCATCTAATACTCTAGGTATGCCGTTAATATCTCCTAAATCTAATTTATTGTATCTGTATTTAGCACATCCTGCAGTTAATATTACAGTATCTTTAGGAAGTTTTTGAGCGAATTCAGTATAGTATTCTCTCTCTTTATGTCTTCCGTCGCATCCGCCCATTACAATAAATCTTTTTATAGCACCAGATTTTACAGCTTCAGCAATTTTATCTTTAAGTGATAATACCTGATTATGAGCAAATCCTCCAACTATAAAACCGCTTTCTATTTCTTTAGGAGCTTCGCATTTTTTAGCATGCTCTATTATAGGAGTAAAATCTTTATCGCTTTCTTTATCTGTATGGCTTTCTATATGTTTTAAGCCCTCAAAACCTGCTGCTCCTGTTGTATATACTCTGTCTTTATAACTTGCTAAAGGAGTTACTATACAGTTTGTAGTCATTAGTATAGGTCCGTTGAAACTTTCAAAATCTTTTCTTTGATCCCACCAAGCTCCGCCGTAATTGCCTACAAAATGTTTATATTTTTTTAATTCTGGGTAGTAGTGAGCAGGAAGCATTTCAGAGTGAGTATATACATCTACTCCTGTACCTTCTGTTTGTTTTAATAATATTTCTATATCTTTTAAATCATGACCAGATACTAATATTCCCGGATTTTTTCCTACACCTATATTAACTTTTGTCATTTCTGGGTTACCATAAGTAGCAGTATTAGCTTTATCAAGAAGAGCCATTCCGTCAACACCGTTTTTACCTGTTTCAAGCACCAATGCTAAAAGTTCATCAGAATTTATATCATCTCTTAATGTTTCATTTAAAGCTCTCTGTATAAAAGCATCAACTTCTTCATTCTCATAATCAAGCATATTAGCATGTCTCATATAAGCACTTAATCCCTTAACTCCGTATATAACAGTTTCTTTAAGGCTTCTTATATCTTCATTTTTCTCTTCTAATACGCCTACTGTTTTTGATTTAGCGTCCATATCCTCTTTGCTTTTAGGAGTCCATAAAGATTCTTCAAGTATAAGTGATTTATCTTTTACCTGATTTGCTAATTCATTACAAAGTTTTGCAGTGTATTCTATTCTCTTATAAAAAACTTCTTTATCAAAGTTGGCATTTGTTATAGTAGTAAATAAATTGAATGTTACATCATGATTAACTTTTTTATCTACTTTTCCGCCCTCTTTTCTTATAGCAGTTGTTATATTAGAAAGCCCTTTAGTTACATGAACTAGTAAGTCTTCTAAATATGCTAAATCTGGTTTTTTACCGCATACTCCTGAAGTAACACAGCCTGTGTTATTCATTGTTTCCTGACATTGATAACAAAACATTTTATTGTCCATTTAATCCTCCATTTATTTTTTTTGTTTTGATTTTTTATCATCTGTTTTTATTTATCTTGAAATCCTTATCCAATAAATAATGATCTTTGATTGTATGGCTTTCCATATAGTTTTTGAACTTTCTGTTTATATCATTAACTAAATCACCCATTATGCAGCTTGAGCAGTATTTACCGCATTTAGAATGAAACAAACAGCTTCTCTGCCAATTTTTACCCTCTATAGTTTCGTATATCTCCAAAAAAGAAGCATTTTCTTTACCATCAGCAATTTTAAATCCGCCTGCAGGTCCTTTTAATGAAGTAAGATACCCTGCCTTTACAAGTGCCTGAAGAACTTTCGACAAATGATTAGACGAAACATCAAATCTTTCTGCTATATCTTTAAGAGATGCAAACTCTTTAATAGATATATATACTGCAGAGTGCAGAGCTATAGCTGATGCTTCTGATATTGGAATCATTTTTTATTCCTGTCATTACTAATTTAGTATATTGGTACTATAATACTAAATTAGTTTTTTGTCAATAGTTTTAAGAAAATATTTTTCAATTTTTATTTTTCTTATTTTTTATTTTTTAAGACAGTTTTTGTCATTAAAATGTGTTATACTATATAGCTATATTTATTTTTAAGGACTATTATATGGCAGAAACAAATAATCAAGATAATAAATCTGTAGAAATGCGCAGCATAGAAGAGTTAAGGGGGTACAATTTCCTCATACCTAGCTATCAAATGTGTATAGATGGAGAGGTGAAAATGGAGAAGTTCAGGCTTTATTGGAATATATAAAAGAATTTATAGAAAATAAAAAAGGAGATGAAAAGTATTGTCTTAACCCTATAGCTGTAAAAAAAGATGATAATAAAGAACAATATAATTTAGTAGACGGACAGCAAAGATTAACTACCATTTATTTGATATTAAAATATTTAAATAATATTAAACTTAATAATGGAAATCCTGAACAATTTAAATTTACTTTAAAATATGAAACAAAATCAAATGAAAGCTTTTTAGATGAAATTAAAGAAAATTGTTATAAACAAAACATAGACTATTATTATATTTTTGAAGCTTATAAATATATAGATATTTGGTTTAAAAAAAATGAAAATAATCAAATAGAGAAAAAAAACTTTAAAGAAAACTTTAAGAAAAACTTATTAAAGAATGTAAATATAATATGGTATAATATAGGAGGCGATGATGAAAATGAAACTTTTCAAAGGCTTAATGCTGGTAAAATATCTTTGACTAATTCTGAATTAATAAAGGCTATAATTTTAAGATATTCTCATCAAAATAACTTATCAGAAGATATAAGAAAATTGGAACAGATTAATATGGCTAATCAATGGGAAAATATAGAAATAGAACTTGATAATAATGATTTTTGGTATTTTATTTGCAAAGATAAAAAATTATCATATAAATATAATGTTAGAATAGACTTTTTATTCCATATCATATATGAATCCGAAATAGTCCGTATTGATGATAATGAAGAGTATAAAATATTTAGGCATTTTTATGAAAAAATTAATAATCCTAATGGTTATAACTTAAAAAGTATATGGGAATATATAGTTTCATATTTTTATATTTTAAAAGAATGGTATGAAGATAATCAAATTTATAATGATTTAGGTTTTTTAATTACAGAAAGTAATAGAACTATTAGTGATTTTCTAAAAAAATATAAAAATTCAGAAAGTAGATATAGTTTTAAAATAGAAATAAAGAATATGATAAAAAATATAATATGTGGAAAAAATATTGATGATAAAGAAAAACTAGATAATATAGGCTCTATAATAATAAAATTAAATTATAGTGATAAAGATAAAGTAAAGAAATTATTATTATTATTTAATATAATAGAGAGTTCTAAAGAAAATATTAGATTTAGTTTTGAAAAATATAAAAATATATCCAAGTGGAGCATAGAGCATATTTATGCAAGAAACTCTGAAGATTTAAGCGATAATCAAAAAATAGTATTTGTTAAAGACCATATAGAATATCTTAAAAATAATGCAGAGAAGTATTTTGAAGAATACAAACAAGAACAATCAAATGAAAATGAAATAAAAATATCTTTGGAATTAATAAAAAATATGAAATCAGAAAATGAGTATAAAACATATTTTGAAGATATATGCAGTTTAGTTTATTTTATAGAAAGGAAATTAAGTGAACAATATATAGATAAAGAACAAGAATATGTAGATAATAATGATTTAGATAATATTCAGAATTTAGCTTTACTTGATTCTGATTCAAATTCTTCTTTAAATAATTCTATATTTCAAATAAAAATAAAAAAAATAAAAGAATTTTTAAAAGATCCAAAAAAATATATTCCTATAGCAACAAAAAATGTATTTTTAAAATATTATACAAAGGAAGCAAAACAGATATTATTTTGGTCTAATACTGACATGAATAATTATATTGAATATATAGTAAATAGTGTTCAAGAATATTTAAATACAAATGGAGAAATATATGAATAATAATATAAATATTGATAATAACTTGGTAAACTTAAAAGATATTTTATATAATAATAAAAAAGTAATAGTTCCAATTATACAAAGAGGATATGCCTAAGGCAGAATTGATGCAGAAGCAACTAATATAAGAAACAATTTTTTGGATTCTATAATCAAATATTTATTTAATGAAAAATATAATAATGATTTTATATTAGATATTATATACGGAGTTAATGATGATAATATATTTTATCCTATAGACGGTCAGCAAAGATTAACAACATTATTTTTATTTCATTGGTATATTTACAATTGCTTAAAAGAAGATAGAACATTTTTATCAAATTTTTCGTATGAAACTAGAATAACATCTGCAAATTTTTTATCATTGATAAATAGCAATAAAATAAATATAGATTTTGATAAAGATATAATATCAAATCAAATAACAAGTAATATATCATTTTTAAATTATTATAGAAAAGATCCAACTGTTAATGGAATTTTATTAGTATTAGATGAAATTCATAAAAAAATACAACCTTATATTAAAGCAGTCAACAATAAAGAAGATATAATTATAAGATTAAATAATATTAAATTTTTTAAACTTGATATAAAAGGTGATTATGATGATTTGTATATAAAAATGAACTCAAGAGGAAAGCAATTAACAGATTTTGAAATATTTAAATCAAAAATAGAAAAATTCTTATCAGAAAATAATAATGGATTTGATGAAAAAATAGATATAGATTGGACAAACTTTATATGGGATTTTATAAAAGAAGATATAAATAATAAAGATGAAGGTTATAGAGTTGATGATTTATTTATGAAGCTATTTCAATTTATTTTTGAAATGCTTTATTATTCTCAAATAGAAATTGTTGGTAAGGTTGAGGATATTAAAAAATTAGAAATAGAAGAATCAAGTTTAGATTTTTTTGAATTGTTTTTCATTCATATATACGATAATGAAAAAAAAGAATATTTAAATAAATTAAAAGTAAATTCTATAAAAAATGAAAAAGATCAAAAAACAACACTAAACAAAAATATAAATTTTATTATTAATATATTTGATATACTTTCATCACTTGGAAAATGTAAATTGGAAACTTTATTTAATGACATATTTTATTATAATAATGAATCAGAAAACGATGAAGATAAATATAATAAAATTTGTACATTTGATGATAATTTAAATGTATTTAATAATGATAATAATTTATTTGAATTTACTACTATAAGAAAACGTATTTTAATATTTTCTGTATTCAAAATACTCAATTATGAATACTTAAAAAATAAGGAAAATATAATAGATATAAATAATATAAAAAATACGTGCTTTAATCAACTAAGACTTATAATAAATTTATTATATAATACCAATAACTTATCAAATAATATATATTATCAAATGAAGCTGATTGATAGAATCATTAAAGAAGATGAAATTACAGTGATAAAAGATCAGCTTGATAAAGAAAAGAAAATAGAAAATACTTTATTTACAAATGATTTGATAGAGTCTGAAAAAAGAAAATTAGATATATTAAAATATAGTACAGATTATATAAAACAAAGAATTTACGCTTGTGAGAATAATGTATTTTTACAAGGTAATATTGATTTCTTATTAGACAATAGAGGTAATTAAAATATAGTTAATGTAGTAAATTATATTTTTACTAAAAATGGCTTTAATAATGAAAATGGAAATTATTTAATACATAGGGCTATATTAGTATTTATTGATAAAATAGAAAGTTTTAGACCTTATTATACTACAACAATATCTATATTTAGAAATAATAAAGATAATGATAATAAAAAATTATTGATAAAATATCCAAATAAATTAAAAGAGTTTATCAATACTATATTTAATGATAAAGTAAATAAAACTATATTGGATAAATGAGGAATATAATAGATAATTATAAAGATGATAGCCATTGGAAATATTTGATAATAAAAGATGCTAAAGATGCAAATGGCAATGATGTAAATTTATGCAATAAAAAATATTCATCTTCAGGCGAATTAAAAAAACATCAATATAGCGGTTATTATTTATATTCTAAGTCTAGAAGTAGTACTCATTTGGATATACCATTGTCAACTAAAGTGCATACAATGTTTGCTCAGTTCTTGCAAGTGCCAGAACATACAGACTTTAAATTATACTATTATGATGGAACTAATAATCCTGAAATTACTGATAAATCAAGAATATTAATATATAAAAATCCAAATCAAAATAATGATGAAATTTTATATTGTTATAGTTGGGTTACTTTAGCTAAAGAAATAGAAATAGCAGACGAAAAAGTTTTAGTGGGTTTTACTACTGCTGGCTATATAATTCAGTGCGGATTAAGAAAATAAAAATCTTTCAACGATCCTGAAATATCTAAAAAAGTTTTTGAATTATTAGAAGATAAGGAACTTAATTTTTATGTATATAAGCAACATTACGAACATCCTGATTGGTATTATATGAAAGATTTGGATAATTATTATGAAATGTTAGAAGAATATAATAAAATATTAAAACCTGTTATAGACGCTTTTCTACAAAATAAATAATAATTAATTTGTTGTTAAAATAAAGGAGTTTAACTTAAATTAAAAGCTAAGCTCCTTTTTATATATAGAGTTATAGTATTTGCACTTTTTATAACTTTTAGCAGTTGGAAAAAGAACAACAAAAATTGTATATATAGAGAGTTATAGTATATGGAATTTTTCTCTGTCATCAAGTTTTACAAAGTGCTTGGAAAATTTTAAGAAATTCACGAAAATATTTTATAAATAAAAATAGTTTAACTTTTTAAAAGTTAGACTTTTTTATAAAACAATTTTAATTATATACACCGCCCTTTATATTTAGTAATTTATTTTTAAAATCTAACTTCAATTATTTTGTTAATCAAATTATAAATTAAAGTACCCACCCTAGTTTTATTTAAATTTATAATGCATTAACACGCACGCATAGTAGTTAAAGAAATATAATTTAGTTATTAATTCAATTTAAATTTATTATATAAATCTGTTTAGCGTGCGTTAAATGAAATGTTAATTTAAATAAGATTTTGCTTTAAATTTTATTATTGAATATTAGACTTATTGTTTTAACTCGAATATTTAATTATCTTAATTATAATTCAAGTTTTATTTAAAATTATTGTAATACTTAACAAAATAAAACTAATTACTGTTGACAATAATTTTATATTGCTGTATAATCTATAATTAATTATTAATAACTATTTTAGGAAATATTGTAAATGAAAACAATCATCGTTATGAACAAAATGTTTTGCCTCATGCAAATGTGTATGTTTAATAATGATGGCTGTCAATAATAATTTATTTTTTATTTTGTACTTTAAAGCCGTCAAATTTATTTGGCGGCTTTTTTTATTCTATTATTAAGGAGTATTATAAAGATGTCAAGAGAATTAAAATTTGAAACATTAGCAGCACATGCAGGACAGGATTCTAATGATATATTCGGAAGCAGAGGGGTTCCGGTATACAAAACTACTTCATATCTATTTAGAGATTCAAAACATGCTGCTGATTTATTTGGTTTAAAAGAACTTGGGTATATTTATACAAGACTTGGAGATCCTACAGCAGATGTATTAGAAAAAAGAATTACTGCTATGGAAGGCGGTAAGGCATCTATTGCGGTATCATCTGGAACAAATGCAATATTTTATACTATAATCACTATATGTGAGGCAGGTGATGAAATAGTTTCAGCATTTAATGTATATGGAGGTACATATTCACAATTTGCAGCAATACTTCCTAAACTTGGAATTAATACAAAATTTGTAGATGCTAAAGATCCTGCTAATTTTGCTAAGGCTATCACTGATAAAACTAAATTAATATTTATAGAAACAATTTCAAACCCTTCATTAGATTTTACAGATATTGAAGCAGTTGCAAAAATAGCACATGATGCGGGAATACCTCTAGTTATAGATGCTACTTTTACAACACCTTATCTTTTGCAGACTATCAAACATGGTGCAGATATTGTAATCAACTCACTTACAAAATGGATAGGCGGACATGGAAGTGCTATAGGAGGAATAATCACTGATAGCGGTAATTTTAATTGGCAAAGTGATAAATTCCCTCTATTTTCACAACCTGATTCAAATTATCATGGATTAAGATGGGCTTATGATTTACCAGATGAGCTTAAAAATATAGCATTTACTTTGAGAGTAAGAACTGTACCGCTTAGAAATTTGGGTGCTTGTCTTTCACCTGATAACTCTTGGGTATTCATTCAGGGAACCGAGTCTTTAGCAGTAAGAATGGACAGACATTGTTCTAATGCTTTAAAAGTTGCTGAGTTTTTAGAAAAAGATGATAGAGTTGAATGGGTAAGATATCCTGGTCTTAAAAATGATCCTTCATATAATACAGCAAGTAAATATTTAAAAGATAAATTCGGAGGAATGGTTGTATTCGGTATAAAAGGCGGATATGAAGCTGCAGTTAAATTTATAGATAATATAAAATTATTCTCTCATTTGGTAAATGTCGGAGATGTTAAGAGTTTAGTTGCACATCCTGCTTCTACTACACATTCTCAATTATCTGAAGAAGAATTGAAAAAAGGAGGAATAAGCAAAAACTTTATCAGGCTTTCAATAGGCATAGAACATATTGATGATATACTTTATTATTTAGATGAGGCTTTAACTATAGCAAATAAATAATTTAAACTATAAAAAACAGGGGTATAAATATTTACTCCTGTTTTAATAAGAGGGTTATTTTATGAAGAATATAAAAAACAGAAAAGAACATAAAAACAATGAACAGGAAAACAATGAAATTAAATATCTTAATTATGATAAGGCTTTCAAATTTGAAAATGGAGCTTCAATAAATGAATTAACTATAGCATATACAGTAAACGGACATTTAAATGTTAATAAAGATAATGCTATTCTAGTATGTCATGCTTTCACAGGAGATGCTGATGTTCTCTCTTGGTGGGAGAATTTCGTTGGTAAGAAAAAGGCAATAGATACAGATAAATATTTTGTAATATGTTCTAATGTTTTAGGTGGCTGCAGCGGAACAACAGGACCTTCTTCTAAAAAGCCAAATAGTAATTCATATTATGGTACGGATTTTCCTACTTTCACGATTAAAGATATAGTAAAAGTACAAAAAATATTAGTTGATAGTTTAGGAATAAATAAACTTTATTGTGTTGCAGGCGGCTCCATGGGAGGCATGCAGGTATTACAATGGACGGCTTCTTATCCTCAGATGATGGAAAAAGCAATAGTAATAGCAAGCTCTATGAGTCATTCTCCTATGCAGATAGCTTTAAATGAAATAGCAAGACAGGCAATAACCGAAGATACTGAATGGTACGGAGGAAAATATTATGGTATGTCTACTCCTGACAGAGGACTTGCTTTGGCCAGAATGCTCGGACATATTACATACATGAGTGAAGAGTATATGAGAAAAAAATTCGGAAGAAAGAGAAAAAGAGCTGTTAAATATTTCACACCTTCTTTTGAAGTAGAAAATTATCTTCATTATAACGGAGAAAAATTTACTGCAAGATTCGATGCAAATAGTTTTTTATATCTTACCAAAGCTATGGATTTCTTTGATGTTAAAGATGAAATAAAAAAAATAAAATATAAAAAGAATATTAGTTTAGAAAAAGTTCTTGTTATATCTTTTATATCAGATTGGCTTTATCCAAGCACACAGTCAGCAGAGATAGTTTCTGCCTATCAGCATTCTAGTATAGATACTATATTTTATGAAATAGAATCTAATTACGGACATGATGCTTTTTTACTTAAGAATACAGAACAGACTAAATATATAAAAAATTTTTTAAATAATTAATAGCCTTGTTTCAAAAGACTTAATAAGATTATATATAAAAAATAGTAATTTGTTAATTATAAAAATAATGTTTTAAACTCTATTTTAGTATATGAATATGCCATCTTGACTGCAAAGTGTATGCAAAATAAGTGTCGGTTTGAACTGTGAGCAAAGCCCCAAACTAATAAAAAAATACTAAACTAAAAAACTATAAATGTTAATAAATTAAGTTTTGAAATAAGTCTGATATAAACTTTGTAATTTTTATCAAATAAAAAGGCCTACTAAATTTAATTAGTAAGCCTAAAATAGTTATTATTTATAGATCTGGATGTAAATTATTTATTAGTCTAAGCAATTCAGCTCTCCATTTTTTTCCATCCCAGCAAATATATTCTATACAATCAACCTCTCTGGATTTAGATAGATCCCCATTCGGAGATATAAATATTTTATCTCCTTTTATATCTAATCTAAAATTATTAAAATTTACATCTTTGTAGTATAAATAATCTTCGGTATGACAATTATTTTTGTCGCCATTTCTATAATGGACAAAATATCCATCATGAAAAATAGCAGTCCAATTAGTATTATCCCAAGTAATATAATCTAGACAATATGATGCTGTTTTAATTTCTTTATGTTCTATTCCAGAAAATAAAAACCATTGATTATTATTCATAAATATGCACTCCTTTTTAAGTTTTATGATATTTTATTTGAATATAAAATAAACAATATATAATCAATTTTATTTTTTAAAAATCAATATAATAAAAAAGGCTTACTAATTTAATAGCAAGCCTTTTTATAAAAATTTTATTTTTTACTGTACATTATTCATAGAAGCCAAGTACTGCATTATCTGAAGTCTTCTGCTTTCAACATCTTTATCCAAATTAGCTATCACATCATTACTAACAGCTAAAGGCGACATTACTCTTTTGAAGTCATTATATATATTTAAAGCCTCTATTACTTTGTTTTGTTCTATATATATATGACCTATAGCATACAAAGCAAATGCTCCGTCTTGAGTAAGCTCATTAGTATATTTTGAATATGTACTTACAGCTTCATCATACATTTTATTATTAAGATAAATATTAGCTAAATCAAATTCTAAGTCTCTTCTTTCATCTCTAGTCAAGTCAGACATTTTTAAGGTATCATTTAATATTCTGATAGAACTTGCTGTATCCCCTAAATTAGCATAAAGTATTGATATATCTTTATTAACACCTATCAAATGTTCTTTGCTTCTTGCTCTTTTTTTAGCTTCTAATTTTGCCCATAAAGTTTCTTCTATATCCTGTCTGTTTTGATATATATAATTAGCATAGGAAGAATAGCTTTCAAAAGTATCTTCTTTCATAGCCTGAGCTTTTAAATTATCAGCCTGTTGTCTTGTAGTTTTAAGCTGTGCATCTATTCTAGCAATAAATTGTTTTATCTGCTGATAAGTTTGATTCTGCTCTCTTGCAGCATCTCCCATATCTTTTCCTCTGTGGAAAGTTCTTTCTGCTCTAGTAAGCACATCTTTAGCTTTATTTAAATACTCTGCCTCTTTATCATAAGGAGTATCTTTTGAACGTGCCAAATATTCATAAGAAGCAGCCAAATTAAAGTAAGCAGGATAAATAAGTTTTTCTAGTTTTATAAGCTCTTCAAACATTAAAGCAGCTCTTTCATAATTACCATCCATAATAGCCTGATTGCCTACAGCAAAGTATACATTAGACATATCAAAGCCTATAGTAAGCATTCTTTCTTCTTCCTGTTTTTTTAAGTCCTGAAACTCTGCTATTTTTTGATTAGCTTCATCTTTTGTAATGCCATTTTTAGCAATGTCTCCATTACCCATAAAGCCTAAAAGTTTCTGATATGTTTTTATTCTTCTATTGTATAAATCTATTTTGGCAAGAGAATATGAACTTACAAATATCTCTCTAGTTAAGAAATCATAATGCGAAATCTCTTCGGCTGTTCCCTGCATAGTGTAGCTATTCCAATAATCCTCTTCTGTTTTAAACTCTGGGAAAGGAAGCTCATACATTTTTACAAAAGTTATCTCTTCGTTACCGTCATAAATATTTTTTCTTGCTACAGAAATCAAGCCTTCATCTAATAATGCATTTAAGTCAGAAGCTATTTTTTCATTTTCATAATCTCTTTTTAAATGCTCTTTGGCAATATCTTTATAGTCATTAACAGTAAGCACTTTAAAGAACTCTAATTCATCAACCAAAGCATATTTTATAGGCTGTACTTTGAATACAAGTCCGTAAGCCTTGAAGTAGTAATCACCAAGCCTATAAAGTCCGTCTCGTCTCCAAGCCATATAATAAGGTCTGCCAGACTCTATAAAGTCTTTATCAACAGCATCGCTTATATCCCCGAGCCATCTGCCGTCAGTTTTCATAAGGTTTCCGTATATTCTTTCAAATACATTACCCTTTTGGTCATATATTTTTAAATCTGGTCTTCTTCTTTCAACCATAGTGTAATATACAAGCCCGAATACTTGGTTGTCTCCTCCCTCTGTGGCAAATATCGCATTGTCTGGAAGAGAGTTCATCATATTGTATGAATAGTCATGATTACTAAAATCTTTTGAGTTATTATTACGGCTTAGATTCATTACAAATATAGGTATCATTATTGCAAATATTGCTATAAGTGATATTGCATGATAAGGTTTTAATTGAGTATCAGCACTTTCTTCTTTAGCAGGTTTTAATACATTTTTTATATTAGTATTAAAATATTCCATATACCACTGAATACCAAAGCCTATTATTACAAGCATATATAAAGTTGCTGGAAGGAAGAATACTTCTACAAATGATAAAGTTCTAACACTTGGAGGGGGATTAGTATATGCCATAAGTGACACAGCAAAACTTAAAAGCCCGAATACTGAGAATATCCCTATAAATTTATTTTTCTTAAATATTTGAAATAGTCCAGGTATTAAGAATAATAATCCTAAAGCTGTTAATTGGGTTTTAAATATATTTATCAAAGCAGATACTTGTTCTGGGTGAAGTATGAATGCGGCAGAAACATCGTTTCCAGAAGTACCGTACTGCTTTCTATGTATCATACTAAATAAATAGCTTAAATTCTCCCAACCTGAAGGTTCATTTAATTGTCCCCAGTTTAGTGGAGGCAAAGCTCTTGCTCTTATAGGCATGTAGGCGTATATCATAACTCCTACTGCAAGCATTAAAAGCATTTTATAATATGATATTGATATTCCTGTTATAAAGTCATTATCATTATTAAATTTATCTATTTTGCATAAGAAATATCTGTACACTAAGCACCAAACAACTACTAAAAATAAAGGCCAGAATACTAAGAACATTCCTTTATATAGAGTAGGGTAGAATGGAGCTTTCAGATTCTGTATCATATCTGGTCTTAAATAAGAACCATTTGCAAGTGCTGTAAATATATCGCTCATTATATTCATATCAGCGAAAGGCTTAAATATTATAGAGAATATTGAATCATTAGAAGCTACTCCCGGAGGGAAATATAAATAAGCCTCATAATTCATAATAAATCTGTAGTACCCAAATCCTCCTATAAATAATAATACTAAAAATACGAATATTGATATAAAAGAAGTTTCTATATGATTAATATATCTGTCTTTATGCACCAAAAATAAAACTACAGCTACAAATAAAAGCGGAGCAAAAGCGAAAGGCAAAGTTACATGGTGATTTGCAAGTGCTACCCCATAGAGAAATCCAAAAGCCATTAAATATTTATTTCCATAATAAGGCACTTCATCATCAGCATGTTTCCATACATTTTCAAACCAATAAACAAGTATCAAAAGCATAGAAGCTATTTGAAGTATATTCAAACTGTAAACTTCAGCCATAGTAGCCTGTGCCCACATATTATCAGATATAGCGAATGCAATACTTGCAAAAAGTGCTGGTATTTGTACTATTGGAGAAAATCCTCTTTCAACTCTGTTTTGTCCAAGCACTTTTACCATAATAAGATAGAAGAAAATCATAGCAAATGCTGCACAAGTACCTGAAAATAAATTGGTTCTCCAAGCTATATTTCCTACTGGTATATAAGTAAATAATTTGGACATTAAAGTATAGAAAGGATATCCAGGAGCATGCCCTACACCCAAGAAGTAAGCAGCCGTTGTAAGCTCTCCGTTATCTCCTGCTGAAAGTGAAGGAGTGAGTGTAAACAGATACAAAAATAATGTGAAAAGAAAAGCTATAGCAGCAAATATTGCATCTATTTTTGAAAGATGATATGGTTTTATTTCATACCTTTTAAAAATAGGCTCCTCATTATCTTTTTTTGAGAATAGTTTTGAAAGTATATTTCCGCTGTTTTCTTTATTAGCTTTTTCTTTTTTGCTATTATTTTTTGTACTAGTTTTTTGACTGTTTTGCAGATTATTAATATATTCTTCTATTAACTCTCTGTCTTTTTCTAGCTTTTTTGTAAGCTCATCAATGCTTTTATTTTTATAATTAGCTTTGATATATTCTTTTTCCAGATGTGAAAGTTTTGCCATTAATTATTTACCTCTTATTTCATTATATATTCAATAGTTTTCGATTGTTATTGTATTTTGGATATATGCGGCAATGAAGTTATTTTGTACTTTTTCCCGCCGCAAAAAGTACCAAAAAGTGCAAATACCTATTATCTATTAGTTTATATAACTTTACATAATAATATAATTTTTTAAATAATTCAACTATAGAAATTACTATTATATAATAAAATCGCTTATTATTCAAGAATTTAAAACCTATTTTATATTGAAATAAAATAAGTTTTAAATTATAGTATAATTATATTTAGAAGTCATATTTAGGAAATAAAATGAAATTCTTAAAAAAAATAGATATTATATTAATATTCATTATAATTTCTTACATATTTTATAATGATTTGATAAAAAATAATAATAAAAACTTAGAAAACAATATTCATAAATTAAACTATATAGAAAATAACTACATTATAGAAAATAATTATAATACAGACTCTGAAATTGAATATCAAAATATAAGAAGAAGAAGATACAGACATGATCTTGACCTTGAAGGGGACAGAGTATTTATTATGTTCACAGGCTCTCTTATTATAGGTTTTTTACTTAGTCTTATATTATTATCAAAAAATAAATTCTATAAAAAAGAATTAATTCCTGCCAAAATAATACTCATTTTATCTGTTATAATTACAGGGATAATTATATTTATAAATTATGAGAATATAAAAAACATATTGGAGTATTTATCTTTACCTATAGGCTTTATAGTAGGCTTTGTATTGGCAAGATTAATAATTAAATAAAAATAATATATTTACTTAAACTTTATTTTCATTCCCGCCCTTTAAGATTTTTAGGCCTATTTTTATTAATAAACTTCATCTACATTTAAAAGTATAATTTATGTTTTTTAGCCCCCGCCCAAGTTTTTATTAAGCCTGCAATCTATTCAACGCACGTTAAATGCATTACTAAAAAACAGCTAAATTATAAATTACAAAATGTATTTATTTTTTTAGTTTCTCTCTGCGTGCGTAAATGGGACTTAAAATTTAAATAACACTTTGGGTGGGTGCTAATGGATGTTAATTAAACATTGAAAAAAGAAAAAATCAGAAATTTAGAATAAAGTAAAAAAAGATAGAGGGTGGGGATTATAGTAAAATTCATTGAAATAAAAACTATTTAAATTTATAATAAATGAAGGATTATTATAAAGGTAGGTATTATGAAAATTAGTGTATTAGCAGTTATATTAATTATTATTTCTTTTATATTTTATAATGAAATGACAAAACATCATTCTAATATATCTAGTATAATAGAAGAAAGTAACAATGAAGAAAATAACATCTATAATGGAAACTATATAGTAAGTGATAATGATATTATTTTAGAAAATAGTTATTATTTTGATAACAGTATAGAAACTAAAGAAATTAGACGCCGTTGGAATAGAGATAGATATCATTATGATGCAGATTTTGGAGAGGATTCAGAAGATTTATTTTCGAGATTAGTAATAATATTTTTTATAGGATGTGCTATCATAGGCATTTTGGCAGAGATGCTTTTTTTTAAGAATTACTCTTATAAATTTTATCTTATTGCATTTGCTGTAATTCTTATAGTGAGTTTGGCTGTTATTTATAAAATACATGGAAACATGGCTATTTTTAATATGAACGGAAGTATTGAAAGCATGATAGAGTTATTAGCTTTCTTTTCTGGCGGTATACTATCATTTATAGCATTAAGAATTAGTAAATACCTTAGGGATAATGATAAAAAGAACGAATAATTTTGTTTTTAATTATTGATTTAGATACTTAAAAAAATTTATTTAATCAGTAAAATTTTTCAGCTGTATTACAAATAGCGTCTGAATTTGTCATGGATATAGTTTATAATTTGTATTATACTAAAATTATATAAAACTATAAGGACAAAAATATGAACAGATTAGGACTTGTTCTTGCAGGAGGCGGAGGAAAAGGCTCTTATCAAATAGGAGTATGGAAAGCATTTAGAGAATTTGGTTTTGACAAATATATTTATGCTATTTCTGGTACTTCTGTAGGGGCTTTGAATGCATGCTTAATATATCAAAATGATTATGAGAAAGCTGAGAAAATTTGGCTTAATGAAGTGCAGGATAAAATACTTTCTTTTGATGCAGAGAGTATAGTAAAAAGCATTTCAAGGATTTTAATACCATTAGGCATACCTATGACTAGAATTATAGCTTTAGCTGGAGTAATTGCCTCAAGCGGTATATTTTCTAGGGACGGACTTTTAAGCATTATTGATAAATATTTAGATTTTGATTATTTACTTAATACAGATGATCCGCTTTATGCTGCATGCTTAGCTGTAGAAAATTTTAATGTGCATTATTTTTCTATAAATAAAAGCGAAAGAGATAGAATAAGAAAAATACTTCTTGCCACAAGTGCCATTCCTTTTGTATTTGATAAAGAAGTGATTGACGGTACAACATATATAGACGGAGGCATTCCTATTGTAGGAGATAATATACCTATAAGACCGCTTTATAATTTAGGATGCAATATGGTTGTAGTTGTGCATTTAAGCAAGGAGTCTATTATAAAAAGAGAGGAGTTTCCTAATTTAAAAATAATAGAAATAGTGCCTCAGGAGGATTTGGGCGGACTTATAAAAGGTACTTTGAATTTTTCTTCATCAGCTATGAGTTCGCATATTGAACAAGGCTATAATGATGCTAAAAGAATATTAAAGCCTGTATTTGATATGGCAGCTACACAATTTGAACTTTTACGGTCTATTAAAAAAATGTATATTGATGAACAGGAATATAAACATAAGATGAAATTAATCAAAGAAGAAAGGCATAATATAAAAAATGATATACAAAAAATAGCTATTGAAAATAATATTAAAATTAACTATACTGATGATATAAAAAAATTAAATAACAATAATAATAAAAACATAAAATAAAGGCGGTTTTTTATGGAATTTAATTTAATACTTCCTTATGAAAATGAAATAGAAGCTTCAGATAAAACTGAGATAGACAGATATATTGAAAGCACTATAGAACTTCATAAAAATAATGCAAATAAATTAACAGAGCTTACATTAGAGGCTGCATCTTGTTTGGCGGCTGGAGAGGCAAGAGCAAAGCAGCTGTCAAGTCAGGGATTTTTCAAAAATTTATGGGGTGCTATAACAGGAAAAAACAGAAAAATAAGAGGCGAAATAGATTATAATTTTGCAGTAGCTCAAAAGGCTTCTCAAAGAATGATACAGGTGCTTGCAGAACAAAATAAACTTACTTTTGAGGCTGTTGTTGCTGTTAATAATAAATTAAATACAATGTCTGTAGATATTAATAATCAAATCAATGAAATTTATTCGGTGATGAAGCAGATGTTTCAGGGGCTTTTGGGACAGATTGTACAGAATTCTTTGAAGATAGAAAAACTTGAGCAGAATGTGAAACTATTAAATTGGAATGCCACTATAGAATATTTAACCTATGATAACAGAACATATTCAAGCCTTGATACATTTAAAAAATAATATGCTTGTCTAATGACTTTTATCGTATGGCAGGAGAAAACCGCACTACACAGGATATGCTTTTATTAAAAACTACTATGGCAAACTGCGGTATTGATATAAACTCAAAAATAAAAGCTATAGATTTTTACCGTTTATTAAGCAGCAGAGAAGACTTGATTAAAAGACTTTTTGAAGACACAAAAATTGAAAATCTTGAAAAAGCATTATCATATACTATACCTATATCGTCTGGATTTAGAAAATTGAATCTGCTTGCAGGAGAGGAAAATTATATAGTAAAATCAATAACAAGTTTAAGCGAGGCTTCTGAGGAAGATATAAAAGTAACACTCACTAAAGAGTATGTAAAGCAGCATTCCGATTTTGATATAGAAAAAGAGATAAATATATATGAATTTGCCGTTATGCTTGTAGATGATTTAGGAGTTATTGATTCATTTGTAGATGAAAGCGAAGTTATTGAGGAAGAAAAAACAGTTCCTCTTTTAGCAGAGTCAAATACAATAGAAACTTTATTTGAAGAGGGCAAATATTATAAAGTTATAGAAGAATGCAATAAAATAATAGAGTTTAATGAAAACAATGAAGAAGCAAATAAAGAAGATTTGATTAAAGCCTATAAATACAGAGCTAAATGCTATACTCGTTTGGATAGTGCTAATATATTAGATGACATTAAAAAGATACAGAGCATAAATAAAAATGATATTGAAAGCTATTTGATAGAAAGCGATATTTTAATAAAAGATAATGAGCTTGATAAAGCATTAGAAATTATTGAAAACGGTTTAAAGGAAAATAATAACAATTTTGAACTTTATAAAAAGAAATTGGAAATTTTATATGAGCAAGGTCTAAATCAAAAATATGCTGGAGATGCAAAACTTTCTTTTAATGGAATATTAAATGATATAAATGAGTATACAAAAATAAATGGAGAAAAATATGAATTACTTAGAACTAAAGTAGAATATACTGATAAGTTTATTGTAAAAAATATACTTGGAACTGAGAAAACTAATGTAATATCAATTTTTCATCCATCATCTGAAAATGAAATAACTATATTTCATAAATATTTTTTTGCTAGGACAATAGATAGAAAAGAATGTAATGATTATAATATATTTGTTTTTATAGAAATGGTAAACAAATGTATTTTATTAAATGATAAAGATGCCGAACTTCATTATTTATTGGCAAAATATGCTACATCTATTAGGTATAGTCCATATTATAAAAATAAATTGCAAAGTAGTGTAGCATCATATTTAGAAATAAGACCTATTCATAGTTATGCTACTAAACATCATCTTCAAGGTTCTCCTTTATACGACATACATATAGAATATAATCAGAAATTCTATGGAGGTAGTAGTGAACGGGATTCAAATATTAGTATATCAACTATATTAAAACACTTAGATGATGCATTAGCAATAAAACCTTATTATGAGGAAGCTTTGCTTTTGAAAGGTCTTATTTACAAGATAGAGGAAGATAATCAATCTTTACTTACTTTAAGAGATGAGTATATTAAACAGGGGTTCGATCCCAATAAAATATTTAACAATCTATTTATAATGAGTAACTAAATTCCATTTTTTAATATAAGGGCGAAATATATTTTTTGTCCTTATATTTTTTTATTTGTGCTGTTTCAATACTAATCCATAATTAATTGAAATTGGTTTATTTATACTAAAAATTTTTAAGTTTGTCAATTTTTTTATTCAACTTTTGGCGAAGCCCGCCGCAAAAAGTTGCAAAAAGTGCAATTGCAAAATTAGTACTAAACCATACTAAAATAGTATTGCATGTGAGATAGATTATTAGTTTAAGCTAAAATATAGCCCTTCGCGAATCGTATCCGAGCCTGTCGAGGATATAGCTTCTTTGTGCCAATGCCACAGGCACTTCCTTCGGTCGCAAAAGAAACGGGGTTGACGAAGGCACGCAGAGCGGGGGCAAAGCCCCAAATATAAAAACAAAACATAAATTTATTTTGACAAAATACAGTTGTTTAGGTATATACTCAATTCAGTTATATTTAATACATTGATAAGATGTGAGAGGGTTTGGCTCGTACAAAAAATTCAATATTTAAAAAATTTTTTTAATTCGTTGGCTTATTTTGTTAAAAATGTTTGTTTAACTTTAAAGGGCGGGTTTGGGTGGGCTATAATGTAAATTTTTAAAAATAAAGAGTTTAATAAACTTAAAATATTAAGTACCAAGAAATTATATTTTTGTCATTATATTTATTTTGATTTTCTATTTTCAATTCTTTTAATTATATAAATAATTACGATTGTAGATAAAATAAAAATTAATGATATAATTATATAATCTTTTAATGTAATATCTCCTAATAAAACTGAAGTAAAAAGATTGTTGTATCCTAATAATAAGTCAGCAATACTTTTTTGAGTTGATAAAGTTGATTTCAAATCATTAGTATAATTATTTGTAATATTTTGATTATTTATAGCTGTATTATCTATAGTTGAAGGGGAATTAAAAAATGCTGCATATAAAAGAATAAGAAAAAATATCAAAGCAATAAAAAATGTTTTTTTTATATTGTTATCTTTTATATTAAATAATGCCGTTATAATACCAATTGCTATAAATATATATTCATAAATGTTTTCAATGTATTTTATTATAAAAAATTCTGATACTCCAAAAAATGCTATTACTAATATTATCATTATTCCCAAACCTATACCATCACTATCACCTAAAAAATCATCAAGACTTAAATCCCCTTTAATCAATACTAATATTAAAAACACTATTATAAAAGAGCATAAAAATAATGCAGACATTCTAAATAAATCATTTTCTGGAATATTGATTTTGTATATTAAATTAAAAATTATATCTTTCACAAATATTTTTTATTCTCCTTATTAATTCTTGGATTTATAATTTGCAAGCAATAAACCTAATATAATGCCAGCTGCTATACTTAAATATTCTTTGGCAGTTATAATATTATCTTTTAGCATAAAGAAAGCAAATATAGTAATTGCAATACACACTAATGGAAGAAAATTAATTATTGCCTCCTTCTTATTTTTTAATCCTTCTTTTTTTATTTTACGAATTGCTAAAATACCAAATAGTGCTGATGAAAAGCTAAGAATAAACATGATTGTAACCCTAAAAAATAAACTCTCTGGTATCCATTCAAATCTCCCGTAATGAAGTCGTCTAGGATATAGGGAATGTATAACTAAATTAAGTAAATCATGTTTGTTATTTTCATTAGTAAAATCATATTTTTGATAATATTTAGCAATCATTTCTGATTTATTATTTACTACATCATACTTATTTAATATTGCAGGGGCATTAATAACAAACAATATCAATCCTATAAGTATTGCCATAGTAGGTACAATAACAAGAATAGCTCTTATATAAATATTTTCTTCTCTATCTTTTCTTTCTTTTCTTTTTCTCATAATAACTTTATTATTTTTATTTTATAATCGTCTGTATTTATGAATATATTTTTATTAAAATAAAATGATTAAGAAAAACAATACTTTTTTATTTATGATGATATAGACTTTTATAATAGAAAATAAAACTGTATTGTATAAATTAATAAATGCATAATTAAATTGCATTTTACTTTTTTCATAATCCTAAACTATATTTTATTATATATGCTTTTTTTGTCAATACAGCATACTTGTTTCAAAACTTATTAATACTTGCAGTTTTTTGCTTTAATATTTTTTTAATTAAGAAGTTATTTTCCTAATGATAACATCGGCTATAAAACAGAAAATCACTCCGCTGAAAGCTAAATATTCTCTATTACTTTCCATATTTATTACTGTTACTATTAAAACGAATGCCATTAATGCCAGAGTAATCAACCCTACTAATATTGTTTCTATAGTCTCTCTAATATCTTCTTTTAGTTTTATCTCTTCATGATAATATTTTTTGGTCTATAATTGCGGTAATTGCAAGCGATAATATATAAGTCAGTACATATACAATTAATACTCTCACACCAAGAATTTTCAAATCCGCTTCTGAGCTGCTATATTTAGATAATAAAGTTCCTTTTAATAATATTGTTATTATTTTTTGAAGTGTTTCTTCTTTGTCAAAATTGTCAAAATTTGCTGCATTAGTTTGTTTATTATTATCTATTATTTCTTTTTTTTCTTGTATATTTTTATCAGCCATAGCAAAAATTGTTATTGCAGTAGAAGGTATAATTAAAGACAAGAATAGATATAGTATAAAAACTATTACATTATCTTTGCTATCATTTTTTTTATTTTTAATTTTCATTTTTATTTTTATTTTTATTTTTATTTTTATTTTTATTTAATTACTCTTTAATTAAAATTATTTTATCATATATAGTTTTTCAATTTTAATGAATATACTTTTTTTGTCAATACATACGGTATATATGTTTATTCAATTACGCACGGTGTGAAGATTATTATACATAATAAAAATTATCATTTTAAATAAGCAGATATTTATAATTTTATTATTCGTGCGGTAAATATATTTTTAAACTTGAATAAATCTAGGGTGGGTGCTGCAATAACAGTTTGAAACTAAAAAGAAAAATAATATAAATATGACTGATAAATATAAAAAGCCTAGAGGGCGGGAATATGTAATTTCATTTTTTTAAAATTTTATTTAAACTTTTTGTATAATTAGAAGTTTAAGTCACAGATTTGATTTTGAATTTACTTACGAATTTTGTATACAATTTGAATTGAGTTTATAATTGATGAAAATATATAATCTTATACTTATCTTAAAATTAATAAAATAAAAATGCAATCACTCAAAATTAAAGCGATTGCATTTTTATTTACTCTTTTTCATATATCTTCTTAGTTTTCTATTATTTTATTATATAATAGTTTTTTGTCAATACCCTATATACCTTTATTTTTATTTTTTTAATAAAAGATCTGAATATATTCAAGCCTTTATTTATATTTAGGAGATACAAAATAATAAAAGTTATGCCATTATTAATTGTCCGTTATTTCTTATGCGTATTTCTAAAGAATTAGTTAATCTTATTTTGTAGAATTCTATTCTTTTACTTACTTCAAAAATATAAGCATTATTATATTTTTTCATTATGTTTTTTATTTTGCTTGCTATATTTTTTGGAAGTATGTTTTCAGATAATTTATCATCACTGCTTATATAATTCCAAGTTCCATTTTTGTCGAAATTGATATAAATTCCATTATTTAATTTTATCTCATATTGTTCTTTTCTTATGTCAATATAAACTATTTTAGCTTTGCTGTAATTAGAAGCAATAAATCTTCTAATATTTTCAGGTAATTTACTAGGAGTAATTTTAATAAAAAGGTTTAAGTTGTTAGTCATAATATATCTCCTTATGTTCAGTATTGTAAAATCTCTTTATATTCATAATTATAGCAGAATGTAAAAATTAAGCAATATTTATTTACAAATAATTTACACTAAATTTACAAAACATATAATGACATTATCATCACTATTATTAAAATAAGTAAAAGAAGTAAAAAATACATTTTCTTATTAATAAAATTCTTTTTCATGGTACAATCCCTAAATAATTTTTTTTATTATTGCTGATTATAAAATTAGCCGTTTATTTATAGATTTAAAAATTATTCTATTATTTAAAATTATATACTTATTAATTTTATATGCATTCTTGATGTGATATAATATTTTGAATAAAATTAGGCAAATTTTTTTTGATGCTTGGTACTTATATAACGAGTTCATATTATTGGCTTGGCTTGGCTTGGCTTGGCTTGGCTTGGCTTGGCTTGGCTTGGCTTGTGATACCTAAGCGAGAATTAAAAAATAACAAATCAAACATATTTACATTCTATAATATAAATATGATTTTTTCAATAAAAAATTATTCATATTGAAAATATTTTCATTAAATTTTATTATTACATACAAAAAAATTATATTGGATATATTTATGTCAAATAATAATAAATCTATTTTGCTAGCTTTAGCTGCATATATAATATGGGGGCTTCTTCCTTTATATTGGAAATCTGTTCAGAATTTTGATTCAGCATTTGTATTGGGTGTAAGAGTTATTACTACTTTTATATTTACTTTAATAATCATTATATACAAAAGAGCCAATTTATACAGAGGTGTTAAGCCTTTAATATCTATAATAATAGCGGGTATCTTTTTAGGAATTAATTGGTATTTATATATTTATACTGTTAATTCAGGGCATGTTCTTGAGGCAGGACTTGCTTATTATATAGCACCTATTTTGAGTATATTAATAGGAATAATATTTTTTAGAGAGAGAAAGACAAAATTAGAATATGCTGCTATTATTTTAATGTTTATAGGTATGCTTTATCAAACAATTACATTGGGAAAACCTCCTATTATGGCATTTTTTATAGGGCTTACTTTTGCTATATATGGTATTTTCAAAAAACTTACTATATATTCAAGTTGGGAGAGTTTATTTTTGGAAACAGCTGCTATAATTATACCGTCTATAATTTTAAGTAAAATATACTTTCCTTCTTCAAGAGAGCCTATTCATACTTGGGTATCATTAATGTTTGCCGGTGTTGCTACGGGAATACCTTTATATTTATATGCTAAGGCTGCTAAAGGACTTGAAGTTTCTACACTTGGTTTTTTACAATTTTTACTTCCTCTGTTTGCTACTTTGCTTGCAATTTTTGTTTATAAAGAAGAAGTTAATTTGAATAGAGCTATTACTTTGATTATAATAATGCTTGCTGCTGTTCTTTATGCTGTGTCTATATTTAGAAATTCTAGAAATAAAAATAATTAAATATTATAGTATTTTATAGCTGCTTTATAAAATTATAATTTTGTATTTTGTTTTTATTGATACGCACGGTAAAGAGATTTTTATTTTAATATAGTTAATTATTCAGTTTAAATTATTAACTAGTTTTTTATTATTCGTGCGGTTTATATTCTAAAAATTTAAATAACACTTGGGTGGGCATGTTTTTCTGTTTAAAGTAATTAAGAAAAATAAAGTTAAAATATGAAAATAAATCAATAAGGCTATAGGGTGGGGAGTTAGAATAAAATTAAAAAAATTATTTACAATTCCCGCCCCATTAAATTAATTATTTTTATTTTGAGATTTTTACTTTAAATAAATTCAAGGCTTAATTATGAAATGCACTCCCGCCCAAATTTTTATTAACCTTATAAAATTATTTTACTATTCTACGCACGTTTAACCGATTATTTTTTATAATATAGATTATAATTTATAACGTCTTGTATATCATCATTTTTTTCTGCGTGCGGTTTGCTAATTATTTTTCTATTCTTTTTCTGAAATATCTTGATAAATCTACAGGTGTTTCTTCAAGCCAAGATGACATAATGCATTCATATTTACCTTTACTTTTACTTAATTTGTAAATTTGATATTCCACTCTTTCATTACTTCCGCCTACTATCTCTCTTGATTCTACAAGCATTTCATATATTCCGTCTCCGTCAATATCTTCAAAAATATTATCCATTTGAGTGATAACAGAGCTTTTCATAGAATTAATTTCTTTATAAAAAACTACATCTGCAATGAATTTTATACTAGCACCATCTATCCTAAACATATACATATATATGTCTCTATCCTGTCCGTCATCATTTATGATATAGTATTTTATTATTCCGATTTCATTTTTTTTATCATAAAAATTTTCTAAATCTATAGCTGCATTTTTTCCTATTCTATCTGTCTTATAAGAAAATTCTTCATTATCTTTATTGTATATAGATATTTTATCTCCCTGAGCAGAAGACATTAATGCTATAAATTCATTACCTTCTTTAGGAAGAACATCGGCAATAACTATAGAATACACTTCATATCCTTTGGCTTGAAGCTCAGATTTTAATTTTTCAGCCTGACCATACTCAGCATTATTTATGTTATCGCTTTTATAATAAACAATTTCTCCATTGTTTGAAAGATTGAATAAACTCTGCACATCAATAGAGTAAAGCGGCATAGTTAATATTAGTAAATTGATAATTGATAATATTTTTTTCATAATTTTCTATCCATTTATTATTTATAAGTTTTTATATCAACAAATTCTATTTCAGAATTAACTTTTCCGTCAGAACTTTTATATTTAATTATTTTAGGCAAAGTATAATCATCTATTTCCTGATAAGAAATATTTACATCATATATTCTAGAGTTCTTATTATAATATTCTGCTCTTTCTATTATATAATTATCTTTGTTTACTGTGTAAGTTACACTATAGTTCTCATTTTCTCCTTTTGCTCTAAGTGTTATTTTGTATTCATCTTTTTTGTCTTCTATATTTTCAAATGTAAATTTTTTGGATATAGAACTATAATTATTATCATTTCCAACTAAAGTATAAAACCCAATAGTTTCCAAAGCTCCTTCAAATACAGAAAACATGTTTCTATAAAAACTATCAACATTTTCAAGTATTATTGTTGGCTTATATCCCTTCTCAAAAGTAAATCTTAATTTTATATCATCTTTAGTTTTCGCATAACTTTTTGCAGGAATAGTATCTATTTGTCTTTGTACTATTTTACCATCTATATATGCCTCAAATTTTCTAGGGTACATTTCTGAATATTTTTCTTTTATTTTTTCGTATATATCCTGAAAATTGGCCTCTTGTGAATATATGTAACTATATGCACTGCATATTATAATTATTATTAATATTATTTTTTTCATACTTTTATTATTCTCGTAATATTTTTAATTAGCAGTAATAAAAAATAATTTTATGTTTTTTATAAAAACTGAAATTTTCCTATTAATATTACCGAGATTATCTTATATTTATATTACCACTATTCATACATTATAATCTTGACTTTAATTTTAAAGTTTGTTATACTCTTAGTATAAAAAATATAATTTATGGTAAGTATTTATGAGCGAAGAACAAAATGAACAATTGTCAGAAACAGGTATATATTGTGCCAATTGCAGATATTGTGTTTTATTCAGAAAAGTAAGCGGTATAGATGGTAATCAATATTTGCTAAGAGTAAAATGTGCACAAGAGCAATGGCGTAAAAAACTTGGCGAAGAAAAAATGTACAAGTATTTTACAGTAGCAAGGCGAACTGTAGAAAAATGCGATGACTATAAGGAAATGGGTGATTTAAGAAGTTTCCTTAAGACTTTGCGTAAAAGTTTACCTGTACGAGATGAAGTTTATACTATAAAGAAATAATGGATTTTTAGTGAAAAAAGATTTTATTTTTTTAGCGGCGGTTGTTTTTTTATTGATTTCATGTGCTTCAGCTGTTAAAATTTCTGTAGAGGAAGAACAGTATCCTAAAATAATAGCTGAAAAAGGGTATACTGAATTCGGTAATAAAAATTATAAAACTGCTATAGCCTATTATCAGTACATAATAGATAATTTTGATAGAGAAAATTATGCTAAAGATGTTGCTTGGGCTTATTATGAAATAGGGTTTTGCTATTATTATCAGAAAAAGTATGAGGAAGCTTTAGAATATTTTGATATAGTTTTGAATAATTTTACGGTTTTGCCGCCTAAAATTTTAGCTCAAAAGGTTATTCAGGATATTTATGAAGAAAAACCTAAATTAAAACCTCCGGAAATTATAGAAGAGGAAATAGAAGTTATTGAAGAAAATATAGACTCATGAAAAAAGAAAGTAGTATTACTAAGAGTATTATATTAAGTTTTCTATTACTTAGTATTTTAAGTATATTTGTTATACTTTTTGTATATATCTTGTATAGAAGAGGAGAAGGAGAGGATTATGCTCTTTCTACTTATATTTTGTACAGTTTGGTATTTTTTAAAAGCTATATACCCTATGTAATAGCATTATCAGTTTATTTTTCATTTTTTAGAGCTAAATATTTACATCAGGAAAGTATATCAAAGGTTATAGCTTATCCTATAGGATTAATTGTTTTACTTGTTTGTTTTTATGCAGTATATGATTATTCTTTCACCAATATATTTATTTCTAAGCTGAAAGAATATAATAGCATTAGAGAAGCAAAACTATATTATGAATATGAATTAAAGCTAAAAAATGAGGCGTATGAAGCAGCAAGAGTAGAATTGATGGCAGGAAATTTGGATGCTGCATCTAGTTTAGCAGAAGAAGCTTTATTTTACGATAAAAATGATGGAAATACTCTTTTGCTCATTAAATCCATACAAAAAGAAAAAATGCTTAAAGAGGCTGAACTTCATAAAGAAAAATTTAATAACATAACTAATTTAATGAGTTTAGGTACTAGAGAGTTCAGTTTATCTAATTATAATTCAGCAAGTAAATATTTTAGTCAGGTATTGGAATTGGATAATAATAATCCTATGGCATTGTACTATATGAATAGGATTAATATAGCTATGAATAAAAAGCCTTTGTATTATGGTAATCTTACCCCTCAGGAGGCATCTATATATGCTAAATTATCAGAAGCTATTGATATGTATGAAAGCGGATATTTATGGAAGGCTTATGATAATATTTCTAAGCTTTATTTGAATTATCCTAATATAGCTGAAATAAATAATTATTATTCTATTATAAGAGATGCTATAAGCAGATATGATTTCTTTATTAAAGAGGCACAAGAGGTTAGAGATGCGTATATTGATAATCCTGATTTATTGAAATATTCTTCTGATTTTAGTCATAATGGTATAAATTTGATGTTAAGTAAGAATGTTTTGCTGTCTTCAGCAACTAGTGCCGTATTTAAAAATGGTTTGTATATATTTGATATTTCACTTATAGAGTTTGATGATGAATTGAAAATTGTAAGATGTGATAATTTTTTATATGGAAAAATAGCTGACTCTTTTAATTCTACAAATAATGTTAAAAATATAATATTGAAGGCTTATTTTGATACTAATAAAAATGAATACATATATAATGACGCTGTTAGCATGGTTATTCCTATTAATATATCATACAGTACATTAGATATTATTAAGAATTATACTTCTATAAATTTAAAATATGTTAATTTATTAGAACTATTTACATTAAGAAATGAAATCAAAAAGATTGGATATTCAGATAAAGATATTAATTTTGAACTTTTAGTTAAGAATATAGAACCTATAGCTTATTTATTTTTATTTATGATAATAGCATATTATTCATTCAGATTTAGACTTGCAGCCTCTACTGATAAATTTCATTTCTACAATAGAATTACAGGTGTTTTAGGTACCTTATTATTTGTTATAGTTTATAAAGTTTTAATAAATTATCTTGTAATGTTAATGTTAATGGCATCCCATATAACTATTAGTGTTATTATTGTTGTTATTATATTTGCATTCCTTATACTATATGTTATATTCCAAATGGCCAGAATTCCTAGAGATGTTAGATAATTTATATTCAAAAAGAGAAGTTACAGAATATTTGAAATGCAAGTCTATATTTCCTAATAAAAATAGAGGTCAGAATTTTTTATGCGATAAGAATATAGCATATAATATTGCAAATACAGTTCCAAATAATTTGCTGAGATCTGAATATGCATTAGAGATAGGAGGAGGGCTTGGTTCTTTAAGTAATATGCTTTATTCTATATATAAAAATAATCTTACTATAGTAGAATATGATAATGCTTTATATAACCATTTAATAGAAAAGTTTAATAATATTAATATAATACATAAAGATATACTAACATTTAATATTCCAGATTCAGAAAGAAAATATGATATATATGGAAATATACCATACAATATAGCAAGTCCTATAATAGAATGGCTTTTATATGAATCTTATGATAAATGGAACTATGCTGTATTTATGGTTCAAAGTGATTTTGCCCAGAGACTTATAGCAAAAGAAAATACGGAGAACTATTCTTCTTTAACTTTATTTGCGAATTTTATGTCTGATATTAAATTGGAATTTAATGTTTCAAAAGATGTGTTTTATCCTATTCCAAAGGTTACTTCATCAGTTATAAGTATTATACCTAAAAAGGCTGATATTAATATAATTGAAGTATTTAAATCTGTTTCAAAGACTCTATTTCATAATAGAAGAAAAACTATACGAAATAATTTTATTAATTCCCCATATTTGAATATAGATAAAGCATATATTGATGAAATATTTAATAAGGCTAATATTGACGGAAATATAAGAGGAGAAACTTTGCCTATAGATAAAGTTATAGAACTTTCCAATATAGTAAAGGAATATATTTAATTATTAGTATTAGAAGAATCTACAATTCTAACAGATTTAATAATATTTTCTATTTCTTTATCATCTTTTTTGCTATTAGCATTGTACATACATATTATTTGAAGCAGTCCGTTTTCATGAACCATTGAAAAAGATTTATGATAAGTTTTATTAGGACCATAGTAAAAACTAAGTAAAATTTTATAAGAATCGCTTGGTCCTTCTACAAGTCCTTCATTAACTATTTCAAATTCTTTAATAAATTGATTGTTTTTTAATCCATTTACTATATCGTTTCTTGCTTTTTCTAAAGTTATAGCTCCATTATATATAGGCTTATATTTTGTATATGCAACAGTGTATATAGCTGTATTTCTTTCTACTCCATAAGATTCATTGAATGCCACTGTATTATCAATGGCAACTGTACCATCTAAGAATCCTACTTTAAAATCTTCCGGCACATCTACTGCTATATTTGTAAGAGTTATAGTTTTAGTTCTTTGACCGCATGAAGAGAATAATAATATAATTGAAATTATTATCAGAGTATTAATTAAATTTTTCAATATTTTATCCATACTAATATTATATACCATATTATATATTTTTAAAGTAAAAATTATAATATATTTATTTTTTTTATAAAAATAAAAAATTATTTTTAATTATTGAATTATTTTTTTATATTTAAATATATATTTGATTTTAATTTTGAATGAAAATAAGAATTGAAAGGATACTTTATAATGAGAAAAACAAAAATAATAGCAACTTTAGGACCAAGATGGTCCAATGAAGATATGATAAGAAAGATTATAGAAAATGGTGCAGATGTATGCAGGTTAAATTTTTCTTTTGGAACTTATGATGAGCATTTAGAGAGAATAAACATAATAAGAAAAGTATCGAATGAGTTAAAAAAACCTGTTGCAATATTAGCAGATTTGCAAGGACCTAAAATAAGAATAGGTAAATTGAAAGAGCCTATTACTGTAAAAGAAGGCGACATAGTAAAACTTAGCGGATATAAAGAAACTAATGATGAAAGTATAATACCTACAACACATTCTAATATAGCCCATGATGTAAAATCTGGTTCTATGCTATTAATATCTGACGGTACTATACAGCTTATAGTAGAATCAAGTGATGAGGCTTCAAAACTTGTTGTATGTAAGGTTATAACAGGAGGTACTATATTAAGCAGTAAGGGTATTAATCTTCCTGGGGCACATGTTACAACAGAAGTTCTTACTGAAAAAGATGTTAATGATGCTTTATTCGCTGCTAAGAATGGGGTTAATTATTTAGGAATGAGTTTTGTAAGAAAGGCTGAAGATGTTATTAGGCTTAGAAGGATATTAGATGATAATAATCTTAATGATGTTGGTATTGTTTCAAAAATAGAAAATACTGAATCGCTTGAGAATTTAGAAGATATAATAAAGCATTCTGACGGCGTAATGGTGGCTAGAGGAGATTTAGGAGTAGAAATACCATTTGGAGAAGTACCTGTTTGGCAGAAAAAGATATTAAAAATGGCAAATGATATAGGAAAAATCACTATTATAGCAACCCAAATGCTTGAAAGTATGACAAAAAGTCCTGTGCCTTCAAGAGCTGAGGCTAGTGATGTTGCTAATGCTGTTTTAGATGGTACTGATGTTGTTATGATGTCTGCAGAAACTGCTTCTGGAGATTATCCTATAGAATCTGTTAAAGCTATGGTTTCTATAGTAGAGGCGGCGGAAAGATCTGTTATAAGAGATTTGCATGAAAATATGTCTTATTTAGACAGGGGAGTTAATGATGCATTGACTGACAGTGCTTCTTATTTATCATATTGTTTAGATAATAAAGTTATTATTGCTCTTTCAAGATCAGGACATACTGTTAAAAATTTATCTAAAAAAAGACCTAAAACGCCTATAGTTTTTATGTCTGCTGATACTGATTTATGTAACAGGCTTTCTATATGTCATAATGTTTATACTATACTCATGCCTGAAGATTTGAATTTCAGTGCCGGTATAAGTCATGGCGGACAGATTGATATACTCGAAGATACATTAATCAAACATAATTTAGCTAATCATGGAGATATTGCTATAGTTGTCAGCGGAAGCAAATGGCAGGGAAGATGGCAGGAAAACAGTGTTCGTGTAGTTGTAATACATTAATTTATATATTATATGGTTTTCAAGGATTACTATTAATTATAGTAATCCTTTTTTTAATCTTTTATTAATTATATGTTTATATAATTGTATTATATAACAAAAAATTAAATAAAAAATTAATATTTTATAAATTACTGCTTGAAGTAATTTTGAAATTTTGTATAATATTATGATTAATAAAAACTTTATGGAGTGGTTTTATATGGATAATGAAAAAAGAGAGAGGTTATCTAATAGAATTGGTTTTATTATTGTATCGGCCGGATGTGCTATAGGGCTTGGCAATATATGGCGATTTCCTTATATAACAGGAAAATACGGAGGAGCTCTTTTTGTCATTATATATTTAATATGTTTAGCTATTGTAGGGCTTCCTATACTTATAATGGAATTTAGTATAGGAAGGGCAGGACAAAAAGATATTGCAGGTTCATATAAGGTAATAGAGAAAAAAGGTTCCAAATGGCATTTAATCGGCTATGTGCAAATGCTAGGCTGTTTAATACTTATGATGTTTTATACTAGTGTTACAGGCTGGACTATCACTTATGCCTATTATATGGCTTCAGGAGTTACTTTGGGACTTACACCTGATGGTATAGCTGAGTTTTTTGGTAAGATGCTTTCAAATCCTGCGATAATGGTTTTCAGTTTATTCATTGCTGTATTTTTAGGAATATTGATATGCTTTAAAGGACTGCAAAAAGGCGTTGAAAGGGCATCTAAAATTATGATGTCGTCATTATTTGTTATAGTAATAGTATTAATAATTAGATCTGTTACTTTAGAAGGTGCTGTAGAGGGTATAAAATTCTATTTGCTTCCTGATTTATCAAAAATGGTTGATGGAGGAATAGAGAAGTTTTTTGAGGTTATATATGCAGCTTTAGGGCAGGCATTTTTTACATTGGGAATTGGTGTAGGCAGTATGACTATATTTGGAAGCTATATAGGAAAGGAAAGATCCTTAACTAATGAATCTATAATAATAGTGATATTAGATACTTTGATAGCATTTCTTGCTGGGCTTGTTATATTTCCGGCTTGTTTTGCATTTGGAGTTAATCCTGGGGAGGGAGCTGGTTTAGCTTTTGTAACATTGCCTAATATATTTAATTCAATGCCTATGCCTAGATTATGGGGGACATTGTTCTTTTTATTTTTAGCTATGGCTGCATTAACTACTGTTATTACTGTATTTGAAAATTTAATAGCTTTTACTATGTCTGAATTTAATATGCCTAGAAATAAGGCTTCTATATTAGTGGGAATAGTAGTATTTATATGTTCGCTTCCTACTGCTTTGGGTTTCAATGTATTGTCATTCATACAGCCTATGGGACAAAATACTAGCTTTTTAGATTTATTTGATTTTATAGTAAGTTATAATTTGGTTGAGCTTGGAGGTATATATATAATAATATTCTGTGTATCAAAATATGGCTGGGGCTGGGATAATTTTATTAATGAAGTAGATTCTGGTTTAGGAATAAAATTTCCTAAATTTTCCAGATTTTATGTAACTTATTTTCTGCCTGTAATATTATTTGCTATGTTTATTATTAATTATATATATAAATTTTTTATTTAGAGTATTGAATTAAATATTATAGCCAAGTATAGTTTTATACTTGGCTTTACTTATTGTTTTTATAGTTTTTATTCGTTTATATAGTCAGAATAGTAAATATTGTCTTTAATATTTTTTTATGTTATACTTATAATCATCAAATATTTTCTATAGATAATTTAATAATAAAAAATTAATTAAATTTCTAATTACAAAATATATTTATTTAATATCAGGTTCAGTTACTATAATATTAATTGAATTTTTAAATAATAAAAGCAGATTTATAATAGTTATATAGGTTAAGTGATATGTTAATCAAATTTTGTAAGATTGATAAAAATATAAATTGAGTATTTTATAAAATAAATTATTTCTTAAAATTATATTAGGAGTTATTAAGATGGGAGAAAAAGAAATTTTTGAAAGAATAAAAAAAAGATTTGAATCTCAGGATTTTTTATCTTTTGTTGGAATGAAGCTTGAACATGTAGAAAAGGGAAAAGCCGTAATATCATGTGAGAATAAAAAAGAGTTTTCACAATATTTGGGATATATGCATGGAGGTATGGTTTCAGCTATTGCCGATACCGCAGGAGGTCATGCTGCTGCTACTATGCTTGAGGAGGGATATAAAACAGTAACTTCTGAATTGAAAATACACTTTTTAAAGCCCGTTGTTTCTAAAAAAGTAATAGCTACAGGAGAGGTTATAAGTGCCGGTAAAAAATTAATCATAGTAGAAGCTGTTCTAAGAGATGAAGAAGATAATATGCTTGCTAAAATGATAGCTACTATGTTCGTAATAGAACCTTCTTAAAAATTATTTTTATAGTGCAGATATTGTAATAAGGTTTTAAAATATATTTTCATTCCCCGCCCATTTTTATTTATTGCATTTATTTATATTTTAATGCTTATTATTTTATCAATTAAATATAATTTTTAAAGCACCCACCCTAGCTTTATTTAAATTTTTTGTTATTTATACCGCACGATAAATAGGAATTAGTTTACAATTATTCACTGAATTATTAATTAGTTTAAATTTAAAATCTATTTACCGTGCGTATGTATCATAATATTAATTTCATAAAGAAATATAATATTTATATCTAATATTTGTTTTAAGTATTATGATTTTTAGTTTGATATGTCATAAAAATAAATCTATATATAATTAAATTATTGACTTAATAATTTTTATTTATATACTAATACAAAATAATTATTAAGGCAGATAAAATGGATTACAAAAAATTAAATGATATTATAGTTTCGATGAGAAGAGATCTGCATCAAATTCCTGAAGTTGGAACAGATCTTCCTCAGACAAAAAATTATGTTACAAATAAATTAAAAGAATTAGGACTTTCCTATAAAGAATCTTCACTTGACAGCGGATTAGTCTGCGATATAGGAAGCGGAGATAATGTGGTTGCTATAAGAGCAGATATGGATGCTTTACCTATACAGGAAGAAACAGGATTCGAATATGCTTCTAAAAACGGAAATATGCATGCGTGCGGACATGATGTACATACTGCTTGTCTTTTAGGTGCGGCACATTACTTGAAGGAAAATGAATCAAGGTTGAAAGGTACTGTAAGACTTGTATTTCAGGCAGCAGAAGAATTGGCAGTAGGGGCACATAATATGCTTAATTCAGGTTTACTGAATGGAGTTAAAGCTATAGTTGGCACACATATAGGTACTTTGTCTGCAGATACACCAAGCGGAGAGTTTATATTAAAAGAAGGTCCTTTAATGGCTTCTAATGACAGGATATTTATTAAAGTTATAGGAAAAGGTTCACATGGAGCATATCCTCATCTTTCTGTTGATCCTATTCTTACAGCAAGTCAAATAGTACAGGGTATTTATAATATAAAAAGCAGAGAAATACTTGCCACAGAGCCTGTTATAATATCTATATGTATGATACATGGCGGAACTCAATATAATGTAATACCTACAGAAGTAAATATTGAAGGTACTTTCAGAACTTTCAGCGAGGAGAATAGAGCATTCATAACAGAAAGAATAAAAGAGGTGGCAGAATCTATTGCAGTAGCCAACAGAGCCAAAGCTGAAGTTGTGATAAAAAGAAGAGGAGCACCTGTTGTTAATAATGCGAAAATATACGAGCAGTTAAATGAAGTTTGTAATGAACTTGGATTTAAAAAAGCATCTCATTATAGTTTATCTATGGCTGGTGAAGATTTTGCTGATTATTTGGAGAAGATTGAGGGAGCTTTTATATTATTTTCTACTATGACAGAAAAGAATATAGCTCATCATAATAGTAAATTTGAAGTAGATGAGTCAAAATTATATCAGCCTCCTGTTTTGATGAGTGAATGGGCTATTAAATATTTAGAAAATAATAAATGATTATAATTAAAAAAATTAATATATTGATTAAAAATTATTGGGATATGCTGTGAACTATAATGAAAAACATTTAAAAAAAATAGATGAAGCCCTAGAAAAAGCAGAACTTCTTTATGATAAATGTATTTGCTGCGGACATATATGCAATGTTAATCGCAATGAAAATAAAATAGGCAGATGCAAAATTTGTGAAGATACCAATCATATAAAAACTGCATCTCATACTTTGCATTTCGGAGAGGAACCTATGATTGTAGGCGAAGGCGGAAGCGGTACAGTATTTTTTTCTAGCTGTAATTTGAGTTGCGTATTCTGTCAGAATTATCAAATAAGTTCTGAAGGATTGGGTGATATAATTGATGTTGAAACTTTGTCAGATTATTTTTTGGATTTAGAAAGACAAGGTGCAGAAAATATTAATCTGGTGAGTGCGACGCATGTTATTTATCCTGTGTTAAAAGGTTTAAAAATAGCTTTAGAAAAAGGGCTTAATCTTTCTATAGTTTATAATACCAATGGTTATGATACTAAAGAGTTATTGGATTGTTTAGACGGTATTGTAGATATATATTTACCTGATTTAAAATATGTATTTGATGATAAGGCTTTTAAATATTCTAGGGCTGAAAATTATTTTAGCATTGCAATAAATGCAATAGAGATAATGAAAAAGCAAATCGGTGATTTAGTTGTTAATGAAAAAGGCATTGCTGAAAGCGGGATAATAATAAGGCATTTAATACTTCCGAATAATGAGTCTGATTCTTATGATGTATTAATAGAACTTAAGGAGAGAGGTTTTTTAAATACGGCTATATCTTTGATGTCGCAGTATAATCCCAAATTTAAAGCTTGTAATTTTGAAAATATAAACAGAAAGCTGTATAAAAAAGAGTATGATGATTTAGTTGATTATGCTTTGGATTTAGGATTTGAAAATTTATTTATTCAGGAAATTGAAAGCTCTGATAATTATAATCCTGATTTCACTAAAGAAAAACCTTTTCAGATGCAGTGATATATATTTATATTTTAAATTTAATTAAATGGTTTTATTTTGACAAAAATATTATATGATGTATAATATATAATGAGTATAGTGTTATTTATTAGATTTTAAGGAAGAAACTATGAATAAAATTTTTTCACTTTTAGAAAGCGAAGAAGTTGAAAAAAGACTAGAAGCTCTTGAAGAGTTGGCAAAAAATGTAGAAAATTCCGATAAAACTACTGTAATTAAAGCTTTAAAGCCGCATATATTAGATTGGGATGAGAATGTTCGTCTAAAAGTGGCTCAAGTATTAAAATTGTATACGGGACAATAATTATGGGAAGAATAATATCTTTTTCTAGCGGAAAAGGCGGTGCAGGCAAAACTTTATGTTCAGTTAATTTCTCAGCGGAATTAGCTTCAAGAGGATATAAAGTTTTAGTTTTTGATATAGATATTAACTGTTCAAATGTATTTATTTTACTCCATGTAAAACCGCAGTCTAAACTGCAGGAATATTTTGAAGGCAGTCTCACATTAAAAGATTGTGTTATAAAAAGTGAGTATGGTATAGATGTTATTAGTGCCGGAGTTAATATACAGAGATTTGTTCAGTTTGAGAATGATTTTAATTTGTCAAACCTTGCTAAAGATTTAAAGGTTTTAGCTGAAGATTATGATTATGTTATAATAGATTATGCAGCTGGTATTACTCAGCCTATGATGCGTTTCTATGAAATGTCAGATGATATAATACTTGTTGCCAATCCGGAAATTACAGCTTTGACAGATCTTTATAGACTTATGAAGATGATTTATGTCAATAATATGACTGATAAGATGTATTTGATAGTAAATAAAGTAAAAAATATAGATTGGGCTATCAATTTATACAGAGAAATAAAAAAGGTAACGGCAAAATTTTCTCTTGATATTAATTTGGTTCTTTTGGGACCTGTACTATTTGATGAAGAAAAGGTTATGATATCTGTTCAAAAGAGAGTGCCTATAATAATATTATATCCTAAAACTCCTATAAAAGGCGGTTTTTCATTGGCAGTTACTAGATATTTATATGATATAGGTGTAATGAAAGATGAAAATGCAAGAGAAAAAACTTTCTCAGATTTTTTCTGATTGCATAACTTATATATTTTGCTTGATTTTTATTTTATAATATAATATATTACTGAAATGAGTTTATTTTTTGAAATTAAAAATATTATGGTGATCGCATCGCATCGCATCGCATCGCATCGCATCGCATCGCATCGCATCGCATCGCATCGCATCGAATTCTATAAAAAAAATTATTTTCATAAATTATGGAGCTATTTTTATGATATATAGTTCCATAGTATATTTGTGCATTTTATTCTGCTTTAAATTTCTTTTTTTAAGTAAAAGTATTCAAGCATCTTTTAATATCATTATAAAAAATTATTTGGATTTTTATTATGTTTTATAATAATTATGAGCAGTTTATCAATAAAATAGTATGGTTTATACCTTCAAAAAAACATAGGGATGATTTTAGGAAAATCTTGTATGATATAGTTAACTCTATGTATAAATTGGAATACATAGCAGATAAACTCAATGTAAAAGATGATAAAAAAGGTATGATTATTATAGAGTCCTCCGGAGGTTTGGCAGATCAATTTGGAAAATATATTCTTGGTGAATCAATAAAAAGGAGTTATAGTTTTGATATAAAGTATGATCTTACATGGTTTAGAACTCATCATAAAGATGTTGATGGTAAGCATGAAAGACCATTTGAATTATTAAAATTGTGTCCTGATATTAGTTATGATATAGCTACAGAAGAAGAAGTATTTTTTTATAAAGCATGTTTTGGTAATATGGTAAAAGAATATAATGATTATGATATAAATAATATTTTGCAGACAAAGAAAAATATATATCTTGATTGTTATCCTAAACTTCTTGATATAAGTGTTGATGATGTTATTAAAGATATAGATTTAGATAAATACCATTTTAAAAGTCTTGAAGGAGAGAATTTATCACTGTATAATGAATTAAAGAATAATTTTTCTATTTCTGTTCATGCTAGACTTGGAGATAGTCATGTTATGACAGAGTTTAAAACTATATTTAATTCAGATTACAGCGAATATTCTAATTATTTGATAAAATCAATTAATTATTTTTATAACAAATTTAGAGATAAAAGTCCTAAATTTTTCTTTTTTTCAGATGATATGAATTGGGTTAATGATAATGTAATATCTAAATTAGATAAAAATATTTCATATAAAATAAATAAAGAGAAAAATCCTCCTCATTTGGATATTTATTTAATATCAAGTGCTAAGCATCAGATTATATCTTTGGGAGGATTTGGCAATTTAGCAAGTTTATTTAATAAAAATAAAGATAAAATAATAATTAGACCAAGCGATTTTCAGTCATTAAAAAATAATTAGAATTATATTAGTCTTCTGTACATTAATAAAAAGAAGTAGTTTAAATTTGACAAATACAGATAATATTGGTAAACTATTAGCAGAATATAATGGAGGTATATGGTTATATGAGTAAAAATATTGTTATAACTATAAGCAGAGAATTCGGAAGCGGCGGAAGATATATTGGAGAAATGGTTGCCAAGGATTTAAATATACCTTTTTATGATAAAGCTATAATAGAAATGGCGTCAGATAAAACAGGATTTTCTCCGGAATATATTAAAGAAAATGAACAGAAATTAACAGGGGCTTCTCTTTTTAATTTTGCTATAGCAGGCTCTTATGCTGGTAATATGGTATTTGGTAATGGTGAATCTTTGCAAGACACTATGTTTTTTGCACAGAGTAATGTTATAAAAGAAGTAGCCTCTAAACATTCATGCGTTATAGTAGGAAGATGTGCAAATCATATATTGGAAGGTATGGATAATTGTATTAATGTCTTTATTTATTCTGATATGGAGAGTAAAATTAAAAGGGCAGTTAATGAATATAAATTAGACAGTACAAATATAGAGAAGATCTTAAAAGAAAGAGATAAACTAAGGGCTAAACATTATAATTATTATACCGGAAAAAATTGGGGAGATGCTAGAAATTATCATATCTGTTTGAATAGTGATTTTATAGGTATTGATAATACTATAGAATTAATAGAAAAAATAGCTAAGTCAAAGTTATAATAGGTATTTATTATGAATATAATAGCTGATTTACATACTCATACTTTAGTAAGCGAGCATGCTTATAGCACAGTTGATGAAATGTTAAATTCAGCTAAAGATAAAGGATTTTTAGCTTTAGCTATTACAGATCATGGACCTGCTTCCAGTGACGGTGCCAAATTAGTTCATTTTAAAGCTATGCATAGTTTGCCTAATTATATTAATGGTGTAAGACTTCTTAGGGGATGCGAGGCTAACATACTAGATTACAGCGGAAAAGTAGATTTAAGTGAGAATGTTTTAGAATACTTAGATTTTGTCATAGCTTCCTATCATGAGGATTCTATACAGCCTTTGAATAAAAAAGAACATACTAATGGATACGCTGAAATTATAAAAAATCCTTATATTGATTGTTTAGGTCATATTGGAAATCCTAAATTTGAATTTGATATTGAATATATAGTGAAATTATGCAAAGAATATAATAAATTAATAGAGATTAATTCATCATCTTTTACAGTTAGGAAAGGAAGCAGTCCTATATGCCGTGAAATTGCTTTAACCTGTAAAAAATATGAAGCTAATATTGTAGTAACTTCTGATGCTCATTCAAAGTATAAAGTAGGAGATTTTAAAGATTCCATTGAATTACTGATGTCAATAGATTTTCCAAAGCATCTTATACTTAATACAGATTATGATAAATTGACAGAATATCTTGGTATAGAAAAATGATAGTGTTTTTTTTGATTGTAAGTTTATCAGCATCTGTAATAGGTGCTGTTTGCGGAATAGGCGGCGGTATTATAATAAAGCCTGTTCTTGATTCTTTGAATGTACTTGAAGTAAGCAAGATAAGTTTTTTATCATCTTGTACTGTTTTATCTATGAGTTTATATACATTTGTTGTATCTAAGATAAAACAGGATAGTCTTGTTGATTCTAAGGTAGCAACTCCTTTGGCTTTGGGAGGAATTATAGGCGGCATACTCGGAAAGATGCTTTTTTCATATCTTATAGCATTTTTTAATAGTGAAAATATAGCTGGTGTTTTTCAATCATCTATTTTGATAATATTAACATTTTTTACTTTAGCATTTACAGTAAAAAATATGGGTGATAAAAAAATAAAATCTATGCATATACAAAATATATTTTTATGTGTGATAATAGGATTAGTTCTTGGTCTTTTATCATCATTTTTAGGTATAGGGGGTGGACCTTTTAATATAGCTTTTCTTTATTTTTTCTTCAGTATGGATTCTAAAATCGCCGCTCAAAATTCTCTTTATATTATATTGTTTTCTCAAATTTCAAATGTGTTTATAAGTGTTGCTGACGGAGATGCTTCAAAGGTTAATTTGCATTATTTATTAGTAATGATTATAGGAGGAATATGCGGGGGTATATTTGGAAGATTCATAAATAAAAAAATTGATTCTAAAATAGTTGATAAGCTATTTATCATTTTATTAATAATTATTATGTTAATAACATCTTACAATCTATACAACTTTTCTGTTAATATATAGTAAGATTAAAATGTGAGTATATTATGTTAGATATCATTATAAAAAATATAGGCTCTATTGTAACCGCTCAAGGCAATACTCCTTTATACGGAAAGGAACAAGGAAAGATAAAGGTATATAATAATGTTTCTATAGGCATAAAGAATGGTATAATAGAGTATGTTGGAGATTCTATTAAAGAAAAAGCTAAAAAAACATTTAATGCTAATGGATCATTAGTTACTTCTGGTCTGATTGATTGTCATACCCATTTTGTATACGGCGGTTCAAGAGAAGATGAGAGGTATAATATAGTTATAGATCATATGAGTTATTCTGATATAATAAAATCAGGTTATGGAATATTATCGACTGTTAGAGACACTAGAAATCAGACAGAAAATTCACTTTATAAGAAATCAATACCAATATTAGATAAAATGCTGCAATATGGAACTACAACAGTAGAAGGAAAAAGCGGATATGGTTTAACAGTTAAAGATGAGATAAAGATATTAAAAGTTATGAAAAAACTTAATGATAATCATAAAATAGATATAGTAAGTACATTTATGGGCGGGCATGTAATACCTGATGAATATAAAAATGACAGGTCTTCTTATATAAATTTGATATGTAATGAGATGATTCCTAAAATATCTAAGCTTGGCATAGCGGAATTCTGCGATGTGTTTTGTGAAAATTGCGGGCTTGATATGGAGGAAACAGATAGAGTTCTCGATACTGCCAAGTCATATAATTTAGGTATCAAAGTTCATTCGGATCAATTAGAAACTAGCGGTGGTTCGTATTTAGCAGCAAGATTCAATGCGATAAGTGCTGAACATTTGATTATGTCTGATGACAGATCCATAGATGTTATAAAAAATCAGGATGTAATAGCTGTTCTTTTGCCAAATGCTTCTTTTTATTTGAATATGCCTTATGCAAGAGCTAGATATATGATAGATAAAGGAGTTCCTATAGCATTGGCTACAGATTATAATCCGGGTTCTAGTCCTTCTTTTAATATGCAGTTTATAATGAAGCTGGCATATATTATATATAGGCTTAAACCTGAAGAGATATTGAATGCTGTTACTATAAATGCTGCATGTGCTATTAATAGGGGTAAAGAAATAGGAAGTATAGAAGCTGGTAAAAAAGCGGATATTATAGTATGGAATTGTAATAATCTTAATTTTTTACTTTATAGTATGGATAATAATTTATGCAGCATGGTTTTTAAATCCGGAGAACTTGTATATCATAATTAATATATTTTTATAATTTTTTACTTTGAATAGTATTATTTCCTCTTGACAATTTTAGTTTATTTTATTATATTATAGTGTATAATAATTTCATTCATCATAGTTTTTAAATCTGTAAAACTTTTATAACATAATTAATGTATTTTTATAATTTTTTACTTTGAATAGTATTATTTTCTCTTGACAATTTGGGTTTATTTGATTATATTATAGTAACATGCGTATATATCTCTGTACGTTTTTTAGCTTTAAGGGAGTAGTATATTTTAAATATAATGGAAGAGGAATTATTTTCTAGAAAAGAGTCTGTTAAAGATATTTTCAACATTATAGAAACTAAATTAAAGCAGGGTTTATTTGAAGAGTCTATGGAAGACTTTGATAGGATTATGTCAAAAGATTTTGAATGTGCAAATCTATATGAAAATATATCCTGTGTAAAATTTTGGATTAATAGACTTGATAAGCTTAAAACCGCTCAGAGAAACAGTATAGAATACTGCAAACTTTTAGATTCTACTTATAAGAAGTTCAATGTATTTATACATGGAAAATCTTATGATGAAAATTTAATATCGATTAACGCTATTCATTATTATGTATATAATAAGATTATAGATCTGATAATGCAGCGAAGCACTAATGATATTGAAGGCACGGAGGAATTGCGTTTACTTTCTAATGCTTTTATAGAATTAAAGGATTATTCTAGGGCATTAAAATCTTATGAATATTTGAATGTTATAGAGCCGTATAATTCAAGAACATTAAGTTACATTGCTATGATTTATGATAAATTGGGCGATGAAAAAAAGTGTAAGATGTATATAAGAGAAGCGTTATTTTATGATCCTTTAAGTATAGAATTTGAGAATATAAGCATAGAAATACTGAGAGAAATCAGAGATATAATAATAAAAAGAGGTGTTCATAACAATAGCCAAGAAGAGATAATATTATGGATGAGTGCTTATGGAGAACTTATGAACATATTGGATGTTAAAAGACCATTAAATGAACAGGAGGAATTTGATCTTAGAAGAAACATATCCAGATTGGAGGCAGATTACAGAAAGGTAAAACTTAGAGAAATTACAGCACCTAAACTTTTATCTTCGTACGCATTTTTAACTACTTATCTCATTATGAGACAGAATGATTCTGATATTGAAGAAGTTAAGGTATGGGGCAGAAAGATGGCTGTAATAGATAAAGAATTGCTGCAATACTACATAAAAATATTAGATAAGGAGTGATAATATGTCAGAAGCTCTACAAAAATTAGAAAAAGTGTTTTCAGAAGAAACATTTACGAGAAAACCGCTTCTTAATTATACTGCTAAGTATTTTGTTGATTTATCAGGTATTCTCAATGATATAAATGACAATGATGATATAAATTCCGCTATAGAAACTGCTAAGATGCAATTAGATAAAAATCCAAATCATATATCAGCTTTATATGCAAATGGATTTTTAAATTTAAAAATTGAAAATTATTCAGAGATGAGTCTGGAAAAACTTTTAGGTATTTTTAAAAATGCTAAAAAATGGAATATAGTAGAGTTTATATCCCAAAAAATTTTAGATGAATATTATGAGAGTGATTATGCTTTAAGATATTTGGCTAACTATTATCAAAGCACTAATAGGGATTCTGAGGCATTAGAAATTTGGGAAAGACTCATACGATTTGATGTTTCAAATCCTGAGCTTCCTGAAAAAATAGCTCATACTAAAGAAATGGCAGGCGATATAAATAGTGCGGTGCATTATTATAAGATTGCTTTTGAAAGAAATCTTATGAGAGAAAGAAATAATGCTGAGAGCGATATTAAAAAAGTATTGGAATATGAACCTGATAATTATAATTATCTGCTTAAACATGAAAATTCTTTAAGATCTCTTGTAGATTCTAACATAATGATAGATGTATGGAAGATAATATTTTTCTATTATTTTAAAAATAATAGATATAATGATGCTTTAAAAACTATTAAAAATTTGCTTAATTATGAGCAGGATATAGTAGCACAGAATAATAAAAAGGCGAAATTTTTCAGACATAGACTTGTAGATGTTTATAAGGCTTTATATCCTAATCATACGCTTTTTGAAAAGATAGAAGAGATATCTTATATTACAAATGTCAATAAAAAGCCTAAAGATTGTATAGAAATATTTGAAAAGTATATACAATATGATGTTAATAAATATGTTATACATAGAAATTTCGGAGTAGGCAGGATTAAATCTATAGATATAAATAATGTTAATATCAAATTTGTATCTCAGGAAGAAGTAAGAAAAATGACATTTGATATGGCTATACAGTCTCTTACTACATTACCTGATGATGATATTAATGTTTATAAGGCTTATAAACTTAATGAAATAAAAAAAATAGCAGAAGAAAATCCTACTGAACTTTTAACTATTATTTTAAAATATAAAAAGACAATAACTACAAAAGATTTAAAGCAGGAATTAACTTCAAAGCCTTATATTGTAGTTGCTGAATCAGCTTATACTAAATGGCTTGAAAGTGCAAAAAAATCTGTAAGAGCTTCTACTACAGTTAAATTTGATAAAAATACTTTCCTTTATAATGATGAAGCTGAAACTTATGATGCTGAAAGTTTATCTAAATTTGATAAGACTGATAATTTCTTTGAGCGATATCAGATATATATGGAGTATTTAACCTATACTCCAAATTTAAACTCTGAAGAAGCGAAAGAGATGAATGATTATTTTGTTCGTATTTCTAAAGATAAAAAGGCTCATAATGATGAGAGAATAATAAGTACAATATATTTGAGAAGCCAGTCTAATGCAGATAGCAGCATACCTTTGCTTTCAGATATTGTTAAAGATATTGATGATTATACTCATATTTATGAGGTACTTCCTTCTTCAAATTATAGGGAGAAATTTATAAAAGCTATTTGGGACGGCAGAAGAGATGATTATTATAATATAATACTTAAAATGCTTTATTCTCCTCAGGTTAAAAATAATTATCTTATAGTCAATAAATTATTTGAAGACGGAAAAACTGATATGCTTGCTAAAACAATAGATGATATATTTCTTCATTATAGGGAATATCCTGAATCATTTGTTTATTTTGCTCAGAAGATACTTGATGGTGAGTATTATGATGAGAGTGCAGGAGATATAAATATAAATAAAAATTCTCTTATGATAGGTTTGCTTAGTATAATACCGCATCTTTCAAAAATGCTTGATAAAAAAGAAACTTCTGCACAGGCTAGGAAACTTTTGAAAGTTGTATATGATTTAGTATTTGATAAGGCGTATCTGCTCAAATTTATAGAGAATGAGTCTGAAGAAGATGTTAAAATAATATTTGGTGAATTCCAAAAATTAGTGAATTTAGAACAGCATTATAAAACTGATATTATTTCTGCTGTTATAAAACGTTTCCCTGATTGGAAGATATAATAATATTGTACTTTGATAAAAATTAGGGAGGTTACAAAAATCTCCCTTTTTTATATATTTTTAAGAAAATAATATATTAGACTTGTTTAAAAGTACTTGGCAAATAATTTTACGAGTTTGTTATTTTATGCTAAATTTATAATATTAGTTATTACATAAATTGCATGTGTTATATGTTGTATAATTTATCATTTTAATATATGAGTATGCAGTCTTTCACGTATGTGGGCTGTGCCTGCTTCTTTGGGTCAGCAAAAGAAGTGGGGCTTTACGAAGTACGCAGAGCGGACACGACTGTGTACTTTGTAGGGCTAGCACCCGCAATTATAAATAAAAATAGTTTTGAAACAAGTCTATTGATAAAAAATCAAAAAATAATATAGCATTATTATTAATAGTAGTGTATAATATATAACAAATTTTTTAAATGGATATTATTATGAAATTAAGATTATCAAAAAGAGCATTAAAAGAAGATTTTCAAAGCAGTTTTGTAAAAATTATGCTTGAAGTAGCAGCTAAAGGTGATTTAATATCATTTGCCGGCGGTTTGCCTAATCCCGAATCATTTCCTGTAGAAGAGATTAAAGCAGCAGCAAATAAAGTTTTAGAAACTAAAGGTGCTTATTCTTTGCAATATAACAGTACTGAGGGATACGGACCTTTAAGAGAGTTTATTGCAAATAGATACAAAAAACAAGGTATTGATATAGAAGCTTCAGACATACTTATAGCAAATGGTTCTCAGCAGGCTTTAGATATTATTTCTTCATGTTTGATAGATCCTAATGATGATGTTCTAGTTGAAGATCCGTCTTATTTGGCGGCTTTACAATCATTTCATCTATATAATCCTAATATTCATACTGTCAATTTAAATGAAGATGGAGCAGATGTAGATGAGTTTAAAGATGCTATGAATAAATATAATCATAAGTTTTTTTATTCTGTACCTAATTTCCAAAATCCTACAGGAATAACATATACAAATGCTGTAAGAGAAAAAATATCAGATATCATGAAAGGTAAAGATACATTTTTTGTTGAAGATAATCCTTATGGGGAATTAAGATTTAAAGGAGAACATCAGAAATCTTTTGGTACATATTTAGGAGAGCAGGCTATATTAATGGGTACTTTTTCAAAGACAGTGGCTCCAGGTATGAGATTAGGCTGGATTGCATGCAGACAAAAAGAATTGTATACTAAAATGAAAGATTATAAACAGCTTATAGATTTGCATACAGGAACATTTGCTCAGGTAGTTGTAAGTCAGTATCTTGAAGACAATGATTATGATGCTCATATCAAAAAAATAATAGATTTATACGGCAGGCAATGCAATTATATGCTTGAGGCTATGGATAAATATTTGCCTAAGGATATGCATTGGACTCACCCTGAGGGCGGTATGTTTATATGGGCTACACTTCCTAAAGGAATAGATGCTGTAGAGCTTTCAAGAAAAGCTGCTGATGATGGTGTGGCTGTAGTAGCAGGAGAACCTTTCTATGAGGCTAAGAGAGGTTTAGGTACTTTGAGATTAAATTATACTAATTCTAAACCTGAAGATATTGATAAGGGGATATCTATATTAGCTAAGGTTATTGAAAAAATGAGAAAGTAAAAATAATTTAAATAATATTTTAAAAAAGGCAGTAAATGTAAAATTTACTGTCTTTTTTTATTTTATATAATTATTTTTTAAATTTAAAGTTAGTACTTGTTAACATTATTTTAGTATATTGTACTCTTTTTGTAAAAAAAATGTTTTTTTATTTTACTTTTTTATTGTATTATAGGTTTTATAATCTATATGTCGCCTCTGCATATAAAAAATAAAAAACACTATATTAAAAAAGGAAAAAACATGATAAAAAAATTTACTTCATTATTTATTCTATTTTTATTTATTTTTGCTGGTATTGTATACGGACAAACAGCTAAATCTACTTTAGATGGTATGATGCAGTCTTATAACGGAGAAATGAATGCGTCTGCTACTTATGCTGAGTATGCTAAAAAAACTCAAAATAAAAGTGTTGCTGCTATGTTTAAAGCCGCTTCTGCAGCAGAGGCTTTACATGCTAAGCTTCTAAATGATATGGCTTTATCTTCTAAATTATCTACTAAAGCATTAACAGCTACAATCAATACTGTTAAAGTTGGTACTGATGTTGATAATTTAAAAAGCGGTATAGCAGGTGAAACTTATGAGTATACAAAAATGTATCCAGCTTTCAGCAAAGTTGCTTCACAAGAAAATAATAAAAATGTTTCTGATTTAATGAACAGAATAGCTTCTGTTGAGAAAACTCATGCTGCATTATATAATAAAACTATGCAGGATTTAAATGCTAACAAAACTTTACCTACAGTTTATTATTTATGTCCTGTTTGCGGATATGTTGAAGCAGGTTCAGCTCCAGCTAAATGTCCTTTATGTAATGCTACAGCTAGTTCTTTCCAAGCTTTTAATTAATTAATAACTAATCAAAAATTATTATAGAGGCAAAAGCATTGATAATAATATTATTATCAATGCTTTTTTATTTTATATAATAACAACTTGAAAAAATATTAATAGCCTATATAATATTTTTAATAAATTTTTTAATTGGAGAAATGAGTAAAATGAATTCTATGAATATTATAATAATAGCATGTGCTATTGTAATTATTTTAATTATACTTCTTATTTTGATAAAAAAATCTAAAAGCAAACCTAAAGTTTCATTAACAAGTTCTAAAAGTAAATTTTCATTATCATCATTATTTAATACTTCATCAATCAATGATGAGTTTTTTGCAAGTTTAGAAAATACACTAATAACAGCTGATGCCGGTGTTGAAACTACAAAAGATATTATTTCAAAACTTAGAGATGTTATAGAGAAAGAGAATATAAAGGAGCCTTCTGAAGCTAAAAAACATTTAAGAGAAATTTTAATATCTAAATTCATTTCAAAGAAAATAGAACTTAAAGATAAAACAATACTTTTTATAGTTGGTGTTAATGGGGTAGGTAAGACAACTTCAATAGCAAAGTTAGCCAATATCTTAAAGAAAGATCATAAAGTAATATTAGCGGCAGCAGATACATTCAGAGCGGCAGCTATAGAACAATTAGAAGAGTGGGCTAATAGGCTTTCTGTTACTATAGTTAAAGGACAGCAGGCTGGAGATCCTGCAAGCGTATTATTTTCGGCATTGGATAAAGCCAAGGCTACTAATGCTGATATAGTTATAGTTGATACTGCCGGAAGATTTCATAATCAGGAAAATTTGGTGAGGCAGCTTGAGAAGATGAAAAAAATAGCTACAGAGAGATTTACTGAGTTTAAATTTATACCTATATTGGTATTAGATGCTAATGTAGGACATAATGGAATAGAGCAGGCTAAGGTATTTACTAATGCTTTGGATATACAGGGGGCTATAGTTTCTAAGTTAGACAGCACTGCTAAGGGCGGAGTTGCAATAAGTATAGCTCATTATTTATCACTGCCTATATACTATGGAGGATTTGGAGAGAAAGTTGATGATTTCAGAGAATTTGATGCTGAAAGTTTTGTTGATTCTATATTGCAGTAATTGATAATTATTGGAGTTATATTATGTTATTGACTGTTAAACCTTCAGAAATTTTCGGATCTATTTATATTCAAATGAGTAAGAGTGATGCTCATAGAGCTTTAATAGCATCATCATTAGCTAAAACGCCAAGTATAATAAAGCATTGGATTGACAATGTGAGTGTTGATGTAGAAGTTACAAAAAATGCTGTATCTAATTTTGCTGATTTAGAAGTAATTGATGATTGTCTTAAAGTTTTTCCTAAAAAAGAGTATAAAAAAGAATTGACTATAGATGTTAAAGAGTCAGGAAGCAGTTTAAGATTTTTGATTCCCATAATGTCAGCATTGGGAATAACTTGCACTTTTACAGGGTCTAAAAAATTATTTTCCAGACCTATTAAAGTTTATAAAAAAATATGGAAAGAGGAGGGATTAGAATTTATTCATTTAGAAGACTCCATTAAGATATCAGGTAAATTAAGAGCTTCTAATTTTAAAGTGCTTGGAAATTTAAGCAGTCAGTTTTTAAGCGGACTTTTATTTGCTTTGCCTTTGCTTGATGGGAATTCTAATATTATCATAGACGGAGAATTAGAGTCAGAACCTTATGTTATGATGACTTTAAAAACACTTAAAGCAGCAAATATAGAAACACTAAGGCATGATAATAATATAATAGAGGTATACGGTAATCAGGAATATTCAGGTATTGATTATGAAGTAGAATCAGATTGGTCGCATGCTGCTTTTTTTGCTGCTGCTGGTGCTTTGGGCGGAGAGGCTACATTATATGGGCTTAATAAATATTCTATTCAAGGCGATAAGGAAATACTCAATATATTAAAGTTTATGGGAGCTTCTGTTTCTTATAATGATGATAATTCCATTACAATAAAGAAAGTAAACAGATTAAATGCTCTTGATATAGATATGGCTAATATTCCGGATTTGGGTCCTATAATTACTACACTTGCGGCTACAGCAAAAGGTAAAACCAGATTGTATAATGCCGGAAGATTAAGATATAAAGAAAGCGATAGAATGAGTGATTTGATGGATAGTTTCTTAAAAATAGGAGCGAAGATAGAAGTAACTGAAGATGAAATATTGATAGAGGGAGTTGAAAAACTTACAGGAGGAAATACTACTTCTCATAATGATCATAGAATAGCTATGGCACTTGCGGTGGCTTCTTCTGTTTCAGATGGTAATATAATTATAGATGATGCTGAATCTATAAATAAATCATCTTTTAATTTTATAGAGCAATTTAGAAGCATAGGCGGTAAAATTGAATTATAAACTATACAGTACATTAGTAAGAATTGATAGCTGTATATAATTTGTTACAGGTACAGTTTCTTTTATAACTTTAGAATCTAAAAAGATATTTTGCTGTGTTTCATACCATTTTAGAATCTCTCCTGAACTGCAGGCATTTTTTATATCTGATGATGTAAAAAATATTGCTGTATCTATTTCTTTTTCTATAGATTCTATATTATTTCCTGTAAGTTTTGATGTGAATTCTATTGCTTCATATAGATGATTTTTTCTATAATCCATAGCTTTTAATATTGCTCTTGAAAATTTTTTTACTGTATCTTGATTATTATTTATATATTCTAATGTTGATACAAAACTGCTTGTTAATGCAATTTCATCTATGTAATTTATTATATCTGACAATAGAATATAATCATTTGGAATCTTATCAGTAATTTCTCTTGCATAAGGCTCCCATGTTGATACGGCATCGACTTGCTTGTTTATTAAAGCATTAGCAAGATTGGTAATATTAATATTGGTTAAATTTATATCTTGTAATTTTATATTATTATTTTTTAATGCTATATTAAGCATAGTTTCACCTGAAGTACCCAAGTGAGTTGCTACTATTTTTCTTTTTAAATCAGAAATACTTTTAATTCCAGTCCATTTTCCTGTTATTATTTTTTCGCCTTTGCTTATTGCGTTTGGTATTAATATTTGTACATCTCCATTTATAATCAGAGAATGTGCTGCATGACCTATATATGTAAAATCAAGTTCTTTAGAAATCATAGATAAAATAGCAGCATGTCCATTAAAAAATTCATATAATTCTGCATCCAAATTTTCTTCTTCAAAAAAACCTTTTTCTTTTGCTATTGCAACAGCTGAAGCTCCAGCAAATTCATATAAATATCCTATTCTTATTTTTGTATTTGCAGGTTTATCTTCTTCTTTTGTCTTGCTGCATGATATTAATATAATTATAATAAAAAAAATATAAATAACTTTATTCATAATATATATCCTAATTATATTATAAAAATCAAAATACAATAATATTTATTTTGATTGATTATTAAAATATTTTTTCTTATTTCTAAATCTTAATCTCACTACTCTAAATAATGCTTCTGCTATAATATTTTTAGACATTTTTGATTGTCCGCTTCTTCTTTCATAAAATATTATAGGTTCTTCCTCTACTTTGTAGCCATTACTTTCAAAAGAATAATTCATTTCTATTTGAAAAGAATATCCTGCTGAAAGTATATTATCAAAGTTCATATTTTTTAATACAGATACTCTGAAACATTTAAATCCGCCTGTAATATCCATAATTTTAGATCCCAATACAAATGATGCATATCTATTTCCATAGTATGAAAGGAAAAGTCTTCTTAAAGGCCAATTTACAACACTTATTCCATTGCAATATCTTGATCCTATCACTAAATCTAATTTTTCATTTTCCATTCTTTCTATAAATTTAATTACAAAATCAGGATCATGAGAGAAATCAGCATCCATCTCTATTACATAATCAGGATTGTACTGAAATGAATGTTTAAATCCGGCAATATATGCAGGTCCTAATCCCTCTTTTTTCTCTCTTTTTAATAAATGTACTCTATTATTGGATAAATACTTTTCTACGATATTTGAAGTACCATCAGGACTATTATCATCTACTACTAAAATTTCTATATATTCAGGTAATGATAATACTTTATTAAGCATTTTTTCTATATTATCTTTTTCATTATATGTTGGTAATACTATTATAGCTTTCATTTTATATATAAATTTCTCCTATTTCTTTTTTACTGTTTTTTGTTCTTTTTTAATATTCTTTTTAATATAATTATCTATATTGAACATAATATACTTTACATATCTTATATATGAAGTTCTAGGATCTATTATATTTTTATATGAGAATACCTCATTATTATCTATAGCATAAAATACAATATCTCCAAATAAAATAATGTCATTATCATCTATTGCATTGTCCATTCCCATTAAATTAATTTTTACACCAACAGATATAGATGTGTCTATAATTTTATATCCGACTATATACGAATTTTCATAATCTAATTCCATATCAAGATAATCAATTAAAGTTTTAAAAGTTTTTAGTTTTACTTCTTTATTTCTATATTTGACTATAATGTTTTCTTTTATATCTTCATCTTCAAAAGAGAAATTAATATTCTGCATTTGATTAAAAGGCTGTTTTATTTTTAAATCTTTTAATAATTGCTTAGCTTTTTTTATTTCTTCATTGCTCATTTCTACAGGACTTGCTAATGATAATTTATACTGCTTATTTAATTTATATTCTTCATTATTATCTAATGTTCTTATAGTATTTGATTTCCTATCATATTTCACATGCTTTAATATTTTATCATTCTTATTATATATAGTCCATATAAATATATCTGCTAATATACTCATAATATAATTTTCTGTAAATATTTTTTTCCAATCATCTGCTGACCATTTTTTTCCTGTCATTAATGCTTTGCTTAATCTTGATGTTTGAAATTTATATGTAGCTTTTATATTATTTTTTATACTATAAAATTCATCTAATAAATCTTTATTTATATTATAATATTTATCTATTTTTGATATATATTCTTTTTTATTATTGTCAAATATTTTCTCAATATCTAATTTTTCATTTATATATAAAGTGAAAGAAGAAGAATCATCTTTTAATAATCTTTTTCCCTCTCTATCTATTGCAAAATCAAGTATTATTTTATCAGATAATTTATCTTCAGAAATATCCAATTTTTTTGCAGCAGCTTTAAATGCTAATTTTGAAGTATTTTTTATTTGATAATATTTAAAATGATTTGATATATAGTCAATAAGAATAAGAGAATAAAGACTTCCATTGAAAGCTAATGTTGATATGGCATAATTAGCAAGAGATATCCTTCCTGATTCACACCATTCTTTCAAATTATGAGACACTTTTTCTATTTTATATTCTGGTTCATATACTAAATATGGAATCATTACATATTTATAAGTTGTATTAGCACCTTCAAATATCCATCTTTCATATATACTTTTTATTACATTAATAAAAGAATTAAAATCAAAATATGAAATTATTTTATCTAAATCTTTTATTTTTGTAGGAGATTTAAGTTTTGAATATTCTAAATATATATATTTTATTATAATTATAGGTATAGATTGATTAGAATTTTTACTCTTTACTCCGTATAGTAAAGATTCATCTAAACATAATAAATTCTTTTCAAATTTTTTATCATAGTTCTTATTTACAAAATTAACTATACTATCAATATCTTTAAAACCTGAATTAATTATTTTTTTATTTTTCCATTTTTTTAATATATCTCTAGCCAAATCGCTATTTAAACTTTTTAAATATTCATAAGATTCTTTTTTCTTACGATTAATTATTTTGATTGCAGCTTTTCTAATATTTGAAGATTCACTTTCTAAAAGTAAACATAGTATTTTGCTTGAGCCGAAATCTATTTCTTTACTATAAAGTTCATTTAAAAATGGTATAAAATTTTTACTGTTTTTAGTAATTTTTCTTACGAAATTTTTATTACTGAATAAACTTTCAAAATATTCTGAATTCTTTTTAATAAGAGAATAAAAGAAATTATTAAATTCTATATTTTTTATTTGAACTGCAAACGAATCATAATATGATATCCTATCATTATAAGAATAAAAGAATATATAAGAGATAAGAATATCAGCTAAAGTTACATCGAGATTAATTAAATAATCTAGGCTCTCTTGATATGTTGTTGCAAATCCTTCTTTTCTTATTAAAAGTAAATAAATTAATGCTTTATAACTATTAGTTTTTAATATTATATTAAGAAGTTTTTTAGCTTTTTTTGAGTAATCTGATAATAATAAAATGTAATATATTCTATAATTATTTAATATTGAGCTTTTTATAAATTCTATATCATTATTACTAGGTGCCATTCTTATATGATATGGGGCATAAGGTTTTAAAGCACTGAAATAACCAAATGCTGATTTTTTTACATGGAATTTTTTTATTAGATCATATCTTTTGTCATCTTCATATATTATATCATCACTTATCACTGTAATGCTGTTAGGAGTTCCTATATGTTCTACAATATTATATTTAACATAATATGAGTCATACATTTTATGCATTAGCAAATCTATTTTTTTATCAGCTATTTGTAAATTAGCGATTTTATCTTCATTTTTTAATAAGATTGCTGTTAATATTAGGTATATTCCGCAATTATTGCTGCTTTCTAATTTTTTATATAATGAATAAAAATATTCTTTATCTCTATTATAAGTATAATTAGCTTCTCTTAAGAAGTCCAATGCATATATATCATTTTCTATTATTCCTCTATTGATGATGCATATTTCTTTTTCTAAATTGTATCCTTCATATTTTTTACTGAATAGAGAACTATTAAATTTTTCCATAAATTATTACTCTTTAATTTGCTAGAAATAAGTTTTATTATACTATCATTTAAATAAATAATAAATACTATATCAATTTACATGTTCTTTACAGCTAATTGTCCGCATCCCGCTAATATTTCCTGACCTTGTTTAAATCTTTCAACAACTTCTATTCCATTGTCTTTTAGTATTGATTTAAATCTTAATATAATATCTTTATTCGGTCTTTGTAATTCAGTGGCATGTTCCACAGGATTCATAGGGATAACATTAACTTTGAAAGGAAATTCTTTTTTTAAATTTACAAGTCTGTATGCATCATTAACTGAATCATTAATATCTTTTATAAGAACCCATTCAAAAGTAATCATTCTTTTACCATTTCTGCTGTATCTTTTAAGTATCGCCATAAGATTTTCTATAGGATATCTTTTATTAATAGGCATAATCTTATCTCTGACATCATTTTTTAATGAATGCAAAGAAACAGCTAATCTGCAGTCTAAATCTCTTTCTATTAACTGCTTTATACCGGCAACTTCTCCTGAAGTTGATATTGTAATATGTCTTATTCCTAAATTAAATCCTTTAAATGAATTTATGGTATCTATTGCTTTAAAAAGGTTTTTTGTATTTGCTAAAGGCTCTCCCATACCCATAAATACTATAGAATTTACCTTTTTAGTTACAGCCCTCATAAGTAAAAATTCGGCAAGTATCTCATCAGCGGTAAGATTTCTTGAAAGTCCCATATTTCCCGTAGCACAGAAAGCACATCCATATCCGCATCCTACCTGAGATGATAAGCAGAAAGTTACTCTGTCTTTTTTATTCAATATCACCGATTCTATTTTTTTCTTATCGTATAGAGAAATAAGTAATTTTTGTGTTCCATATTCATCTTCTGATATAGTTTCTATTTTTGAATTATGAATAAAATAATATTCATCTAATAAATTTCTTAAATTCTTAGGTATATTGCTCATATCATCAAAACTTACAGCATATTTTTTATATATCCAATTAAGTATTTGAGATGCATGAAATTTAGGGAAATTATTTTCTATACAGAATTTAGATAATTCATCTTCTGAAACATTCATTATAGATATTTTTTTAGCCATATTATAATAATTAATAACCTTTTTTAATATTATTAAAATAATAATAGCTGATAACATTATTTTTAATAAGCTATCAGCTAATTATTTTTTTTAATTCATTGTATCATAAAATGTATTTTGTGCTTATAACCTATAAGCAATTATTTAACTCCTCAGCAGCTTTTAGTAGGGGAGCTGTCGGAATTACTGCTTGATGAACTAGAACCGCTTTTATTTTTATAATCATTAACATAAAAGCCTTTTCCTTTAAAAATGATACCGCTATTTAAAGATATCATTCTTTTAGCTTCACTTCCGCATTCAGGACATACGGCTTTAGCTTCAGCAGTTATGGATTGAAATTCTTCAAATTCATGTCCGCATTTTTCACATTTATATTCATAGGTAGGCATAATGTTTCCTTTAAAAATTAAATTATAATTTAATACTATATTATTTAAATGAAAATCTGTCAAGTGAATTTATTTCTGCATTTGTTTAAGAGCCATAGATATTGCTTTATTTTTTTCTCCTTGTTCTATACCTTCTTTTATTCCTAATCTTCTTTCTTCTTAAAGCATTATTTGATTACCGTATAGCCAGCTTCTCTTTTAGCATATTCATTCATAATTAATCTATTTTAATAAAGATATTGTATATTTTTTGTACTTCTTATATTATAGGTTTTTCTTTTATTAGAAGAGTTAATAAAGTCGAGCAGTATTAAATTACTGTCTGGCGATGAGAATAAATATCTCACAAAATAGAAAAAATCAATCCAAGATAAAAGTTTATTTCTATTATATTCATCTATGCTAGCATTTTTTAATATTTCTGCAAATCTTTTAATCTCTACAAAATGTATCTGAAAATCACCAAGTCTAAGACTAGGGTTATTAACATCTCCCAAAAAATAAAAAACTTGTGAGCATCTAGTAAATTTATTTACTAGATGATAAAAGCGAGCAAGTTTTTTATATATAAATACATAAAACATTTATGCTCCCTTTTTATATCAGTTTTGCTTCCTATATCTAAATTAAAATTGATAAAACTAATACTAATCATTTGACTTATATTAATATATAAATCACTTTCTTTTAACTCAGAAGTTATATTTTTAGCTATGTAGTATAATATTCTTTTTATAAAATTATTATTTCCAATTAACTGTATTTCAACAAGTATTTTTTTACCATCTTTAGTTTTTGCTTTAACATCGAGAATAGACTCTTTTAAATTCTCATTTTCTGCTAAGTTATAAGGATTAATAATTTCAAGATTACTCACAGATTCAAAACCAACATCATTTAAAACAGCATTAACAATATTTTCTATTTTCTAGTTAATTTCCAATTAATTAAGAGCAGGTAAATACCAAGTTATACCTGTAGTAGTTTCAAAGTATACAGGAATACCGCTTCCTACAAAACCACTAGCTGTTGTATAACCTTGTTTTGTTCCGCTGTTATTAACATCCATCTCAAAGTACCATTCTAAGTCTTGAGTAGGTCTGATATAAAGCTCTGTATAAGCTCCCCAGTATAATTTATGAGCTACAGTAGGATCAATGATACTACCTTTTACTTTTCCGCTTCCAGCAGCTGTATAACCTAAAGAAGGCTCAACATAAAGAGAAACTATATCGCTGTTAGCAGTGATGCCTAATACAGCAGCAACAGTTACCTCATAAGGAATTTGATCCCATTCTGTCTGATTATTACCTCTAGCCCAACCTATACGACTATCTCCAGCTCTTACTTTAAAACCATCACCAACTAAAGCTGTATCAAATGCAACTTTCAAATAAGGATTAACAGTTACATTTCCAACAGGAGTATTTAGGAAATAGAATCTAGTTTCAAAACCAAGTGACTGAGAAAGATAATCAACATCAGTAGCAGAATTTTTATATCCATTTTGTCCATATCTGAAGTATACTCTTATGGCATTGAAAGCATCTATGCCTGTATAGTATCTTATTTGAACATCAGTACTTATACCTAAATAATCTTTTTTAGTGCTAACTGCCTCATTATCAGGATTTTGAGAAGAAGCTATTTGTATAGGAATAGCTATTCTTAAATTGTTGTTTAAAGCATTAATCATAAGTACAGGAGTATGAACACCTAATCTTTGATTTACATAAGTAAAGTTATAACCAAGACCTATACCAAAAGGCTCAGAAGTGTAGCCTATACCAGCAGAAATAGTAGCTGTTAGATCTACATTATCTGCAGCACCTGTTGTAAGTATGTTACCCAAAAGAGTTGAAGCTGCCTGAGATCTAAAACCGAAAGTACCTTTAATAGTACCGTTACCCAAAACAAATCCTAATTGATCCATTCTAGCTCTGCATTGGTTGCCATTAAAATTAGTAATGGTATTTATTCGGATATGGATAAAATTAGTAATGGTATTTATTCGGATATGGATAAAATATTGGAAAAAACTCAATCTAATATTAATTGGATAAGATTATTTGGAATATATAACGATAAAAAATATATATATTTATATTTTTTTGGAATAAAAATAACTATTAATATTGTCAATAAATTAGATAAAATAGCATGGTGGATACCTATAAAAAAATGGCGTGATAACTTTAGAAATAAATTTAATATAGAACAGAATAATATGTAAAGAATACATATACTCGAATAATAATATAATAACAAATAAATTCCAACCTATGTCGCAATACAAAATCGCAGCATAGGTTTATTTTTATATATCAACTAATTATTAAATATTTTACACATTAAATAAATTCATTGTTTTTTAAAGTATTAATTTAAAAAAGGATAAAAAATGAAAACAAATTTAAAAATTATAATTTGCAGTTTATTGGTATTAGCTTCATGCCGTAATTCAAATAATATAAAAGCAGATATTAATATACCTTTGTCTGAGAATGAAAAATTATACGATTATGAAGCAGTATATTTAATGTCAGATGAAGGAGAGTATATAAGTTCTGCTTTGACATATAATACAAATAATTTAGGTACTATTGTTTATACAGATTCCAATCAAAACTCAGTAACATTTAATGTAGAAAGAATAGGGGAGCTTGATGAAGGAAGCATATCAGCTGTTTCTTATGATAATAATACTTTAGAAGGAAATCTTCCAAGTGTATTGTATCCGTTTAATGCAAAAATAGATAATAAAGAAATAACTTTCAAATCAGTAAAAAGCCCTATTACAGGAGCAAGAATAATTGAATATTCATATACAAATGTTTCTCCTAACAGTGATAATATATTTGAATACAAAAACTCCATATTTATATTAAACAATGAAAAAAACTCTGAAATTATAAACAAAATAAATTTAGATATAAATAAAGAGTTTGGTATAACTGATACTGCTTCTTTTAATGATTTAGGAGCTTTATTAGAAAAAGAAAATGTAATAAGCAATAAAATGAATGCTTCTTATGATGAATGGCTAAACTCAGATTATATAGCAAACACATCAGAGGATTCTAGTAAATATGGCATAAATTATTTAAGTGAAAAATTCATTTCAATAAGTAGATTTTTATATGAATATACAGGAGGAGCACATGGAAACTACGCTACAATATACAGTGTTTATTCATTAGAAAATGGAAATAAATTAAAAATAGAAGATTTAATATCTGACTTAAAAAATGAAGACTTACTTAATCTAATAAAAGATAAACTCTTAAAAATAGAAGGAAGAGATGAGAGATCTTATTTTGATTTGAATGAACTTTCATTAGAAAATAATAATTTTTATATTACATCAAACGGTTTAGTATTCACTTGGGGAATATATGAAATAGGACCTTATGCTATAGGGGAAACTAAAGTATTAATATCAACAGAAGAAATCAAACCTTATTTAAAAGACGAGTACAAAACAATATTTGAATAATAAAAATATTTATTTATAAAATTTATAAGAGGGTAGTTATTAGTTTAACTATCCTCTTTATTTTTATATAATCTCAAAGAATTTATTTCTTTAGAATTTTCAATATTTACTTTAATGCTTTTTATTTGTAAAATCTATGATATTATTTTGTATATTCTTTATCATTTATTATTATAGTTTCTGTATCTACGTACTCTAAATTAAAAACTTCCCAATCATCATACCGATTATCCCATAATCTTGAATAATATATTTCTCCTTCTTTTTTCCATTCATATGCCAAGATAATAGGTTCTTCTCTGTATCCGTAATATGTTTCTACGGAATAATAAACATATTTATTTTGATTTGTAAATGAATAGCTTATATACTTATACCATCTTCCACTGTCCGAATAGTAAGCAATTCTTGAATAATTACCCATAAATCTTTCATCTGGAGATGCTCCTAATTTACTTATACCATTTTTAGAATATGGATCTGTTATATCATTATTACTGCATGAAGATAATATAAGTAATAATGTAAATAATAAAATTTTTTTCATAAAATAACTTCTTAAAAAATACTTATTGTACAAATATTATAATAACTTTAAATTTATTAATCAAATGTACTTCCAAGTATAGCCTTTTTTCATTTCTAAAATCTCTTCAACAGTACCTTTAGCAATTATCTCCCCACCGTTAATTCCACCTTCTAATCCTAAATCTATTATATAATCAGCAGCTTTAATAACATCAGGATTATGTTCTATTATGATGACACTATGTCCTTTTTCTACCAATTTGTTTAAAGCTATAAGAAGCTTATTAACATCATCAAAATGAAGTCCTGTAGTAGGTTCGTCCAAAATATAAACTATATGCTCATCACCTTGTTTTTTTGCTAACTCTGTTGCAAGTTTCAAACGCTGCAACTCTCCGCCTGAGAAAGTATCAAGCCTTTGAGAGAGTTTTATATAACCAAGCCCAACCTCACTCATTATTGATAAAGTTTTAGTTATTGATTTGTCAAAGTCAAAAAACTCTATTGCCTCATCAACTGTAAGTTCTAATACTTCGGCTATGTTTAGAGATTTGAATCTTACAGATAAAGTTTCATCATTGTATCTTTTACCTCCGCAAGCCTCACAAACTATTTCCATGTCAGATAAGAAGTGCATAGCTATTTTTCTTATGCCTTTACCTTCGCATATATTGCATCTTCCTTCTTTTCCGTTATATGAGAATCTGCCAGCTGCGAATGCTTTCGCTTTTGCTGCAGGAGTTTTTGCAAATATATTTCTAATTTTATCAAACACTTTACTATAGCTTACTAATGTACTTCTGATGGAACCCACTATTGAAATTTGGTCAACTAATATAGTGTCTGAAACAATGCTAGGTATTTCAGCACTTTCAAATTTAGAGTATTGATTGAGTCTGCGTTTTTTTAGAGCAGGGTAGAGTGTATCTATTATTAAAGATGATTTACCGCTTCCAGATACTCCTGTAACAACAACTATTTTTTTTAAAGGTATATCAACACTAATATTTTTTAAATTGTTTGTGGAAACATTTTTTAATTTTATGCATTCAGTCTCTTCATTTCTTACAGCAGTTTTCTCGAATACTTTTTTTCTCTCGCTTAAATAATCTCCTGTAAGTGAATTATTAGAGTCTAATATATCATCATATTTACCTTCAAAAACTACTTCGCCTCCAAAAGCACCAGCAAAAGGTCCCATATCTATAATATTGTCTGCAGACTTCATAGTATCTCTGTCATGCTCTACTATTACAAGAGTATTTTTTAAATCTCTTAATTCTTTTAATGTATCAAGCAAATGACTTGTATCTCTTGGGTGAAGCCCTACAGTTGGCTCATCTAATACATAAAGCACTCCTGTAAGTTTAGAACCCAACTGACTTGCAAGCCTTATTCTCTGTGCCTCTCCTCCTGAAAGTGTAGCATATTTTCTGCCTAATGATAAATAATTTAATCCTACTTTATCTAAAAAGCTAAGCCTTGTATTTATTTCTTTTACAGCTTCTTTTGATATTGTATTTTCTCTATCTGTTAAAAGTTTAGGAAGTTCATCAAAGAAATTAATTGCACCTTCAACTGTCATAGCACATACTTGGCTTATATTTTTATCCTGTATTGTATATGCTCTCATTACTTCGTTTAATCTTTCTCCATGACAAGAACTGCATTCCTCATCAACAAAAAATTTGCCAAGCGATTTATCTTTCCACTCTGAATAATCTTCGCTTGTAACATCATTATTAGAATGCCAAGAAGTGATAACATTTCCTATAGCATAATCCCCCCCGAAGAATACTGTATCTATAACTTTTTTATCAAGTTCATTAAAAGGAGTTTGATATAAATCTTTTTTTGTTATACCGTTTCTTTTTAATAATCTGAATAATGAATCTGTATAATGCTTGCCATGAGTAGAAAACATATTATGAAGAGAAGTATCTAATGCCCCATCAAATAAAGGCTTTGTACTGTCTTTTATTGCCAAATCTATACTGAATGTAGGCTTACTTCCAAGTCCTTTGCACTCTTCACAGTATCCCCAATGCGAATTAAATGAAAAATGCCTTGGAGTAACTTCAAAATCAAATAATATACCATGCAGAAGACATGCTGGAAACTTTGTATGGAAACTTTCTTTTATAATTATGCCATGTGAGGCCTTTATATGCACCACTCCATTTGACAAATCCATAGCCCTTTCAATAGCATCAGCAATTCTAGCTCTTTTATCCTTTCCAACAACTATTCTGTCAATAACTATACCTACAGAATATATCTCTTCTTTTGATAAAGAATCAATTTCTTCTTCCGTAATATCATCTATAACATAATCATTATTATTAATCTGCATTCTCACATATCCAGCTTCTCTTGTTTTTTCTATAATCTTTTTAATATCTGTTGCATCTTTATCATCAAAAGTAAATCTATGATTAAATGAACTATGATATAAAGGAGAGATTATAATAAGTTTATGTAAGTCCATAGTATCAACTATTTCAGTTGCAAGTATAGAAGGAGTTTCAGCTTTTAGAGTATCTTTATCATTGCAATGCGGACAATGAGGCTTTGAGACTCTTGCAAAAATTAGTCTGAAATAGTCATAAATCTCTGTAACAGTGGCAACAGTAGAGCGTGGATTTCTGCTGACATTTTTTTGATCTATTGCTATGGAAGGTGCAAGTCCTTCTATTTTTTCAACATTAGCATCTTCAAATCTTCCTAAAAATCTCCTTGCATAAGTAGAAAGTGATTCAACAAATCTTCTCTGACCTTCTTTAAATATAGTGTCAAATGCAAGAGAGGTTTTTCCGCTTCCAGATACTCCTGTTATAACATTAATTTTATTTTTTGGTAATGTTAAGCTGATATTTTTAAGATTATGTTTATTAGCACCTTTTATAATAAGAGAAGTATTTTCTTCTTTTTTTGTTTCTTCTGTTTTTATAATTTCTTTTTTCTTTTTTGAAGGCTTTAATATTTCCTTAAGTTCTTTTGCAGTTAGAGATTCTTTTACTTTTATAATATCTTCTGGCTTTCCTTTAGCAACAACTCTGCCTCCTTTATCTCCGCTTAAAGGTCCCATATCTATAATATAATCAGCACATTTAATAACGTCCAAATTATGCTCTACAACTAAAACAGTATTTCCCTTTTCAACAAGTCCGTCTAATGCTTTTAATAATTTTTTTATATCCTCAAAATGAAGTCCTGTAGTAGGTTCATCTAATATATATAAAGTATTTCCTGTAGATATTTTATGAAGTTCGCTTGCTAGTTTTATTCTCTGAGCCTCTCCTCCAGACAAAGTAGTAGAAGGCTGTCCCAATTTTATATAACCAAGTCCTATATCTTCCATTATTTTTAATATTCTTGTTATTGAAGTTATGCCGTCAAAAAAATGAATAGCTTCTGAAACACTCATCTCAAGAACATCATAAATAGTTTTATCCTTGTATTTAACATCCAAAGTTTCTGCATTAAATCTTTTGCCGCCGCATTCCTCACAAGGCACTAATACATTAGATAAAAACTGCATTTCTAACTCTATAACTCCAGCACCCTCACAAGTAGGACATCTTCCTGTTTTCACATTAAATGAGAATCTGCCTTTATCATATCCTCTCATTTTTGCAAGTTTAGTAGCAGCAAATAAATCCCTTATAGGAGATAAAACTTTTGTATAAGTTGCAGGGTTGCTTCTTGGAGTTCTTCCTATAGGAGACTGATCAACTTCTATAACCTTATCAATATTTTCAAGTCCTTCTATTTTTTCATGACTGCCTGCTGTTAAAGTCTTTCCATAAAAATGATTATGCAAAGCACGCATTAAAATATTTTCAACTAAAGTAGATTTACCGCTTCCAGAAAGTCCTGTAACTACGATAAATAATCCCAAAGGAAACTCTACATCTATATTTTTTAGATTAAATTGATTAGCTCCTATTACTTTTAAAAATTTTCCGTTTCCATCTCTTCTTATTTTTGGTATTTCTATATCATCATCGCCGCGTAAATATTTTGCAGTGTAGGATCTGTCAGACTTTAAAAACTCTTCATAATCTCCAATGCCTACAACCTCTCCGCCATTAACTCCAGCATTAGGACCTATATCAATTAAAAAGTCAGACTCCTCCATAGTTTCTTTATCATGCTCTACAACTATAACAGTATTATTTTTATCTCTTAATGTTTTTAATGATTCTATTAATTTTTTATTGTCAGACTGATGAAGTCCTATTGAAGGCTCATCAAGTACATATAATACACCTTCAAGTCCGCTTCCTATTTGAGATGCTAGCCTTATTCTTTGAGATTCTCCGCCTGAAAGAGTAGGGGAGGAACGCTCTACTGTTAAATATGTTAATCCTACTTTTACCAGAAATGTTAATCTGTAAATAATCTCTTTTACTATAGGAGCACCGATTATCTCTTCATTAGGTTTCAATTTTAATTTAGTAAAATAATCGTATAAATCTTCTATAGTCATTGAAGAAAAATCGGCTATAGTCTTACCATTAAATTTAACTGACAATGCATCTTCATTGATTCTTTTACCATTGCATTTAGGACATTCAACTTCGTCCATAAAATTAGCATAATAACTATTTTTATAAGTTTCATAATCGTATTTTAGTCTGTCCAAAATGCCCGGCACTCTCTCTTCTACAAGTTTACTATGATACCAAAATCTTTTTCTCCATTTAACTTCTTTATCAGTACCGTAAAGCAAATATTTTTTTTCTGTTTTAGTTAAATCTTTCCAAGGCTTTTTTAAATCTATTTTATAAGTTTTAGCAATAACTTCTAATTCATCAATACCATATTCCATGTCAAAACCAATATGATCATCTACAAAACATGATAAAGCTCCATCATAAATATTTAAATTCTCATCTCTTACAATATGCTTTTCTGTAAACACATGTTCAACTCCAAGCCCTCCGCAAACAGTACATGCACCCATAGGGTTATTAAATGAAAATAAATTAGGCTCAATATCTGCAATAGAGTGTCCGCAGTTAGCACAGGATCTTTCTGTAGTATAGAGTTTATAATATTTATCTATTTCAAACTGCTTACTCATTTTTATTTTTTTCTTTTTAGCTTTTGTATCAACTTCATTTGTTTCAGGTATTTCTATATCATTATTAACTTCAATTGCCTCATTACTTTTTTCATGCTCTTCATAAAATGCTACAAGTCCTTTTGTTATTCTTATAGCCCTCTCAATATCATCAGTAATTCTTGACAAGTATTTATCTTCAACTTTTATCCTATCGATAACTATTTCTAAAGTATGCTTCTCATATCTTTTAAGTTCTGGTATTTCATCTTCATCGAATTTATAAACTATATTATCAATTCTTATTCTAGGATATCCTGCAAGTTTAACTTCTTCAATTTCCTTTCTATACTCTCCCTTTCTATCTCTTACAATAGGAGCTAGAACTAAAATTCTTTTTTCTGCAAACTCTCTTAACACACTATGAGCTATTTGATCTTCGCTTTGTTTAGAAATTTTATGTCCACATTTAGAGCAGTAAGGAACACCAAGCCTTGCAAAAATAAGTCTAAAAAAATCATAAATCTCTGTAACAGTGCCTACAGTAGAGCGGGGATTTTTATTAACGCTTTTTTGGTCTATAGAAATAGTAGGAGATAGTCCTTCTATATGTTCAACATCTGCCTTAGCCATAACGCCTAAAAACTGTCTTGCATAGGCTGATAATGATTCTAAATATCTTCTTTGTCCCTCTTTAAAAATAGTGTCGAATGCCAGAGAACTTTTTCCGCTTCCTGATACTCCTGTTAAAGTGGTGAGTGTTTTATGCGGTATTGAAAGCGATATATTTTTAAGGTTATGCTCCTTAGCTCCTCTTATTTCTATAGAATTGTTAGCCATTAATCTATCCTCAACAAAAAATAAAAAAGTCAAACTATTATAACATGAATTCTATATAAAAAAAGGTTTTACTAATATTAAATATTAATAAATAATTTTTACTACATATATCGCATTTAAAGCATACAAAAATGACTGTTAATTTTATTATTTTATTTAACGCACACAGAATAAAGCTAAAAAATAAAGTTAATTTATAATTCAAATTTAGTAAAATAAAATAATTCGTTAACCGTGCGTTAATGAGATTATTAATATAATCAAAGCTAGGGTGGGTAGCTAATAATTTGTAATTAAGCTGTAAATATAATTTTGATTACAATATCAAAACAAAGTTATAAAATCTAATGGGCGGGGAATTGTAAATAAAATAACCTTGAAAAATATAAATAAATATACTATAATAAAAATATAATAAAATCTCAGGATATCTAATGACATTAACAAATGTAGTAACAATCAAAAGTAAAAATGGAATGCATCTAAGGCCGGCAGGAGTTCTGTCTCAAATATCAAGTAAGAATGAATATTCTAATATAGGAATATTTTTACTTTATAATGGTGTAAGAGCAGATGCAAAAAGTGTATTTAATATTATGGGGCTTGGAGCATTTCAAGGAGCCAATCTAATATTAGAAATAGAATATGATGAAGGAATGGAAGAAATAGCTAAACAAGCTGAAAAAGAATTAATAAATTTCTTTGAAGAAGGATATATTCACGCTGAAGTTCCAGAAGATGACTAATATTTTGTGTATTTTCAATATAAAAATAAAACATAAGGATATTTAATGATTAGTTATTTTGTAATAGCTATGTTGGCAATATCTATTATTGTAGTTATGATTTTAACAATCAAGTTTAAAGTTCATCCATTCATAGCTATGCTGTTAGTAGCAATATTTCTAGCTTTCACACTTCATGTTCCATCTAATAATGATACAAACTATATAACAGAAATATCTGCTTTAATTGGAAAAGGTTTTGGCAATGCTTTGGCAAGTGTTGGTATAATAATCGTTTTAGGAAGTGTTATAGGTAATATATTAGAAATGTCCGGTGCTGCTTTAAAATTGGGTGAGATAGTGTTAAGAATAGTAGGTAAATCCCATCCGGCTTTAGCTATGAACATATTAGGTTTTATAGTATCAATACCTGTATTTTGTGATTCGGGATATTTAATACTTACACCTTTAAGAAAAGCTGTTGCCAAGAAAAGCGGAGCATCTCCTGTTGCATTATCAGTTGCATTGTCTACAGGACTTTATGCCTCTCATGCCTTAATTCCTCCAACTCCAGGTCCGGCTGCAGTTGTTAATCTATTCGGACTTGAAGCACATTTATTAACTATAATAATTATAGGCTTAATAGTTGCCATTCCAACCTCTTTAGTTGGAGCAATATATGGAATATTTATTTCAAAATATATAAAAAAACCAAATTACCCTGATAAATCTCCAACTTATGAAACTTTAATAAGCGATATCGGAGGACTTCCTTCTGCTTGGAAATCACTAGCACCTATAGTAGTACCGATAATATTGATGGCAATTGGAAGTATTGTTAGATTTGATTCTTTTAGATTTGGAAGCGGAATATTAAGAAACATATTTATATTTTTGGGTGAGCCGTCTATGGCATTATTTATAGGTTTTTTATTTGCCCTATTGCTAACCCATAAATTTAATAAAGAAGAAATATCTATGTGGATAGGTGATGGTATAAGAGCTTCCGGAAGTATATTGGCTATAGTTGGTGCAAGCGGTGCTTTTGCAGAAGTATTAAAATCTACTGAATTGGCAAAAATTATACCTGAATTGGGACATATATTCGGAGAATTAAATATGGGGTTAATACTGCCTTTTATTATGGCATCAGCTTTAAAAATAATATTAGGCTCATCTACAATAGCAGTTGTTACTGTAGCTACACTTTTTGCTCCTCTTCTTGGAACATTGGGATTTAATACGCCTATATCACAAATTTTAGTATTGATGGCTATAGGAGCAGGCTCTATGATAGCATCCCATGCAAATGACAGCTATTTTTGGATAGTAGTAGAATTATCTGGTTTAAAAATAAAAGATGCATATAAAGCTAGAACTTTAGCTACTTTTGTACAAGGTATTACTGCATTAATCATTATAATGATACTAGCTTTTTTATTCAGATAAAAATATTGGAGGAATAATGCTCAAAATAAAAATTATTAATAAATCTAAAAATCCTTTGCCTAAATATCAAACATCTGGTTCCTCGGGACTTGATTTACATGCTAATATAGAGAATCCTATTACTTTAAATAAAAATGATATAGTGTTAATACCAACAGGACTTTTTATAGAAATACCTGAAGGCTATGAAGCCCAAGTTAGAAGCCGAAGCTCTTTAGCATTAAAAAATGGTATTTTTTGTTTAAACTCTCCTGCTACAATAGACAGTGATTATAGGGGAGAGCTGAAAATAATATTAGCATCTTTAACTGATATACCATTTACTATAAATAATGGAGATAGAATAGCTCAAATGGTTTTTGCTAAAGTTGAAAAGATATCTTTTGAAGAAGTTGATTCATTATCTGATACAGAAAGAGGAGAAGGCGGTTTTGGAAGCACAAATAAATGACTATTGATATAATTGCTCTTTTAGTTTATAATAAATTTATGAATGTAAATAAAATGCTTTTATATATTGCAATATCATCATTATCAGTAATTTCCTGCGGACTTCCAGATGTTACAGGTGTAACGCTTGAATTAAATCAGCCTTATATAACAAAAGTTATACCAGGAAATCAGAAAATAACAGTAGAATTTGAAGCCCAAAATAATGAACCATCTTTCAGTGGATATAACATATATTTTGGAGATAATACATATCCTAGAAAATACAGATTATATAATCAGCAAAAAGCATTGCCTACTTTATTAGAAACAAAATCTACAGTTACTAAAAAGTATTCCTTTACTATTGAAACAGGAGCTTATTTTTCTACTAATAGTTCGGATATATCTACATTAAAAGATTCTGATTTAAATAATGGTATACCTATATATATTTGGGTATCTGCATATCAGATAACTCCTCAATTAGAAAGCTATTATTATTATGATAATTTTGTACAAATGGGAACACCAAGACCAGATGCACTAAATCAAACTATAAATACTGATACAACTATCAATTTAGAAGGAAGAGATTTAGCAAGATTAATAAATAATAACGGAGTATTATATTTTCAAAATGTCAATAATACAAGTATGATGATGGTATCAGGTACTTCTTTAGATGATGTTGTAGTTCCTCCGGAAAATGGATATGGAAATATTGATTTACAAGTTAAAGCTAACAGACTTTATTTAATAAAAATAACAGAAGGAAATAATGCCTATTATGGTAAAATATATGTAAGGAGTGTTAATGGTACTAGCAGTATTATAGCTGATTATTGCCGTCAAATTTCTGCTAATATCTTAAGTTATTAATTATGAAAAAAATTATCATATTTATCATACCAATTATTTTTTTATTTCTTTCTTGTAATGAAGAACTTATAACCATAGTTGATGAATATAATATTCCATATAATGTTTATGCTATACCAGGTAATAATAAAGTAAGTATAAGTTTTTGGTCTGGTATAATAGCTTCAGATTTTGCAGGTTTTAACATATATGCTAGTACTTCTGAAAATTTAGTGCAGCCTAATGATGCTATAAAAAATGCACAGCAGGCACTTCCAACTGTAGCAAGCAGCAATCATACCAGAACAAATTTTATAATAGAAATTCCTAATTATACTTTTAATAATAATACTTTATATTATGTATCAGTTACTGCTTATGGTACTAACAATCTAGTTGATAATAAATATATAGAAACTACAATTAATTCTGTACTTCCTGTAATACCGAGACCAGAAGGTACAGGAACTGGAACAACATTAACAGCAAATGCGATAGGTGTTGGTATAATGGATCCAAATACTGGAAAAGTAACACCTAGTTCAGGTTGGAAAGTGCAATATTTTGGATATCAAACTAATTTCAATACTGTAGTTAATGTTACAAATAACACAGATGACTCATTTGATAGCGAAGCCGTATACTCTATTAACGGGCTTTATATATTCAAAAATGGAAATCAATTAGCAAAAATTTGGATTACATCAGATAATTCTTATCAGTGGGCATATCAGTCAGATGCTTCAAAATGGTGGGGAATTTAAATTTATTACAATTTCATGTTTCTAATATTAAATATAAATATATATCATTTGATTAAATACAATATTTTATATTTTTATATAATACTATTATTTTAAATGTAATATAAAAAATATATAAAAATACTGTCTTTCTTTAGAGAATCTGTACTTCGTATAGTTCTCAGAACAATGCACTTTATTTATATATGATACAATCCAGCAATAGTATTCTATTGGTAAAAGAACTAATTTTTAATACGACTTTGTGCTTCATATCAAATCAACAATTATTAAAATTATAAATATTACATAATAATACAACTATATACATGTATAAGTTATACATGCTGATATATATTTTTTGAAATCTAATATAAAACCATATTATTAAAATATAGCCATTACTGTTAATACCAAAAATAAGGGTCTATAAGTTATTCTTACAGACCCTATTTAACAAAGATAATAATCAAACTATTTAAAAATTATCCTCTTGACTGCTTATCCTTCCATGCTTTTATAATTCTTTCAACTTCATCTCTTGAATATGAACTATTTTTAACTATCTCATCTGGTTTCCAACCTTCTTTATACATCCTAATTATAAACTCTTCTTTCTTGCTATCTATTTTAGTTGTTCCTTTTTTAGAAGTTTTAGTACCTTTATCAGACATATATTTATCAGCACTATCAAGTAAATCTTTCAAATATCCAGCAACATATTCAGCTCTCTTTAAATTCTTAACGATATTATTATCATAATCATCATACTGATTTTTCATACGAACAAGATTTTCTCTCTGATTTTGTATTTCATCTATTATGACATTAAGCTCTTCTAATTTAGAAATAAATAGCTGAACTTTCTTATCATTCTTATCTATTTTAGCCATATCTCTTTCTAAAGAGTAAATCTTATCCATGAAATTCTTTCTAGTATCTTCAACTTCTACCATAGCCTCTTTTATGCTATCAATTCTTTCTAAAATAGTTTTAGATTCTATCGCTGATTTTCTTATTTGCTGTAATATATCATCAGCATACTCTTCTTTATCTTTAATAAATGAAAGTTTATTTTCTATTTGCGATGCTATATCTATAACAACCTGTATTCCTTCCTCAGTCTGCTCTATAATAGCATTATTTTCAGCTATATTAACAAATCTGTCTTGAATCTCACCAGACATTTCCATTAACATATTTACTTTTTCCTGAGTATCCTTTAAGCTGTCTTTTTCTTTTTTAAGACTTTCAGCATAATCTAATATATCATGATGCATTTTCTTTAAGCTGTCAAATTCAGACATAGTCTTGTTCATTTCAACGGTTACCGCTTTAGTATCTTCAACCAAAGCATTCAATTTAGAAACATCATTTTTTATAGACTCTGCCATTTCTTTAGCATTATTAAATACTTTTACAGTATTCATATATTTTTCCATATCTTTAGCTATACCATCTATTTTAGATTTCATAGCTTCATATTCTAAAGAAATATCATTTGTTTTTACATCAAGCATTTTGTCAATAGATTCAACTGCATCATTTAATTTTAATTTTAAATCATCAGTTCTATTATCAAAATCTTTAAGTATAATATTTGTCTTTTCATCATAGCTTAAATTAATACTTTCAAGTCTTGCATCTATTTCAGAAGAATATTTAGTTATATCTTCTTCTAAAGCAGAAACAATATCTTTCATATTTGTAATTCTTTGATCATACTCATCTAAATTATTAGTATGAGCTTTAATTATCTCTTCTTTTGCTTTCTGTATATGTTCCTTAGCATCATTCATCAAAAGCGATAATGTCTGCTCTAAATTAGAATTTAGTCTTGCTATATATTTTTCATATTTCTCATTAGCAGACTCTTCTATAGAATGAACATTTTCCTCTATGATACTATTTGCTTCAGATATTCTTTCATTAACTGCTTCTGATATAGAATCTCTTAATGCTGTTAATGACTCTGAAAGCCCTTCATAATGTGCTTTCAAAGCATCAAACTCTGAATTCTTTTCTTCTAATAAACTATCCATTCTACTAGAAACATTCTCTATTATAGAATCAAATTCAGTAACTTTATTTTCTATAGTAGATTTAGCATTATTAGATAACTCTTCCAATCTGGAATTGAATTTCTCTCCTTGAAGTTCTATATCCTGAGAATATTCATTGATTTTATCTTTCAATTCTAATGCTTTCTCTTCTATCATAATTTTTAATTTTTCTACTGAAGGGGCAAACTCATTTTGTAAATTGTTCATTTGCTCTTCAACAGCTTCAAGTTTTTCTTTATTATCTTCAACAGAAGTTAAAAACTCATCTTTAATACTTAAAGCCTGCTTCAAATCAGAAACAACATCTTCAACAGAATTAGTTATTTGAAGTTTAGTATCATCTAATTGAGTATATAAAGATTCTATTTTTTCATTATAGTCTTTATACGCTTCTTCAAATAATTTTGAGAAATCCTCATGATTTTTCTCTTGTCTGTCAGTATAGAACTTTTCAGTAGTTAAATACATCTCTTTTAATTTAGCAACCTCATCATCATGTATTGTTCTAATTTCATCAACTGCCTTTTCACCTTCCATATTTACAGACATTTTTAATTCACTGATAAACTCTTCCTGATATGTATCTATTTTCTTTCTAAATTCAATAATATTATCTTCAAGCTCTTTATTCATATTATTGAAAGCATCAGTTATCTTGTTATTAATATCATTTTCAATGCCTTCTATAGCACTTCTTACATCAGAGAATTTTTCAAATTTTTTCATCTCATTATTAATAAAATTCTGAACTATAGTCATTATATGAGGTGTCAAATCATTAGTTTCTTTTACTATAGATTCATTGAAAGAAGAAACTAAATTATTAATATCTTCTCTCGCTTTAGCCAAATCACTATTATTTTCCTCAGTCATTTTATAAGACAATGAATTAATATATTCTTCAACTTCTTTTACTTTATTGCTGAATGCTTCTTCTTTCTCAGCTATCTTTAATGAAGCAATATCTGCAGCTTCTGATACAGCACTTGTTAAACTTTCAAGTTTATTTTTTATATTTATATCAGAATTTTTAACCATATCCATAAGAACTTCTCTCTCTCTGCGAACAGTTTCTACTTCCTGAGATATATGTTTCTGAGATTGGCTTAACATTCTAAGCTCATTTTCCTGCTCTTTAATATTGGCTTTCATAGTATTTATGAAAGAATTTATATCATTTTCTGCTTCATCTATTTTACTGATTATACCTTTTAATCTATCATTTTCCAATAGATCTATTTCATCTTTGGTATTTTCTACTTTGTTATTTAAATCTATAAGTATTTTTTCAGCATCACTCCTTAAACTATCTACCTCAGAAATTATAGCATCCTTATAAAAATCTTTTATTCTATCAGCTGAAGCATAAGCATCTTCAAAATGAACTATTCTAGCTTCTATACGCTTTCTGAATTCATCATTAGATTCTTCAAATACTTTTATAATATCATCTCTGAATGAATCTGTAAGATATCTCAAATCAGTATCCATAGAATCATTTTGTATGCTTTCAAACATTTCTGCAACCTGTTTTCTCTCATCTTCAATCATAGCAATAACATCATCTCTGCTTATAGTATCAAATGAAATTTTATTTTTCAAAGCTTCTATACTGTCAATGATATTAATTTTCTCCTGATTAAACATATTCATAGTTGCATCTTGTTCTTTTAGAAGTTCAATTATTGATCTTCTAAAACTAATAAACTCATTCAAAAGTCTGTCTCTGTCGCCTTCTATGGTATTTAAAGCTTCATCAGAATATATAGTTCCGCTTTCATATTTGAGTTTAATATCATCTATTTCAGCCATCAATCTATCTCTTTCATCTTGCAAAGCCTCTGCTAAATCTTTAATATTGGCTATTCTTTCATTAAACTCATTTCTAAATCCAAGCATTTCATTAGATATATTTTCTTTATATCTTTTTATGCTTTCAGAAAAATCCTGCTCCAATATTTGGAAGTCATCTCTAATCTTAGCTCCATATTGCTGAGCCATATTAGCCAAATCATTATTATTAGGAACAGAACCTAATATTTCATTTCTCAAAGAAACAAATTCTTCTTTAAGTTCATCTTTCAAAGTCTCTTTTTCTTCTACAAATATCTGGCTTACATTCTCTAAAGTAGGCATATCACTAAGTATATCTTCTTTCATCTTTAAAAGCTTAGCTTCAACAGAATCCTGTTCTTTAGAAAGAACTTCAGCAACAGCTTCAACAGTAGAGTAGTTTTCTTCTATATTCTTTCTGAATGATTCTAATGTTTCATTTATTCTAGTTCTTTCTTCCTCTATCAATTTTTCTACATAAGAACTATCTACTTTTATAGCTTCTGCATTTTCAGAAATTTCTGCTTTTTTATTATCAATAGAAGATGTTATTTCTTGTTTATAACTATTAATAAGCTTCTCTATTTCTTCTTTTGATACAGAAACATCTTTTATATTATTAATTTCTTTTCTTATCTCTTCAAATGAAGATTCCAAATCTGACTTTTCCACATCTAAAAGATTATTTAAGTTGTTCAAATAATCTTTTTTAAGTTCTTCAAATCTCTCTTCTGCAGATATATACTCAACTCTTACAGCTGATTTGAAATGGTCAAGTTCATCTATTAATTTTGCTTTTTCTTCCTCAAACATTTTAGCAAAATTTCTATTATTTTCTTGATTATTAAGCAGTTCATATCTTAACTCATAAAACTCATTGGTTATCTCTTCTTTTTCAGATACGAAAAGATCAGCAAGCTCATCCATATTAGGAACTGAGTTTATTATTTGATTTTTAAACTCTTCAAAACTATTCAAAAGCTCTGAATCTTTACTTGATACTTCCTCAGCTATTCTAGAATAAACCTCTTTTCTAAGCTCATCTATTGTATTAAGAAGTTCTTTTTTATCTTTCGCCAATTCATTAGAAAGTTTCAAAGTATTGGTATTAAGCTCATTATTTATCTTACTTATATAAGATTCCAAAGCTTTTATTTTTATATCTACACCTTTACTAGAACTGCTAATATCATCTTTTATAGAACTAATATTATTTTCTATATAATCTAAAGCATTTTTTTCTTCTGTTTTTAAGCTATCTTGAAGATTAATAATTTTAGATTTTACTTTATCATCATAATCATCTAATATAGAATATAATTTTTCTCTGTATTTAGCTAAATCATCTGTCAAAGATCCTTGATTATACTCTAAGTCTTTTATTCTATTATCAAATGAATCTATTTTTGAAATACTTTCTTCTAATTTAGAATCAAGATTATTTTGTAATTCTAATTGTTTATTATATATATCCTCTTTAAGAATTTCTATCATAGATTTTATTTCAGAATAATCAGTATTATCAGATGTTATATCTTTAGCATTATCTAATGTATTTGTTATAGAATCAAGGCTGGAAGATTTCCAACTATTCAAATCATTTTGCATAGTTTCTATTTTATCTTTAAATTCTGCAAATGAGTCATTAAATTGAGATTCCAAACCTCCTTTTAATACATCAAAATTATCAGATATTATATTTCCATACAATTCTACGAGTTTCTCCTCACTAGACCATGCATCCTCAAAGAATTCTATTCTTTTTTCTATTCTATCTTTAAACTCTTTAGTATCTTTTTCTATATTATCAGATAAATCGTTTTTAATAGATACTATATTGTCATTGAAGCTATTAAATATATTATCAAGTTTTTCTTCTAATATAGATATCTCTTCCGCACTAACATAAGATTTAGGCAAAGAATCCATTATATCATTTAAATCTCTATAAATTTCCTCTTTGCTGTCCAATATTTTATCTTCTAATTTACTAAAGTTAGATAATTGAGGTATAACTGTTTCTTTAAATGATTCTAAACTTTCATTAAGGTATCTAAAGTTTTCATAAACATCATTAATATTTTCATGAGTTATATCTGAATTATATTCATTTGATAATTTCTCTTTTAACTCTCTCAACTCACCAGAAAGTCTTATAACTTCATCATTTAAACTAGTATCAACACCTTTTACCTTATCTTTTATAACAGATAAATCTTTTTCTAAATCCTCTATTTTTAAGAAATCATTTTTAAGAGAATTGAAGGACTCTTCTAATCTATTTCTCTCCTCAATTAAATCATTATAACTATGATTATCTTTTATAGAAGAAATTTCATATTTAAATTCATCTATAGTATTTGATATAATAGATTTATATTCCAATAAAGAAGATTCTAAGCTGGAAATACTATCTTCATTGTTGCTGATTTTAGCACTTAAAGTTTCAAATACATCATCTATTGCAGATTGTATACGCAATTTTTCTGAATCAATAAAAGCCTCAACTCTTTCATCAGTGCTGATCAATATGTCATCTTTCAATGAAGCAAAAGAAGATTTTAATTCATCAACTTCTTTCAATAATAATTCTTTTTCATTGACATAGAACTGAAGTATATTATTTTTATCCAATACTGCATCTTTTATCTCATCTATTGATTTATCAAAATCTCTAGTAAGAGTTGAATACTTATTATCTATTTCTTCTTTAACTTTATTTATCTCGTCGATAAGAGATACTTTAACATTTTCTATATCTTCTAATATATCTGTTACTGAAGAAATTTTCTCACTGTACTCTCTAAATAAAGACAATATATGCTCATTATTAGATATAAATTCGCTTACTTGAGTTTTAAATCTCTCATCTATACTAGATTTGAAATACTCAAATTCTGAAGACAATTTATTAACAGAAGTATATAATTCTTCTTTTTCTAAATCTATTCTATCAGAAATATCTTTTGCCTTATTTTCTAATTGAGTATTAACTACTAATAATGAATTTTCTATATTATTTAATTTTCCTCCTATCTCTTTTAAACCATCATAATTAACATTATCTCTAAATTCATTATAAAGCTCTAATAACTCATTTCTAATATCTTCTAATGAAGAAGCCTGATCCTCTTTAAGTTCAGTTTCATAAGCTGATATCTTATTAACTATTTCTTCTTCCTTATTAGATATAAGATCATTTATCTGCGATTCCAAACTTTCTATAACATCTCTTAACTTATCATCAGAATCCTCAATCATTTTAGATACAGCATTATTGATGCTTTGATTTAACATATTAAGTGAATCGTTTATCATAATATCTAAATCATATTTATTTTTCTCTATATCTTCTAAAGTTTTTGACATTTTATCATTTGAATATTCTTCAATTTTAGTAATAGATTCATTAAATTTTGTTTCTAAATTCTTAAAAGAAGATTTAAATATATTATCCAAATCTATTTTAGATAAGTTCATTTTATCATATAATTTAGATTCTAATTCTGAATAATATTCTTTCAAATATTTTTCAAGATATTCTCTTCCGCTCAATAAAATACTATATACTACTTCTTTTCCTTTTATCTCTGAATCATCTAAATAATTAGATATACTTTCTCTAGCTTCTTTTAACTGTTTAACTAATTCTTCAATACCATTTTCTTTCCAATGAGATATATCATTATCTATAGACTCTATTTTATCTTTTAAATAATTAATAGAACTGTCTATTTTCATATTATTGGCATTTCTAATGTCATTCAATTCTTCTTTTATATCAGCTGAGAAGATATTTTTCAATTTACCGCTGTCTGACCAAGTATCCTCAAAATAGCTGATACGCTTTTCTAATCTATATCTAAAGTCTTTATTATCTTCTCTTATTTGATTGAAAAGATTAGTTAATTCTTCTTTTTCTTTAATAAATGTCTGCTCTATTACATCGCTATTTTCAGATTTAGAAATTAAATCATCTCTAATAGAAGATAGTTTATTATCCAATTCTTCTTTTTCCTTAGAAAGAAGATTTTCTAATTCAGAAGATTTATTAATGCTGTCTTCTATCTGCTCTTTAACCTCATCAATTCTTGCATTCAATTTACCAACATTAGATGTGAGATTATTTAATTCTATAGAATACTCATCTAAATCTCTTACTATATCATCTTTTATTCTATCCTCAAAATCAGATAATCTGTTTGATAAAGCCTTAACCTCATCTTTTAATAGTATATCAACATCAGACATATTCTCTTTTAATTGATATAAATTACTTTCCAAATTTCCTAATTTAGCAAAATCTTCTTTTATAGTATTAAAAGAATCTTCCAAAGCTTTCTTTTCTAAAGCTAACTGTTCTATTGTATTATCCTTCTTAACAGTTTCTATCTCAACTTCTAAATTATCCATTTTTTCTAATAAATTGAGCTTATCAGAAATAATAGTATCTTTTAATTTGCTAACCTCATCATCAGTCATATTTAATCTTTCAAGGACTACACTTGTAAACTCTTCAAATATATGCTCTATCTCTTTTTTCTTATCATCAAATAAAGCAGGAACATTTTCATTGTCAAATTTCAATGATGATTCTTTGAAAGTTTGGAAATCATCTTTTAGTTTTTCAAGTTTCTCTATAATAGTATTATTTTCATTATTATGTAATGATATTAATTGATCTTTATCTATTACAGAATTTTTCATAATATTAATTGCATTATTTAAATCAGAATTTAAATCTGCATATTTTTCTTTTAAATTAGAAGTCTCATTATCTAATTTTTCATTTACAGAATGAATCTTTTCATTTAAAACTGACATATATTTTTTGAATAGTACAGATTCTGTTTCTTTACCTAATTTGTCAATAGCATCTAAAACTTTATTGCTTGTTTCTTCTTCAAATCTAATTACAGCATCATTAAAACTGCTTTCCAAATTATCAAAAGATTCTCTTACCATATCATCTAATTCTTCTTTAGCTTCGGTAAGGATATTCATTTTTTCTGCTATTTCAGTATTCAATTTATCAGAATATTCTTTTAAATATTTATCTATATAGTTTTTCTCATTATTTAAATGCTTAGATTCTGATTCTTCTCTGGCTCTTTCTATTTCTTCTTCTACTAATTTAGAGTAATCTTTCAAAGAATTCAAAGAATTATTATAAGTATCATTTATCAAATTAGAATAATGCTCATAACCTGATTTCATATCATCAATAAATTTTTGATAATCATCTGACAATTTATTCTTTTCATCTTTTCTATAATTTTCTATATTTTTTATTTCTTCATTATATCTATCTGAAGCTTCATTAAGCATATTATACAGATTATTAAAATTAGTATTTATTTCATTATTAAGTTTTGAATCTGTATCAGATAATTTATTTTCTATATCTCTTATCTTTTCATCTAACTTATTATATATGCTTGATTCTTTTTCTTCTATTTTTGAAAAAATATCAGATAATATTTTTTCAGCTTTAACATCTGAATTATCGATATAACTTGAAATACTATTTTTAGCTTCTTCTAATTGTGCCAATAGCTCATTGATTCTTCCATCTTTCCAGCTTATAATATCGCTATCCATAGAATCTATTCTTGATTTAAGTTCATTCAAATATTCATCTCTGAAAGAAGTTAAATCAGAATTCATAGAATCCATTTTATCTTTTAATTCATTGATAGAATTTTCAAATTTTAATTCTGTATATGATTTAATATTTTCTATCTCATCTCTTATATCAGAAGAGAACAAGCTTCTTATTCTAGAATTATCAGACCAAGAATCTTCAAAATATTCTATTCGTCTTTCAAGTCTTTCTCTAAACTCTACATTATCATTTCTCACTTTATCAAAAAGACTTTCTAATTTTTGAACTTCATCATTAAATAATGTTTCTATATTATCATTTTTTCCAGATATTGAAATAATATTATCCTTTATTGAAGATAACTTACTTTCTAATTCTTCTTTATCTTTCAATATAGTATTTTCTATCTCAGAAGATTTATTCAATGAGTCATGAATATTTGATTTTATAGATTCTATATAATCATTCAATGTGTTTACATTAGAGCTAAGAATAGTTAAATCATTTGAATAATCTTCTAAATCTTTAGAAATATCTTCTCTGATTTTAGAGTCGAGTTCTTCTACTTTTGAAACTAAACTTTTAACTTCATCTTTTAAATTTATATCAACATCTACCATATCATCTCTTAATTGATATAAATTATTCTCAAGATCTTCTAATTTAGAGAAACTATCCTTTATAGAATTAAATGACTCTTCTAAAGCATTCTTTTCTAAAGTTAATCTATTAATAGTATCATCATCTCTTAGAGAGTACAATTCATTTTTCAAATTATCTATTTTCTCTAAGATGAAAGACTTATCTTCATATATTATATCTTTAATATAATTAATATCGCTTTCTGAATTATTTACTCTGTCTAATAATGCCTCACTGAATTCCTCAAAAGCATTTTCAATTTTTTTCTTCTCTTCATCAAATAGAGAAGGTATAGATTCCTTATTAGTTTTTAATATATCCTCTTTAAAACTTTCAAATTCTTTTTTAAGTTCATCTACTTTTGAAACTAAAAACTCTTTTTCAGCAGACTGCATTTCTAACAATTCATTTCTATCTAATATTGAATCTTTTAATACCTCTAATGAACTATCAAAATCTTTACTCAAAGATTCATATTTTTCAATTATAGAATTAATATCACCATAAACTGTATCATTCAATGAAGTTATATTAGAATCCATTTTTTCTGTAATATTTGACAAATTGCTATCCATTCTTTCATTGATTTTAGATACCTCATCTTCTATCTTTTTAGATATAGAGTTTAACTGTTCATTTAGATAAACATTGTATTCATCTTTATCAAATATAACTGCTTTAGAATCTTTTTCCAATTTTTCAATGACTTCTAAAAGTTTATTATTAGATTCTTTTTCAAATTTAGATATAGCTTCCTGCATATTCAATTCTAAATTATTAAATGAATCTTTTATGATATTATCCAAATTATCTTTAGCAGCATTCAAAGTATCAATTTTTTCTGAAACCTTAGAATCTAATTTATCAGAATAGTTTTTCAAATAATCATCAATATAGTTTTTCTCATTATTCAAATGCTTAGATTTTGACTCTTCTATTGATTTCTCCATCTCTTCTTTAACTAAATCAGAATAATCTCTCAAAGAATTGACAGAGTTATTATAAACTTCATTTATCAGATTAGAATAATGATTATAACCAGATTTTATATCTTCAATAAGTTTTTTAGAATCTTCTAATAATTTATCTGATTCTATAGTTCTATAATTTTCAATATTTTCTATTTCTTCATTATACTTAACTAAAGCATCATTAATCATATTATGAAGATTATCTAAATTTACCGCTATATCATCATTAAGTTTAGAATTTGTTTCTGATAGTCTATTTTCTATTTCTGCTATTTTTTCATCTAATTTACTATAAATATTATTTTCTCTTTCTTCAATTTTAGATAAAACTTCAGTGATAAGTTCATTCTTTTTATCTTCTGTAGTATCCAAATAAGCAGATATATCTTCCTTAGCAGTTTCTAATTGAGCCAATAAATCATTGATATTATTTTCTTTCCAAATAGAAATATCATCATTCATGGCATCTATTTTATTATTCAAATCATTAAGATAATTTTCAAACTTGATTTCTGTTTCTTTTTTTATTTCTTCTAACTCATCTCTCATTTCAGAAGCATACAAACTTCTTAATTTTGTACTATCTGACCAAGTATCTTCAAAATAAGTTATACGCTTTTCTAATCTGTCTCTGAACTCTATATTTCCATTATGTACTTTATCAAATAATTTCTCCAATTTAGAAACTTCCTCATTAAACAATGTTTCTATACTTTCATTTCTTCCAGTCATTGAAAGAAGATTATCTTTTATTGAAGACAATTTATTTTCTAATTCTCCTTTATCTTTTAATATAGTATTTTCTAATTCTGATGATTTGTTTATAGAATTAAGTAGATCATTCTTAATATTATCTATATCAGAATTAATATTATTCAAACCTGAAGCTAATTCTTTTTCTATATTTTCAAACTTATCATATACACTAGATGCATCATCTTTCATATTATCTCTTAATTCATACAAATGTTTCTCCAAATCTTCTAATTTTGAGAAATCATTTTTTATTGAATTAAATGATTCTTCCAATGCTTCTTTTTCTAAAGTTAATTGGGTCAATATATCATCTTCTTTTAAAGAATTTATATCAGTTTTTAAATTATCTATTTGTTCCAATAAAGTAAGCTTATCTTCTGCAATAATATCTTTTATATAATTAATATCGCTTTCTGAAATATTAACTCTATCTAATAGATTATTTGTAAACTCTTCAAATGCCTCCTCAATTCTTTGTTTCTCCTGTTCAAATAAAGCAGGTATACTATCTTTATTAGCATTTAAAACTTCTTTTTTGAAATTATCAAATTCATTTTTAAGTTCATATAATCTGCTTTCTAATAATTCCTTTTTAAAATTATCAAGTTCTATTTTTACTTCATGTATTCCGCTTCCCAATAATTCTTTATCTGAATTATGAAACTCTGCAAGTTCATTTATTCTATTTTCTAGAAGTTCTTTATCTGAATTATGAAGCTCTGTAAGCTCATTTATTCTATTTTCTAGAAGTTCTTTTTCTGAATTATGAAGCTCTGTAAGTTCATCTCTATCTAAAATAGAACTCTTAATCAAATCTAATGTCTCTTCAAAATCTATATTCAAAGCATCATATTTATTTCTAAGCTCTGATATACCATTATCAAATTTAGAAGATACATTATATATTTCATTATCTATTTTACTGTTTATTGAACTTAAATGATTTTCTAATTCTTTAATATATTCATTATAATTAAGCAATTTATCTGATTCTAATTTTCTTATAACTGAATTTACTTTATTATCTGCATTTTCATTTATTTTAGCTATAGCATCATTAAAATTGCTGTTTAATGTAGCAAACGAATCTCTAATCATATCATCTAATTGATTCTTGCTTTCATTTAATATATTTATTTTATCTGCAATTTGATTTTCCAATTTATCAGAATAATTTTTCAAATACTCATCTATATAATTTTTATTTATATTATTATCTTGTACAACTTCTTTTCTGGCATCTTCTATTTCAGCTTTTATTTTATTTGTATATTCTGACAAAGAAAATATAGAATCTTTATAAGCTGAGTTTATCAATTTAGAATAGTAATCATATCCTGATTTTATGTCTTCTAAAAGTTTGCTTCCCTCTTCATTTCTATAATGCTCAATATTTTGTATATCTTCATTATATTTAATTATTGCTTTATCTAGTTTTTCTTTTACTTCTTCCAACTTATTATATGCATCATCAGAAACTTTAAGATCTAAAACTGATAATTTATTTTCAACATCAGCTATTTTAGAATCTATTCTGTTATAGATAGCATTTTCTTTTTCTTCTATTTTAGAAAGTAAATCAGAAATTAATTGCTCTTTTCTATTTTCTGTTGAATCTAAATAATTTGTTATATTATTTTTTGCTGATTCTAATTCTGAAAGAAGCTCATTAATTTTTCCATCTTTCCAACCAGATATGTTTTCATCAATAGTTTCTATCCTGCTTGATAAATCATTAAGATAATTTTCAAACTTCAATTCAGTTTCTTTTTTAACTTCTTCCAATTCATTTCTCATTTCAGCAGCATACAAACTTCTGATTCTTGTACTATCAGACCAAGTATCTTCAAAATACTCTATACGCTTAGCCAATCTGTCTCTAAACTCTATACTGTCATTTTTGAAATTATCAAATAAATTTTCTAACTTTTTAACCTCATCATTAAATAAAGTATCTGAAACTTTATTGTTAGATGATATTAATGCCAAATTCTCTTTTATAGAAGATAATCTATTCTCTAATTCCTCTTTATCTTTTAATATAGTATGCTCTAATTCTGATGATTTATTTATAGAATTATTTATAGCATCTCTAATTACATTAATATCAGAACTTAAATCTCCAATATTATCGCTTATAATATCTATATTAGAAGATATATCTCTTATATTATCATCATTTTCTTTGATCTTATTTTCAAAAGAATTAAATTTATCAGATAAACTTTTAACCTCATCTTTCAAATCTAAATCAAAACTATTAACATTATTTTTTAATTCATATAAATGATTTTCTAACTCTTCTAGTCTTGAGAAATCATTTTTTATAGAATTGAAAGAAACTTCTAAAGCCTGTTTATCTAAAGCTAATTGAGTTATAGTATCATCTTCTCTTAAAGCTTCAATTTCTGATTTCAAATTGTCTATTTTTTCTAATAATGAAATTTTATCTTCAGAAATTATATCTTTTATATAATTAATATCTCTTTCAGAATCATTTACCCTATCTAATAAAGCATTAGTAAAATCTTCAAATGCTTTTTCTATTCTATCTTTTTCCTCATCAAATAGGGCAGGTATATCATCTCTATTTGCAGTCAATATCTCATCTTTGAAACTTTTAAACTCATTTTTAAGATCATCTATTCTTTCTGATAGAAGTTCTTTTTCAGAAGTTTGTAATTCTATGAGTTCATCTCTGTCAAGTATAGAGCTTTTTATTATATCTAATGATTCTTCAAAATCAGCATTTAATTCTTTATATTTGTTTTTCAAATCAGATATATCATTATCAAATTTTGAAGATACATTATATATCTCATTATCTATTTTAGCACTAATAGCTCTTAAATTTTCTTCTAATTCAGACACATAATTTTTATAACTGAAGAATCTTTCTGATGCATCTTTTTCTATTTTTTCAAGAGCACTATTGATTTTAGAATCAGCATGCTCATTAAATTTTAATATAGCATCATTTAAATTAATATTTAGAGTATTAAATGACTCCTTTATCATATCATCTAATTTATTTTTACTGTCATTTAATATATTAATTTTTTCATTAACTTTATCATCTAATTTAGCAGAATATTCTTTTAAATACTCATCTATATAATTCTTTTCATTATTTAAATGTTTATTTTCAGATTCTTTTCTAGCTTTTTCTATATCAGCTTTTATTCTATTAGTATAATCAGCCAAAGATGATAATGAATCTTTATATGTAGTATTTATAAGTTTAGAATAATAATCATATCCTGATTGTATCTCACCCAATAATTTACTGCCTTCTTCAGATCTATGATGTTCAATATTCTTAATATCTTCATTATATTTATTTATAGCTTTATTTACTATATTCTCAACCTCTTCCAACCCTCTAGCTATATCATTAGATACTTTTCCATCAACTGCAGATAATCTGTTTTCAATATCTTCTATTTTGGCATCTATTCTGTTATAAATAGCATTTTCTTTATCTTCTATTTTTGATAATATATCAGAAAGGAATTCTTCTTTTTTTCCTTCAGAAGATTTCAAATAATCTTTTATGCTTTCTTTAGCATTTTCCAACTGTTCTAATAGGTCATTAATTTGTCCATCTTTCCAGCTGGATATGTCTTTATCTATAGCATCAATTTTTTCTTTTATGCCATTAATATATTCATCTCTCCAAGCAGAAGCATCATTATTAACAGCCTCTATTTGAGATTTTAAATCATTAACATAATTTTCTAATTTTATATCTGCTTCTGATCTTATGCTCTCCAATTCATCTCTTAAGTCAGCTGCATATAGATTTCTAATTTTTCCGATATCAGACCAAGTGTCTTCAAAATAATCTATACGCTTCTCTAATCTGTCTCTAAATTCAGCATTATCTACTTTAATATTATTAAATAAAGAATCTAATTTTTTTACTTCATCAGCAAATAAATTTTCTATATTCTCATTTTTGCTCAATGCTTTTAAAAGATTTTCTTTTATAGATGAAAACTTATTCTCCAATTCAGAAGATTTATCTATAGAGTTTTTCAAATTATCTCTAATTTCATCTATATTATAAGATAAATTATTAAACCTTTCATCACTTACTGCTTTATGCTCAAATTCTTCAAATCTGTCAGATAATGTTTTTATATCATCTTTGAAATTTAAATCTATATCTTCAATATTATCTCTTAATTGATACAAAGCAGTTTCTAAATCAGATAATTTAGCAAAATCATCTTTAATAACATTGAAAGAATCCTCCAATGACTGTTTATCTAAAGCTAACTGTGCTATAGTATTATCTTCTTTTATAGATTCTATATCTCTTTTTATATTCTCAATCTTTTCTAAAAATACATTTCTATTTTCAGATATAACATCTTTAACATAGTTTATATCATTTTCAGAATTGTTCATTCTATCCAAAAGATTAGAAGTAAAATCTTCAAATGCTTTTTCTATCTTTTGTTTTTCTTCTTCAAATAGAGTAGGTATATCTTCCTCATTTGCTTTTAAAAGTTCATCTTTGAATGAATCAAATTCTGATTTCAAAGTTTCTATTTGCTCGGATAAGATATCTTTTTCAGAATTATGTAATTCCATAAGTTCATCTCTATCAAGTATAGAAGACTTTATCATATCTAATGCCTCATCAAAATCAGCACTCAAATCTTTATATTTTGTTTTGATATCAGATATTTCATTATCTAATTTTGAAGAAATATTATATAGCTCATTATCTACTTTAACACTTATAGCTCTCAACTGTTCTTCTAATTCAGATATATATTTATTATCATTATTCAATCTTTCTGATGCTTCTTTTTCTAATCTATTAACAACAGAATATATTTGAGTATTAGCTTCCTCATTAAATCTGCTCATAGCATCATTCAAATTGGTATTGAGAGTATTGAAAGACTCTTTTATCATATCATCTAATTGAGCTTTGCTTTCTGTTAAAATACTTAACTTATCATTAACATGGGCTTCAATTTTTTCTGAATAGTTTAATAAATAGTCATCTATATAATTTTTCTCATTGCTTAAATGTTTTTCCTCAGCTTCAGTTCTTGCTCTCTCTATCTCTTTTTTAATATTTCCAAGATGAATTTCTAATTCAGACACAGCATCTTCATATATCTTATCTATCATAATAGAATATTCTTCATAATCTTCTCTTATGCTATTGCCTAAATCCTCCAAGTCAGATATTATATTTTCTGTTTCAGTTTCTCTATGATGTTCGATTCTTTTTATTTCTTCATCATATTTTGCAACTGACTCATTTATTCTATTATGTATTTCTTCTAAACTATTTCCTATTGCATTATTTAATTTTTCATCTACAGAAGAAAGTTTATTTTCAGCTTCTGAAATTTTTTCATCTATACGAGAATAGATTTCATTTTCTTTCTTTTCTATATCATTAATCATATCAATGATAAATTGATTCTTTTTACCTTCTGAAGTATTAATAAATTCTTCTATTCCTTTTCTAGCTTCATCTAACTGCGAAAGCAAAGTATTTAAATTACCATTTTTCCAATCATATATATCCTGCTCTATTAACTTCATTTTTTCTTTCAATTCCGAAATATGATTATCATATTTAATATCTGCTTCTTTTCTTATATTTTCAACTTCTTCTCTTATATCAGCAGCATATATACTTTTGATTTTAGTATTATCAGACCATACATCTTCAAAGTAAGACATACGCTTTTCTAATCTATCTCTGAAACTTTCATTATTAGAAGTTAAACTTTCAAATATAGAATCCAATCTATTTTTTTCTTTATTAAGCAATTCTTCTATTTCATCTTTATCCAAAAAAGAAGACATATTCTTTCTTACAGCTTCAAAATTATTATTAAGTGATTCTAAATCTCTATATAATCCGCTGGAATCTTTTTCTATTTTTTCTTCCAAATTATTTTTAAAATCTCTTAATTTATCTGATAAATCTTTAACATCATCTTTTAATCCGCTGTCTATTCCTTCCATTCTATTTTTAAGAATGATAAAATCTTTTTCTAAATCAATTATCTTATCAAAATCATCTCTTAAAGCAGTTACTGAATTTTCAAGCACAGCTTTTTCTTCTGATAAAACTGTAACTGTATTATCATCTTTTATATCATCAACATCTTTTCTTAAAATCTCTATCTGTGATATTAAATGACTTCTTTCCTCAGATAAAACATCTTTAATATAATTTATATCGCTTTCATTATCTGTGAGTCTCATAAGTAAATTTTTACTAAACTCATCAAACATGTTTTCTATTCTTTCTTTTTCCTCATCAAATAATGCAGGTATTTCTACCTCATTAGTTCTTAACATTTGATCTTTGAAAAGTTCAAATTCTTCTTTTATATCTTCTATCTGGTTTTTCAAAAATTCTTTTTCACTGTTTTGAAGTTCAATCAATTCATCTCTGTCTATTATAGAAGATTTTATATTATCTATAATACCATTAAAGTTTTCATTAGTATCAGACAAATGTGAATTTAAATCATTAATCTGCTCTAATAGAGTTTCTTTAATATTTTCTATAGTATTGCTTAAATCATTAATCTGCTCTAATCTATTATTATGATCATCTAATATAGCAAGTACATTTTCATTATTAGAAATTAATTTATCAGTTTCTTCTCTCAATCTATCATCAACATTATCTTTCAATGATATAAACTCATTTCTTAGATCCTCTAATGTTAAACCTATACTATCTCTAACTTCTGCTGCTGTATTAGATATAACTTTATTAGCATGCTTTTTAATTTTAGCAATATACTGTAATGCTTTTTTATTATTAGCTTTTCTTATTTTAGCCAATATTTTAGAGAATCCGCTGTACAAAGTATTGAAAGAACTATTTAATTCTTCATTCAAACGATTAACTTCTTCATCTATTTTAAAAGATGCTTTATTTAAATACTCATCTATATAATTAGCTTCATTAGAAAGATGTTTGGCCTCAGATTCCTCTCTTGCTTTTTCTATTTCATCTTTTAGACTATTAGCATAATCATTTAAAGAATCTTTTTCTTTGTTATAAAAGTCCTCAAGCATATTAGTATACTGCTCATAGTCTTTTCTTATACCAGCACCAATATTTTCTATATCATGAATTATATTCTGACTTTCTTCAAATCTGTATGTTTCTATTTCTTTTATTTCATCTTGATATTTATTTATAGCATTGTCTATTAATTCTCTAAGCTCATCTAACTTTTTAGATGCATTTTCCTCTACACCAGCAAATATATCTCCGCTCTTTCTATCTATCTCCTCTTTTTTAGAAACTATATAAGAATCTATTTCTGATGCTTTAGAATCAATAATAGACTGCATATTATTAGCATTATCAATTATTTCATTGATTCTTTCACCTAAATTCTCTATGCGAATTTTATATTCATCACTCATTAAAGAGGCATGATGTTTTAATTCTTCATAATCATCTTTTAAATTATTAGAATACTTTTCAAGCATAGCATTATATTCTGCACTTATAGCATTCAAATCAGCTCTTCTTTCATCTAGTACGCCATCTATTTTCTTATCTAAAGAATTATATTTATCTTCTATATCAGACATTAATGCTTTTTCTTTATCCTCAGCATTTTCATATACTTTATTTATAGTTTTTTCAAAAGTATCTCTGCCGTTTTCTACTCTATGCATTATGTCTTCAATTTCATCTTTTATTTTATTCATGCTATCTCTTTTTTCATTCAAAAGAGTATCGAATGCATCTGTAGCCTGACGAAGTTCATTATGAAGCATGTCAACAACTTCTTTTTTACTTTCCTCATTGAATTTAACATTTTCATTTATAGCTAAATCCATTTTATTCTTAAACTCATCAATAGAGTTTTCTATATTGCTTATTAATTCATCATGTCTTTTTTCGCTTTCATCAACCTGATTTATAACAGAATCAATACTGTCAGTTATAGCTTTCATTTTTGTTTGTTCATAATCATCTAAAACATTTTTTAAATGAGATTTCAAACTTTCTATATATGCATCGCTGTAATCTGATATTTCTTTTTTTATACCATCGATTTTTTCTTCAGTATCTTTTATTCCTGTGTCTAATTTTTCATTAGCTATTCCTACTAAATCATTGATTTCAGCAGAAGATTTTTCCAATATCTCTAAACGCTTTTCTAAATTTTCTTTTATATTATATTCTGTATCTTTACTTAAAGTATCTATATCAGAAGAGGCTTTATCATATTGCTCTTTTAAACTTGATAATTTCTCATCAATAGCACTCAAATCAGAAGAAGTATTTTTGATATATGAATCAATATTTTGTTCTAATTCACTTTTTACAGAAGAAAATAATTTTTCTATTTCATTAACTCTATCATTAGCCTGTGCTTCTAAATCTTTATACAAATATTCTTTTTGTAAGTTTAAAGAATCAAGTATTTCTTCCTGCTTATTATTAAGAATAGATATTATCTCAGAAGTTTGATAATGAGTTTCATCTATTTTATCTTTTAAAAGATTAGTTTCAGTTTCAACATCATTTCTAAGCTCATTGATTTCAGCTATTAAAGAGCTTCTTGCTTTATCTATAGAATACTCCATATCATCTTGAGCTCTAGTTAATATATCATCTTTCAATTTATCTATATCGTTAACTATATCCTCAAATCTGCTTTCAGCTTTAAGCATAGTTTCTTCACTCATACCATCTATAGATATGATTAAATCATTAAGCTCTTTAGTTTTATTTCTGTAAAGAGTTATTACTCCGTCATCTTCATTTTCAAGTACATTCTTTATATGATTAGAGAAATTTTCTACTTCAGCTATAAATCTATTATTTATATCGTCTTTTAATACAGAGAACTCACTTTCTAATTGATGGGCTTTTTCTGCATAATCTTTACTTATATAATCTGCTTTATCTTTTATATCATCTATAGATTTTTCCAAAGAATGTGCTTTCTGTTCTATAGAATCCAAAAACTCCTCTTTATCCTGACTTATTTTTTCAAGTCCTTCTTTAAGGGTAGAGTAGAGCATCTCTTTAGTTTTTTCCATTTCATCTTTGAATTCTAATACGCTTGACTCTGTTATAGAATTAAGTCTGTCATGTATAGTATCTCTCAAATTATTTAATTCTGTCTCAAGTCCGTCTTTAGACTGACTTAAAGTTTCATAGCGATTTTCTATATCTTTAGATTTAGTATCTATCTCATCAGCAAATGATGAATACTTATTTATAAGCTCATCTCTGCCTTTTTCAAATAATTCAGCTAATTGTTCTATATTATGACGGGCTGTTCTTTCAGCAAGCTGAGTAAGCTGATTAGTAAATAATTCCTCTTTTTTAGCAACATGAAGCTTGAATTCTTCTGTAAGAGCAGATATTTTTTCTTTTTCCTGTTCTGCCATAGTGCTGTAATGGGCGTCACGGGCTAAAAGATTAGTAGTAAGAGCATCAAATCTCTTATAAAGTTCGCTTTCAAATTCATTTAATTTAGAATTATAAGATTCAATTAATTTATCTTGTATAGATCCGACATTCTTCTCTAATTCTGTCATCTTTGCTTTAACATCGGATATTCTTTTATAAGTTTTTTCTATAGTATTTCTTTCTTTTAATACAGTATCTACTTTGTTTAATATTTCTAAATAAGCCTCTTCAAGAGAATCAACCTGCTCCTGATACTGGGATACTGCAGCTTTATAATCTTTATATGACTCAATTCTTTTATTTAATTTGGCAAGGTCTTCTTCCATAGATTTGCTTATAAAACCAGCTTTTTTAACTGCTATCTCTAAGTCTATAGCATTATCTCTCACCTCGGAAATCTTTTCTTCTACAATACCTTCCAAAACAGCTTTTTCTTCAGCAAACATTTCATTAAAATTATTATTGCCGTAATTTTTTTTTCTATTGACTACGCTATATATACCGATAAGTAATAGAGGAACAACAAATGTTAGTATTAATTGAAGAACAGGGGTCATAAAAAAACTCCGTAAATATAGTATATTAACATAATTCTATATTATGTTAATGTATATGTCAATAGTATTTAAATGTTTTAATTTACCAAGATGCTAAAATTCGCCTAAAATTCTAATTTTTTATATATTATCATAATATTTTCTTATGTAAACTGCAAATTTAAATTATTTATACTTATCATTTCACTATACAAATTAATATTTAGTTTAACAATATACAAAAATATTTTATTACACTTGATATTATATTTTTTTATAGTAAAATATCTTAAGTTTTTTAACAGATGTCGATATTTTAAAGAATAGTTAAAAAATATTCGGAGATAACAATGAAAAAAGTTATTGCATTTTTATTGCTGCTATATTTCCCGCTATTTTCTCAAAATGGCATAACATTCCCAGATTATATAGAAGATTTACAAAATAAATCTCCTAAAAAATCTATAGATTGGTTTAAGAAAAATTCTTATTCTGATGAATATGGTGTAAATGAATATGTATTTGATTTCTATAGGGGAGTAAGCAGATATTTATCATTTGTAAAATTTGGAAGTGCCAGAACAGAAGTTAATAGGGCAGCAAGCGATTTTAGAAAGGCTTTAGAACTTCCTAATGACCCTGTATATTCTTATAATGATAGAGCTTTCCTATATTTAGGCGGAATACTTACTATATTACCTGGCGACAAAGAACTTCCTGCAAGGATATTTAAATACTATGCTGATAATTGTACAACTTCAAATCCGCACTATCCTACAGCAATATATTGGAGCATGTATTTAAGTTATATTACTCCGATGGTTTATGAAAGCTATTATGAAACTTTGAATATACTGTCAAAAAATCCAAATAATAAAATATATGACTATTTTTCAGGTGAAAATAAAACTATAAATGAAATGATGAAAAAATTGCAATCTCCTGAAAATATGACTCAGAAAGTTTATGAATGGACTACTTCTAATATGGATGTTTATACATTAATTAAAAACTCTATTCCTATACTTCCGGAAGAAGAAGGTCTTTCTGTATTTACTGCACAGAAATTCGATACTTTTGAAAGATATTCTCCTGCCAAGAATATTGATGAAATAGAAAAAGAAATAGAAAAAAATGAAAATGCTGAAATGGATTTAGTACAAACTGAAATAGAACCGGAGGAAAAAGAGGAATTAGATGAGCTTCAGGATATAGCTAAAAGTGAAATAACTCCTGAATACCCTTCAAATAGAAAAATACATTCAATAGAAAAAGAAATAGTAGATGAAATAGTTATAAATGATCCTGAAACTATTGAATATAAAACTAATATACTAAGAGGAACAAAGGAACAAAAAGATATTCCAGAACCTACAAATATAGAAACTAGAAATGAAACCTTATATCCATTAACTATTTTAATAGATAAAAATCCTAATAATGGTCCTATAAATGTTAATATAGAAGATTATTCATTTAATACTGAAGTTTCTACTAATTTTGTTATAGAGGTTTCTGAAGGGATGTATGAAGCTTATATATCTTTTGCTGATAAATTATATACCAATGCTGTGAAAGTTGAAAAGGATAAATATAATCTATTTTCTATAATAATAGAAGATCATAATACAGCAAATGATATAAACGAACTAAAAGAAGAAATAAAAGAAGAATTAGTCAAAGAGGAAAAGAAAGAAGATGTTTCTTTAACAGTAGGAAAAGAAAATACTCCTGTTAATAAATATGATGGGAATGCTGAAAACACAAGAAACATAATAAGAGAAGTATTATCAAGACCTGCCAAAGTAGCAACAGAATGGTTTAATACAAATCCTTATAATGAATATATGGGAATATCTGTAGAAGAATACGCATACTATAGAGGAGTTGCATATTATTCAAGATTTTTAAATGAAGGAAGAATATCCTCTGAATTTGCTGCTCAGGCCAAATCAGATTTAACATTTGCTTACAATAAAAAAGATAATTCTAATCTCTTAATGAGAACAAGACTTTATTTAGGTGCTGTTAATCTATTTGCTTATAATAATTTATATGAAGCTGATAAAATGTTTGCTGAAGTAGGTTCTTCTTTAACTGAAGATCATAGATATTATCCTACTGTTATTTATTGGAGAAGCAGAATAGGTACGGCAGATGATGCTAAATTAGCTGAATTTTCAAAAATACTTTCATCAAAACCTGCCGATACTCAAATATTAGATTATTCTTCTACAATGTTTAAAGATTTGTCAGTTATGCCTTCTTATGAGGAAAGAATAACAGGAATTAGAGCAGTTAGGAATTCAAAACCTATATATGATCCGCCAAATAATGTATATAAAGCAGGAAGCAGCAAAACTCAGGAAGTTTTAAATTAAAAAATAAAATAATTAGGATTAGTGAATATGTTGGAGATAAAAAAACCTAGAGGTACAAACGATTTTTTCTATGATTCTTCTAAAAGGCTTGAATATATAGAAAATAAAATAAAAAATATAGTAAAACTTTACGGATACGGCAGAATAAGAACGCCTTTATTTGAGTATACAGATCTTTTTACAAGAGGAATAGGAGAGGGTACTGATATTGTAGGAAAAGAGATGTTTACATTTGAAGATAGAGGAGGAAGATCTCTAACATTAAGGCCTGAAGGTACTGCTTCTGTGGCTCGTGCTTATGTTGAAAACTCTATGCAAAATGAGTTTGCTATAAATAAATTATTTTATTTGGGAACTATGTATAGAGCAGAGCGTCCTCAAAAGGGAAGATACAGGGAATTTAATCAATTTGGAGTTGAGTGTATTGGAAATTCATCTCCTTTAATAGATGCTGAAATTATACTTCTTAATATAAATGTATTAAAAGAATTTGGTATTAATAATGTAAACCTTCTAATAAATACTGTAGGCTGTTCTAAGTGTAAGCCCTCTTATAATAATGCATTAAAAGAGGCTATTGGAAGCAGAAAAGATCATCTTTGCGAAACATGTCAAAAAAGATATGAGGGTAATATATTAAGAATATTGGACTGTAAAAATGAAAAATGTAAGGAAACCATAAAAGATATACCAAAATTCTATGATTATGTATGTGATGAGTGTAAAGAGCATTTTGATAAATTATGTGAAGAACTTACAAGAATAGGGCAGCAATTTACTGTTGATAGTATGCTTGTAAGAGGACTTGATTATTATACAAAAACTGCTTTTGAAGTTCAAACAAATGCTTTAGGTGCCCAAAGTGCTATACTTGGCGGCGGAAGATATGATAATCTCATAGGTATATTTAATAATGGAAAAGATGTTCCTGCTGTAGGAAGTGCTATGGGTATTGAAAGGCTTTTACTTGTACTAGAAAATCAGAGTAATATTATAACTGAAAGGCTTGATGCTTTTATTGTGGCATTTAAAGAAACTGAAAATGAAGTTTTAAAAGTAATGCAGTCTTTAAGAGCTAATAATATAAGCTGTGATTATGATTTCGCTGTTAAATCCATTAGAAGTCAATTCAAATCCGCTAACAAAAGAAATGCTAAATATGCTGTTGTTCTTGGAGAAGATGAATTCAAAAGAGGAATGTGCAAATTAAAAAATATGGATAGCGGAGAAGAAAAAGAAATATCTATAAATGATATACATACAAATATAGAAAAATAATTATATAACATAAAATGAGAAAATTATGAAAAAGTTATTTATTATATTAATTATTATTGTTGCTGTGATATCAGCTTCATCTGCGGCATTCATTCAGTATATGATTAGTCCTGTCGGCGGAGATGATGAAAAAGTATACTTTGAAATAAAACAAGGTGAGGGTGCTTCTACAATAGCTAAAAAATTAGAATTGCAGGGACTTATTAGAAATTCTAAAATCTTTGTAGTATTTGCAAAATATTTAAAATATGACAGAAAACTTCTAAGCGGATATTATGAAGTTAATAGAAATATGAGTATGATAGACATCATGAAGCATCTTAATAGCGGAAAACAAGCTATGGTAAGACTTACTATTGCTGAAGGAAAGAATATTTATGAGATAGGTACTTATCTTGAAGATCAAGGCTTTACTACAAAAAAAGAATTTTTAGAAGTATGTCATGACAAAGAAATATTACAAAAATACAATATTCCTTCTGACAGTGTTGAAGGCTACATATTCCCATCTACATATTATATAGTTAAAGGCAATCCTACTAAAGTATTAGTTACTTATATGATAGATTCACTTTTTAAACAATTTCCTGACTTAGAGGAAAGAGCAAAAAAAATTGGCAGAAATGTACATGAAGTGCTTACTATGGCATCAATAGTAGAAAAAGAGATGGGACCTTTAGATGATCCTAAGCTTATATCTTCAGTATACTATAACAGATTAAATATTGACAAAAGACTAGAGGCAGACCCTACAACAATATATGCTATGACATTAGTAAAAGGTGATTATATAGAAAAACCAAATCTTAAATATGCTGACCTTCGTATGGAGCATCCTTATAATACATATAAAAACACAGGTCTTCCTCCAGGACCTATATGTTCATCTGGTGCTAAGGCTATAGAAGCAGCATTAGATCCCGCTGATACTGATTATATTTTCTTTGTTGCTGATGGAACAGGAAAACATGCATTTTCGGTTACTTATGAAGAACATGTAGAAAACATTAATAGATATATTTTAAAAAGATAAGCGATTAAGTTTTTAAAAAAGGGACTTATATATAAGTCCCTTTTTTAGATTATTTTCTTTTATCGTCAACTAAACCCATTAAATTTCTTACTTCATACAATGTTTTTTCAGCCACTTCAGAAGCATTTTTTGCTCCTTGTTTAAGTACATCATAAACATAATCTTTATCATTAGAGTATTTATTGATATTTTCTCTTATAGGCATTAATTCATCATTAATGTTTTTAGCAAGCATTCTTTTACATTGTACACATCCTATAGAGGCATTTTTACAGCTTTCACATATTTCTTTTTGCTCTTCTTCGCTTGAAAATATTTTATGATAACTGTAAACATTACATATATCAGGATTACCGGCATCAGTTTTAAGCTTTCTGTTTGTATCTGTCATAGCTTTCTGCATTATCAATTTTTCTGTTTCTTCAGCAGTTAAAGATAATGCTATATGATTATTTAAAGACTTACTCATTTTATTTTGTCCGTCTAAACCCAATATTCTTAATACTTTTCCATGATAAGTATTAGGCTCTTTAAAATATTCACCGTATCTGTTATTAAACTTTCTCACTATCATTCTTGTAAGCTCTACATGCTGTTCCTGATCTTCTCCAACAGGTACTATATCGGGGTGATAAAGCAAAATATCAGCAGCCATTAAAGAAGGGTAGGTTAATAATGCTGCATTAATATTTTCAGCATTCTTTCTTGATTTATCCTTATACTGAGTCATTCTTTCAAGCTCTGCCACAGGTATAATAGAATTAAATATCCAAGCAAGTTCTGTATGTGCCCTTACATCAGATTGTACGAATATAGAACATTTATTTGGATCAAGACCGCATGCCAAATATTCAATAGCAGCCTCTATTATTCTTTTTTGCATTTGAGAAACATCATATTCAATAGTTATAGCATGATAATCAACAATACAAAAGAATCCATAATAATCATTAAGTATATCAACCCAATTCTTTAAAGCCCCAAGATAATTACCAATATGAAGAGAACCTGTCGGCTGTATCCCGCTTAACATAACTTTTTTTGACATATTTTAATCTCCATTTAATTTTTTATTATTTCTAGCAGGTAAGTGCCTTACTTAAATAAATTAAATTACCTGCCTGTACATATTAGCTTAGTTAAAATTATAATATTATAAAATATTTTTATTCTGCTTTAATATTAGCTATTAAGAAACCTTCCTCATTTGCTTTTAAATCACTCACACTAATATATATAAGCCTTTTATCCTCTGTTTCTATTAATAATTTTTTATTTAAAGGATTTAATTCCTTTATAACAGCCGGTACATTATTAAATACTAATTTGGTTCCTACTTTAGGCAAATCTTTTTTAAGAGAACAATAAGCCTTATACTCATGAGCAAGACAGCACATAAGCCTTCCGCATTGTCCTGATATTTTCATTGTATTTAAAAGCATACCCTGTTCTTTTGCCATTTTTATTGTTATAGTTTCAAATTTTCCTTTTATTACTTTACAGCATAATTCTCTTCCGCATATTCCGCATCCGCCTATAGACCTAGCCTCATCTCTTACGCCTATTTGTCTTAATTCTATTCTAGTTTTGAAATGTGCTGCCAGATCCTTAACTAATTCTCTAAAATCTATTCTCTCCTCAGCTATAAATTCAAATAAAAGTTTAGCTCTGTCCAAAAAATAATAAGAGCTTATTAATTTTAAATCTAAATTATGATTATTTACTTTCTCTTTACATATCTTGAAAGCTTCAGCTGCATCTTCCACATTAATTTTATATTGTTCTAAATCTTTTTCATCTGCTATTCTTAAAATATTAAATATTTTATTTTTATTATTTTTAGTTTTTATATGATTATTTTCTTCTTTAGCAGCAATGTCTTTTAATTCTTCAGATATCTCATCTTCATTAATAGTTTCATTTTCTTCTTGTATATCTTCATTATTTTCTGATGCATTATCAGAATTTGTATTATTATCCTCTTCCAATAAATCTGAATCTATATCCTCAAAATTTAGTACATGTCCTATTTCTATTCCTTCATCTGTTTCTATAACACATGTATCTTTTACTTTTATATTTTCTATATGCAAATGCTCAAATTTACCTATATTGGATCCTCTGAACTTTATATGAGCTATATTTTTTATCATTTATATAATACTCCGATTAATTACAATAAATTATAATATTTAAAGTTACTATATTTTATTTTTAAGTTGATATTATTGCAAGTATTATTTTTAATAATAATGTAAAAAATATCAATTATTAAATTCTAAAATTAGTTGCTAAATATTTCATATAGTATATGATATAATCTTAATAATATATATGCAGTTCATTATGAAATTATTTTTATTCTTTCCATTGTTTTTTTTTATGATATCATGTTTAACTGCACCGGAAATTTACCTAAATAATAATGCATCATATTGGAAAGAATATGTAGCTAATAAATCATCATCAGATATTTATCAAAATATTTATAGATTTGATAAAAATGCCGACTTGGCTTATATTGTATATGGTTATAAATCAAAAATAAAATATAAATTATTTCTGATGAAAGATCCAGATGAAGCATTTTATTATAAAAATTCTACATTAAAAAGTTATATTATAGAAAGTCTGCCCTCACTCAATTTATATGAAGATGCTTTAAAGAAAAATGATTACTCTATACTATATATGAATTATTATTTTAATAGTACATTTTCTGACAGAAGTATTTATTTGCCTATAGGATTAGCATTCAAATCAGGTAATTTATATATAGCAAAAACTTATGGAGAAGATTATAAAGACAGATTATCCCATTGGCTTAGAAAAAATGGTTACGGAATGGGTAAAGAATGGATACCAGCTATAAATGTAGATTGGAATTCATATCCTATACCTATGGAGCATGAAATTGATTGGAATAATTTAGAGATTATAGGAAGATTATTCTAATATAAGTATTAAATGTATTATTAATTTTATTGAATAGTTATAATATGCTAGTAATAATATAATAATATAGTTATTTTTTTCCATTTATATTTTTTATTTATTCATTAAAATTATAAATATATAAATTAGGAGAATGTATATGGAGAAAAGTGCTGTTTATATTGATATACAAAATAAATATCATAAATCAAAAAAAATAGGGGAGTTGTACTCTGCAATATCTCATGGAATAGGTGCTTTGCTTGGTATTGCAGGACTTATTCTAATGCTTATTAAAATAAAAATGAATCCTATACCAATAATTATTTATGGAGTTGGAATAATATTTTTGTATACATTCAGTTCTTTATATCATTTCTTTCCTAACGGCAATGTCAAACAGATATTCAGAAAATTTGATCATATAGGAATATATGTCTTTATTGCTGCCACTTATACTCCTGTTTGTATATTTTCACTGCCAAAAAATATAGGCATACCAATATTATCAGTTATATGGTCTTGTGCTTCAATAGGAATATTATCTAATACGGTAATAAAATATAAAAATATAGTTTTGAGGCTTATTTTATATATATTGATGGGTTGGATAATTATATTTGCTTTCAAACCTTTAATGAATAGATTTGATATTATGCATTTAAATTGGCTTATATGGGGAGGAATATTCTATACTATAGGAGCTTTTCTATATGCTTTGGGTAAAAAATGCAATGATAAAACTAAGCAATTTACTCATGATATTTTTCATATATTTGTATTAATGGGTTCTTTTTCTCATTATTGGTTTTTATATAGTTATGTCATAAATTAATGTCTTTACTTTTTTAAGTTTTTCTATATGATATTCATCATAATAATATAAGAGGTTATTATGGTTAAAGTTATTGATATAGAAGAATTTTTAAAATTGGCAAATTATGATGAATTACCTATTATAGATGTACGCTCTCCAATAGAATATAATCATGCACATATTCCAAATGCATATAATGTATACTTATTCAATGATGAAGAAAGAAAAGATGTAGGCACTATATATAAAAAAATAGGAAGAAAAGAAGCCATATTAAAAGGATTGGAGTATGTATCAGTTAGAATGACTGATATATTAAAATCTATAGATGAAATAGGAAAAAAATATAATTCTACAAATAAAATACTTATGCATTGTTTCAGAGGCGGAATGCGAAGCGAATCTACAGCTTGGCTTTGTTCAAATTATGGATACGATGTTTATATGCTGAAAGGCGGATATAAAAGATATAGGAACTATGTACTATCTTCATTTGAAAGAGATTATAAAATATATTTGCTTACAGGAAAAACAGGAAGCGGAAAAACATTGATATTAAATAAATTAAAAGCTATTGGGTATAATGTAATAGATTTAGAAAAAATAGCAAAACATAAAGGTTCTGCATTTGGGTGGATAAATGAGGGAGAACAGCCATCTCAGGAACAGTTTGAAAATAATTTATCTTATGAACTATTAAAGTATGATATTAATTCTACAATTTGGTTTGAAGATGAAAGTCTTCTTATAGGCAGAAGGGCAATACCTAAATCTTTATTTAATAAGATGAGAGAAGCTCAAAAAATCATATATTTAGATATACCAAAAGAATACCGAGCTGAATATATTGTTAATACATACGGAGAATATGATATTGAAGATCTTAAAGAATCTATTATAAAAATAAGAAAGCGTTTAGGAGGAGAAAGATTAAAAGAATCTCTAGAGCTGCTTAATAATGGAAAGATATATGAATGCGTACTTAATATGCTTTACTATTATGATAGGGCATACAGACTTAGTATAGATGAAAATAAAGTAGTATCTATAAAATGTGAAGATAATAATTTTGATAATATAGTACAAGAAATAGTTAAAGCAATTTGAAATATTAAAATAAAAAAGCGATAGAATTTTTTCTATCGCTTTTTTATTTTTATTTAATAAAGATTAAAATGATTCAAAACCATCGGAAGTATCTTTAGAAGTATCAAATGTATTTCCAAATTCATTGTCTTTTACTGTTTTAGGAGGAGTTTGAGGCATTTTTTCTTCATGATGTTTTTTAATAGGGCTTTTTAACTCTGGTTTTGAAGCCTTAGGAGCAGAGCTTGATTTTGATGAAGCAGGTTTATTTTCTTGAACTGCTTTTGTATCTGTAGTTGGAGAAGATTTTTTTCTTTCTACTTGTGTTATATTCTTTTTAGTATTAGAGCCTCTTAATTTGAAGAATTCCATAGCAGTTACCAATTCTTCAGCTTGTGAGAATAAAGCCTCAGATGCAGCAGTAGATTCCTCTACTAAAGCAGCATTTTGCTGAGTAGTCATATCCATTTGAGTAATAGCTATATTAACTTGATCAACACCAGCCTGCTGTTCCATAGCAGTAGAGCTTAAATCCTGCATAATTTTTGCTGTTTCCTCTATTTGAACTCTCAAATTTTGGAATATTTCTTTAGATTCTCTTGCAGTCTCTGTAGCAGCAGCAATTTTTTCTTCGGAATCAGCAACTAAAGTAGTAATATCTTTAACTGAAGTTTGAGTAGTTTGAGCTAAGTTTCTAACTTCAGAAGCAACAACAGCAAAACCTCTTCCTTGTTCTCCGGCTCTGGCAGCTTCTACTGCAGCATTAAGAGCAAGTATATTAGTTTGGAACGCTATATCTTCAATTATTTTAGTAATAGCACTAATTTTAGAACTTGATTCATATACTGCTTCAATATTCTGTGTACTTTCTTCTATAATTCTTCCAGCCTCTTCAATAGCTTTTTTAGAAGTGATCATCATATTATTACCTTCTAAAGTATGTTCAGCAGAAGATTTTATTGTAGAAGCAATTTCCTCCATAGAAGAAGCTGTTTCTTCAAGTCCTGAAGCCTGATTTTCAGTTCTATTTGATAAATCTATATTACCTTGTGCCACTTCATTAGCAGATGCTTTTACAGTATAGGCACTGTCATATACTATTCTAACCTTCTCATTTAATTGATCCAAAATATTTATTAAAGCAACAGCAATCTCACCAAATTCATCTTTTCTTTTTTCAAACCCAGGAGGAGTAGACCAACTAAGATCACCTTTTGAAAGACTAGTTAAATCTACTGATAAAACATGAAGTATAGTTGTTATTTTACTTATGTAGAACACTATAACTATAGAAGCTATAACAAGTATAGCTATTGTACCGATAATGGCATATTTTTTCATAGCATTTATATGTGCAAACAACTCATCAGATTCTATACTCATAACAACAGACCAGCCTGAAACAGGTTCCTTATAAAAAGTAGCTATAGAGTCTTTGCCATTGAAAGGAGATTTAAACTCATAATATCCGGATTCATTTGCAACAGCATATTGTATATAATCAGCATTTCTTAAAACTTCGCTTCTAACATGTGAAGGGATAGGATCTGCTATAACCCATCTGTCAGGGTCCACAATAAATGGGTGTCCAGTATTTCCAAATTTTACAAGATTTAATTCCTTATCTATAAAACCCAACCAATCTATCATTGTTGATATTGCCCCAACCACATTTCCGGATGCATTTTTTATAGGTGAAAAAATCTTTACTACATATTTTGTATTATCAGCAGGGGAAGGATCTACTGTAGGAAGTACCGAAGATTGACCTGACATAACCTTTTGCCATACAGCTGTTCCTCCAAAATTTCTTGTATTTGGAGAATTAACAACCTTTCCATCCAAACTATCGGATACCACACTACCGTTAGAATCTAATACTACAATACCTTGTATATTATTATTATTTGCCACAACATTTTTAAGACTTGTTTCAAGAGCAACCCTATTTTCAGGCGTTCTATCTTGAAGGAATGTTATTAATTGAGGATATCCTCTGCTTATGGCTTCAGATGTATATATTGACTGTTCTAGCCATACATTTATCATTCTAGCATATACTTTGGTAGTAGATTCAAATCCAAATATGGCAGAACTTCTAATACCTTGAGAACCTATTCTAATAAGAAGTGTAACCAATATAATTGTCATTACAGTAACAAGCAGCATTACAAAAAATGGTATTTTTACTTTCAAGGATTGCAATTTTCTCACTTTCAAACTCCAACAATTATTTTACAAATATATTATAATACATATATATAATAACAATATTTTTTCTGAAGTCAAGATATATTTTTCATATATCGCAATAATTATCGTATATTTTTTATATATTTTTAATAATTAAAAGGAATTATATAATTTTTCATTTATTCTTTTTATTTTCAGCTTCGCTATTTCTTAGATATAAAGGCAGCAAATTGAAAATATTATCAAAGTTATTGGATTTTATTCTTGGTATTGATAATTTTATACTATTAGAAGCTCTTATTATATTGAATGATTTATCTAAGTTATTTATTTTATAGTCTTTTAAATTTTCTTTAAAATAATCTTGATTTTTATAAAATCCATCTCCGCATAAAGTAATATTTTTATCTGAACTGTCAATGGAGTTAATTATGTCTATAAACTGCTGATAGGTGAGGTCGGTATTTTCTATTATTTTTCTACTACTACTATTATATATATTGGCATAGATACTGCCTTTTCTGGCATCTATCATAGCAGCTTTTATACCTTCTTTTTCAGAAATATTTTCATATAAAGTTTCTAAACTTGAAATTCCAACTATAGGAATATTTTTAGTATAGCAAATTGTTTTTACTGTTGCAAATGCTATTCTCAATGCAGTAAAAGATCCAGGACCAATCCCCAATACAATACAACCTATTTTATCCAATGAAAAATTATTTACTTTTAAAAAGTTATCTAAAACAGGCAGTATTTCCTCATTATGATTTCTAACATCTTCTTTATTGTATTCTATTATTGAGCCATCTTCTTTTTGAATAGCTATAGAAAAGCTAGTAGATACTGTATCGAATGCTAGTATATTCATGACATTAAATCTAATACTAAACCTTTGAGTCTCATAACCTTATTTGCTATGGCTATATGGTTTTTCTGTTCTGTCATAATTAATTTATATAATGAATCAAGTTCCTCATTAATTTTTGAAACAACCTGATATTCGCGTCCTCTTCTCATGTATGATGATACTATTCTTATCCTGTATGCATCTTTTACTAATTTGTCTGTTAATGATCTTATCAAATCTCTAAATTTTTGAAAATCTTTTATATTGGCACTTTTTTCTAGCATGTTTCCAGCATCGTATATTTGTCTTTTTAATTCATCTAATTCATAAGAGTATCTTTTTATTTCTTTTTCTTCTTCAAGCATTGTTGCAAATGGAGATGATGATACAGCTACTTTCATAGAGGAAGCCATTGAAGAATCTTGTGAAGTCATAAGTATACTGTTTAAATTCATCTCTCTATTTCTTCTGTCTTGAACTCTCATTTATTTTTCTCCATAATTTATTTTTAATATATTATGTTAACTTAACATGAATCAGATAAAATTTCAATATATAATAAATCGTATTTTTATAATTTTGCTTTACTATTTTATTTATTATTAATATATGTATTACTGTATAGTATTTTGATAAAATTCTGCTTTATTGAAAAAAAAAATAAAAAGATTTATAATAAGACAAGGTATTTATTTGCGGACATTTTATTATGAACAGAGATGAAATTTTAAAAAGATATAATTTGATAGAAGATAATATTAACAGAGTAAAAGAAAAGTATAATATAAATTATGATGTAACTTTAGTAGCAGTAAGTAAATATTCTTCTATTGAAACAATAAAAGAGTTTTTATCATTAAATATAAACTTGCCATTGGCAGAGAGTAGGGCACAAAGTTTGAGAGATAGAGTAGGGGATATAGGTAAAATAAAAGATAATGTAAAATGGCACTTTATAGGACGCATACAAAGCAATAAAGTAAAATACATAGTAAAAAATGCGGATTTAATACAGAGTGTAGATTCTATAGAGATAGCAGAATGTATAAATAAAGAAGCATTAAAAAATAATAAAATACAAAATATACTGCTTCAGTTCAATATAAGCGATGAAGATCAGAAGGGCGGATTTAGAGCAGATGAATATATAGGAGTATATGAGAATATTATAAAAATGAGTAATGTATCAGTAAAAGGATTAATGGCAATAGGAAAAGATACTGAAGATACTAATATTATAGAGGAAGAATTTGAAAAACTTAACATAATATATAAGGAAATAAATAAAAAATATGATAATACTTTATCAATTCTTTCAATGGGCATGTCATCGGACTATGAGTTAGCCATAAAGCATGGTTCAAATATGGTTAGAATAGGAAGCAGTTTTTTAGGCAATTCTTGAATATTTTTGTTTTTTGAAGTAATGTAATATAACAATAAGTTTTTTAAAATAAAAAATCAAAAAGAATGTAATTAAGTTAGGCTAGGGTATAATACTGAAATACTTTAAATAATAAAATTTCACTAAGTATTATTTACAAATATTATAAGTAAAACAAATTATATTAACATAGTACATATTTTAAAAATATACGGCTGCAATAAATAAGATATATTACTGCTATGAGTAATAATAATACATTAATATTTATACTATGTAATTTCAGGAAATATATTTTTATTATTTTATGATAATAGCAAATTCCTATAAGAAAATAACCTAAAATAATAATTAGCAAAGTATTAGGCCTAAATAATAAAAATCAATATCACTGAAAACGTCTTGGTCTGTCTATTGTTATTAAATAGTTCCAAACATAGTAAAATATAGTATCTTTTGTAGCAAAGTTTTCTACAGCTTCATCTTTTTTTAGTTTTATCATACTATTAGAGAAAGCCTCATCTTTTTCTAATTCTTCTATTTTTAAGGATAATTCATCTGTATGTGCCTTTACCTTAGACATAAGTTCTACGGGAAGATTTCTCTCATAGTCTTTACTTGTTAAAGTTTCTAGGGCATATTCTATCTTGTCTGGTGTGATCCTTGCTGATATTTCTTGTTCTATTTGGGCTTCTGTATTTAGTATATTTTCAGTCCAAGTATTGAACTCATTAATCCATTCTTTATACATATTACCATATTTATCAGATTCTAAAGTATAATCATTCCTTATATCAGTTGGAAGTATATTGAGAAAATTCTTATATCTTTTTTCCATAGCGTATATAGATCCGCCGTCATTTTTGCATGATATAATTATTAAACTTAATATTAAAAAAAGTATTATTTTTTTCATTAGTGCATATCCGTAATTTTGTATTTATTTTTCTTTATTAATGATATATTATACTATAATATATAAAAAACTTCAATTGTTAATAAAATTGCTTGTATAAATATTATGTATTGAGTTTTTAACTTTTTTATTTATTATAAAAACATAATAACTTTAAGAAATTAAAAATGGAAAATCATGTAAACCCTTTAGTATATATTGGTATAGTGATAACTATATCATTGGGTTTATTATCAATATCATAATAAAGTCTATAAAAAATAACATGCATAAGTTAACATAATATACATTATCGGAATATAAATTTATTCTTTTTACGGCTTATTACAGCTTATAGCTTTTATCATTTATATTTAATATCAAAAACTTTAGCCATACTTTAATATTTCAAATTCTACTAATGCCTTAAATATTATAATTTTCTATAGATTTATTTTTTCCTTCTTACTTACTTAGAATCATTGTTTATAGTAATGACTAAATCATCACACATACACAGATTTTTATTAATTATTTATATTATATATAATAATTATAACAGTTTATTTTTATTATACAAATCATTATAAAGACTTAAGAATTCTTATATACACATATATTATATTTTTTATGCATTATATTTTTTACCAAAAATATATTATACATGCTGCAAAATGAATATGTAGATAAAATTACTGTAAATAAAATTATATTGTATATTTCTAATATTAACTGTATAAATTTACAAATTTATTATTTTAAAATTTATTATTTTATATTAAATCGATAATATTAATTATTGTATATAAATACTCAGTCCTTTGCCTAACATAATAATACAAAGTTTTGAAACATGTCTATTCTTATCTTGAAATAATACTGCATCATAATATGCTTATTTCAAAATTAATTTCATTTCTATAAGATTGTATGAACTAGCCATACGAAATGCACAGTCATACCAAACCACAACTTATTTTTCAGATGCTTTTCGTATTATCTACCCTAGCCTTATTTAATCAAATTAATAACAGCTGTAATTTTTATGCAGCATAGTATTTTTATATTATTTTCTTATATTGAGCATAAACTCATTTATAATATAACTATCTCATTAGAACAAGTATGATATATATATAATCAAATATTATCAATATATAATTTAATTATATGTTTTTTATATAATTAAAAATTATAATAAAATATTTGACATAAAAAATAAAAGCATTATATTATAATATTTAGTAAAAAAATAGGATTTTATATGGCTACAATAAGAGAAATAGCTAAACTTGCAGGTGTTTCAATAGGAACTGTTGATAGGGCTTTAAATAATAGAGGACGAATAGATCCTGAGGTTGAACAGAAAATACTTGATATTGCTAAGTCATTAAATTATAAACCTGATAAGATAGCCAAATCATTAGCCATTAGAAAAAAGAAATTTAAAATAGCTGCAGTACTTAATACTTATAATAATGTATTTTTTGAAGATGTTATAAAAGGTATAGAAATTGCTGGAAAAGAAATAGAAGAATTTGGAATGTCTGTTATTATAAAACGCTGTAAAGATTTTGATGCAGACAATCAATTAAATCTTATAGATGATGCTGTTAAAGAAGGTGCTAATGCTATGGCAATAGTTGCTATAAACGATAATAGAGTTATAAATAAAATATCAGAGCTTCATAATAATAATTTTCCTATTGTGCTTTTAAACTCTTTTATAAATAGCAATAATTGTATAGCTTATGTTGGATGCAATTATGATTTAGCAGGAGAAATAGCCGCTTCTATTTTAAATATTATATCTAATGGAAAGCATATTAATTTACTTGTATTTTCTAATAATTTTAATAAAATGCTTGGAAATAAAAAACGTGTTGATAGTTTGGTAAATAGACTTAAAACTGACTATCAAAATGTTAGGCTTCAGTCTATAATAGAAATGGAAAAAGATAATAATCTTAATTTTAATAAAAGTAAAGATTATTTATTAAAATATAGAAATACGGATGTTGTTATATGTCCCGGTGCCGAAACTAGTAAATATGTTATAAATGCCATTAAAGAATTAGGGCTATACAATAAAATAAAAATAATAACTTATGACTTTTCAGATGTTGTAAAAGAAGGACTTTTAGACAGAGGTATTATAGCTTCAATAACACAAAATCCAAAAGAACAAGGATACAGAGCAATAAAAGTTTTGTTTGAATATTTACTCACAAAAACTATACCGGATAAAAGATACACATACATAGAAACGCAAGTAATATTCAGAGAAAATTTATTATAGCATTTTATATTATTATTTATTTTTAGTATATATTACCACCATTTTATAAGTTCGGTTATCTCTTCTCTATATTCAACAAATTTAGGATCAGCAATATTTCTTGGATGCTGCAAATCTATATGTATTTCCTTTTTTATAGAAGTCGGCTTATTAGTCAATACTAAAACTCTTTCTCCCAAATAAACTGCTTCCTCAATATTATGAGTAATGAATATTATTGTAGTTCCTAAAGTTTTCCATATATTTAAAAGTTCATCTTCTAATTTAAACCTTAAAGATACATCTAATTGTCCGTAAGGCTCATCCATTAAAAGAAGTTCTGGTTCCACTGCAAATGCCCTTGCTATAACTACCCTTTGAAGCATACTAGCAGAAAGTTCGCTTGGATAAAAATTTCTAAACTTTTCAAGTCCTACCATTTTTATAACCTTATCAACTCTTTCATTTATTATATTTTCAGGCAGTTTTTTTATTTTTAATCCGAATTTAATATTATCTTCTACTTTAAGCCAAGGCATAGTAGAATACTCCTGAAATATATATGCTATATCATGTTTTTTCAAATCTACATGTTCGCCATCTATTTGTATAGCACCATAAGTAGGCTTATATAATTTTGTAAGGCTATTTAAAAATGTAGTTTTACCGCATCCAGTAGGACCTACTATGCATAAAAACTCACCTTTCATAACATTAAATGATATATCATTTAAAACCAATAAATCACCGAATTTTTTTGTAAGTCTGGAAACTTTTACTTTAACTTCTCTAGTATCATTTGTCATAAGTATATCCTTTTAATGTTATAAAGTTATATCCATATTGTCATTTATTTCATTTCTAATTTTTAAGAAATTAGGATCTGTTAATTTTCTAGGTCTTGGCAAATCTATAATATATTCTTTTTTTACAACTGTAGGACAATTTGTAAGAAGTATTATTCTATCGCCTAAATATACAGCCTCTTCAATATTATTAGTAACAAATACAACAGTTCTCTTTTCTTTCTGCCAAATTTTTTCAATTTCTTCTTCCATCATATACCTCGTTTGTGCATCCAAATGTCCGAAAGGCTCATCAAGAAGCATTACAACAGGTTCATTGCAGTAAGCCCTAGCTATACCTACCCTCTGCCTCATACCTCCTGATAATTGATTAGGATAACTATTTTCAAATCCATTAAGCCCTACTAGATCTATATAATATTTAGCTTTTTCTCTTCTTTCTTTTTTTGGTATGCCTCTTGCTCTAGGACCGAACTCTACATTTTCAATCACAGTTAAAAATGGAAATAAAGCCGTAGTCTGATATACAACACCTCTTTCAGGGTGCGGTGATGTTACCTTTTTACCATTAACTACTATATCTGAGTCTTCTGATGTTTCTAGTCCTGCTATTAAATTTATTAATGTAGTTTTTCCGCATTGACCAGGTCCGAATAATACTACAAATTCGTTTTCTTTAACTTCAAGACTAATATCTTTTATAACTTCTTTATATCCATGTTCGCTGAAAAATACTTTATTTACATGATTCATTTTTATAATAGTTTTATTTTCCATAACACAACCTAAATTAATTTTATATTCCTGTAGAATTCCAAATAGTTAATCTTTTTTCTATATATCTCATTAAAGAAGATAATAATAAACCAACTATACCTATAGTTATCATACCAGCCAAAACCTGAGGTATATTTGCAGTATCAGATCCTCTTATTATAACCCATCCTACACCTGCAAATGAACTAACCATTTCTGCTGCTAATACGCCCATCCAACTTACTGAAAAACCTACCTGCATACCATTAAATATTTGAGGCACTGAAGCCGGTAGTATAACATGCAAAAATATATCTCTGTCATTAGATCCAAGCATTTTAGCAGCCCCTATTAAAGTAGGATTAACCTGAGAACTTCCTGCATAAGCGTTTAAAGTAACATTAACAAAAGTACCAATAAATATTATAAATACTTTTGGAACCTCCCCTATTCCGAACCAAAGTATAGCCATAGGTATCCAAGCTATAGGAGGTATTTGTCTGAACACTTCAAAAAATGGTCTTACTATGGATCTTACATATTTATTTACTCCCATAGATATACCAAGTATAATTCCTGTTACAGCACCTATTGCAAAACCTGCTAATACTCTGAATATACTTATTAGTACATGACCTAATATGGTCTGCTGTCCTATATTATGACTAATACTCCATATTAAAAACTTAAATACTTCTAATGGTTTAGGTGTAGTTATTTTTATAGGGGTATAAGTTGTTAATAATTGCCATACAATTAAAAATCCTGCTATGGATATAATTGCCCAAATAGGTTTTTCAAAATCGGATAATTTAATTCTTTTTTTATCTTTCATAAATACCACCTATCATCTCTTAACAAATTTTTTCTCTAAATATCCTAATCCTACTGATAGAATAGCACCTACCGCCCCTATTGTAAGCATACCAACTATTATTAAATCAGCTCTGGCCAATTGTCTGTTTAACTGTATCATAAATCCCAAACCTCTGCTTGCAGCAAGCATTTCTGCAGCACATAGAGAAGTCCAAGATGCCCCCAATGATACTCGAAGTCCTGTAAATATATAAGGTAAAGCTGTAGGTATTGCAACTTCTTTAAGCATTTGCCCTCTTGAAGCTCCGAAAGTTTGAGCAACCCATAAATGTACCTGCGTAGTAGCTTTTATTCCGCTGTATGTGTTAATAACACAAGGCACAAATGCTGACATAAATACTATTGCTGATTTTGCTCCTAATCCTATACCAAACCATAATATCATCATAGGTATCCATGCTATAGTAGGTATTGGTCTTATAAGATCGAATAATGGAGTAGCTACTAAATTAAATTTACTAAACCAAGCCATGCATATTCCTAGAGGTATTCCTATAAGAGCACCTAAAAAATAACCTGTTAATGCTACTTGCAAAGATGCTAATATATGCTGCAATAATGTACCATTATCTGGAGCTTTGTTTGTAAGTTTATAAATAAAAGATTTAAAAACTGTATAAGGACTTGGAAGAGAATACGAAGGAAATAATTTAAATACATCTGTTATTAACTGCCATATTATAAGAAATATTACAACAGATATTACAGATATAATAAAAAATTTATTTCTCTCTCTTTTTTTATTGGCTATGACAATTTTTTCTTTTTCTCTAAGTGAGGAATTAATTATTATATTCTCTTCCATATAAAGTCCTTTACAATTATAATTATTATTAATTTAATGCTTTATTTAATAATTCAGTATCTACATTCTTATCAACAATAGGCAATTTATCTTCTGTAATAAGTGATTGGCTTGCAAAGAAGTCAGCTGTTATTCTTACAGAATCACCTGTTTTTATATTTTTAATTTCTTCTGTAGTAACAAAAGGACGAGTAGCTACTTCAGATTGACAAGCCTCTATAGTAGAGCTTGAGCCGTTTTTTGTATACCAATTTAATAATTCTTCTGCTGCCATATTAGTATCAGCTTGTAATGCATCGCATGCTTCTAAGAATGCTTTAATATATAAAACTATAGTATCTTTTTTATTATTAAATGCTTCATCTGACACTATTATTGAGTCAAACTGAGGTATATTTAATGTAGTTAAACTTGAAACTATTTTCATTCCGTCAGCTTCAGCAGAAAAAGAAGTAGGAGGATTCAAAGCAGCAGCATCTATTTTTTTTGCTTTTAATGCCTGATATGCTTGAGGGAATTCCATATGAACTATATTCACAGTATTAGGATCGACATTTATAGCTCTTAGCCAATGTATAACATTTAAATGTGATATTGTTCCAGTAGGTACAGCTATAGTTTTACCTTTTAGTGTAGCAGCATCTCCGTAAACTTCTGGAAAGTCTTTATTAACACCTTTTACAGTTAAAATGTCAGAGTCTGGATTAACTAATACTTCTATTCCGCCTTCAGAGTGTCCTATATCAGCAACAACATGAGCATTATAATTAGCTAAGGAATAAACAGAAGCAGCACTTAAAGTACCAACTTCCCACAAACCTGCACCTAATGCTTCGTTCATAGGACCGCCTGATGGAAAATATACTGTTTCAATTGTAAAACCATATTTTTCATCTAATTTATTATTTATCATATACTCAATAGGTACAGAGTTTAAAAAAGGCATTACAGATACTTTTAATGTTTTTGCATCCCCAGAAGATGATCCTCCTTTATTAGAACATGATGCTAATATAAACAAACCTGTAACTGCAATTAGCAGCGTAATAATAAATTTTGATATTTTTTTCATTTTATTATCTCCTTTAATAATATTTTATTTAAATAAAAATTACCAACTAGCATATCTTTTGTTCAGAGGATCACTGCACTCTATCAGCTTATGACACATTTCAAGAAGTAATTTATTTTTTATATCATCATATTCTTTATTAAAAAATAAATTATTCTCTTCATTAGGATCTTTTTCCAAATCATATAACTCACCATATTCTTCATCTAAAAATATAGAAAGTTTGTATTTTTTAGTTCTGTAAGTTTTTATAAATATTCCTCTATCATGAGCATCATAAGTAACAATAGCACCTTTTTTATATGTTTTCTCTTTATCTTTTCCCGTAAGTATATTTTTTATACTATGACCTTGTATACCATATGGTACTTCTTTTCCTATTAATTCCAATACTGTTGGTACTATATCTATATTTTCTATTATCTCATCACTTTTATTTTTTATAATATCTTTTCCATAAAATAGTAAAGGGGTTTTTATGAGGCAGTCATACATAAAAGGACCTTTTCTTAAAAGTCCATAATCTCCTAGATATTCTCCATGATCACTTGTAAATACTATTATTGTGTTATCCCACTCATTTTTTTCTTTTAATTTATCTATAATCCGTCCTATCTGTGCATCTATAAAACTAATCATACCATAATATAGTTTTTTTATCTCTTCAATTTCTTTTTCTGAATAGTTATGTTCTTCACCTCCCCCCGGCCAATAACCTCTGTCTCCTTGTTTAGTTAAATATTCTGGTCTTCTGCTATCTAATTTTAATTTACTGTTAAGTTCTTTAGGTTTAGCATCTTTATAAAGATCATAATATTTTTTTATAGGGTCAAATGGATGATGAGGATCTACAAAACTAACCCACATAAATAATGGGTTATCAAAATTATAATTATCTATCTCATCTATAGCTTTCTGTGCTGTCCAATAAGTTTGATGTAATTCTTCTTTTATAGGGTTAATTCCATCTTGTCCTTTACCTGTTTCCAAATTGCATCCATGACTATTTGCAAAATCTAAATACTCCCCTTGTTTATCATCTTCTGTTATATGTGTTATATCAAATCCATAATATGTTTTATCTCTTTCTCTTACCCTATCTCTTTTTGGAACATCTTCAAATTCCCAATTCAGATTTTTTAACTGAGGCCTGAAATGCATTTTACCTGAAGCTACATTGAAATAACCTTCTTTCTTTAGATGATCTGCTAGTGTTATTTCATCTTCATTTAATTCTGTGCCTATATTCCAAGCACCTGTATTCATAGGATATCTTCCTGTAAAAATTGATGCTCTTGATGGTGTGCATACAGGACTCGAACAAAAAGAATTAGTAAATACGCTTCCATTTTCTGCTAATTCATTTAATACCGGTGTTTTTACTTCATCATTTATGTATTCTATAGAATCGGCTCTCATTTGATCAGCTGTTATTAATATAATATTAGGTTTTTTATTCATTTTTTAATCTCTTTTATAGTTGCGTGTACTGTAACATTTATATTTATAGTATAGTAAATAAATCTTTGATTGTCAATTCTTTTATTAAATATTTTTGATTTTATTTTATTATTTATTAGGAATATAATAATCTTATGTTAATATTAAAATTTAATATATAAATACTTTCTTATACTATTGAATTTTTTGTTTAATAAATTAAATATATTATAATTTATTAATGTATAACAGTAATAAATAGAATATTTATTTTAAATGGACTTAATTAAAATTACATATACTTATTTCAAAATTAATTTATTTATAATTGAGGAAAGTATTCCCCTACCCGCTTAGCGTACAATACAAAAATTATTATAAAAATTAGACTGCTATTTATTAAACAGCAGCCTAATTTTATGAAATATTATTAATATTTATTTTTTAGATTTAGCTTTCATAACTTCTTCAGGTGTTAATAGTTTATCTATATAAATTTTATTATATTCGAAATAATCAAAGTCAAACATTTCGCTTTTTGATAAAGATGATGCAGAAGAAGAAATATTTCTTGCATTAATCCATATAACATCATTAGGATTAACTTCCCCTTCACTACTAACAGAATTAAAATTGCCATTCCATGCTAAATAAATATTATTTTGAGAATCCAAAACTTCTTTTTTAACTTCATTATTGTTCAAATCATATTCATCAGCATCATAAATAACGAATCCTCCAGGTGCCAAAGGCAATCCTTTACTAGGATCTGTTAAAGAATTAACAAATGCATCAAATGGGATATTTTGAACTTTAATATCTGTAAGATTACCTTTATATATATCTTTTATCCAAGAAATAAATATCTCCTCTAGACTATTACCAATATTTAAACTTTGAACAGAATTAACCAATCTAGTTTTTGAGTCTAATGAAGGACTTGAATGTGCTATGGCTCTAATAGCTTCTTTACCGCCTATATGGTTAATCCACCTCATAAATACTGACGAAGAACAATAACTAAAATAAAGAGAATTAATAGAACTTTTTTCAGTATTTATATTCCCAATAATTTCATTAATCTTCCAAGAAAAAAAAGAATAATAAGGATAGTTATTAAAAAATCTTTTTCTAGAATCGGCTGTCAAAGGTTCAAATAAAACAGATGTTGATTCTGAAAGTGCCTCGTTCATCCATACATCCATTTCCTTTCCTGAATTTTTTAAATTTACACTAGCATTAATTAAATGCTGAAATTCATGCAACATTGTACCAACTACGGCATCAGGATTATTTATACTATAAATATTTATATACATATATTTACCTTTATTAGCAGTTGCCTCGTAGTCAAATAAATCGGCTCCATAAAAAAAACCTGCAAAATCTCCAGGCTCTGAATTAGGATAAAAATTATATATCAAGAATACCATTTTATCATCATTAATACTTGGAAAAGATATTGGTTCACCATATACTCTTATTTCCTCATCATAATTTACTTCAAATTTAGTAAATAATTTCTTTACATTATCCATATCAAATGATTGACCATTTTGAATATAAATTATAGCATTATCCGATTCAGCAATTTTTTTAAACTCTGTATTAATAATATGAAGATCAGCACCTATATAAATAAGAGCATTAAATTTACTTATTTCTACATTGTTAGGATCATAATAAGTTATACCATCAATACTCTCTGGCGGATTTAAAACTTTGTTACCGCATGAGACTATAAATGTCATAGCAATAGTTAAATAGATAAATAGTAGTTTGTTCATTTTAATTCTCCATAAAATAATAATTTTTTTAATGAAAATCATTAATAAAAATATATTTGCTGAGAATTATAATATATATTTACTAAAATTCAATAATATTAATACAGGTAAGTAAAAATTCTCTAGTTTGGTATTAAAATTTCGATATTAATAACACTATATAGGAATATTTTAAATTAATTATAAAAGGCAATATTTATATGAAAGGCAAGCGTATAATAATAATAGGTGCTGGTTTATTGCAAGTACCTGCAATACAAATAGCTCAGGAAATGGGACTTTACACAATAGTTTTTGATTATAATAAAGATGCACATGGAATGAAAATAGCTGATTATCCTATGGTAGTTTCTACTAGAGATGTTGATGGAAGCGTAAGGGCGGCAAGAGATTTAAGTCAGAAAATGGAAATACATGGAGTTATAACTGTAGGTACTGATGCTTCTTCTACTGTTGCCGCAGTTGCCAATGCTTTAGGACTTCCGGGAAATAGATTTGAAGATGCTTATGCCGCATCAAATAAAATAAGAATGCGTGAAAGATTCAAAAAGAACAATGTACCTCAGCCGAATTTCTTTCCTGTATGGAATTATGAAGAAGCTATGGAGGCATATAAGCATTTAAATACTCCTGTTGTTGTTAAGCCTGCTGATAATATGGGTGCTCGCGGTGTAATGAAAGTATCAAGTGAAAGCGATATATTAGCAGCATTTAATAGAGCTAAAAGTGCCTCGCCTTCTGGGGAAGTAATAGTAGAAGAGTTTATGGACGGTCCGGAACTATCTATTGACATGCTTATATATAATGATGAGATATATGTTACAGGGGTTGCTGACAGAATAATAGAGTTTCCTCCATTTTTCATAGAAACAGGTCATATTATGCCTTCTGCATTAGAAAAAGAAAAGATAGATGATGCTATAAATGTAATGAAAGCTGGTATAAAAGCATTAAATTTGAAAATTGGAGCTGCCAAAGGTGATATTAAAGTTACAAAAAATGGTGCTATGGTTGGAGAAATTGCTGCAAGATTATCCGGCGGATTTATGAGTGCCTATACCTACCCTCTTTCTACAGGTGTTAATCTAATAAAAAATGCAATAGAAATAGCATTAGGAAATCCTCCAAGCGATTTAAAACCTAAATGGGATAAAGTTTCCGTTGAAAAAGCATTTCTTCCGGGTACAGGAATAATAGAATCTATTGAAGGGGTTGAAAATGCTAAAAAAATAGAAGGTGTTAAAGAAGTATTTATAAAAACAAAAACAGGAGATATATTAGTAACACCTACAAATAACTTGGAAAAAGCAGGTAATGTTATAACTGTAGGAAAAACAAGAGATGAGGCTGTAGCAATAGCAAATAAGGCTATAAATGCTGTTCATTTCAAACTTACAGATGAAAAAAGTATAACAGTAGAAGAAATAAAAAGAATAGCTCAGGAAAAATTAGCATCAAAACATAATGCAAATTATCTATTTAAAGATAATATAGATGAAAAAACAGGACTTTCAAATTATTCATTTAATCCAAGTATTATACATGAAGAAAAAGAAGTGAAATTAGAAACGACATTATTTAACACTCATGTTTCTCAGCCTGTAATTATAGATACAATACATAATTTAACTGAAGTAATAGATGGAATAATGGATATAAGAGAATATTATGAAACTGTAATGGATAGTGCTTCTAATTGCGAAGTATTGGCTATATTAAATGATTTCAATAATGAAGAATTATTTGAATTATCTATAAAGACTGTAAAAGATAAAAAAAGAGGTATTATTATGATTGATGGTAATAATACCCAAGATGTTTTACTGCAAAGATTAAGAGAATCTGAAAAGAATGGTGCTTGTGCTGTGGGAATAGATTTCTCATATTGTTATAATATTAATTCCAATAATAAAATACATATAAGAAGCGAAAAAGAATTGTCAAAATTAATAAAAGAAATAGATATACCTGTAATAATTAAAGGAATATCTAATGAAAATGATATACATCATATTAATTCGGCACATGCAAATGCTGTATATTTTTCAAATAATAATAGGTATGCATTAAAAGGTATGGAAAAAGTTGCCGATACTATTAATAGAGTAGCATGTAATCTGCATAATAGTCATAAAATGCAGTTATTATGGCTTACTGAATCTCCTAGATATGGGGCTGATGTGTTTAAATACTTTATGTTAGGAGCTAATGCAGTTTCTATAACAGAAGAAAGTTTTATTTCTGCTATAAGTAAAGGCAGAAAAGGGCTTGAATATGCTATTTATTCTAATAAAATAGAATTAGAAAAAATGATGAAAGTATTTGCTCAGCCTAAACTTAAATTTAATAATGCAATATGGCGAAAAAATTAGGAACTATTTATGGAAGATAAACAAATAAACTTATCTAAATCATATATATACGGCTTTTTTGCCGCTATGATATGCACTTTGATATATAGTGCTGTAATTATACCTATATATATATTATTGATATCGCCTAATACTCAGAATTTTTTTGTTTACTTATTATATACTCTTGATGTTTGGGTATGGATATGGATAGGTATTTCTATATTATATGCTTTCATTATAGTATTAATGCAGCCTACTAAAAGTTATACAGGTATTTCTAAAACAATAGAAAATTTACTTTTTTTTGCTGTTACTTCTATAATACTGATATTATCTATTAGTTATGTTCCGGAAATACAAAAGTTATTATATAAAAGAGATTATACTTTTTACAGCAGTATATTGGCAATAGGATTGTTTTTTATATCTATACAATTATCATATAATTTGAAAAAACTTATTATATTTATGTATAAAACTATATTATATAATTTAGGTTACAGTATAGAAGATAATATAATACAAGATGATAATGATGAAAATAGCGATTATGAAGTTGTTAAAATGGATAAATCAGAATATGAAATATTTTCAAACACTATTAAAAACATAATCGCATTTTCACAAAGATATAAGCATGCTATAGGTATTATAGCTTTTAAAATATCAAATGAAAACTCTATAAGAGAAGAATATGGAAATAATGCTTATAAAAAATTAGAAGATGAACTTATAAAAGCAATAAAGAAAAATGCCAGAATAGGTGAAAATCAATGCATGCTTTATGAAGGTGTTATATATTCTGTAATTTTTGCAAATGAAGAAGAGGCTTGGAAAGCTACAAAAAGATATTTTAAGGCATTGAAAAATTATAATTTTGAATACAATGATGAATCTGTAGATATTAATGTATCTATAGCTGTAAGCGGATTTGATTTTTCTCATAATATGTCAAATAAGATTTCTGTATTTGTTATTAAAGACAATATGATGAAAAAAATTAAAGATGCTTTAAATGAATCAGAAGAAACTGGAAGTCCAGTTATATATTATGAATAAAAGGGATAAGAACCGTGGAAGCTTCATTAATTGTAATATTAGTATTAATTGTTTTATTAGGTTTTGCTACTCAATATGTTATAAAGAGCGGCTCATACCCTATTAAACTGAAAAAAATTGTTCAGGCTTATAATGAACAAAACTATGATGTAGCCATGCGAGAGATTAATACTTTAGACCCTAAATATAAAAAAGATGCTAATATATTATGGATGACTGCTAATATGTACTATAAACAGCAGCAATATATATTGGCTATGGCAGCCCTTCAAAATATGATAGACGGAGCTTATTTTACAAAAGAATTAACAGAATTGAATGTAAGAGAGTTTTTAGCAAAAATATATGAACAAACAGGAAACAGTAAAAAAGCTATAGATGAATATGATATGATTACTAAAATTAGGGATCAGGATTATGATTCATTATATAAAGCAGGACTTGTATGCTATAATTATGAAGAATGGGTTCAGGCACAAAAATATTTATCATTAGCTGCGGCACAAAATGACAGCAATCCTCAGCTATTATATATGTTGGCATTTTGTTTTTATAAAATTCGTTCCTATCATGCTGCTCAGCAGAATATAGAAAAGGCTATTGCTTTAGATAATACAAACCCTCAATATCACCTGCTTTTAGGTGAAATATTATCTTCAAGCAGAGACTTCCAAAATGCAATAAAAGAATTAGAAATAGCTTATGAAAGTAATGAAATATCTGATAAAGATGCTATATCTTTGAATCTTGCTAATTCTTATTATGAGATTGGAAATTTCAGTAAAGCAAGAGAATATTACGGACAAGTTTTAACTAAAGAAAATATACCAAATGAAAAAGTTGTAGATGAGAGATACAGATATGCTGAAACTTTGGTAAAAAATAAGCAGTTTGAAGCGGCTGTTAAACAATGGGAAATAATTAAATCTGTAAGAAATATATATTTAGATGTTGATCAAAAATTAAAAACTTATAGTTCTATTATTGCCAATAATGCATTCAGAACTGCCTTGGAAATGGATATTATAGAATATCTTGAAAAATACTTCTATAGAATATTAACATTAAACGGCTATGTAGTTACAGATCATACTAAAAAATCTGACACATTAGTATTCTTTGTAACTATTAAGAAATTCGGTTCTGAAGGACAGTCATATAAGAGTACATTTGCATTAGATACTTCAGGATATCCTATGCGTCAGGATACAGTAGATCAGTTTATGGAATATGCAAGACAATACAAAAGTGCTCACTCTTTCTTGATAAGTATAGGAGATTTCGCACCTAACTTGAAAGTAGATGATACTGTAATGATTATTGAACCTGAAAGATTTGAAGCGATTATTGAAGGTGTTATATCATTCAGCGATTAATAAACTAATAACTCATTTATTATACTCATTTTAAAAAGGTTATGATATAAGTCATAACCTTTTTTGTTTTTATAAAAATAAAACGGATTACTATTAAAAAAATAATAATCCGCTTAATTTTTTATTTTAAGTTATTGTTTAATTATAAACCTAATGCAACAATTACAAAGTTTTTGATAGTTGCTTGAGAACCTGCTTCTTTAGATATTTCATCTATCAAACTTTTAATAGTGATTTTATTATCAGTAAATAATTTTTGATCTATAAGAACGCTTTCAGAATACCAAGAATTCATTTTACCATCAACAATTTTTTCTATCATGTTTTCTGGTTTTCCTGCATCTCTTACTTGTTTTTCAAAGATTTCTTTCTGTTCTTTAACAGCATTAGGGTCTATTCCTTCCCTATTCAAAGCTAGAGGTTTTTCACTAGCAACATGCATAGCTATTTGATCTGCTATTTCCAAACATTTACCTTTAGGCTTAACATCAAATTCCACTATAGCAACAAGTTTATTATTGAAGTGAGCATAAGTACCAAAAAAGCCGTCTGTTTTCATAACTTTAGCTTCAGCAAGTACAGTTTTTTCACCCCATTTTTGTATGCCCTCATTTATCATACCTTGAATAGTATCACCATTAGAACCTTTAGCATTTAGAACTGTTTCTACTGATACATCATCTAAACCCATAGCAGTATTAGCAATTTCTTTAGCTAAATTGATGAATAATTCATTTTTAGCAACAAAATCAGTTTCGCATTGAAGTTCTATACAAGCAGCTTTAGTTCTATCATCATTAATGCAAAAACCTATAGAACCCTCTTTAACAATACGTTCGTTCTTTTTAGCAGCAACAGCCGCACCTTTTTCTTTAAGAAGGCGAATAGCTTTATCCATATCGCCGTCAGTTTCCTGAAGAGCTTTTTTACAGTCCATTATACCTACGCCGGTACGCTCTCTAAGCTCTTTAATAGTATCCATACTAATATTTGCCATCAATTTTTTCCTTTATATTAAATATTTTATTATTAACAAATTATATTAATTATTCATCATCTTCTTGAGAAACACCATATTTTTCAGCAACAGCCTCAGCAGCTTCTGTAGCACTATTATCGTAAACTTCTTCAGCAGGCTCTTCAGAAGAACTGTCATGCTTAGCTAATGTTTCTTTTCCTGCTTCATTCTGACCTTCTATAACAGCAGAAGCAACAACACCTGCAAATAAACTTATAGCTCTTATAGCATCATCATTTCCAGGTATAGGATAATCTATAACTTCAGGGTTACAGTTAGTATCAACAACTGCAACAACAGGTATTCCTAGTTTTCTAGCTTCGCTTACAGCAATGGCTTCCTGCATAGGATCTATTACGAAAAGCATATCTGGTAAGTTTTCCATATCTTTAATACCTGCAAAGTTTTTTTCTAATCTTTCTTTTTCTTTAAGAAGAAGTATAACCTCTTTTTTAGGAAGTTTATCAAAAGTACCGTCAACTTCTTCTTTTTCTATTTTTTTAAGTCTTGCAATACTTTTTTTAATAGTAGCAAAATTTGTAAGCATACCTCCTAACCAGCGATTATTAACATAATACATATCGCATTTTTCAGCAGCTTCTTTGATGCTTTGAGATGCTTGTTTTTTAGTGCCAACGAAAAGAACATTTCCGCCGTTTCTAGCCATTTCTTTTACTGCTTCATGAGCTTTTTTAACATAAGTTAAAGTTTTCATAAGGTCAATGATATAAATATCATTTCTCTCTTGGAAAATAAAAGGTTTCATTCTAGGATCCCATTTTCTAGTTGGGTGTCCGAAATGTACGCCTGCCTCTAAAAGGTCTTTCATAACTGGTAATGACATAACATATCCTTTAAAATAAAAATAGAGTACCGATTAAGGCACCCTATCCATAAATTTCATATATAAACATTAGTATCATAAAAATCATAATGCTTTGATTACTAAATTAAGTAACAATGTCTTTTTTATATTCTATATTTTTAGAAATTATAAAATAATTAAGAACATTTTGCTATTATGGAAAAGTTTACCAACATAATCGGTTTACTGTATATTACCATAATATAAAAAAAAGTCAATTACAAATATCAATTATTTCTAAAAAATAAAGCGGCACATCCCAAAACACCTGCATCATTTCCTAAAGAAGCGGGTTTTATTTCAAAATTATTAACCATCATTCTAAGCCCATAATTTCTAACACCTTTATTAATATGCTCTATCATCATATCAAAATCTTTACAAAGTCCTCCTCCTATAAGAACCAAATCCAAATCAAGCATATTCAAAGCCTGTGCTATAGACATACCTAAATAATAAGAACATTCAGCAATAGTTTCTTTAGCAAGTTCATCTCCTTTTTTGGCAGCATCAAATAAAGCCTTTGCCTTACCTTTATCTAACTCTTCATAAGTAAGAGATGTAGGAATAACTCCTTTATGAATTTTCTGCTTAGCCATAGCAATAAATCCTGTAGCTGATGCATATCTTTCTATACAGCCGCTTGAACCGCAATTACATTTATCACCGTCAGGAACTACAAATACATGACCAATCTCACCAGCTCCGCCCAAAGAACCTGTAAATAATTGTCCGTTAAGTACAAATCCGCCCCCAACTCCTGTTCCAAGCGTAATAAACATTACAGATTGATAATCCTTTTCTTTACCGCTTCCATATTTTGCTTCTCCTAAAGCAGCCATACTAGCATCATTAGCAGTTCTTGTAGGCAAATTAAATTTATCTCCAATGTCTGAAAATTTTAATCCTTTAAGTCCAGGTATATTTTCAGCTCCTCCCATATGAAGTGTTTCTCTATTCATAACTCCCGGACAGTCTATTCCTAAACCAACTGCTTTATAATCATTAGGTATATTGATTTTTAATTTTTCAACAAATTCTGTAATAACCTTTTTATGTTCCTCTGTTGTATGACTAGGATTTACATCAAAATTATCTTTATATAAAATATTGCCGTTTTCTTCTATAACAGCTCCTTTCATAGATGTTCCGCCAATATCTATAGCTATAACTGCTTCTTTCATAATTTAAAACTCCTAGTTTATTTATTTTTTATAATTGTAGTATTAAGAATATAAATTGTCAAGAATAAAAATAAATTCTAACTATCTCTGTATGCGTCCTGAAGCGTCCCCATTATAAACTGTCATAACCTCATCAATAGTTACAATATTAAAATCACCATCAATAGAATGTTTCAAACAGCTGGCAGCCGCAGCAAATTCTAATGCTTCTCTGTCATCTTTGCCATTTAAAAGTGAATATATAAGTCCGGCAGCAAAACTATCTCCGCCTCCTACTCTATCCACTATTTTTATTAAATACTCTTTTGAAAAGAAATACTCTTCTCCATTATAAAGCATACAAGACCATAGATTCTCACTTGCCGAAATGGAACCTCTCAAAGCAATTCCAACTTTTTTTACTTTAAATCTATTCACTATTTCTTTAGCTACATCTTTATAGCCTTCATGAGATAATTTACCCTCTATAATATTACTGTCTTTTGCTTTAATACCAAATACTTTTTCAGCATCTTCTTCATTGGCAATACATATATCAACATAAGGCATTAATTTGCTCATAGTTTCATTAGCTTCTTTTGATGTCCATAATTTTTTTCTGTAATTTAAATCTAAACTAATTGTAATGTTTTTTTCTTTAGCTTTTTTGCAAGCCTCAATACAAACTTCAGAAACATTTTTACCAAGTGCCGGAGTTATTCCCGTAAGGTGAAACCATTTAGCTCCATCAAAAATTTTATCCCAATCAAAATCTTCTTTAGTACACTTAGATATTGAGGAATTAGTCCTATCATATATAACTTTAGAACCTCTTTGACTCGCACCTTTTTCAAGAAAGTATATACCTATTCTATCTCCGCCTAAAACTATATTCGATACATCAACACCATATCTTCTTAATTCATTGATGCACGATTGACCTATATCATTATTAGGAAGTTTAGTAACAAATGAAGCATCAACTCCGAAATTAGATAAGGCAAAAGCAACATTAGCCTCGCCTCCTCCAAATCTTACATCATAAGAATTAGCCTGTACAAACCTTAAATTTGAAGGAGGAGAAAGCCTTAACATTATTTCCCCAAAAGTTATAACTTCTGACATAAAAAATCCTTTAATAAATCACATAATTAACATAATAGTACATTATATTTATAATTATTTCAATAAAATTCTATAAATAAAAAAAGAAAGGAAATAAATTCCTTTCTTTTTTTATACTTTTATATAATATTAAATTACCATCTTCTCATTATAGCAGTTTTATCTGGAGGTGTATAAGCATCTTTTCCATCTGTAAGCCATCTTAAATTAAATCTTCTAAATACAATATTATAAAGTTCCTTAGTTGCATTCTGAGGTAAGTTTGCCTGCCCGCCCTGTTCCTCACTAAGAGTGACTATAGTACCATCATTTAATCTTGCCAATGCTGCATATCCAGCTCTTCCAGAATTTAAAACTCTTTGTTTTTCCCAGGACATACCTTCATCATAACTTATAAAAGCAGTTAGGTTTCTTCTATCTGCATTAGAATCCAATGCTAAATGTATAAGTCTATTTTTATCATAACCGTATTTAGTAGAAGTAAATAAAATACCCTCAGCATTACAAGCTCCGTCATAAAAATTACCTGTAGGAGTAATTTCTTCCCATTGAGAACCTAATTCAGCAACAGACCTGAACCATACTCTTTTCTTTTCTTTAGTTCGCCAATCTCCAGAACGAACTGACAATAAAATTCTCCCGTCATTTAACTGAGTAACAACTTTAGGTTCATTTTGAGTCCCTGATTTTCTTTTAGCTATACTTCTAACTGTCCAAGTATTACCATTATCAGTAGAAACTATGACAGCAGCCGCTACCGTATTATTTCCAGTTCCTTTATTTACAAGCATAGCCCCCATTAAAGTTCCATTAGCAAGTCTTGCTCCTGTACCAGAAGCTGCAAATCCTCTATCATAACCAGACAATAACCCCTGTCCAAAACTATTAACATTTCCTTCAGCAAGTTTCCAATCGCTCCAACTAATTCCATCATCAACACTTCTTGATACCATAATTTTTGACCCGCCAAATTCTTGTTTTTCCTGTGCATATGCCCCTCCAGCAGCACATAAAACCACTAAATCTCCATTAGCACATGAAAAAAATAGTGAATCGCCATGAGCATCATTAGCACTTGTTGCAAGAGGTGGAATGATTATCTCAGGTCCCCAGCTTTTACCTCCATCTTCACTTCTTTTTACAACAATATCTATAGCTTTTGAATTAGCGAAACCAACATCTTCATAGCTATTTTTTCTGCTGTCTGCAACTGCTATTATGGTATTTTTTTCTGAAACTGTTATTCCCGGTATTCTATATATATGTTTAGGACTATTTTGATTATTATTATTTACCTCACTTGTAAAAATTAGAGTCTGCTCCATAAAAGGTTCAATTTGTTCTTCAGGATCTAAAAACCATTCAGGTTCATTCTCATCATTAGGATTTTCTATAGGAGGAATAATTGGAGGATCTATAGGAGTTGTTACTTCTCCTCCTCCAATATTTTCACTGCTTCCATTATTATTAGGATTAAAAGGATTTAATCTCTTAGAACATGAAATTATAACAAACATAAAAAACACAATCACTATACAAATCAACAAAAGAAAACGTTTGACTTTCATTTTTACATACCTTTCCAACAATAGATAATTTATTTTTCATAAATAAGTAATTAAAATATAACAAAATATAACAAAAAGTAAAGATATTTTTTCAAAATAATTTTTTTATTGACTATAATTAAAAAATTATTAACATTATATAATTAATATTAGAAATTTTATTGGAGTTTATATGTTCAAGAAAAGAATATTTACATTAATCATATTATTTATAATGATATGTAAAACAACATTTACACAAGTAAAAGGAGGTTTTGAAGCAATAGTTAATATTCCATTAGGTATGGGTATTACCGTTATTCATAAAAATGTAGAAGTTCAGGGTAACCCTAAGGGCAAAGTCAATTTTCAAGGCGGTATTGAGGCAAATTTGGGGTATATGTTTCAAATAAAGGAAAAAATGGGATTTAGTTTATTAGGGGTATTGGGATACAGCTATACTGAAACTAAATATTCTAAATATAATAATACAGTAAGATACAAATTTATAGATAATGATCTGTACTTTGGTATAATGCCTAAATTTAATTTTTATTCTTGTTCAATAGGATTAAATGTAGGATACAAAATTACATTAACTCCAAATTCTTCATATTATACCACTGAAATAGGTGATATAGAAATAAAACATGATATATATGCAAGACTTTATATAAAAGCTGTATTTGATTATTTATTCTTTGTAGGTATAGATTCAGCAGTTAATTTAGGATTTTATATAGGATACGACTTTGGAAATTATTGGGCTCAGACAAGCAGCTACTTAAATGTTGTAGAAAATGAAACATTTGGTAATGTGGATATTGGGGTACAATTTGGATATAGATACGGACCTAAATTTTAATAATAAATAAAAAAGCCTGAATTCTAATTGAATGCAGGCTTTATTTTATACAAAATATATTAATTATACTGACATATTATTATTGAATGTTATCTTTTTATTTTCTTCAACAGACTCTAAAACTATACAGTTAGCTCCTATAACAGTATTCTCACCTATAGTAGTATTGCCGCCAAATATTGAAGCATTAGCATATATTGTAACATAATCACATACTGTAGGATGCCTTTTCTGACCTTCCAAAGATCTGCCATTAGTCAATGATAATGCTCCTAATGTAACACCCTGATATATTTTTACATGATTGCCAATAATAGTAGTTTCACCTATAACAATGCCTGTACCATGATCTATAAAGAAATAATCGCCTATTTTAGCTCCAGGATGAATATCTATACCTGTTTTTGAATGAGCAAATTCAGATATAGTTCTAGCTATTAAATATTCCTTTTGTTTATAAAATATATGTGCTATTCTATAATGAAATATTGCTCTGAATCCGGGATATGTAAATATTATTTCATCATAAGATTTTGAAGCAGGATCTGACTGATAAAAAAACTCTAAATCATGTTCTAAACTTACAACAATATCATCAAGCTGTTCTATAAAATCTAATAAAGAAGAATCATTAGTAACTATTTTCATATAAAGTTTGGCTATACTTTTTTTGACAATATCTCTATTAGGAGTTTCTCTAAAAAAATTAGGAAACACATAATCTCTTATAAGTTTAACTATATCCTTGATATCTTTTTGATTAGGCAGTTCATTAAAAGTCTTTAATTTCATAAAAATACACCATTAATTCCAAGAATATCTTTCACCTGTATCAGGCAATATACAAAGCATTTTTATTTTTTTATCATTACTCTCATTTCTGATTTGTTTAGAAAAATCTATGGCAGCATAAACACTAGCTCCAGAAGATATTCCTACAAATAAACCTTCATTTTCACATAATTCTCTTGCTGTATTTATAGCATTATCATTAGAAACATCTATTATTTTCGCTATTACACTTAAATCCAAAATTTCCGGAACAAAATTAGCACCTATTCCCTGTATTTTATGAGGAGCGGCATGTCCTTTAGTTAAAAGAGGTGAAGATTCCGGCTCTACTCCAATAACTTTTGCATTCTTATTATTATCTTTTATATATTTTCCGATTCCTGTAGCCGTACCGCCTGTTCCAATTCCAGAAAATATATAATTTACATCATCAATATCTTTAAATATTTCTGGTGCAGTTGTAAGATAATGAGCCATAACATTAGATTTATTAGTAAATTGCCCCGGTATAATAGAATCAGCAATTTTTTTATTTAAATATTCTGCTCTTTCAACTGCAACATTCATTCCTCCATCAACTAATTCTAATTTTGCACCGTAATCTCTTATTAATTTTCTTCTCTCTTCAGACATTGATGAAGGCATAACTATTATAACATTAAGTTTTAAATATCTTCCAATAGCAGCCATAGCAATACCTGTGTTGCCTGAAGTAGGCTCTATTATAGTGGAACCTTCTTTTAGCTTACCTTCTTTGATTAGGTCTGTTAATATTTGCTTTACTGCTCTATCTTTTACTGAACCTGCTGGATTAACTTTCTCTACTTTTCCATACAATTCTATATTACTGTCTAAATTGAATTTTCTCTCAATATTTTTTAACCTTACTATTGGAGTATTTCCTATTAAATCAAGTATATTATTATAAATCATATTAATGCTCCTTAATAATATTAGAATGTCTATTAGTATATATCAATGTATTAATAAAAACAATACACTATAATATCAAATTGATCATTTAATATTTTTAATAATTTCTTTCAAAACTTTCCATATTGTATCAACTGAAGATATGCTTAAATATTCTTTAGGAGTATGAACATTATAAATATTAGGTCCCATACTAATAACATCAACATCTTTTAACGTTTTCTTTAATATACCGCATTCCAAACCAACATGTACAGAAGATACAGAAACATCTTTACCCGTAACTGTTTTATATGCTTTTACAGCTATATCTCTTACTTTTGAATTAGGATCATACTCCCAAGCAGAATATCCATCTTGATCTATAAAATTAGAATTTGTCATCGAAGATAAAGCCTTAACCCTTAAAACTATTTCATCTGATGAACTTTCTACTGAACTTCTAATAAAGATATTAAATGTCAATTTATTATTTTTTTCTTTAAGCACTCCATTATTAGCACTTGTCTGTACTAAGCCTTCTATATCTTTACTCATATAGAGAACTCCATCAGGAGATAGAATCATAAAATTTATAATATTATTAGTTAATTCTTTTTTATAACATTCTTCTACATTCTCAGTATTTGCAACAAGTATCTGCATATTAGGATCAGCAACTTTATATTCAAATTTTATATTTTCAGAAAGCTCTTCTATAATATTTTTTACTTTATTCGTATCTTCAGCAGTAACAACAGCATAGGCATTTTTAGCAATAGCATTATGAACAGAACCGCCTTCTATATATGCAATATTTATATAGTCTTTAACAGAATACAAAACTCTTCCTAATATTTTTATGGCATTTGCTCTTTGTTTATCAATTTCCATACCAGAATGTCCGCCTTTAAGCCCTGTAATCTCTATTTTTAATGCAGGATAATTATTTGACTCTCTCTCTATATTAAATTCAGATAAAGCATTAATACCGCCTGCACTGCTTACCCAAAGAACACCCTCAACTTCAGAATCTAAATTAATAAGTGTTTTACCATTTAAATACTCATCTGTAACAGAAAATGCTCCTGACATGCCATCTTCTTCATCAGATGTAATGAGAACTTCTAAAGCAGGATGAGCTATATCTTTAGAATCAAGCAAGGCTAAACCATAAGCAACAGCAATTCCGTCATCTGCCCCCAAAGTAGTATCATTTGCCCTTAAAACATCTCCTTCTACTATTAATTCTAAAGGATCTTTATCGAAATCATGTTTAGACTCATTAGTTTTTTCGCAAACCATGTCCATATGTCCCTGTATAATAACAGGTGCTATATTTTCATATCCTTTTGATGCTTCTTTCTTAATTATTACATTATTTTCTTTACTCTGATATACTTCTAAATTTCTATCTTTAGCAAATTGCACTAAAAAATCACTTATCTGCTTTTCATGTTTAGACCTTCTGGGTATTTTACTTATTTCAGTAAACCATCTGAAAACTTCTTTAGAATCGAGATTATCAAAATTATTTAAAAACATATAAACTCCCTCCAAAACTACTATAATAACAAAATTCAGATATTAATCTATATAATATACAATAAAAAACAAGGGATTTTTTCTCCCTTGTTTTATAAATAATAAAATATAATCAATATTTAATTTTTATCATTTTCTAAATAAGCATAGAAAAATTTATGTTTACCTAAAACATCATACTGCACATCTTTCAAATTAGGATTAACAAGTACAGGTAAAGTATAGAAATATAGAGGTATAATAGGCATTTCAGACATAAATAAATCCTCTGCTTTATGAAGTATAGGCATTCTTACATTATTATCACCTATAGAAGAAGCCTGAGCTAATAATGCATCATACTGAGGGTTATTATAACCTTCCACATTTTGAGCACTATGACTTAAGAACATACCTAAAAATGTCATAGGATCATCATAATCTCCAACCCAAGCATTTCTAGCAACTACATAAGACTTATCCAAACGAGTCTGCTGAAATACTGCCCATTCCTCACTTGATATTGTACTGTCTATTCCTAAATTATTTTTCCACATCTGCTGAACAGCTTCAAATATAGAAGTATGTTCTCCAGGATTAGTCTTAAAATCTAATACCGGAAATCCTTGACCATCAGGATATCCTGCTTCTGCCAATAATTTTTTAGCTTCTTCTACATTTTTTGTATAATCTTCTGGTTTTACACTGTAATAATCACCTCCATTAGTTCTGAAACTACCATTAATATCTGATATCAATCCCGGCACAAGTCCTGCTGCTGGTATCTGTCCGCCTCTTGTAACCTGCTCTACTATATAATTTCTATCTATAGCCAAAGATAATGCTTTACGAACTCTTACATCTTTTAAAACTTCATTAGTATTATTCAAACTATAATAATAAAGAGCCAAATATGGTTTTATTTGTAAATATCCTTCTTCTTTTAAAGAATCCATATCCTGAGTAGGAACTCTGTCAGAAAAATATATAGAACCTTCTTTAATGCCGGCTACTACTGAAGTTCCATTATCCATTAGAACAAATACTAACTTTTTAGGCACTATAACTGAAACATTCCAATAATTAGTATTAACTTCCATAACTATTCTGTCATCAATAGATCTTTCAGTCATTTTGAAAGGACCATTTCCTATATAAGTTTCAGGATTCATAGTCCAAGTATCAGGATTAGCTTCTATAATATCCTCTCTTAAAGGAAAATAAACAGGATAAGCCATAAGCTGATCAAAATATGGTGTAGGAGCTTCCAATGTTACTTCTAAAGTATTATCATCTAAAGCTGTAACTCCCAATGAATCTACAGGCATTTCTCCTGCTGTAATCTTTTTGGCATTTTTTAAAGGCTCCATCTGATAACTATAATTAGCAGCTGTTTTTGGATCTGTTGCTCTTCTCCAACTATAAACAAAATCATTTGCTGTTACGGGCTTTCCATCTGACCATTTAGCATTACTTCTAATATGAAATACATATTTAGTTCCGTTATCACTAATATCCCAGCTTTCAGCAACTCCTCCTACTATACTACCGTCCTTATCCTTATTAGCAAGCCCTTCAAAAGCATGAATTATATACATACTTCCGTCTATAGCTGAATTCAATGTTGGATCTATTGTTTGAGGCTCTGGTCCTACATTGAGTCTCAATACTCCTTCTTCATATTTAGAATTTCCTCCGCCGCAAGAAATAGAGAATATAAATATAACTATAGAAAAAATTGCATATTTTAATAATTTAACCATAAAATAAATCTCCAAAAAAATAGTTTATATATTTTATCACAGCATAAAATTTCAGTCAATGACATATTATCAAAATACCATAGATTTAAAATTAATTATTTGATTTATTAGATTTAGATTTAATTAGGATAATACAATTATTCCTCACCAAACTTATTTTGCCATAGTCAACATATCTACTTGGCAGAGATGTTGTTTCTATACAAACAAAAAAGCAGCCTTATATATGAATTGACAACATTGCTATTTATTAAATTTAAGAAAATATATATTGATATTAAATAATTAAAAGTCATAATATATATTGTAAATTTTTTAATAGATGTTACAATATAACTTAATACAGTAATATCATTTTTAGAAATCATAAAAATATAATATTACTAACTTTTGTAATAATTTTAAGGTTAATTTTATTAAAACAAATTTAAATTAAATTTTAAGGAGTTAAAAATGGAAAAGAAAAAAGAATTTAAAGTTGCAGTTGCAGGATATGGACATGTTGGAAAAGACACAGTAAAAACTATTATAGAAAATAATTCTATAATGGAAAAAAGAACCGGAATAAAATTAACCATTAAAACCATTTTTAGCAGAAATATTGATAAAGTAAAAGATGATAAATTTTTAGATAAAATAGAAATAAAAACGAAAGATTTAAATGATATTTTAAATGATAATGATATTGATATAGTTATAGAAGTGCTTGGCGGAATGGATACAGCAAAAGAACTTCTTATGAAGACAAATAAACCCGTAGTTACAGCTAATAAAGCATTGCTTGCTAATTGTTTTGGAGAACTTATAAAAAATAGAAAAACAGATATAGCTTTTGAGGCTTCTGTCGCAGGTGCTATACCTATAATAAAGGCAATGAAAGAGAGTTTAGTTTCGGATAGAATGGAAAATGTTTATGGAATATTAAATGGAACTTGTAATTACATATTAACTAATATGACAAAGAATAATTTAGATTTTAAGGATGTTCTTAAAGATGCTCAAGATAAAGGATATGCCGAAGCTGATCCTACATTTGATATTGACGGAATAGATACAGCACATAAATTATGTATACTTTCATCTATAGCTTTCTGCAGTGTTATAAATTTCGATAAGATATTTATAAGAGGTATAAGAAATATTATATTAGATGATATTGTTTTTGCTTCAGAGCTTGGACTTACTATTAAATTAATAGCGGAAGCTGCATTAGATAATAATGATAATGCTTATATATATGTTATACCTACATTACTTAATGATAAGAATATGCTTTCTAAAGTTGATTATGCATTTAATGCAATAACTGTAGTAGGAGATCGTTCTGGTGATACTGTATTCTATGGTTCAGGTGCTGGAGGAAGACCTACAAGCAGTGCTATAGTTTCTGATGCTGTTACTTTGGCTAGAAATAGTTTGATTACTGATGAGCTTAGAATACCAATACTTGGTTTTGTAGAAGAAAATAAAGAGCTTAAAGTAAAAGATTTCAAAGAAAAAAATGAAACTTTTTATGTAAGATTTAAATCAAATAATAATAATCTGCTTGCATTCAATGAAGCTTTTTATGATATTAATATTGAAAAAAGCGTAGAAAGAAATGGAAATTTCATGTTTGTTCTTAAAGATGTTAATATTAATTCTATAATTAAAGCAATAGAAAGTGTTGAAAAAATAGAGGATATATTTATAGCGAAAATAAAATAAGTTAAAATAAAAACAAATAATGTTATATATGCATTATTTGTTTTTTATTTTAAAGCCATACTTTTTAATTTATTCACATGCAAATTTTTATTATATATTTTGCTCTCTTTAACGCACGTTAAATAAAATCTTAGTTTATAATTTAAATTGCAATTATTAATTAAGCTATATTCATAATCTTATTCACCGTGCGAAGTATATATCATAAATTTAAAAAAATTTGGCGGGCAGCTAAAATATGAGTTTATAATTTAAAAGAAAAATAATATTATAATTCTATAAAAAACAGAAAGCCTATAGGGTGGGATTGTAAAATAAATCAATAAATATTAAAGTACGATTCTTTCATTTCCTTCTTTTCTTACTAATTTTTCTCTTTCTAATGCATTTAATATAGGAAGCACATATTTTCTTGAAAGTCCTGTCTTATCTCGTACGGATGCTATAGTTATTATATCATTAGTTTTTGTATTTTGCATAACAAGTTTTTTTATTCTATTATAAACATCTATATGATAATATATACCGTCATCAAGATACATAGCTTTTTTTGATAAGGATAATACTTTTATATCTTTCATTCCATTAGTAAATGTTTTTATAATTTTCTCATCTAATCCGTTTAAATCTTCTTTTTTTAATTTTTCTAATAATAATTTCTGAGAATTATTCAAATCAATGTTTTCGCTATATTTTTTGTATATGTTATTAAAAGGCATTATTATTTTATTTTCAACTGAATATGATATAAATACTTTTGTAAATGAATTATTAATATTTAAATAATTTCTTATATCTTCAAAACTTATACCATCTTTTTTATTTTCTATTAGATTTTTTAATTTTTCTAATGAACTATTTAAATAATCCTTTTTAACAAAAAAATTTGAAATTTTAATAGAATAATCAGGAATCTCTCCCTTAGCTTCACAATAACCATTAACCGACATAAATAAATCATTATATTTTTCTCTTTTTACTTCTCCTAAAAAAAAGTCTGCATTATCAATAATTCTTTTTCTAATAAAAGGAGTAGTTTTTTCTCCCCAAAATATATTGCCTACTGCTATTATACTGCTTCCGCCTTGGCTTATTAATATTCCTCTTTCTTTCCAAAATACTGATATAGGCTCACTAAATTTTAATCTTATAAATCTATTATCTATTTCTTTATTATTTTTATCCGTTTTATCATTTGAATATGTTTTATAAATAGGTATTATTTGTGCAATTAAGCATTCAGTTCCTACAGCAAATTCAGCATTCTTTATTTTCTTTAAATATTGAATATCATCTTTATTTATTAATTCCAATATTATTTCATCTGTTGAAAATATTTTTTCTTCCTTACAAGATAATAAATGCCCTCTTCTTATTTCTTCTTTCTTTATATTTTTTATATTAATAGCTATTCTAGAATTAGAGTAAACAATTTCTTTATCTTCATGGTACGACTGAATATTTCTTATTAAAATTTCTTTTCCGCTTGGATAATGTATTAAAGTATCATCTCTTTTTATACTGCCTCCTCTAATACTTCCAGTAATGGTAAGACCAGCACCTTTTATAGAAAAAACTCTATCAACATAAATATGTGTTTTTATATCTTCTTCGTATTTCTCATTAATTAATATATCTGTAATTCTTTCTTTTAATAAATCTATATTAGTGCCATTTAATGCAGAAACTTTTACTATTTCTATATCCTTATTAAATATTCTATATAAATTCTTTTTAATATCCTCTTCGCTTTCTTTTAATTTCTCTTCATTAACTAAATCAATTTTATTCATTACACATATAACATTTCTTATACCAAGCGACAATGCCACTTTAGCATGTTCTTCTGTCATATTCATCCAGCCTTCACTGGCACAAATAACCAGCATAACCAAATCCAAGCTCCACATACCAGCAACCATGTTTCTTATGAATCGTTCATGTCCGGGAACATCTATTACACCTATTGTAATATCATCATTAGGCTTAAAAAATCCAAAACCTAAATCTATGGTCATCTCTCTTTTCTTTTCCTCTGGTAAACGCATCATAGCAATACCTGTAAGTGCTTTAATTAATTCTGATTTACCATGGTCAACATGCCCTGCTGTCCCTATAATTCTATTCATACTATGAAACTCCTATTATTGCTATGTCACCTGTAAGGGTGCCTACTTGGTCGCCTACGCCTATAAATAGCAAATAAATAAATTTATTCACACATCTGTACCATTGTATGGCTAGCTCACTTTTTTTATTATCATATATTTTATTATTACTAGTGATAAACTCGCATATAAATAACTAAAAACTTATTTCATCAGTTATAAGTTAATAATTTATAACTTAAAAACAATTCTTATTTTTACTATTTTTTAAGCTGCTCTATTTCATTATAACCTTTTTCTTTAGCTATATCAAAAATAGTTTTACCTTCTTTGTTTACTGCTGAAGTATCTGCTCCATATTCTATAAGTAATTTTACCAATTCTATATTATCTTCTTCAATAGCGGTAAATATTAAGTTTTGAGTTTCTTTGCTGTAAGGATCCATTGTACTTTTAGAATTTACACTCGCTCCATTCTTTATTAAATATTCAGCTATATTAGTAGTTTTATTATTAAATGTTTTATTAAGCAATGAAAATTCTATATTTCTATAATCCGTATAATTCATAGCAGGATCAATACCTTTAGATACTAAATATTTTACTATATCAATACAATCATTTTCAACAGCCTTAGCTATTACTGGTATACCATAATAAGAGTTTTCAATATCAGCACCAGCCTCTGCAAGAAGTTTAAACTTTTCTGCATCACAACTATAGTAATCAAAGAACTTATCTATTATAGTTAGTGTTTCATCTTCGCTATCTGGAAGAGGATAATCTCTGTAAGCAACAGCACCAGCATTTAGCAATTCCTCAACTATTTTTGTACTGTTTTTATTAGTAGAATATACCGCACATGATAAAGCATCGGTTTGTTCATGAAGCATTATATTAACATCAGCACCATTTTTTATTAATTCTTTTACAAGTTTTAAATATCCCCTAGAAGAAGCCTCCATTAATGGAGTATATCCATAATCAGCACGTTTATCTATATCTGCTCCGTAAGAAATCAATTCAATGGCCTTTTCTTCTGTAGGAAAATATTGACATGCAAATATTAATGGAGATTCCTCAGCATATACTGACTGCCAAGCATCTAAAGAAGCTGTATCTTTTACAGATTCAAGTTCTTCAATAGCAATTAATTCATATTCATTTAATTTTGTAAGTAATTCATATATGTCATCTTCATTAGATGCATATCCGTCATAAATATCATCTATATATAAATTATTAGTTTCTAAAATATTTTTATTATCATTAGAAGTATTATCAATTATATAATTGGTTTCCATATTGTTAGTTACTGAATTATTAATTTCTGAACTATACACATCTTTTTTATTTTTACTGTCATTACAGCTAACGATATTAATAAATATCAAAGTTATTAAAATAAAGCCCTTTTTCATATATCTATTTTATCTCCTTATTATAAATAATCAGAAAACACATAATACTTTATACCAAGAATTATATTGGTTTTTTATTTATTACTAGCTAACTCACTTTAAAAATAATTATCTTTTATTTGTATTAAAACTTCTTTTATATAATTTATATCTTCATCATTTATAGTTATTACATATATAATCACAGAATCCTTTTTTACTTTTGGTATAATAGGCACATCTAAATTATGCATAAACTTTATTACGGACTTTATATCTTTAGGCTTAAAGCTTATTGCATAAGACGGATAAAAAGTATCAGGCATAGCACCGCCTCCTGTTTCTATATCTTCTTCAACAACTTCAAAGCCGTCAATATTTTCTATAATATTTAAAGCCTTTTGTTTTATTATTTCTTTATCTATACTCAATAAAGTTTCACAGTATCCTTTGAAATTGCCTTCAGCATTCAATCTTTTTATAAGGCTTTTTTCTAATATTGATAATACAGTCTTTCCGCATCTGAAAGTTCTCATAAGAGGGTGTTTCGATATTTTTTCTATATATTTTTTCTTTCCTACTATAATACCAGCCTGCACACTTGAAAGCATTTTATCGCCTGAAAAGCATACTAAATCAGCACCGCTTTTTAATGCAGATTTTACATGTTCTTCTTGAGATAAGCTCTCATCAAGTATTCCAGATCCCTCATCATATACTATAGGTATATTTTCTGCTATAGCTTCTCTCAATTTTTTTAATGAAGGAGATTTTACGAAGCCTCTTATTTTAAAATTTGAAGTATGTACTTTTAATATCATAGCAGTATCTTCTGTTAAGGCATCTTCATAATCTTTAATATCCGCTATATTTGTAGTACCGACTTCTATAAGTTTTGATGATGCTTCTTTTAGTATATCAGGTATTCTGAATCCTCCGCCAATTTGTACTTGCTCTCCTCTCGAAACTATGACTTCTTTATCAGATGCTAATGCCTTTAATATCAAAAATACTGAAGCTGCATTATTATTAACTACCAAAGAGGCTTCTGCTCCTGTTAATTTATTTAAAAGAGAATGAACAAAATCTCCTCTTATTCCCCTTGATTCATTATTAATATTATATTCAAGATTGCTGCTGTTTATATTCAATTCTCTTACACTATCCCAGATTTCTGCATCTATAGGAGAACGCCCTAAATTAGTATGCATAATTGTTCCTGTGGCATTTATAACCTTTTTCATTATGAGATTCGATTCTTCTCTTATTTTGTTTTCACATATTTTTATTATATCTTCTTTGCTGAATGATGCATTATTATATCTTATTTCTTTTCTTAATTCCTCTAAAGTTTCTCTAATAATATCTGCTGCTATTGGACGAGAAATAATTTTATGATATGGTTTTATGGATTCATCTTCTAATACTGCATTAGTTTGTATTAGATTAAATTTATTATTCATAATTAATGTCCGTAATAAAAAATGAAATGATATTCTTATCGGAAGAGGCAGGAGTTGAACCTGCCAACGCTGCTATAGCGTCCAACGCTTTTGAAGAGCGCGGAGCCCACCGGGACTCATCAGCCTCCATATATTTTTAATATGATATATTAATTTTTAGTTTATGTCAATTTTTTAGTATACATAGTATTGGTATATTGCAATAAAATATTATAAGCATATAAAAAATGCACTTTAAAATTTTTATTAATATCATAAAATATATAAAAATGTTTTGGAGATTAAAAATGGACATTAAAGATGAAATAAAGCCGGAATCTAATTTTGATAATTTTTTGGCATTGGATATCAGAACAGGTACTATAATAGAAGCAGAAGATTTTCCAAAAGCTAAAAGACCTGCTTATAAATTAAAAATTGATTTCGGTAAATTGGGTATAAAAGTATCATCAGCACAAATAACAAAATTATATAAAAAAGAAGATTTGATAGGAAGACGAATAATTGCTGTAGTTAATTTTCCCAAAAAACAGATAGCCAATTTTTTCTCAGAATGCTTGGTTTTAGGTGCTGTCAAAGATAATGGTGAAGTTGTATTATTAACTGCAAAAGAGGAATGTGAAAACGGCACAGTTATAGGATAATATTTGTTATATAAATCATAATATAGAAATAATACGGAGAATGAGATGGGCTTACTTAATAATGAAGATATAAAAACATTAGAATCATTTAATACAGATAGCGGCGGATATTTTTATAAAATGCTTAATTATTTGCAAGAGTTTATTGAAAACGGTGTAAAAGAAAATAAGTTTACATTAGAAAAGGCTAAAGAGGATTTAGATATAGCATTATGGTATTCTTATGCCTGCAATAATATAGGCGATTATGAACATTATTATATGGCTAAAGAGTTTATGAAATACTCTGAGAAGAATGCCAAAGGATGCGGAACTTGGTACTATAGATATACTGTTGCTCTTATATATTGCGGTAAATTAGATGAGGCTTTAAAATATGCTGAAGAGGGTGTTATTGAAGAGCCTGATTATCCTTGGGGCTGGCTTGAACTTGCTAAATTAAGACTTCATTTCGGAAATAAAGAAGGTGCTGTGAAAGCTAATAATAAGGGATTGGAAATTGTACCGTGTGATTATGAGTTTTTAAGACAGGCTGAAGAGATAGAAAATTATTATTCTATAGAAGCATTAGAATATCATTATATCAATGAAGAAAGCGATAAAAATTTACTTAAAGGTCTCGATTATGGAGAAGAGAAATTAAATGCTATAGCTTATATATTATGCGATAGAGAAAAATTGCAGGCTATTAAAGATATTATTAATCCTATAGATTGGGAAGCTGATAATCCTTATTGTAGTTTTAAGTTTTATTTTGATGATGATTTGACAGACGGTATATTTTTAATGAATGAAGCTGCTATATCAAAGTTAGATAAAGAATTAATAAAGCAATCTTTAGAAGAATTAAAAGATGTAAAAGAAAAGTTAAAAGATGAAGAAAAGTCAAAATTAACATTTGTAAGATTCAGTATTGATTATACTATTGAAGCTGAATTTAAAAATGAAGAGACCAATAAAACTTTTTCAATTAGAAAAATGTTTAATAAAGATTCTGAATATAAAAAAGTTGCAGATGAAATTTTTGATTCTTACGGAATGCCTTTGAGTCCATATTTAGAGGAGCTGCCTAATATTGTTACTTTGTATAAAGAAGAATACGGATTTATGTATTATGCTGAATGCTGGATAGATGAAGGAACTATAGTAAAGCATACCGGAATAGTTGGAAGCAGCGGAGAGGTTAAAGAATATGAATGCGGTAATCCAAGAGAATATAAAATTTTTTTAGATGATTTTTATAAAGAGTATAATGATTATAAAAAAATTGATAATGAGGATTGCTATTATTTGATTTTGCAATTTGAAGCAGAAGATTTTGAAAATGAACTGCCTGAAAAATATGCTGATGCTTTAAATAAAATAGGAAATGTTTTAAATTCCGTTTTGAGTTGGAATGGTGTTGGTTCTTTAAATTCTTGGAATGCTGGTGAAACTGAAAATATAAAAGGAAAATATGTTATTAATTTCTTTTCTGTAGTTGTAGATGTTGATATTGCTTTTAGGCTTATATTAAATGAAGTTATAGAAAAAATTAAAGATGATATAAATTGCGAGCATATAAAGATAGCTTATGTTCCATATATAGATAATGGAGAAAATGTTACTTTAATATATTCATCAGATGACAGCACAGAATTTTTTATTTGATTTTTATATAAAAATACTATAGTGTAAAATTTATAATTGTTTTTATAAAGCAAATGCATTATAAACTTATAAAAAATATAAATATAAAATTAGTCTAAATATATTTTGAAGTATTGAGTTTACTTATATTAATTATTTTTTCTTTTTCCATTCGGATTTTTAGAAGTTATATTCTTATGTATATTTTTCTTTTGCGGCTTTAATTGTTTTAATTGATTAATTTTTTCTCTTATCTCAATAGCTTTTTCAAATTCTAAGCTGTCTGATGCTTTTTTCATCTCTTTTTCAAGCTCTTTTATATAATCATCGCTTTTCTGTTCAGGATCTATTTTTACTCTTTCATTAAATCGTCTGAAATCGAAATGAAGCTCATAAGATGTTTCAACTTTCTCTTCTCTTTCTATTATATCCTGTATTTTTTTTATGATTGTTTTAGGAGTAATATTATGCTCTTTATTGTACTCCATCTGTATTTTTCTTCTTCTCTCTGTTTCATCAATCGCAACTTTCATAGCATCGCTTATAGTATCAGCAAACATTATAACTCTGCCGTTTGCATTTCTTGCGGCGCGTCCTATAGTCTGTATTAAAGTAGTTGTATTTCTTAAAAAACCTGTTTTGTCAGCATCAAGTATTAATATCAAAGAAACTTCAGGTACATCAAGCCCCTCTCTCAAAAGATTTATTCCAACAAGCACATCAAATGCCCCAAGCCTTAAATCTCTTATAATTTCAACGCGTTCAACTGTCTGAATATCTGAATGAAGATAACGAGTTCTTACTCCGTTTTCATTTAAATATTTTGTAAGGTCTTCAGCCATTTTTTTTGTAAGTGTTGTTATAAATATTCTTTCATTATTTGATATAGTTTTCTTTATTTCTTCTAGTATTCTATCAATCTGTCCGTCAATAGGATATACTTCAATTATAGGATCAAGCAAGCCTGTAGGACGAATTATCTGCTCTACAACCTGACTGCTTTTCTTTAATTCATATTCTGCAGGAGTGGCACTAATATATATTGTATCATTAGTAAGTTTTTCAAATTCTTCAAAAAATAAAGGTCTGTTATCAAGAGCTGAAGGAAGTCTGAAACCGTACTTTACTAGAGTCTCTTTTCTGCTTCTATCTCCAAAAAACATTCCTCTAATCTGAGGCACACTTACATGCGACTCATCTATAATAGTTAAAAAGTCTTTAGGAAAATAGTCTATCAAACAAGCAGGTCTGTCTCCTTCTTTTCTTCCAGATAAAGGACGCGAATAATTTTCTATTCCTGCACAATATCCAACCTCTCTAAGCATTTCCAAATCATATTTTGTTCTTCCGTATATTCTTTCTGCCTCTACCAATTTTCCTTCGGATTTAAATTTATTATACTGCTCTTCAAGTTCTTCTTCTATTAATTTTATACCTGCAGCCAACTTATCGCCTCCTGTAACAAAGTGTTTTGCAGGATATATTACAACTCTGTCTTGTTCTGCTAATTTTTGTCTTGTTATGGGATTGATTTTTATTATACGCTCAACAGTATCACCAAAAAATTCTACTCTGATAACCTCATCAGAATAAGCACTCATTATTTCTATAGTATCGCCTATAACTTTAAATCTTGCTCTCTCAAGCACATCTTTAACTCTTTCATATTGAATAGATACTAATTTTTCGATTATCTCATCTCTGTCATATTCTCCGTCTTTTTCTATTGCTATATAAAGTTTTCTATAATCTTCAGGAGAACCCAATCCGTATATACAAGAAACAGAAGCAACAATTATAACATCTCTCCTCTCAAGAAGCGATGTGGTTGCTTTAAGTCTTAATCTGTCAATTTCATCATTAACAGAAGCATCTTTATCAATATACAAATCTTTAGCCGGTACATAAGCTTCAGGCTGATAATAGTCATAGTATGAAACAAAATACTCAACAGCATTATTAGGAAAAAAATCTTTAAGCTCCCTATAAAGCTGAGCTGCCAAAGTTTTATTATGAGACATTACTAATGTTGGTCTATTAGCTTTTTCTATTACATTTGCTATTGTAAAAGTTTTCCCGCTAGCTGTAACTCCAAGCAGAGTTTGATATTTATTTTTATTTTCAAGCCCTTTAACTAGAGAATCTATTGCAGTTATTTGATCTCCTGAAGGCTTAAAATTTGATTCCAATTTAAAATTCATTTTTGATTATTAATAAAAATTAACAGTTCTAGTCAATACTACAGTTTTATTATCAAAGTCAGTAACTTCAGCTTTAAATGTATATTTTCCTCTTTTAGGAACAAAAACGCCGCCCCTATAAAAATGCGAATCTACTCCGTACACTTCTTCAAAAGTATAATTCGGAGATATATAATATACATTGTCTCTTTTTATAAAATATGTAAAATCATAATCTCTTACTAAATCATCATTCATAAATATTTTTACTCTTTTAAGCCCCATAGGTATTCCGCCTAATAAATCATAAGCTTTAACAAATAATTTTATTTCTCCATTATAACTCATAGGCATTTTATCTTTTATCTGTATAAGTCTGTTTTCAGTTCTTAAATATATACCATGAATTAATGGTGCTTGAGTTGATCCTTTATCTATACTTAAATATTCTAATGGATCTACTACTAATCCCTCTTTCATGTTTTCTATAGTTAAATGTAAATGTGCTCCTCCGGATCTTCCGCTGTTGCCTGTGAGAGCTACCACATCTTTTTCTGTTACTTTAGCATAGGATTTTTCTATACTACCCGGTTCTATATGATAATAATAACTTCTTAAATTATCAGGGTGTTCTATCATAAGTACATTTCCAACACCGTAAAGAGGTCTTGTAGGATCTTCATCTTCATCAATATAATAAACTATCTCTCCGTCTTTGACAGGATATATTTCCATTTTATGTCCGCCGAAATCAACTCCGTTATGAAAATGATCCGTTCTGAACTCTCCGAATGTACTTGTTACCCTTATTCTGTTAGGATCTATAGGAACTCTTGCAAATAAAAATGAAGATATTATAAATAATAATAATATATATTTTTTCATAGCTTAACCCTCTTGTATGTATAAATCATTCTGTCTGTTACAATCATATATTCATTTTCTAAATTTGATATATCAAGATTGTATACCCAGCCGTCTAAATATTTTTCAAATACAATCTCTTTAGTATGATTATCGTATATTAAAACTACACTTTTTGCATCTTTAGATATACTCATAATAGTAGAATTAGTTTCAGAATTTAATTTCATATTGATTGCATTCTGCATATTATATTTTTCTAAATTAATTCTTTTTATTTCATTACCTTTATTTAAAGAATACAATATAATATCCCTGTCAGCAAGCATAAAAGCTGTCATTGATTTTTCACTTATATAACTAGATACATGTCTTCTTCTATTAAGTCCCGTATCCGAATACCATATAGTATTACCGGAAGCATCATAAAGAGTTATGTATTCAGGTCTTATTCCGCTTACTGCTAAAGCAAAACTTCCGTATTCGCTTATTGCCACAGACTTTACTATATTTATTTCACTAAGAATACTAGATATTGAAAAAGATAATTCTCCGTTTCTATTTATATATGCTATATCTCCGCTTGAAAAACCCGCTATATAATCGCCTGTATACAAAGCAAAAGCTCCGTCAGTTATTATCTCTCCATATTGTATATGTCTGCTAAGAGGATTATTATTAAAATCAAACATTTGTATTTTTGAATTGTCGCTTGAATGATATATTATTCTTTCAGCATAAGGAGCTATTTCAGGATAAATTGAAGTATTGGTACGCCATATAATTCCGCCCATATTATTATATGCATCTATATAATTTCCATATCTTTTATATATGATAAAATTCTGATTATTTAAAGTTGCTAGTTCGCCTCTTGATAAATTAGTGCTGTATATTGTATCTCCATTAAAATCAAAATAATGAATTATACCTTCAGGCTTTGTAAAAAAGTTATGTTTGAATATGCCGTCTATATAAAAATTTTCATCATGCGATGGCGAATCTAATGAATCACTTTTTTTACTCCAAACATTTACCATATTGTATTCATCATTAAGTCTATGAGTACCAAAGAAAAATACAAATAGAAATATAAAAGCCAAAGCACTTATTATAGTTAAATATCTAATAAATAAGGGTTCTATTTTATGTATATTTTCTGATTCTATTATTGATTTCTCTTTTACTTTCATTTATCACCGCAGCTGTATAAATTATAACTTAATATTTTTATTTTATTTGAGTAAGCATTTTAGTATTAAATGAAACAGGCTTTTCTAAAATACTTAAAGGATCAAATGTCATATTTCCTGCCCTCATTTCCCAATGACAATGAGGACCTGTAGACATTCCTGTAGAACCAATTAATCCTATTACCTCACCTTTTTTAACATACTGTCCTTCTTTTGCTATTAATTTTGACATATGAAAATATGAGCTGTATACTCCTTCTCCATGATCTATAACTACACAGTTGCCCCTAACAAATAATTCTCTTGATACTCTTACAACGCCATTATTAGCAGCTATTATAGGAGTTCCGTTTGTATTTGCTATATCAAATCCCTGATGATATCTTGCATAGTCTTTAGTGTATCCTCTAAAAGCTCCGAAACCTGATGAATATCTGCCTTGAGAAGGCATTATATAAACTTTATCTGCATAATTAGTAGGTGTATAACTAATATAAACTTTTCCATTTAGCAATTCTTTCTCTTCTCTGGATTTTTGCGGATTGCTTATAATATTTTTCATGGTAGAAGTTACTCCCGGTATTTGTTTTGGTTTTGGAGGAGGCGGAGTAAAATCTAATTGTATATCTAGAGCCACACTCAATACAGTTTTATCTTTTAATGTTATGTCAGAAAGAAACTGATATTTTTTATCCTGAGCACCTACATATATACCGAATATACTTTTATAAACTTTCATGTTTCTGTCAGCATCTTTTACTTCAAAAAACTTCACTATAGGTCTTGCACTTCCCATAAGTTTTGAATTTTCTATTTTTATTTCATCTTTGGAAGCTATAAATATAGTAGATACTTTACCGGCATAGAATGGAAAAGGATCTGCATATATTTTTATATCATTATCATATTTTTTGAAATCTTCTAAAGAATTAAAAGCATTATTTCTAGTATACATAGCACCGTTTATTAGAACAGCATTATTATTGCTTACTTTAATTTTTGTATTTGGAGCAAGATAATAATATTTATTTCCCATTTTGATTTCAGCAAAAGCATTTTTTTCAGTTTCTATAATATCATTTACTAGTATTTCATTAGAGGTTTTTATATCAATATTATTTCCTCCTCTGCTTAGAGAAGTATTTCCCAAATATTGAATAGTATTTTGAGAATATAAAGATAATGAAATTAAAAATATGATGCTGATAATATATTTCATAAAACCTCCGAAATTATTATTCTATTATTTATTTTATATAATTATTTTTTATATGAAGACTTATCTAATTTTAATAAATGTTCTTTTATATCCCTATTTGTAGGTGCAAGCTCAAAGGCCTTTGTCAAAAATTCCTTAGCTCTTTCATAATCATTTTTTTTGAGGAAAGCCCAGCCTAATGAATCCAAATATGCCGGATTATTCGGATCTATTGCTAATGCCCTTCTAATTTCTTCTATTCCTTCTTCTATATTTGTTTCAGTATCTGCTAAAATAAATCCCAAAGAGTTTCTTGCATTTGCACTGTTAGGATCAAGATTTACTGCCTTTTTCAAATGCTCTATAGCTTTTCTTATATTTCCTTTTTTATAATAAACATAGCCCAAAGCAGCATGTATCTGAGTATTTTCAACACCAGAGGATAATGCATCTATAAGTTCAAATTCGGCTAAATCATACATCTCTTTAACAGCATATATATATCCTACTATTATGTGAGCCTGCATAAGTCTAAGAGGATTATCAAGTCTTCTCATTATTTTATCAAATACCTGCAGAGTATTATCATAATCCTGAATTTGTGCATAGGCTAATGCTAAATGATATCCGGATTCAACATCATTTTTTTCTGAAAATATTTTTTCTAAAGAGTCTATTGCCTCTTTATAATTTTCATTTCTAAAAAACTTTATTCCGTCTTCTAATTTACTTCTGCTAGAGCCTATACTCATATATACTCCCTAATATATATATTTGATTGTTTATATATTGTATACTTATAATGTAAAAATCTCAATATATTTTAACTAAAACTTTAACAAAAAAATTATGTAAAGTATTATATTAAAAATATGTCATTGTAAAGTTTAAAATAGTCATTGCATAGAAATTGCATAGAAACAGATATTGATTTCATTATTAAACTATGTTATAATTACCAAACAGTTTAATTTTTATGGAGGTCAATTATGCCACGTGTTATAAATAACGATTGTGTAGCTTGCGGATCATGTATTCCTGAATGTGCATTCGATGCTATTAGTGAAGGAAATATCTATGTGATAGATCCTGACAAATGCACTGATTGTGCTGCTTGTGAAGCTGTTTGTCCAAGCAATGCTATACACCCAGCTTAATTGCTGCTGGCGGCATATCTGGGGCGGGTTTTAATAATATTTAAAGCCTGCCCTATTTTTATATACTAGTTTAAGGAATAATATTGATAAAAAATACAGAAGCATTTATACTCTCATACAACATATATAAAACTTCATCTATAATAGCATCTTTTCTTACAGATAATTCCATAATGCAGGCAATATGTCATAAAGCAAAAAATAACTCAAAAGCATTCGGCTCAGATTTGGAAAGCATATCAAAATTAAATATAAATATATATGAAAAAAAAGATAATCAGCTGTCTATATTAAAAGAATCTTCTATTATAAAAAATTATAAATTGTTAGAAAAATCTATATATTCATCTTTATCCGTGTTCTATATCAGAGAAGTATTATTATACTGTGCTAAAGACTTTGATAATAGATATTTCATTTTAATGGAAAAAACATTAGATGCTTTAGAAAGTTTAGAAGAAAATTACAGCAATGATGATAAAATAAAAAAAATGTATATAGATATTTTAATGCGGGCATTTGAAATGAAAACTTTGCATATAGCAGGAATATCACCTCATTTAGATAAATGTACAATATGCGAAAAAAATAATGATTTATTATATTATTCTATATTGGAAGGCGGATTGATATGCAAAAAATGCCAAAATCTAATTAAAGATTCTATAAGTATAACAGAATATAACATAGTCTTTATGAAAATAATAAAGCATACATCTCTCATAGAAATAATAAGCAATGAAGATTTAAAAAAAATGTATAGTGATTCTATAGACAATGTAAAAGACATAATGAATAAATCAATATTCAATCATATAAACAGAATAATAAAAAGCAAGAAAGTATTAGAAGAAATTTTACTTACTTAATATATCAAATATTTCTTTTGTATTATTTACTATATAAGAAGCATTTTTAAACTCTTCGTCATTTCCAAAACCATATTTAACAGCAATAGAATCAATACCAACATTCTTGGCAGCATCTATATCATCTATTCTATCACCTATCATTATAGTTTTTTCTTTTTCAAAATTTTCTTTTTCTAATGCTTCTTTCAATACATCTAATTTACTTTTAATTTTTCCTCCTAGTATAGGAGCATAAAAATTAGTAAAAAAATTTGTCATAGAAAAATGTTCAATTATTCTTAGAGCTGATTCTTTAGGTTTAGCAGTAGCCAAAAAAACTCTATAATTATTTTCATACAATGTTTTAATCAAATCATATATACCATCATAAAGTGTACAGTTAAATAAACCATCATTGCCGTTATAATCTTCTCTGTAAAACTTTATAAAATCAAGTGATAGTTTTTCATCATCTAAACAATATTTTTTAAAACTAGCATCAAGAGGAGGACCAATAAATTTTCTTAAAGTATTATCATCAGGAATATTGATGTTTAAATTATATACCTCATTTATTTTTTTTATTCCATATAAAGCACCATTTATTATACCCGGTGCTGAATCAGTAATCGTTCCGTCAAGATCAAATAATATATTAACATATTTAGGCATAAATAAATCTCTCTTTTTATCCGCAATTTATTTCTCTACAAAAATATATCCTGAAGCAGGTATAATTTCAAAATCTTCTTTAGTTTTATCTTTTATAGCTTTAAATAATAAATTTATTCCCAAACTATCGCTTGATATATGTCCGGCACATACAACATTAATATAATATTTTCTGCACTCATCTAAAAGTCTGTCAGATATATTCATCATTAAAATGGTACTCACACCAGCCTTAGATAAAGCTTCAATCATTCCTACATCAAAAGATGCTCCCCCTGTCATATCCGCTATAAATTTTCCTACTTTAGATTTATTAGAACCATTAAATATTTTAGGAGGATTAAATCTTTTAGCAGATATTTTATATTCGTCTATAGTATATAAAATATCAATAATATCTGACAATGTATATGGATTTTCTTTTTTAATCTTTTCAGTTAAAAAAGATTCTACAAAATTATCAGCAACAGTATGCATGCACATATAATTTAATTTAAGAAGTCTTGCACAATCAACATCTCTATAATGATTAGAAGAAAAAACAGAACGGCTTACTTCATTAAGTCTTTTATTAGTTAATCCTTCGGAAACATTTACAGCAACATCATGCAAAGCATTTTTTTCAGCCTGCATAGCTATAACATCGTAAAAATTAACAAATCCATATCCATTTGGATGATGCGTTATAACTAAATCTATATTATAATTCTTTTCATTTAATCTATCAGCCAAAAGTAATTCAGCTGTCTGCATATCTATACCGCATAGAATCTTTTTTATATCTTTATCTTCAGCAATATTCAAGATTCTAGTATCTGAATAAGGATTAAAAAGAGTATCTTTATCAAAATATTCTCTATTTTTCTCATCCAATTTATCATAATTTTTTTTTATACTGCTAAGCTCTTTTTCTACAGTTTCCCTTCCTCTAGGATCAGCATCAATCGCACAATCTATAGCGGCTCTGTAAAAATCATTTATTTTTAAAGACATACTATCTCCCAATCACTACTCTTCATCATCTTGCTTTCTTTCATTTTTAGGTTCGCCTCTATATTTTTCAGTCTGAATCATACCATCTTGCTCAAAGAATGTAATAGCTTTATAACTTTGTCTTATGGAGAACTCAGCATTTCCTATAAGCAGCTCTACACCAGGAAGCATTTCTTTACCAGCACTTACTGTAGATTCAACTTTTTCTATTTCCATTTCCTGAATTAGAGCTTCTCTATTTAATACTATTTCTTCTCTTCTAGTATTAGCCTGTTCTAACTGTTCTTTGTAACTTTGAAGCTGCTCTTTTTTTTCATCATCAAGTTTTTTAAGTTTTCCAGCCTGTTCAAGGGATTTTATATTTCTTTCAGTTTCTTCTATAGAAATATCTAACTCTGCTTTTTCATTATCTAAATCATCAACTGCATGTCTTTTAGCTGGGCTTATTCCTGTTTCTATATATGTTTTAGCACCTGCTTGAGAACCTAATACTTTACCATTAACCTCTCTTAATGCTCTTAATCTTCCGCCGCTTGCTGAAGCTCTCTTGCCTATAAGTATTATTCTATTATCAGCATCAATATTAGAATTAAGTATCGCCTCAGTAACTACGACATTATTTCCAGCTTGAACATTAGAGAATTGTATAAATTTAGCGATAACATCTCCTCCAGCCTTTACCTGACTATTTTCATTTCCTTGAATACCAAGTTTAACCATAATATCTCCCTTAGCTTCAAGATCACATTTACCAACAGTTCCATGTACATCAATATTACCTTCTGCCTTAATAGAATAATTATCGCTGACACTTCCTTTGACAACAACGCTTCCTATAAAATTGATGTTTCCTGTTTCAGGTCCTACATCTCCAGCTACTTCAAATATCGGTTCTACACTTAAAAGTTTTCCTCTAAGTACAACCTGTCCGCTTATAGAAGCTATTATATATTCTCCGTCTTCTGACAGCTCAACATTATCACCAATTATCTCTTTGATTTCAATATTTTTTCCGCTTTTTGTTTCTATTTTTACACCCAATACAGTTCTTCCAGCTTCTCCGTCTGTAGCAGGAGTTTTTCTAGCTAATTTCTGACCTTGCTCTACATTCTCAACTATAGTTAAATCTTTATAATCTATACTTTGATCTTCACCTATAAATTTAGGAATTACTTTTTTATTTACATTAACCAAATATTCTATTTTTGCATTCTGCCCATTCACAGGAGGACGGCCTTCTGCAGCAAGTATAGGTACATTAAAAGTACCTTCCTCTAAACATTTTTTTACATTTTCTTCTTGAAAGCCAAAAGTTACCCCGCTATTTTCAAGAAGTTCTTTAACATCTTGTAAATCCATTTCTCTTCCGCCCTTATTAGGCTTAGTAACTGTAACATAGGCACGCATTTTATCTTCTGTTATTGTATAACTAATTTTGGCATTATTAACAGATTTAGATATATCCCATTCAGCTATTTTTTCATATTCTCCTGTCTGCTCATGAAGCATTTTTTTAGCTAAATGAGAATCATATTCTTTTATTCCTGCATCTATCAATTTTTCTTCCAATGCTGTAATATCTTCTATTTTTTTTCCCTCTGCTACAGGAGGATTAACTTTAAAAAATACACCGTCTCTCCTAACTCTTACTATTATTTCTGTATCTTTATTTAATACTACTTCTTTCTGTGAATTTCCTTCATATACTTCTTCATAATTATTAGCTTTACTGACTCCCATATCAGATTTATCATAGGTAATATGGGTATATCTTACCAAAAAAGGCTTAGCTCCTATATTGAAAAAACCCTTGCTGCCGTCTTCAAGAACTTTGTAGCTTAATTCATAAATAGGACATTGAAATATAGCAGCCGCTTCCTGCATACCTCTCTCTAAAGAAGCAACCGATAATTCTACTGAACGAGTATTTTTATTATTGTAAATATCTTTATAAAAATCACTTTGCAATATTTTTCTTTTTAATTCATTCATAAAAATCACCTATTTTTATAATAATTGTTTTTTTATCTCAGAAAGACTATATTTTAACTGCTGTATCGCTTTTGTATGAATCTGCGATATTCTGCTTTCTGAAACATCTAATACTTTGCCTATCTCTTTTAAAGTAAGATCATCATAATAATATAGTATTAAAACTTGCTGTTCTTTTTCCGGAAGTTTTTTTAATGCCGCTATTATTTTATTTTTAACATCTTCTCTTTCTGCTAAATATTCCGGATTAGTTTTATCATTAGATTTCAATGTATCTATTACTGATATTTCATTGGAATCATCACCTACATACCAAACATCGCTTAAAGAAGTAGGAGAAGCCTCTATATACCTTTTCATAGTCTCATTATATTTGCTTATTGGTATTCCAAGCATATCTGCTATTTCCTGCGGCTTAATATTTCTGCTTAATCTAGCTTCTAATATTTCCCTTGCCTTTTCTATTTCTTTAACATCTTTACGAATAGATCTAGGAAGATAATCTAATTTTCTAAGCTCATCATATATTGCACCTCTGATTCTAGTAACTGCATAAGTTTTGAACTTAATATCTCTGTTTGGATTATACTTATCAATAGCATCCATAAGCCCAAAAGATCCGAAGCCGACTAAATCCTGAAATTCAATATGCTTATGAGATCCCATATTAAAAGAGATCTTATTGGCAACATATTTTACTAAAGGAGAATATTTAATAATTAGAGCCTCTCTTATATGAGGCGAAAGAGTCTTTTTAAACTCCAACCAATATTCCTGCTCATTCTCATTAGTAATATTTGGTATTTTATCTTTTTTATTCATCTTCATAATATTCACTCTAGTTATTAATTTTTTACTATATAATTTTTCTAAATAATTTATTATTTAGAATTATCTATTTTTATCTTGTATCATTATTATTGCAGACTTAGTAACCTTTTTAGGCATATTTTTCAATAAATCTGCTATTTTATTCTTTGCATATTTCATATCTGTAGAATATTTATGATTAGTTTTAGATTTTAATGTATCTATTACAGATATTTCATCATAATCATCATCTACATACCAAACATCGCTCAAATATGCTGTAGAAGTCTCTATATAATTTTTCATAGTTTCATTATATTGGCTTATTGGTATTATAAAAATATCAGTCATTTTCTGAGGCTTTGTATTTCTGCTTAAACTTGGCTCTAATATATCTATATTCTCAATTATTTTTTTAATATTTTTAATAGCTTTTGTATGCAGCTGAGATATTCTGCTCTCTGATACATCTAATAATTTAGCAATATTTTTTAATGTAATATCATAACAATAATATAATATAAGCAAGTTTTTTTCTTCTCTAGGAAGTTTTTTAAAAGTTGATAATATTTTATCTTTTATTTTTTCTTTCTCACTAAAATATTCATAATTAGAATGAGATTTTAATCTATCTATTACGGTTATTTCATCAGAATCATCTTCAGCATACTCAATAACTCTTTTATATTCTGATGGACAATCTAGTTTTATGAGTTCATCATATATAGCTCTGCTAATTTTAGTCGTAGCATAAGTTTTAAACTTAATATCTATATTAGGGTTATATTTATCAATAGCATCAATAAGTCCAAAAGTTCCGAAACCTATCAAATCCTGAAATTCAATATTTTTATCAGACCACATATTAACATATATTTTGTTTGCAGCATACTTTACCAATGGAGAATATTTAAAAATGAAAGCTTCTCTTATATAAGGCGAATGAGTATTTTTGAACTCCTGCCAATATTCATGTTCATTGTCATTAGTAATATTTGGTATTTTATCTTCATATCTCATGATATTTACCCTAACTATTAAATTTTCTATTTTAATATATTTTATTTATTATCTTCTTCATCTTTAGCCATCATAGTTCTAACTGCCTTAGCCACTTTTTCAGGATCCTCTTGAACTTCTTTTCTAATTTCATTATCAGAGACTTTCTTATCAGGAAACATACTGCTTGTACTGCTTGTAGTGCTGTAATTTGTACTGCTGCTAGCAGAAGGTTTCCCTGATATTATATCTCCTATATCAGCTCCGGAACTATGATAATCTGTATTAGACCTTTTATCAAGATTTATTGAATCTGCAGATATACTAATATTATCAGGATTAAATTCATCACTTGCCTTATCTGCATTACCAGCAGAATTATTATTTGTAATGGAATTATCATCTATTGGATTATAATCTATATCCATATTGGTGCTGCTATTACTGCTTTCTATAACATCTCCCAAATACCTTTTTAACAGCATTCCTATTAAAAACAATATACCTAAAGTTATAAGACCTGACAGCAGTCCTTTAAGTAAAGATATATCTATTCTATTCTTATACATAACAGATAATATAAATGTTACAATAAATGATAAAATAGATATTATGCCGTCTAATTTACCAAAATTAGATGAAAAATACTGTTTTACTCTTTCTGCTATATTATTCATAAATTCCCTCTGCTAACATTTGTCATTTTTTACTTACAAAAGATAATAAAGATTCCATAAACCCTCCGAATCCTTTTACTTCTCTATTTTCATCATATTCCATGTCAATTATTCTTTTTGCTATATTATATATGGACATAGAAGCCTGACATTTATTATCATACTTATAGAATGGAAGCTGCTGAGAAACTGCATAAGGAATAGTTTTATCTTCCATAACATGTCCCAAATATTTCACATCCATATCCAAATATTTTTTACTTACCATAATAATTTTATCTCCAACTTCCTTTCCTTCAGAAGCCTTTGTAACTCTATTAACTAATATTTTTATATCAGCATTTGCATTTTCAGGCGCCATAGATTTTATTACACCATACGCATCTAATATGGCTGTAAGTTCAGGAGTTGTAACTACTATACTTTCATCTGAAGAAAGCAAAAAATACAAAACATTATCAGAAATTCCAGCCCCTGTATCAACTATTATTATATCAGCATCATTTAAAGAATCCATGCTATTAACTAACTTAGTCAAAGCTCTTCCTGAAAGATTAGCCAAAGAGGAAAATCCAGAAGCTCCTGCTATATATCTTATGCCGTAATCTGTTTCAAGTATAACCTCATGTATTTTTTTCACACCCTTAATAACATGATACAAATTATATTCAGGCATATTTCCAAGTATAACATTAACATTACCCAATCCAAGATCTGCATCAATTAAAAGCACATTCTGCCCAAGCTGCTGCAATGCTATGGATAAATTAATTGCTATATTGGTTTTACCTACACCACCCTTACCGCTGGCTATGCTTATTATACGCTGGGGGCGTTTATCTTTTACGCTCATCATTTTTCTTAATTCATCAGCTTGATCTTTCATAATATACTATAAATTTCCTAATTATTTTTTCTTTTTATAAAACCTTATTTTAATGTCCAAATAAACCTTCTATTATTTTATAACCATATTTCTTAGCTGTAGATATGTCCTTAGGAACACCCTGTCCATGAGTTATATAAGTAATAGGTAATTTCTTTTTTGTAATAGCACAAATTGAAGAAGCTAAATAATCTGTTTCATCAACTTTTGTAAGTATTACACCTTTATAATTTGTAGGTTTAAATCCGTTCAAAATCTTTAAAGCATCTTTATATTTTGCTGTTGCACTCATAACAAGCTGAATATCCATATCAAATCTTCCAACAGTAGTGAAATATTTTGACATAGCAACTATATCTTCAGCTCCTTTAGGGGATCTTCCCATAGTATCTATAAATAATAATGAAGAACTATCCATCTTTCTTATCTCTGCTCTCAAAGCTTCAGGAGTGCTGGCACTTGTAAATGGCACTTTCATTATGCTGGCATATCTTTGCAGCTGATCTACTGCTGCTATTCTATAATTATCTATAGTTACAAAAGAAACTTTTTTACCGGATTTCATATACTGAGCTGCTATTTTAGGTATTGTAGTAGTTTTTCCTACACCGGTAGGTCCTACAAATACTATGATTTTTTTCTTCGCTCCAACTTCTATACCATTGGCAAGTATTAATCTTTCAGCAAAATATTTTTCTACCTCTTCTCTGATAACATCTTTAGATTGAAAAAATCTTGCATTACTTGAGGTAAGTAAATATTCTCTCAACTCTAATAATATCTCTTCCGGAAACTCTCTGTCTCTTAAATAATTAAAGCTCTCTTCCATTCCATCAGTAATACTTGTATTAGACTTACTTTCAATATCATTTTCTTCATCATCGTAATCTGATTCTTTTATATCATCGTTAAAATAATCTCTGACAGTATTTTTATTTTCTTTTAAATTATTTTCTTCATTACTATTTAGTTCTCTATGTTCCCTTATTCCCCTTAGTTCTCTTCTATTTTCTTTTATTTCTTCTATTGCATTTTTTATTTCATCTTCCTCAGAAGAAATAAAAGAAGAAGTTTTATTTTGATGTTTTAAATCCTCATAAGCATTAGAATTATTGGAATTATTTTTATTTAAATTTATATTAGGGATATTAGTTTCTAAATATTCTTTTATAATATCTCTTATCTGTTCCTGAACTAATTTTTTAACATTATCATCTACAGAGTTATTAATATTATTCTGGCTATTATTAGTATTGTTATTATATATATTGGCATGATTATTCATAGCATTATTATTATTAAAGTTATTCATAAAGCTATTATCATTATTATTAGTAAAATTGCTGTAATTATTAATAGGAGAAAAACTATTATTATTAGAATAATCTGAAAGCATAGGATTTCTCATATTAGCAAATGTAGAACCTTGAAAATTAGAATACTGATTATTACTAAAATTAGGCAATGGAATAAAATTATCAGCATTTTTTTCTCTTATACTATTATTATCTTCTGCATTTTCTTCAGCAACCTTTGAAGTATTATTATTGCTATCATCATTTAATAATTCTTCAGGAATATTTTCATTTTCTGTAGTATATGAATTTTCCTGAATAGAAGAACGAGAGGAATTATTATTAGAAGAAGAATGATTATTTCTATTGGCACTCTTTTCTTTTAATGCCTTAGTTATAGAAACTATTCTGTCTGCCATTTCACTTGCATCTATGGTTTCAGATGAATGTTTTTTCATTTCTATTCTGTCGCTTAATAGCTTGCTTCTATACATATCATCTTCATCTTCTAAATAAGAATCTTTATCTTCACTTATAGTATTATTTTTTCTATCATAAATAGAATTATTAAGCATTATTCTAAGCTCATGCTCTGTTTTGGTTCCAAGTCCTAAAAAACCGCCGACTTTTACATCTTTACTAGTTAAAATAACAAAGTTGCCGCCATATTCTACTCTAGCTTTGGCAAATGCATCATTTTTATTCTTACCTCTAATAGTTCGTATATCTACCATTTTGTAACTCCTATAATCATCATTCTATCACTTATATTTTTTTATACATTTCAAGGTATTATCTAGAGTATGCAGATTATTATCATTACATAGTAATATTTCTATAACATTACCATTGCCAAGCATTCTTCTAAGTTCATGTTCTCTTTTCATTCCAATACCTAAAAAGCCGCCGACTTTTACATCTTTGTTGTATAGCATACTGAAATTTCTGCCGTATTCAGCATCAATAATAGCATCAGTTTTATTCTTAGCATTTATAGTACATATTTCAGCCATATAATACTCCTAGATTATCTCTTAATTATTTATTAATATTGTTCTAGTATGCCGATAGAAACTTCAAACTCTTTTTTAATCATACCAAATATGTTTTTTCTCTTACTCTCTCTAACACTAATTATAAAATAGCTTTCACCATATTTGTCTCTAGCCTGTTTTTCAATTTCTTCTCTGTTTTTTCCAAAAATTTTAATAGTTTTCATATTATAACTCCAAGTAATATGTTATTATTTATATCTTAAATTGCCCAATTAGGCTTTATTTTATGCTGGCAATACCCTGTACATTATACCCCTGTGCTATTTCAGTAGTTGCTATAACCTTATACTTACCAATATTTTTAGCTATAAACTGATAAAGCGGTCTTCTTATTATAGGAGAAGTCAAAAATACTATATCATCAACTCCAGAATCACTTACAAGTTTAACAGCATCTTTTATATTCTTAATTAAGTTCTGCATACTTTCAAAACTCATAGCTATCATCTGTGAACCTTGTAAATTACCTGTATTAGCAAGATTCTGAGCTATATTATTTTGTAATTGCTGGCTTAAAGTAATAACTCTAATATTTCTGTCCTGATCTGCAACCATCTGAGATATTTGAGATGCAAGTCTGCTTCTTACAAGTTCAGTAGCCTGTTCGCTTCCCATAATAGCTATAGCATCAGCAACACCCTCTAATATAGCAACACTGTTTCTGATAGGCACTTCCTCTTGAAGAAGATTCTGAAGCACTTTCTGTATATATCCGAGAGGGCTTTCATTATGAGGCTTAGCTGCAAGCACTTCGGATACAAGAGCCTTATGATCATCTTTGATAAGATCAAGCATATTCTGCACCTCTTCACGGCCAATAAGAAGACTAGCATTTCTTTTAATAGTTTCGCTGAAGTGTGTAGCAATAACAGAAGTAGGCTGAAATAACATAAAGCCTTTTTTCTCAGCCATATCTTTTTCATCAACTTTAATCCAATATGCAGGAAGTCCGAATGCAGGCTCTCTTACTTTCTCACAATCCGAAGAAGGTCCGTCTGGAGAATTAGCATTCAAAGCCAAAAGCATATTAGGACGAACGAATCCTTTAGCCATTTCAGTACCATTTATACTTACTGTATATTCATCAGGTTCTATTACGCTGTTATCAACAATACGAACAGGAGGAACAACAAGCCCAACCTCTAAAGCAAGCTCTCTGCGAATCTGACTTATTCTATTGATTAAATCTCCTCCTTCAGATTCCAATGCTAAAGGTATAAGAGAAGCCCCAACTGAAAGCTCTATCTTTTCTACTTTTAAGAAAGGAGTAACATCTAAAGGTCCTTGATGTACCTGTTCACCGGCATCTGTTTTTGTACCGTCCTCATTAAGTCCAAGCTCCTGCTGTTCTTTTTTCAAAGCATATCCGGCTAGGAATAAAGCCAAAGCTATTACAAATAATGCAATTTTTGGGAATCCAGGTAAAAGCATTAAGAAGAATGCAAAACCAGCACCAATAAATAAGTTTTTAGGCTTAGCAAAAACCTGAACTGCAATCTGAGTAGACAAATTATCTTCGCTGCTGCTTCTAGTTACCAATAAACCTGTAGCAAAACTCATAAAGAAAGAAGGTATTTGGCTTACTAAACCATCACCAACAGTAAAACGAGTATAAGCATTAACAGCCTGATTAAAAGCCTCTCCTCTCATTGTCATACCAATGATGAGTCCGCCTACTATATTTATAACTGTGATTATAATACCGGCTATAACATCTCCCTGTACAAACTTTGAAGCACCGTCCATAGTACCGTAGAAATCACTTTCACCTCTAATTTTTTTTCTCTTTTCTTCTGCCTCTTTATCTGTGATAGCTCCAGCCTGAAGTTCGCTTTCAACTGCCATCATCTTTGAAGGCATACTATCTAATGCAAATCTTGCTGCTACTTCTGATACCCTTGTGGCACCTTTAGTGATTACAACAAACTGCACTATTATAAGAATGATAAATATTACAACACCTACAACTATATTTCCTCCAACTACGAAGTCAGCAAATGAGGTTATCACCTTACCGTTAAAGTTAGCTCCTTCAGTAAGAATTGCCCTAGTTGTAGATACATTTAAAGCAAGTCTGAATGCTGTCATAACAAGAAGTACAGAAGGAAATACACTGAAATCATTAGCACTTCTTATACTAAGAACCATAAGCAATATCAATAATGATACTATGATATTGATTATAAGTAAGAAGTCCAATATTATAGATGGTAAAGGTATGATAAGCATCATAATTACCATAACCGCACCAATGGCAAACATTATATCACTATGTCTGCTTAAATTTGAAGGCAGTTTTATATTATCTAAAATTGATTTAGCACCATTCATTGTTGCCACTTTTTATTCCTCCTATATAGCCCTTGCCATTTTTTCATTTCGTATTCTATATACCTCTCCAAGTATTCTCGATACAACATGAAATAGTTTCTCAGGTATATACTGTCCTAGCTCAACATTATAGTATAATTCACGGGCTAAAGGTTTATTCTCTACTATTTGTACATCATTTTCCTTAGCTATTTCTTTTATTTTTAAAGCTATATGATCAGCTCCCTTAGCTGTTACTATAGGAGCATAATCTCCATTTTCATATTTCAAAGCAACCGCAAAGTGAGTAGGGTTTGTAATAACTACATCTGCTTCAGGTACCGATTTAAGCATTGTTCTGCTTACAATCTTTCTAGCCATCTCCTGAAGCTGACTTTTTACCAAAGGATCTCCTTCCATCTCTTTGAACTCTTCTTTCATCTCATGCTTTGTCATTTTCAAACTATTAATATATTGTCTTTTTTGGAAAAAATAGTCGAAAGCAGAAACTATTATCATAAATATAATTACTTTAGCCAGCATTTCTAAAACTATAAAGAAAAACAAATTCATAGCCTGACTTAAACCCATATTAACCATATTAAATAATTCAGAACGTTTTCCATATATGGTAGTAAAAGTAAGGAATGATATTACAATCATTTTAAAAAGTATTTTTGCCAAGTTCATTAAGTTCTGAGATGATATAAATACTCTTTCTTTGAAGTTAGACCAAGTAGGTGCTATTTTTTTAAAATTAGGTTTTAATTTTTTTGTAGTAAACAAGAACTGAGTCTGAGCTAAATTAACACCAACACCAACTACCAAAGCAACCGCCATAATTATTCCTGCCGTTTTTGCTAGGAGAACAAATATTTCTAGCAGCATATCTGTGAAAGCTGCATTATTTATTGAAGCATCAGCATTGGAAATCTTATTCATTATAGTAATAAAGAACTGTGCAACTGTATGAGTAAAATATGTAGTTAAAAGAGCTATCACAGCTATTGAAACTGCTAAAACAAGAGTCTGATTTATTTCTGCTGAGTTAACTACGCGTCCTTCTTCCTCTCTGGCTTTTCTTTTCTTTCTTTCTGTAGGAAGTTCGGTTCTGCCCTCATCTTCAGGAGAAGCAAATAATGTCAATACATATCCTCTGCCTGTAAGATGCAAATATTTTCTGTATAATTTAGCTTTGAATATAATAAACAATTCAAATATAGAAGAAAGTATTTTTTTAATCATACAGTTCCTCCAGATAAGAAAGTTATTATATTATTAACATCTGCTATAGTGGTTTCCAATACCTTCATAAAATTAGAAACTAGTACAGGTATCAAAATATAATAAGCAGCTATACCTACAGCTATCTGCATAGGAAAACCAAGCATTAAAATATTCATTTGAGGTGCTGCCTTAGCTAATAACCCCAAACTTAATGATAATAAAAATAAAGTCAGCATTATAGGCAAAGCTAATGAAAGAGCAACAGAAAATAAAGAACTCATATAATATATCATTCTATCTATAACACCATTAAATGATGAAGTGAATACTGCCTTTGAAGCCTCACTCAATACAGGCATAGCTTTAAAACTGTAAAATAAAGTTCTAATAACCCAGCTAGGACCGTCTATAGCTATAAATAACAATATAACAACTAATGACTGTAATTGTCCTAATACGGGTACTGTAACCTGAGATATAGGATCAACAGTTTCTGATATACCAAATCCCATCTGTATTTCAAAGAAATTTGCCATAACCTGATATGCTGCAAATATAATTGCCATTAAAAATCCTATTAATATTCCTATCAAAGCCTCATTTACCAATGTTAAAAAATATTCAACAAAAGTAGGAGCTGCCTGAACATTAATATTAGCAACTAATGGGAATATTGCCGCTGTAGCAATAAAAGCCAAAGCCATTTTTATACTATTAGGAATAACATTAGAAGAAAATAATGGAGCTACCATGAGTATGGCAGCAAATCTTACCATAATGAGCAGGTAAATCTGAAAGAAATTCACAAAATTATCCATTTTTTATTCCTATTATCCCTAACCTATTATAAATATTGATTATCTAGCTATACTAGGAAGTATGCTGAATAATCTAACAGTAAAAGCACTAGTATAATTAAGCATCCAAGAAGCAAGCATGTATATAACAGCAAGCATAGCTATCATTTTAGGAACAAATGTTAAAGTCTGCTCCTGAATACTTGTAGTAGCCTGAAGTATTGAGATTATCAAACCTACAATAATTGATACTCCCAAAACAGGAGCTGAAAGCAGCATAAATACCCATAAAGTTTCCTGAACCAAAACAATAATCGAAGTATCACTCATAAAATTTCCTTAAAATTTATTAACTATATAAAGTGCCAAATATATTTCTATTTTTATTGAAAACTCTGTACTATCTGAAGTATCAAAAGTTTCCATCCGTCTACCGCAACAAATAAAATTATCTTAAGCGGTAAAGATATCATAATAGGCGGAAGCATTATCATACCCATTGCCATAAGTATGGAAGCAACTACCAAATCTATAACTATAAATGGTATAAATAAATATATTCCCATTTTGAATGCTATTGTAAGCTCATTAATGATGAATGCCGGTATGACGACTATAGTAGGAATTCTATTTAAATCATCAACTGTCTGAATCTCTCTAAGTCTTATATTAGTATTACTGATACTTAAGAACAAATCTAAACTCTTCATACCATTCTCACCGCGTAAAGAGTTAAACATAAACATTCTTATAGGCTGTATGCCTCTGCTGTATAATTCATTAACACCTATAGTACCATTTAAATACGGCTGAAGTGCCTCATTGTTTACCTGTGTCAATGTTGGCATCATTATAAAAAATGTAAGAAAGAGTGAAAGCCCCATTATTAATGCTCTAGGCGGCGTCTCTTGTAAAGATAATGCCCTTTGAACAAAACTTAATACTATTGAAACTCTTATAAAACTTGTTGTCATTATTATTATAGATGGAGATAATGACAATATTGTCAAAAGAAATAATATTTGAAGTCCCAAGCTAACCTGCTGAGGTGTCTGAGCTTGGGCAACATTTAATCCTATTGTTGGTATTGGTATCTGAGTATTATCTTGAGCGTAAGCTGCTGCAGGTATAAGTAAACATAATACCAAAAATACCATTAGTAACTTTCGCATCTTAAGAACTCCAATTTTACAAATTTTTTCTAATTTTTTTTCTTCTAAAAACGATAATATTTACGGCTTCAATAAAGTTAACATATTATCATAAAATAGTCAAGTATTATGTTAACTAATTTACACCCCATTATAATAAATTTTATCAATCATATAATATTTACAGTATCAATACACTATACAAATTTTTTTATACAGTATAGAACTAAATAAATAACCCCATTATATAACAGTCATAATAAACATTATCAATACAAAAAAAACTCTTTATCTCACCTTCTATAGAAAAACCAAGAGATTTATACAGTTTTAAAGCCCTTTCATTATCAGTTCTAACTGTTAATTCTATCTTTTTTATAGAATTTTCTTTAGCATAATCTAAAGCATAATTAATAAGTCTTTTAGCTATTCCATTACCCCAATACTTTTTTAATACGCTTATTCCTAAATTTACTCTATGCTTTACTCTTTTTCTATCAATGCCTCTTAAATTACATATTCCGATAATTTCACCATCTATTTCGCATAAAAACATCTTGGTTGTTATGCTTTTTTGTATATTTTGTAAAAACTCCTCCTCTTTTTTCACATCCAATTCTCTTTCATTAGAATCAGACATCATGAAATTTGTTTCTTCAGACACTTTTACAATATAATTTATAACTTTTTCAGCATCTTCTATATGTGCTTCTCTTATATTACACATAAACACCTGCAATATTAGTTATCGGATTTTATTATGTAAACTATAATATGATAACTTATTTTTTCTTATTTTTCAATTGAATTTTTAGAATTTTATATTATTTTTAATATATATACAAAAATTATAAAAATATATTTTTTTATAATTAATATATTATTAATTTTACTAAAAATATTATATTTGGTTATAATAGTTGTATATGTATTTTTATTATGAACTTATTTTACTAAATGTGAGAAAAATAAGTTATTATTATTAATAAAGCAATTATTCATTATTATCAGACTCCTAACACTATTATTGATGGGCTTGTGGTTTTCCTTAATCATAAGCCCATTGTTTTATTGACAATACTACTTTTTTAAAATAGGAAATAAAAAATATAATTATTATTGGGGTAAAAAATGAAAAAGACACTATTATTACTGTCATCTCTATTCTTACTACTATCATGCTCTCAAAAAAAGAATCAAAATATAAACATATTTGAAGCATTAAATGGCAGTGAATTCTATCTCACAAGCAATCCTAAAATAACAATAGGATTTGAAAACAGCAATGTATATGGGAATACCGGGATAAACATATATTTTACATCATTTTCAGTAAGCAGCAATCAAATAATTTTAAGTACAAACATAGGAGCAACTTTAATGGCTGGAAACGAAGAAGATATGAAAGCAGAACAAGAATTTTTAACTGATTTGAGCAAAGCTAACTCTGTTTCATTAGATAATGATAGATTAACAATAAAAACTTCTGAAAACAAAGAATTATCTTTCATAAAAAGAAGTTTAAATTACAATGATTTATACGGCAGAGAATTCATTCTTGAAAACAAATATCCTGAAATCGGTATAACAATAGGATTTGACACTAATAAAGTTTATGGTTTTTCTGGAGTTAATAGATACTTTGCAGGATACACTTTAACTAATAATAATGTAATATCAATAGGAGCATTAGGCTCTACTATGATGGCAGGTCCTGAAGAAAATATGAAAGCAGAACAGGAATTTACAACATTACTCTCAGAATCTTCTAATATAATATTATCAATAACAAATTTAGAAATAACTACAAAATCAGGTGAAAAATTAATATTTAAAGATGATTCTATATCAGGCAATAAATTATTAGGAAGAACATTTTTATTGAAAAATTTCTATAAATATCCTAATGTAGAAATAACCATGTCTTTTTATGGTAAAGACAATCATGTAAATGGTTTTTCCGGAGTTAATACTTACAAAACCTTATACACTAATATAAACGGCAGCGAAGTTAAATTTAATGGTTTAGCTACAACTAAAATGGCTGGTCCTGAAGAAAATATGAATGCTGAATCAGATTTCTCAAAATATATGGAAAATGCTAAATATATGTACTTAAAAGATAAAGAGTTATATATAGTAGATAATGACTATACAATATTAAGATTTATAGAAGATTATTTTGATATTAATGAGTATTTAGGAAAAGAATTCAAATTATTAAATATGTTTGAAGGTAGAGAAATAACTTTATCTATAACTAATAATTCATTTGTAGGAAAATCGGCAGTAAATAATTATAATATACCATTTGAAATAAAAGACGGAAAAATAACAATATCTCAAAATGGAATATCAACTTTAATGGCCGGTACTGAAACAGATATGAAAGCTGAAGATGAATATTTAAAACTTCTTAATAAAGCAAGTTATATATCTTATAACAATAACATATTATGCATAAAAACATCTGATGATGATATATTACTTTTTAACTTGGTAAATTAAAGATATTTTACTGTTTGTTTTTTATTATGTTATATATAGTATAGCTACAAACGTCATTTGTTGCGCTCTTAAGATATATATACAAACCCATTACTTTCACTCTATGAACTAAAATTTCATAGAGTGTTTTTTTATGAAAAATATAGTAAAAAAATATGTTGATTAATTGAATAATTGTTTGTATAATATTATAAACATATATTAGGATAAGTACATTGAAAAAACTATTAAAAAAAATATCAGACAAATATAACAATATTAATATAGAGCAGTTCAAAAAATTTTATATAGTATCATTGATATTAATATTTTCAATAATAACTATAATATTTTCTTTTTTAGTTGCTGATATAGTTATGCAGCCGGATGTACAAGCTGTGGAATTATACAAGCCTACAATACCCACAAAAATATATGATATAAAAGGCGAAGTAATATCTGAATTTTTTACAGAACAAAGATCATTAGTTGAATATAAAGATTTACCTCCTCAATTAATAGAAGCAATAATATCTATGGAAGATAATAATTTCATGTCCCATTTCGGAATAGATATTATAGGAATATTCAGAGGCACAATAGGAAACATATTAACCGGAAGAAGAGCAAGAGGTGCAAGTACATTAACTCAGCAGGTTGCTAGAAACATAGTATTAAAATCTACAGAAAGAACCATAACAAGAAAATTAAAAGAAATATGGGTTACTTTCCAAATAGAAAAAAGACTTACTAAAGAAGAAATAGTAACTTTATACTTCAATCAAATATATTTCGGACATTCTGTATACGGGGTTCAGGCAGCAAGCAGATTTTATTTTAATAAAGATGTACAAAATTTAGATTTAGCAGAATGTGCAATGCTTGCCACACTTCCGCCTGCTCCTAATGCATACTCCCCTATTAATAATCCTAATATATCAATAGCAAGACATAAAGTTGTTCTTAATAGAATGGCTGATTTAAAATTCATAACTATAGATGAAGCTAATAAAGCACATAAAGAATTTTGGGAATCTTATACAGGAAAAATAGGAAGAAGAGGATCAACTGCATATAGTGCATCAATAGACAGAGCTCCTTATGTTACAGAATATGTTAGAAGACAATTAGTAGATAAATACGGAGAAAAAGCATTAAAAGAAGACGGACTAAAAATATACACTACTATAGATATAGAAAAACAGGAAGCTGCTCAGAAATTATTGACAGAAGCCCTTACAGAATATAACAATAAATATGAAGGCGGATCTATGGATATAATTAATCTCTATAATAGAGAAACCATAGACAAAATGAAAATGCTTTCTGTATTATTTAATCTTCCTGAAAATACAGCTTATAGTAAATTTAATATTGCCATAAGAGATACTTTAAATAAATATACCACTTTGCCTTTAGCATTAATGTCCGACATATTCGGAATGGAAGAAGTTAATGATATAACTATGGAAGTAATGAAAGCCGATGAAGCGGAACTTTCAAGACAGATTGAAGGAGCTTTGGTTTCAATAGATCCTAGAAACGGATATATTGTTTCAATGGTTGGAGGTTCAGGATTTACAGCAAGAAACCAATTTAACAGGGCCACTCAGGCAAGAAGACAGGCTGGAAGTGCTTTCAAACCTTTCGTATATGCTGCTTCAATGGATGTTACTAATTACAGTCCTTCTACTATTGTAAGCGATGCTCCTATAGGTTTTGTACCTGAAGAAGGTGAAGACGGGGAAGTTTGGATACCTAAGAACTATTCAGGAAATTTCAAAGGAGATGTAAGTTTAAGATATGCATTGGCAGCATCATTAAATATAGCTACTGTTAATGTACTTAACTATGTAGGAATAACAAATGCTATAAGATATGTAGAGCCTATATTTAAAGCTGAGCCTGATTCTGATAAATCTAAAAGAATGTTTAATCATGATTTGACATTAGGACTTGGTACAGGATTATTTACTCCTTTGGAACTTACAACAGGTTTTGCTGAGTTTGCTAATGAAGGTAAAGAAGTTAATCCTATACTTATAAGATATGTTACTGACAGATACGGAATAGTTATGGATAATTTTGAAGAGGAGCTTAAAAAAGAAGTAACATTGAGAGGAGGACCTAAACAGGTTGTAAGCAAAGAAGTTGCATATATCATAAGCGACATTTTAATGGGAGTATTAAGAGGCGGTACTGCTACAAGTGCTATGTACGAAGCTAAATTCACAAGAAGAGGGGCAGGAAAAACAGGTACTTCCAATGATTGGAAAGATGCTTGGTTTGTAGGATATACTCCTGAACTTGCTACAGGTATATGGATTGGATTTGACTCATTTAAATATTCTTTAGGAAATAATCAGGTTGGAGGAAGAGTTGCTGCTCCTATATGGGGTAAATATATGGTTGAGGCATTGAAAGAGGTTAAGCCTACTTGGTATACAAAACCTGAAAATGTTATCAGCATGCAGGTTTGTGCTATAAGCGGTAAACTTCCTGGACCTTCATGCTACAGTTTCCAAACGGATTTATTTGTAAAAGACAAAGTACCTACTGAAACTTGTAATGTATGTTCTCATTATTTGGAAGATTCTAATGAACTTGACAATATAATAGATTCATTCCTTAATTATTAAAAAGGTTTATGAATGGATAAAAAACTAATAGAGAATATAGATTCTAAGGTTCTAAGATATAAAAATATACTTGCAATACCTTCGATACATTCAAGGGTTTATTTTTCTTTGGCTGTAAGAGAGGCTTTTGAAAAATTTAACCCAGACATTGTCGCAATAGAACATCCTGCTAATTTTGCAGATTCATTAAGAGAGGCTGTAAGCAGACTTCCATTTGTAAGTCTTATAATAAGAGAAATTGAAAATGAAGCTGTTTATATACCAATAGATCCGTCCGACTCTATAATAGAGGCTGTTCGTCTTGCTATTGATGAGGAAATACCATTCTTTCCTATAGATAAAGATATCACTTCAATAAACTCGAATTCTCATTATCTTATGCCTGATGATTATGTTATGAAAAATATAGGACTTGAAAAATTCTATACTGAAGTAAAAAACAATTATATATTTCATAAAGATGAAGCAGATGAAGAGAGAGAAATATTCATGGCTAAAAACCTTCATGAACTCTCTAAAAAATATAATAAAATACTTCTTGTTATAGGAATGTCTCATTGGGAAAATATCGTATCTATATTAAAAAAACTAGATGATGAAAAATTAGACAGCAAAGCAAAAGAAGAAATAATAAATAAAAAATTTTCAGAAGATGATGAAGAATATATATATTCAGAGCCTAAAATATATAATGTACATAAAGAATCATTAAATAAAATGCTTGGAGAATTCCCATTCACAACTTATATGTATGAACTGTATAGAAACGGAGAGCTAGAAAACTTTGATAAAATTAATATTATAGAAACAATATTCAAAGAAGCAAAGATGAGATATAAACTTCCAATCTCATTACTCCAGCAAAAAAATATGATGAAATATTTAAGAAACTTATGTCTCCTTGACAATTACATCATACCAGACTATATAGATATGCTCACAGCAGCAAAATGCATGATAAATAATGATTATGCCTTAGAAGTTATGGAAGGTATGGAATATTATCCTCATTACACTGAAGAAGATGAGAACTACCCTACTATAAAATTAAACAGAGATCCAAGTACAAATGGTATGGAAGGCATGCTAAAAGACAAAAAAATAAAACTTCATAAATATGATAATGTATGGAAAACATCTTTCAAAAAAGTTAATGTTACAACGCGTCCTAGTGAAAAATACGAAGGAGAATGGGAAGATGTTTGGAATAAAAGAACGAACCTTCTCTCTCATGTACCTGAAGATATACTAATGGAAAAGCATATGAATATACTTAGGGATAAAATTAGGAACATGCTTACAGAGGATAAAGCAAAAATAGAACCTTTCACGGTAAGTATCAAAGATGGTATTGATATGCGTGAAACTATAAGAAACTATTATAAAAATGAAATATATGTTAAAGAAATTCCAAAAATCAAAGGAAATATTGGACATATGGTTGTAATATTTGATGATGAGCATGATGAGGATTATGATTGGAATATAGTTTGGTACAGCGAAGCACATGATGACAGCGACTTGATACTATATTCTACTGAACCGGGAAATACTCTTGTAGGACCTGGAATATCCAAATGTTACTTTGGAGGATATGCCTCTTTAATGCCGCCTCAGGCTCCGCATGATGTTTGGAGAATATATCCTCAGTTAAAAAAAGAAGGAATAGTTAGAAATTATGCTGATTTACTTCTATACACTGCCATCATATATTCTGTAGACAAATATTTAGGGTATGTTGCTCCTACTCCTCCTTCAAATATATTGAAAGAATTTGCTAAAAAGAATTCTGTTGAAGTAGTTTATGTTCCTCTCACTACTTTTTCAAGTGAAACTTTAAGAAAGTTAAGACATTTCCATGTACTTGGAAACAAAAGACTTAGAAAAATAGCTGATGATTATATAATATAATTCTCATTTCTCAATGCGTACCATTTTAAATTAGTGGGGCGGGTTGGCGGGCAGAATAGATAAAAAATATATTTAAAATTAATATAAAAATTTAAATTAAATAGTATATCACTCTTTTTTGTATGCAATATTTTGGCTTCTATTAAAAGGACTGAATCTTAAACCTACCTGCAAACCAACCCCAAATGCATCTGTAGATATATATTTTGTTTCGTCAATTTTTTTTCTTAGACCAAATTCATAATCAAAATACAATCCAAAATTTGCTCCTATATTATAATTATTAAATACAGAATAATCTAATGTTAATTTAACATAAGGTATAACATTCATTTTATCATATTTATTTACTATATCCATCATATTCATTGTACTTCCTACAGATGCATAATTAGTGCCATAAGTAACCTCTCTCTTTTCTTCCGTTCCTGCTATAGGAATTTTCAATCCTCCTCCAATACCTATGGAAAAGTCATAAATATTTATTTTAGGTAAAAGACCTATTTGAAAACTATGGAAAGCAGAAGTATTAATAATTGACTTTGTACTATCAGAATATAGTGAATAAGAATAAGTATCATAACTATATCCTGTTTCTGCCAATATACTAAGCCCTACATTATTTTTAAAATCTATTACATATCCAAACAGTGCTGTAATACCAATATCAAAACCAAAACCTATTTTTCTTTCAACACCTTCAAGTTCTCCCATAGGTATTCCAACAGATAGGCCAGAAGGTATATTAATTATTCCTTCAAATCCGCTTGCTGCCAAAAGTGATAAGTTAATTGATATAAATATACTTATAATTAATAATAATTTTTTCATATTGGCAGCTAACTCCTTGTATACTCTTCATTATAATATTATCACCAATTTAAATATAAAACTCGTTTCAAAACTAAATTTATAATTGCAATACTAGCCATACACCAAACTTCTTTTGGTGACACAAAGAAGCATGTACTGCTCACCCACAGCAAAGAACATTCATATACTCAAATGACAGTTTATACAACATACAAAACATTATTTGCAATTAATAAATTATAAAATTCCGTATATAATCTTATCAAATTCTTTTGCAACAAGTCTATACATTTTTTATTATTATATATATTATCGTAAATAATTACTTATTTTATATAATACAAACCTACTATTTACCTATACAGAAATTAGCAAATATTTCATTAATTACTTCTTCAGCATCAACTTTTCCGCTGACATTTCCAAGTATATTATTTAATATATTCATCTCTTCAGCAACCTCATCTAATGAAAAATGTTCGATTGATTTTTTTATACATATCTCAATCTGTTTAAGTCCGCTTTCTAAATACCCCCTTTCTCTATTATTAACATAAGTTTCCTTATTAAAAAGATCAATATCAGAATCAGAAACATAATTTTTCAAAGCGGATATCAATTCATCTTTTCCAGCTTTTGTTTTTGTACTTATATCGATGATATTATTTGATTCTATTTCTTTATTAAATTTTTTATATACATCGCTTTTATTAAGTATATATATAATATTTTTATTTTCCAATGTTTTCAAAAACTCTATTAAATTAATATCATCTTCATTTGCTATATCGCTTCCGTCAAATACAGCAAGTATAATATCAGATTCATAAGCACATTTTTTTGCCCTTTCAATCCCTTCAAGTTCAATATCATTATCAGCATTTTTATGAAACCCTGCCGTATCCATTAAATAAAAAGGTATATTCTCAATATAAATATTTTCACTTAAAAAATCTCTTGTAGTCCCTGCTATATTTGATACAATAGCTCTTTCTCTATCTAATATCATATTAAATATACTGCTTTTACCGGCATTAACTCTGCCTAATATAGAAACCTTTATACCATTAATAAGATTTTCAACTCTTTTAGAATTAGATAAAATATTTTCTATATCTTTTTTTATAATCTTAAAATTTTCTATCAGCTTATCATAAGAAAAACTTTCAGTATCATCTTCAGGGAAATCTAATTCTCCATAAACAAGCATAAGAGAATTCTTTATATTTTCTCTAAGTTTATCTATTTCCCTTGTAAGTCTGCCTCTCATTTTATATATGCTAGCCTCAGCCATAAGTTTATTATTAGAATCTATTAAATCATGTATAGCCTCAGCCTCACTTATACCTATTCTTCCATTGATATAAGCTCTGTATGTAAACTCTCCCCTATTAGCTGCCCTTGCCCCATTTCTCATCAATACATTCATAATAGAATCTATAACAATAATACTGCCATGGGATATAAATTCTATTGTATCTTCAGATGTAAAAGTATTAGGAGACAAAGAAGATAATACTATAACCTCATCTATAGGAATATTATTTTCATCTTTTATTAAAGCATAATAAGTTTTTCTATGTTCAAAATTATTTATATTCTTATTTTCATTATTAGCATAAAAACATATTTTTGATGCTATTTCTAATGCTCCGCTTCCTGACATTCTTATTATAGCTAATGCACTTTTTGAATATGGAGTTGATAATGCTGCTATAGTATCTTTTATATCATATTCATTCATATTTCACTCTTAACTGTTTTCCTGAAGATGAGCCATTTTCTTTTGAAGTCTTTTCTGCTCTTTTAACTCTTTTCTTAGTTTTTTCTTTTCTTCTTTTCTTATCTTCTTATTTTCTTTTTCTTCTAATTTTAATGCCGTATATAAATTACCGTTTTTTATTATATAATCAACACAAAAATCATAATCCTTCTGCATTATTTTAAGTTCAGGAATCTGTTTAGCAAATTTCACATAATCGGACTCTTCAAACATTTTTATTATATATTCGCTTTCATTAAATACATTCTCTTTAAATAATTGATTTATTTCACTAGTAGTCATATCTTCTATATTGAATCTGAATCTTTTTGTAAGATACCTTTTAAATATAAATGTCAATTCAAAATAATACTCTGCATATTTATTTTCATTATAATAAGTATTGCAGTCTATAAGTTTCAAGGCATTCAATGCTTCTGTATCCTCTTTTATATTTATTTTCTCATTAAATTTTCTTTCTATATATTTTACTACAGCAAAAATAAGTATTATTATTCCAATAACGGCAAAAACTATAATCACAGCAAATACCCATACATAATAAGGCATAGGTATACCGATAGTACCTTTCATAGGAGGCAAAGTCTCTCCGTCAGAAAAAGGATGCACCAATATAGTTATATCTTCTCCATTAAGTTCTCTATATTCATTATTATAATTATATGAAATCTTAAACGGATATATAACAAATTGCCCTACATCATAAAAGCCTAATTTATATTTTATGATTCTTTCTTTATATTCTCCAGTATCTCTAGTTTTATTTTCAACAGATATGATTCTGCATTTGTTATCTCTATCATCAAATGATAAATCTTCAAAATTATATTCTATATTATTTTTAGAAAGTATGCGAACCTCATAATCTATAGTATTGCCAATAACAACATTAACAGATGAAATACTGCTCATGGCATTTATTATAGTATTTTTATCTATTTGCTTGGAACATGATATTAATACGGCAAATATCATTATAAATAATACAAATAATTTTTTCATGAAATTAAACTAATCCTATATAACCTGTTATTTTCTTCTTGCATTTCTATTTCAAATAAGTAATACGGAGCTTCAAAATAATCTTTAAATTTTCCGCCCCATTCTATCATGGTAATTCCATTCTCTCTAATTTTGTCCTTAAATCCTATATCATCAAGCTCCTCTTCCTTTTCAAGCCTGTATAAATCAACATGTCTTAAAATACTTTCTTCACCATTTAAAATTATATCATACTCATTTATCAAAGTAAATGACGGACTGCTAACAATATCTGTGCTTTCAAGAAATCTGGATAATACTCTTACAAATGTAGTCTTTCCAAATCCTAGATTTCCTTCCATTATAACAATATCACCATCTTTTAATATATTTTTAAAAAATTCAGCAATTTTTTCTATACCTTCAAGATTTATATTCTTCTCTTCTTTAATAATTTCTTTTTTCATATTCAACAGTTTAAATTATAAAATCATAATTAAAAATAATAGAAATAATATATTATAGAGTATTATTTGTCAAATATTCTTCATCGTCTTTTTTTGAATTACATACCGCAAGCATCTCCATAATAGCAAATATAGATATTAATCTTAATGCAAAATTGCTCATATCAAGTCCCGCAAGCATAAATAAAGTAAATACTATCAATTTAGGATAATAATATCTTGATACCAAAGAACTCATAAAAGATGTGAATAAAGTCATTAAAAACATTATAATTACTACAAGATAAACAGTAAAAGGTAAATACATAACAATACCTAAAGCACCAAAGAATGATACTACAATCAAAAAGAAAGAATTACCAAATACCAATATTGCTATTATTGATAATATTACAATCATAATGATAAAAAAGAATGATTTATTAATATTTTTCATAACAACTTTTTTCATGAAAAAAAGTATATAAGCTATCATTAATATTAAAAATGAAAAAGATGATAATTTACTCATATACGCTGATATAAAAGTAGATATATAATGAAAAATATCAGTATCTATTATTTTATTTGATGATATTAAAATATAATTAATATTAGATGATGCTAAAGAAATAAGCATAAAGACATATATTCCTCTATCTAATTCCGTTATATTATTTGATTTTATTATAGAAGCAAAAATTTTAATTGTGAGAATGAATATGGATATAAAATATAATAACTCTATATAATTATAAATATTAATTTCTATAGCATAAAGTCTTAGAGTACCTGATATTATAAACAATATTCCAAATACAGCCAAAAAAGGTTCTGAATTAAATATGCAGTTGTAAAATTTATAAAATACTAGAAGAAAAAAAGATATTAATACAATATAATCTAAAATAAATGTAATTAAATATATAAAAGAATTATTATCAATTATTAAAGATCTGAAAAATAAATAGTTAAAAAATACGATAGCAATAAGTAAATATGACCAGAAATTGTATGCATCTACAAAAGAAGTATTTTTATTCATTTGAATCATTAACTATTACCCAATTATTATATTATTATAATAGTAATATTTTTATAGAAAAATTGCAAGAATTTAAAATATATAGTTTCCTTTAGAATCTATTTTAATATTCAATTCTTTTTTAGTTTTTTGAAATATATCATATCCTTTTTTTAAATTTGACCAAAAGTTTATTAAAGATTCATCATAATATTTTTTATAATAATCAAAATTTCTATCTGTCATTTTAAAAGGAAAAATATAAACAGGTATTTTATTTTGTCCATTATCTTTAGCATATAAAGCATATAAATATATTTCTTTTATTTTATCATCGGTCATAGGCATGCATCCTATAGTAACATCAGCACCATGAATAAATATATCTCCTCCTAATCTTGAGGCATTACTTTTCTTTTTATCAGCTTCATTAGGATAATTAATACCTAAAGAAAGATAATAGCTGCTTGCAGGATTGAATCTATCTATATGGTAAAAACCCTCTGGAACCTGCAAATCTCCTTCCATTCTCTTAGGACCTAGTATGCCGGATTTTGCTGCTATGTTATATGAAGCTATTTTTTTGTATGTATCATCAGATTTATTTTTAGCATATATTTCAAGTATATCTTCTTGTTTGTATGCTGTTATTAATATATTTAATTCTTCTAATTTTATATTATTATTATTTAAAATATTTTTAACAATATTATCTTTTTCTTTTATTGCTGTTCTTACTCTGCTGTATCTTTTCTGCTCCTCAAGAAAATCTCCGGCAAACAAAAAAGAATTAATTATATTAAATACAATAATAACAATTACAATTTTTTCATAAAACACTGCAAACACTCCTCTATTTCATCAAATATCGTAATTATAAATATTTTCTTGATTAAAAATGTATTTTACTGTATTATTACTGCATTAAATAAAAAATTTTAAGGAGTAAATAATGTTAACTTTTAAAACCATTAGTGATAAAGAAATGCAGCATATAATGGATACTAAAGAAATAAGTGATGATATAAAAAAATCTTCAGAAAATGTTTTGGCCATATTCACTCAGGATTGGTGCGGAGATTGGAAAGGATTAGAAAGAGAATTAAAAGCCAATGAAGAGAAATCACCTATAGATATTACAGTTTATATTTGTATGTATAATGAAAGTCCTTTATATGAACCTTTCATGAATTTCAAAGAAACTGTATGGAATAATGATTTAATACCTTATTTAAGATATTATAAAAATGGATCATTTGTTAAAGATACTAATCATCTTCCTTTCCAAAGATTAATAAAAACATTTGAATAAGAAAATATAATGTTTAAAATTGAGAAGGCGGGAATTGAAAATATTGAAGATATTTCTATTCTCGCCAAAAATATATATTTGAAATACAATTCCAATTTAGATACAGATGAAGGTATTAATAATGTATTAACTTTTATATCAGCTAATAACATGAAATTAAGATATTTTATGCAAGGCTCTTTAATGCTTATTGCTAAAAATAAAGATGATATAATAGTTGGAATGCTTGAAATAACGGATTTCGATCATATTTCTCTTTTTTTCGTAGATGACAGATATTTTAAATTAGGTATAGCAAGCAGTTTATTTAATGAAGCAAAAAACATTTTAAATTCAGATAAGTACACTGTAAAATCAAGTCATTATGCATATAATTTTTATAAAAAACTAGGATTTATAGAATTATATAATGATATTCAGGAAGAAAACGGAGTACATTTTCATTATATGATTTATTAATAATTTGTCTTACTTAATAAAAGTCAATTGTAAAAATATTAATATTATATTATAATTAACATAATATATTTATAGTAAATAGGACTATCAATGGAAAATATATTGAAAGTAGAAAATTTAAAAATGTATTATCATACCTCAAAAGGTTTAGTAAAAGCAATTAATGATATAAGCTTTCAAATAAAGAAAGGCGAAACTTTAGGTATTGTCGGAGAATCAGGATGCGGAAAAACTAGTCTTGGCACATCTCTTTTAAGAATGCCTTCTATACCTGGAAAATATGAAGGCGGAAGAATAATACTTGATAATGAAGATATTATCCCTCTTAAAGAAGAGTATGTAAGAAAGAATATAAGGTGGACTAAAATATCTATGGTTTTTCAAGGAGCTATGAATTCTCTCACTCCTGTGTATACAATAGAAAAGCAGATGATAGAAACTATAAACAGACATGTTGATATAAACAAATCAGATGCCTGCAAACTTATAGAAGAATATTTGGGATATGTAGGTCTTCATGCCGATGTTGCTAAAAGATATCCTCATGAACTTTCAGGAGGTATGAAGCAGAGAGTTGTTATAGCTACTGCATTATTTTTGAAGCCTAAACTTATTATCCTTGATGAGCCTACTACTGCATTAGATGTTATAGTTCAGGCACAGATTATAAATTTATTAAAAAAACTAAAGAAAGATTTTGATTTATCATTTATTTTTATCACTCATGATTTAGCATTAGAAGCTGAAATTGCAGATAAAGTATGCGTTATGTATGGAGGAAAAATATTAGAACTTGCAGACAATAAAGAAATATACGAAAATTCTAAACACCCATATACAAAAAGACTTTTAAAAGCTACTCCTAGATTAAATAAAGCTGTAAGTAAATTGGAGTTTATAGAAGGAACTCCTCCTGATTTGCTTAATCCTCCTAAAGGCTGCATGTTTTATGACAGATGCAAAGAAAGAATAGATGAATGCAAAAATGATGAACCTATATTAAAAGATTTAGGAAATGGGCATTTATGTGCATGCCATTTGGTTAATTAGTTATCTCTTCTTTGTATGTTATATACTGCTCATTACTATAAATTATAAGCATATTATTATTAAAATTGGTATCTCCAGGTTTTATTATGCTATATCTTATATTTGAATTAGTATCTAATTTGAAATTTGGATTTTCAATTTTCATTAATACATACGAATATTGATCTGAGTCATACAAATTAAAAGAATTAGTATTTGAGTCTTTAATTATACTTTCTATATGAGGCTGCATAAAATTCCAGCCTATATCCTTATTATTTTTATATTCATCATATAATTGAATATTAACAGCAAATAAATTCATTATTGCAAATACTACTGCAAAATTAAAAAGTTTTTTATTCTCTATTTTTTTTAGAAAATAAATGATAGGAATAAAAGTAAAAGGATATATATTATAAAAATATCTAGGTCTTCCAGACCCTAAATTTAATATCATAAATATGATTATAGTTGCTATAATATATACAAAATATATTATAGCAGATTCTTTAAATATTAAATCATTACTGTCATTAAGTTTTTTTCTGAATAAATCTGAAATAAAAAATACAAAAGATAATAACCCAATGAGTACAGATATTATATAAAATATAAAACTGAATACTAATTTAATATCTCCATTAAACCAATGGGTAAATATAGCTGCTGCTTCATTCCCATAATTATGATTGGGTTCATTTGTAGGAAAAAATAGTATAGACCATATCTGAGGCGGCTGTATTATAGATTTTACAGAATTTTTTGCATAAACAATATTCATTAAATTTGGAAATCCGTTTGAAATTTCATATACAATATAAGGAACATACAATAGAAAAGATATTAGTACACCTATAGATAGCGGTACAAGATATTGCTTAGTTCTTTTTCTTCGTATTATTAAATATATAATAAATGCAGGTACTATACTAAAAAATACAGCAATATGACACATAGCCTCCAATGCTAAAACAGGAAATATAAAAATACTTGCAATATACGAAGCCTTATTATCTGATGATATATATATTAATATTAAAGTTATTGAAAGAAATGATAAAATAAAAACTGTATCCGGATTATATATTTCATTTTGAAAATGTAAAAAAGTAGCATTCACAAATAGTATAGAAGTTATTATCGACATTATTTTCAAACCAAATTTTTTTAATATAAAAATTAAAAATACCAAAGGCGATGTAGTAATCAATATATAATTTAATAATCTAGCTATATCAATATTTTCACCTGATAAAAAATATAATACTGAATATTGTAAATAAAATAAACCGCCAGGTATTCTCGGAACATTTTCTTCATATACACTTTCAGAGCCTATTAATAATCTTGGAGATACTAAGTAAACACCCATAACAGGAAATTCCTTATTATCATAGTTTTTTCTCATATTGTAATAATGCTCTAAAGAATCACCGCTTGCAATATTGTATTTATCATATAATTGAATTCTTGTTATTACTCCAATGAATATTGATAGAATAATAATTAATACATAAATCAAAGAACTACTTTTCATATACTGCTCCATACAATAGTAAAGCAGCATACATATTTATTATAATATTTTTTGCAACAAGGATAAATTTGTTTAAGAGAATAAAACTTGAAGTTTGTTTGTTTGTTTGTTTGTTTGTTTGTTTGTTTGTTTGTTTGTTTGTTTGTTTGTTTGTTTGTTTGTTTGTTTGTTTGTTTGTTTGTTTGTTTGTTTGTTTGTTTGTTTGTTTGTTTGTTTCATAAATATGTTCTGAAGTTATTTCTTCTGTATTTGTTTCCTCTGATGATTCTTCTTTTAATTCTTCAGATAATATTGAATCAAAAGAAGAATTGGAAGCGGAACCAACTTCTGAATTATCAGAAGAATCATCAGAGGAAACAAATACAGAAGAAATAACTTCAGAATCTCAAGAAGAAGAATTGAAAGAAGATATATCGGAACCTCAGGAAGAAAAAGTAGAAGAAGATATCGAAGAATCTCATGAAGAATCAGAAGAAGAGATAATTAATAATGAATTTCGGTTATAGACGAAGAGATTGACAATCTTAAAAAGCAGTTGGAGCTTCGCAAACAGCAGAAGAAAGGGCTTATGCAGAGGCTTCTAACCGGTGAGGTGAGGATTTAAGCCGTATTTATTTTTTATTATTTGTTTGCCTTTCATTTATGGGATTGCTTTTTAAAGTTTGATTTATTTTTTGGTTTTATATTATTTGTATGATTCTTGGTTTAAGGAATGCTTTTTAGTATATAAAATCTTTTTTCTAGGGATTAATTTTTATTTCTAAGATTGACTTTAACTTTCTATTTTAATATTTTGTTGTATAATGAAGAGTAATCAGCCGCACTTACATTGTACTATCTTAAAAGTTAAGAGGTACCGTACCTTCGGTAACGGCTAGTACCGGCGAATACAAGGAGTAATTTTATTATGAATAAACCTAAAATAGCAGTGCTTGACGGAGCTATATTGAATCCCGGAGATATATCTTGGGGAGAAATAGAAAGCATAGCAGATTTAACAGTTTATGATAGAACCGATTATGATAAAGTGCCTGAAGCTGCTAAAGATGCTTGGGGTATATTGAACAGCAAAGTTGTTATTGATAGAAAATTAATGAAATCATTGCCTAATTTAAAATATATAGGAATGCTTGCAACAGGATATAACAGCATAGATATTGAAGCTGCCAAAGAATTGGGGATTACTGTTACAAATGTTAGGGGATACGGTCCTCAGTCTGTGGCTCAGCTTGTAATGGCTTTTGTATTATCGCTTTCTTTTAGGATAGTTGAACATAATAATCAGGTTCATAATGGCGATTGGGTAAGATGTAAGGATTATTCTTTCAGTTCTTATCCTTTAATGGAGATAGAAAATAAAACTATGGGTATATTTGGTTTCGGCGATATAGGAAAAGAAGTTGCCAAAATGGCTTCGGCTATGGGTATGAAAGTTTTAGTTTATTCAAGAAGCAAAAAAGAAAATGTTGAAAATGCTTCTAGTATAGATGAGCTTTTTGAGAGAGCCGATTTCTTATCGCTCAATGCACCTTTAAATAAAGAAACAGAAAATATTGTCAATAAAGATTTGCTTTCAAAGATGAAAAAAACAGCATTTTTAATTAATACTTCAAGGGGAGGAGTGATAGTTGAAAAAGATTTAGCATATTCTCTTAATAACGATATCATAGCAGGAGCAGCTTTAGATGTGCTTTCAAAAGAGCCGCCTACAGAAGATAATCCTCTGCTTACAGCTAAGAATTGTTATATAACTCCGCATTTTGCCGGAAATACTTTAGAGGCTAGAACAAGGCTTATGCATAAAGTTTATGAGAATATAAAGGCATTCTTGGAAGGAAATCCTATCAATGTTTTAACTAAATAAAATTGATTAATTATTATATAAAATATCTTTTAATGTATTTATAAGGATATTATTTATTTTATGAGCGGATATTGTAACTCTTAGAAAATCAGATAGTATGTTTTCTTTATCATATTTTTTTACGAATATATTTCTTTTTATAAGTTCTTCGTATATATAATCAGATTCTTTATTTACATGTTTTATTAAGAGGAAGTTTGCTCTTGAAGGTATTACGATAAAGCCTTCTTTGCTCAATATTGTATCCAATCTCTCTCTTTCCAAAACTATATCGAATATATTATTATACGAAGTTTTTTCATCTTGCAAGGCTGCTGTCATTATGGTTTCAGAGATTTTATTTACTGAGTATTTCTGTCTTAATTTTGACATATTCTCTATATTTTGAGAATTAGATACTATAAAGTTAATATTAAGTCCTGATATAGAATGAGAATGTGCAATGGATCTTATTATAATTAAATTTTTATATTCATTAATTAATTTGACAGCACTTTCACCGGCAAAATTGATATATGATTCATCTATAACATATATTCCTTCATAACCTTTTAAAAACTCTTCTATTTCTTTTATATTTATAAACATACCGGTTTCTGCATTAGGATTGCTTGCTATTATAATTGAATTTTTATTTTTGATATTGTTTTTAAGAGAAATATTATAATCTTCTCTGGCTTTAATCACATCATAATGCATTTTATAATACGAAAAAATCATGATGTATAAATCTCTGTAAGGCTCCTGAAGAAATATTTTATATTTATCATAAGAGTTGATAATGCATGCAAAAGCCTCATACATACCATTAACAGAAATTATATTATCATTTTCTATATTAAGATATTTAGCCATTTGCTCGTCTAATTTCTGCGGGCTGTAATCCGGAAAAAATCTTAGAGATGCAATATCAAATTTCTCAAGCTCTTTAATAATATTTTTTGACGGCTTGTATGGATTTTCATTTTTATCTAAAAAAATTTTTTTGTTCATTATTGTTATGCTCGCCTACGCCCAAAGAATTTACTTAATAAATTAACTCACACGCTGTGTACCTTCGGTAATTACTTCGGCTCGCTTATTTTATTGTTATGCTCGCCTGCACCAAAAGTATTTACTTAATAAATTAACTCACAATCTATGTCAATGTGTCTTGCTTAGCTTTCTAATATTTAAAATGTATCATTGATAATTATCTTAATATTTTTAAATTAGTTTACACTTTTTAATTTTATGTTTAGTTAATGTAATATTTTTATTAAGTATGTATTATGTTTAAATAAATGGCAAATCTTGTCGATAATTATGTTAGGTTGATTATTCATAAATCAGCTAAAATTTTGTATATTATATCTTAAATTAAGAGGCAGATTTCAATGTCAGTAAAACAGGTTTCCGATCAAGAAATATTATCAATGTACTTAAACTATGAAGCAGTGGAGAAAGGATTATCATCAAATACTTTAGAATCCTATAAAAGGGATATTGTGATATATCTTGATTTTTTAAACAGAAATAAAAAATCCATTTTAAAAGCTACAAGAAAAGATATTGAAAAATTTTTAAGTGAAAGAAAAGAACAAGGTTCAAAATCCAGAACTGTAGCTAGAAACAAAGTAAGCATAGTTAATCTTTATAAATTTTTGGTTATGGAGAATTATATTTCTAAAAACCCTACAGATAATTTAGAGGTTATACGCTTAAAAAGAGTATTGCCTGAATCCCTTACAACAACAGAGGTAGATGATTTGCTTTCAGTTCATAATGAAAAGACCGATAAGGGATTAAGGGATAAGGCTATATTTGAACTTATGTATTCTTCCGGACTTAGAGTTAGTGAAATTTGCTCTTTAAAGATAGATGATATATTTTTTGAAGGTAAGTATTTAAAGATATGCGGTAAGGGAAAAAGAGAGAGAATAGTACCTATTAATGACAGAGCCTTAGACATTTTGCAAAGATATATTCAGACAAGCAGAGTCATAATGGTTAAGGGTAAAAAGACTTCAGAATTGTTTTTAAACTTTAGAGGAGATAAGATTTCAAGAGTAGGTATTTGGAAAATAGTTAAAGAGGCGATGAAAAAAAGCAAAATAGAAAAGAATATTTATCCTCATACTTTAAGACATAGTTTTGCAACACATCTTATACAGCATGGTGCAGATTTAAGAGCAGTACAGAGAATGCTCGGACATTCTGATATCACTACAACAGAAATTTATACGCATGTTGATTCTGCACATCTTAAAAAACAAATATCAAAACACCCTAAGCATTCTAAACATGCTAGACAAAATACTAATATATAATAAAATATTACGGATTGGAAATAATAAATGAAAAGAAGCATAATAGCCACAACAATATTACTACTTATATCTATATCATTGGTAGCTTTGACTTTTGGTATAGGGGAAAGAATGACAATCGTCAGTTACAATGATAATGATCCTAATTATATTTTTGATGAAACAGAAAAAAATCATAGGATAGATATGTATAATCCTGATTCTCTGTCTCTTGTTACATCAAAGCCTATATATGATTATGATTTATCCGTAGATTTGGAAGATATATATACTGAAGAAGAAATCAGTGCAGATTCTGATATAGAATATTTAAATCAAAATATGCTTCTTAGTGATGAAGATCTAAGCAGTGAAATGCCTAATCCGAATGTGCTTCCGGCTATGGCATTTAATGCTAATAATGTAGATAAAGCTGCAGATAAGTTAAGTGCGTCTGTAGATTTGGCTATACAAAATTCGAGAAGCAGAGAAGCTCCTAGGGTGGCAATAGATTTATCAAAAATATCAGTATTCAGATATGAGCCTGTAGTTATTAATGCTTCTGTATATACTGAAGATGTAGTACAAAATATAAGCATATATGTAAGATATAAAAAAGATAAAATAGTTAGAATGAATGGAGATGAAAGATATTCTATAAATGTATTTAAAGTAAAAAATGCAGATTATAAAGGAACTTATCTTCATCCTTTCGGCGGAGCTTTAGGAGAGTATCAGGCTGTAGTATTGGTGCAGACTAAAAATGGTGTTTATGGTTATACTAAAGATTTTACAGTTAAAGGAAGACAATCTCCTCCTGCTAAAGAAACTAAAAAGATAGCAACATTAGAATATGCAATAGATTTAACAACTAAAAAAATCCCTAGTGTAGAAACAGGTGAGCTTACCACTTATGATGCCATATATGATTGGATTAGATATATGAAATGCGATATGTTCTGGGCAATAGGCGGTCAGACTACAGGTTGGACTTCAGGAATTACTCCGGAAGAGCCTTGGGCTAGAGATATGATTAAAAACATAGAGAATCTTGCTTCCAGCAAAGCTAAAGGTAATGTTGAGCTCGGTGCTTATGTTATGAGCTATTTTGCGGCGGGCGGCGGTGCAAGAAAAGGCGGTTATGATGTTTCTATAGGTTATAATTCGGCTACTCAGAGCCTTGTGGAAAGCAGACATATATCTTTAGATGATCCTAAGAGAGTTCAGGATATTATAGATATATTAAAAAGATATGATTCTAATCCTAATATATCATATTTAGGTCTTGACTTCATAAGAACAGGCGAGGTTGACGGATATGAGATGGTTGATGAAATGGTTGAGCTTACAGGTGTTTATGTGCCTGCTAATTGGTCTACTATGAGTAAAGCTGCTCGTATGCGTTGGCTTGCTGTTAATAGAGGCAGAAAAGAAATAGGTATGAAATGGAGATGGTTTAGAGCTCATAAAGAATCTTTAATAATAAAAGCTATAAAAGATTCAGGAATAAGAAAAAAATTATGGGCATTTACTTTGGGTTGGAATCATGGTCAGGAACATGGGCAGGATCCTTATATGTTCTTTGATGCTGGCATAGATTATGATGCAGTTATGATATATGAAGCTAGCCGTCCTCAGCATGTAAGTATGCTTACTGCTTGGCCTCAATACTTATCAGGCGAATATAATGTACTAGTTGGAAATATGATAGATAACAGACTTCAGGATGGAAGTTTAAGACCGGAACTTGAATATATGAGAAGAGTATATGAATCTGAAGCTAAGTTTAATAGAAGCAGCAGAATAAGAGGAGTATTCTTCCATGATATATCAAGAATGTTATGGTCTAAATTTAGAGGTTCAGGAAATAGCATAAGAGAATGGGCTAATATAAATGCTTCTATCGTTTCAAGAATAGAAGAAAAATATTCTGAAAATCCATTTAATGTTACTGTAAAATTAGATGAAAGAAACAGAACAGGTGTGCTTACTATAGTTAATAGAACTTCTAAGAAACAGAATGATGTAACTATAAAAACAGATTTGGCTCAGGCTCTATCTACTATAGTGCTTGATACTGAAACTATTGATATTGAAGCCGGAGAAACTGTTGAAATAGGATTCAGATACGCTTACGGCAGAAGCAGATATTCTTCACTTATGTCATTTAGGGTTGCTTCTTCTTCAGGCGAAGAGAATGTTGCTGTTGCTTATACTTTACTTAATTCTTTAAGGGCGAAACCTAAGCAGGAAGAAAGTGCTACTTTGGCTAAAAGCAGTGAAGATAAAAAAGAAGAAGATGAAAAAGTAAAAGATAATTAATAAAAAATATAATTAAAATATGAAATAGGAAGTAAAAATTACTTCCTATTTTTTTATTTAAAAATATTAGAATGTTTAATTATAAATTAATAAAAGTTTAAATGCATGATTTTTATTAATTAAAAATTTAAATAAAATTTATGCAAATAAAAAATTATATACAGCAATATAAATAATATTTTATTTTTTATTTAAAAAAATATTATACTTTTCTTTTTTGATTTATTCTGCCCGCCCACCCGCCCCCAATATCATATTTGTTTTTTAATCTTTTATATAATATCTATATCCTGATTCTTTTAGAGCTTCTTCAAATACTCTATTATCTAATTGTTTTTTAGTTAATATTGCGGCTTCTTCATTATCAAAACTTACTTTTGCATATACATCTTCGATCTTGTTAAAATTATTTTCTATAATTTTTGCACAATGATTACAAGTCATTCCTCCTATTTTAATTATTTTTTTATATGGGTAGTTTTTTTTATTTTTATCTTTTACTTTAACTTTTTCCATAATTTGAGATGTATTCTCTGATGAACAGCAGCTGCCTGATTTCATCTTTTTTATATAGTTTATTACAGAGATTATAGATATTATAATTATGATTGATATTATTATTATGCTTTCCATTTTTATCTCCAAAGTTTGATTATTGTTATAAAATGTTATATCATTCTAATAATTATAATTCTATTGTCAATAAAATTTTATAAAAAAATACCTATATATGTTTAATTTTAAGTTTTAAATTCCGTATTTATTAATAGTATAAATTACTTAAGGAAATTAAAATGAATAGATATATATTATTAATTTCATTTTTTATTATATTACTAAGTTACTCTTTAGCTTATTCTCAGAATGATAGAGATGATAATTCTACTAATGCTTTAAAAAGCAGATTATTTTTTACAGAAAGAGATAAATTAACTTCTAAAATGAATATATACACATCTTGGAAGGAAACATACAAATATTTGAGAGATAATAGATTCAGATTTTATAAAAGAGCAGGAAGAACTTTAACATTAGAATTCAGATATAAATATCCTAGCAGCTTACATGTTAATAATGGCACTCCTATCATATTCACATTTGATGATGGAAGTACAATTCAATTAACTAATATACAAAAGGTTATATATAATCCATATTTAATGGGTGATATTAATTATTATGATGTTGAAGTAAGATACAAATTTAATCAGGATAGTGAATTTGAGAGTTTTACTAGTAAATCTATATCAAATATAAGATTTAATTTTATAAATCAATTTGGTGAAGAAGATTATGAAGATATAGGTATATCTATATTAACAACAAGTAATTGGCAGGAAATATTCAGTGCATTCAAAAATGGCATTGATGCTTTAGAAGAATTGCAGGGAACTAATAGCACTTATTAAAAAACAGAGTTAAGTTTGTGGGGCAAGTATGATGTTATTGTTATATTAATTTGCATGCCATTAAGTCTTGTTCTATAGAATTGCTTAAAAACTCCACAAATACATCATATAGTATAGGATCCAATTTTACATGTTTTTCTACAAAATCTTCTCTCATAATATTAAGAGCTTCTTCAGGTGTGAATGTTTTTCCGCCCCTATATTTTCTGGCAGGATCTATTAAAGCATCGTATACATCTATGATTTCAAGCATTTTAGCAGGGAAATAAGCAAAAGCCTCGCATTCATCTATAGCTTTAGCATCATAAGTCATGATTCTTTGTATTTGGAAATTAGGATATTTTTTTAATTTTAAAGCATGTAAATGTTCATAAGGTCCGTATCCTAATCCGTAATATTCATGGTGTAAAGCTACTGTAAGTATAACCTCAAGCGGATATTCAGAAGTTTGACTAACTAAAGCATAGCTGTTAAATAGGTGTTTTTTTATTCTTTCATAATCTCTTCCATTTGCTCCTTCAAAATAGTCTAAATCTTTAACTTTACCTATATCATGAAGCAAAGCACCGACAGAATAAAGGTTCATATCTTTTTCTTCTATAATTTTAATACCTTTATCTATACAATCTTCAACAGTTGCTAAGTTTTTATGTATTCCTTCTTTATTGAATACAGCTTCAACTTGTTCATAAAATTTTTTATATTTATTAGTATATGAAGTTCTTATTTTATGTACTAAATGTCTTCTGTTTATTAAATTATTGTAGAATACCATAAAATTTACATAAGATATAAATACTCTGTTAGAATGAGACATAACACCTCCGTCAGAGTAATTTCTAAGTTCATCAAACACTTTCTGTGTTTCTGTATTTGCAGCAAGCATATCAACTATAGTAGTAACCAAATTTGTAGTAGTTTCAGTTATTTCCTGATTTTCTATTTTAGCCTGTTCCTGAGTGATTTCTTCTCCTTTAATCTTTTGAATACTTTCAAACATCGTAACTTTAGCTATAAGTCCTACATCATTTCCAACATTTACTATTTCCTGAGCTGTATTTTTATTGATTCCTGTTTCTTTATCTACTGAAATTTCTTTTAATTTATCATCATAATTTTTTATAGTGTTAACTTTTTCTTTATAAGTCATTTTAGAGATTTCGGATATTCTTTTACCCATCTCTTTTTCTGACTCTTTAGGTGTTCTAAATACATAAGGAGCAGAGTTATCTGAAGTATTATTTGAATTATTTGTTTGAGTAATAGATTTGAATTCTTCTATAAACATAGAAAAATTTTTGGGTATGTATATTTTTATATTGCTGTATTTTTCATTATCGATTATTAAACTTAATTGTTCTGTAGGAAATACTATAAGTTTCTTTTCCTTATCTAATCTGAATAATGGTATATTATGAGCGACTAACTGATCTTTTATGGTTTTTATATCTTTTACTGTTAGAATATCATATTTTTCTATCAAATCATTCATTATAAAAAATTACCTCAAACAAAAAATTATATAATATTTTTCACATTATATTATATATTATTTTTGAAAAAAAGAAATATAAAAAATTATTTTTTTATTTTAACACCCGGACAGGCTCTTTTGAATTTTCCTGCTATTAAATTACCATTTTTATCCATATATTCTTTCCAATATGGAAAAGTAGAACATTGATTAGGTTTGGCACTATTAATAGTACATCTATTATTTTCATCTAAAAATGTACAAGGTTTATCGTCTGTTACTTTTATATAATAACCATATCCTTCTTCATATTCTAAGTATTTGTTAATAAAAACTAATGGAGATATTTCTAATAATTTAGAAGCTCTTTTTATATCATCATCATTGAAAAACACATATCCTTTTTCACGGCAGCATATACCGCATCCTGTACATGAAAATGTTAATATTGCATTTTTATTATTTTTGTTTAATTTACTTGATTTTTTCATTTTATTGATTTTTGCTGTATTGGATTATTTTAATATGGAATTGGCTTGAGTTTTTATTGTATTGGCTAGATTTTGTTTACCCATTTTTAAGTACATTTCAGAAACCTTTATGTAATCATTATATAAAGCTCTTTTTTCTGAATCATTCATATCTTCAATTTTTTTTTTACCCCCATAGGGGATCCTAATATCTATATTAAAAACTATACTGTCAGGATTATTATTTATAATATTTTGATTAAGCACCGCTATTGAAGGCCATCTTCTGCTGTCTCCAAGCTCGGAGGTGGCTATTGATGATAGCGTATCAGTCCACTTTGTTTTATAAGTATCTGTTTTGTATGCTAATGCATTATTATTTGCCTGAGTATTATTAGCAGATGCATTAGTATTTGCAGCTGGCGGATTAGGCGGAGGTGCCGGAGGAGTAGGCGGAGTTATTTCAGGTTCTTTCGGAGGAGTAGGAGCTGCAGTATTAGTCTGCGGTCTTACTGTATTAGTCTGAGTATTTACTGTGTTATTAGTCTGCGGTCTTACTGCATTAGTTTGAGTATTTACTGCGGTATTAGTCTGCGGTCTTACTGCATTAGTCTGAGTATTTACTGTGTTATTAGTCTGCGGTCTTACTGTATTAGTCTGAGTATTTACTGCGGTATTAGTCTGCGGTCTTACTGCATTAGTTTGAGTATTTACTGCGGTATTAGTCTGCGGTCTTACTGCATTAGTTTGAGTATTTACTGCGGTATTAGTCTGCGGTCTTACTGCATTAGTTTGAGTATTTACTGTGTTATTAGTGCTTAATATAATATTATTTGTTGCTAAATCATTTGTATTTAATGTATTATTATTTGTAACCTCTTCATAGAAGTTATCATCAATTTCATTATTTTTTCCTGAGAAGAATTGAATACCTAAGAATGATAAACCTAATATTATAATTATAATCCCAACTATAGGTACAATTTTATTTGATTTTTTATTATTTTCTATAGAATGCTCCGGAGCTACATAAGGTTCTACCGGTTTTTTTTCAATTTCAGGAAGAGAAGAGCTTTTTAATTCATCTTCTGTTTCTATAATTTTTATTTCTTTATCTTTTAATTCCTGAATTTTTTCATTTATCGTTTCTTTTAATTCATCTATTTTTGATGAAGAATAATCTTTATAACTTTCTACAGAGCTATTTTCACTTATTGTAGGTGCATCTTTTATAGCAGTATCAATTTCTTCCTGATTAAATTTAGATTTCTGAATATGCTCATCCTCAGTAGGTATAACAACAGGTCTTTTAAATATATCGCTTTTACTGTATGTTGCTTTTTCTTCTACTTTAATACTATCAACATTATTTTCTATTTTTTCAGGTTCATTAGTTTCTGCCTCTGTTTTCTCTTCAGCAATTTCATCAAGTTTTTTATCTTCTTCTAATGATATTGATTCTGATTCTTCTTTAATTTCTGTGTTTTCTATTTCTTCTTTAGTATCAGAAATATCATAATCTTTATTATCAGATATTTCATTATTTTCAATTTTTTCATTCTCTTCAGTTTTTTTATCCTCATCTTTTTTACTTTCAAGTGTTTCAAATGAGTAAACAGGAGAATTATTATCATGAACTACTTGGGAAGATATGTTTTCATTGATTGATTCAGTATCCTCTTGAGCTTTTTCATTTTTTATATTATGAGCTGCAAATACACTGCTTATAATAGGTTTAGATGTATTTATCTCTTCGGTATTATTTTTAGTATTATCTAAATTATCATCATCTACTATGGCTATACGCTTTTTTACACTAACAGGTCTTGATACATTTTTAGATTTTGCTTTTATAGCTTCTTTAAGAAGAGTTATTGATTCTCTTTCTGTTTTATTTTCAGTATTTTCGGTTTTGATTGATTCTATTTTTCTAACAGGAGTTGAAGTTTTAAGAACTATTTTTCTTTCGGCAGTTTTTATTTCAGATGTTGCTTCTTTGATTATATCTTTAAAATCTTTTTTTTCATCATCATTATTTTTTTTAAGAATAGCATCTGAAGCTTTTATTTCAGGTTTATTTTCTTTTATTTCTTCTGATTTTTCATTTTCAGATATTTTTTTTTCAACTTTTTCAGCAGTTTTTTTAGCTGCAGTTTTCTTTACAGTATCTTCTTTCTTTTCAGCTTTTTCAGCAGTTTTTTTAGCTGTAGTTTTCTTTACAGTATCTTCTTTCTTTTCAGCTTTTTCAGCAGTTTTTTTAGCTGCAGTTTTCTTTACAGTATCTTCTTTCTTGTTAGAAGTTTTTTTAGCTGAAGTCTTTTTTACTTCCTTAACTTCTTCTTCTTTTTTGTTTGTTGTAGTTTTTCTTGTTGCCATATTTTTCACTCTGTTATATTTTGTTTTCTATTTATTAATATGTTTTTTATAGTATTCATTGTTTTTTCATCAAATATGTTTTCAGTTATATTTCCTCTTTTTAATGAATCTATAAGATATTTATTTAAATTTATATCTTTATTCAGGTTCTTTTCTTTAGCTATATAAATATAATTACACATAGATAGAATTATTCTAAGCTGATTTCCATCAGAAGAATACTTATCTATTAATTTCTGAGGTTCATCAATACCTAAACAACTTAAATTATAACAAACTTTAAAGAAAAGTTTATTAGTAACCTGTTTAATTTGAGTATCTTTTTTAACTTTTTTGTTTATAGTATAGAGTATAGAAAAATCTCTAGCTTCAGAATTACATACAGCAGCATAAAATTTTTCCTGATAAGGCATAAGATAATGATGACTTTTGGCCTTAGATTCTACTCTAGTAATAAATCCCTTTTCTTCCAAAACATCTAATGATTTAACTATAGTAGCATTTCCTCCTATACCTGCTTCATTCAATATTTGAGAATGAGTTGTTTTAGCTATACCAAGTTCATAATCATAATTAGCAACTAAAGTTCTATATACTTCTTTAGCGGATAAAGGTAATTTTTTCCAAGTATTATTTTCTGTTATAGATTTTGGAATAAAAGAACACATTGATGCTATTGATAAAAATGTGTCTTTATCTATTGTTTTTAATTGTGCTTTATTAATTATATCTAAAATGTTTTCCAAAATTCTACTCCAATATGTATATAATATATCTAAATTAATATAAAATCAAGTTTTAAAAAATATTTTGTTTATCTATTTTCCTAACACTGTTTTCTATAATTTGGGATTTTTTATCGGATTTGTTTTTATTAATTTTATTTTTATGTTTTTCATAATGATTTTTTAAAATGTATATAAAAAATCTATAAATTTTTAAGATTTTATAAGTTTTTTTAAAAATAACAGACTTGAAATTTGCTGAATTTTGAATTTTTTAGTATAAGTTTTCCAAAAATAGTCTAAAAATTCTAGAAATTTCAAGTTTTTTAGTCTTTTTCGAGCCTTGTTTTTTCCAAAAAAGTCAAAATATATTTTCATTTCTGAGAAATAAGTATTATATGTATTATAAAAGTAGTATTTTTCTAAAAAAAGATTAAAAAACATTAAAAACCACTTTGTTTAGTATTGTGTTTTTTTAGCTGTATGCTATAATAATAAAACAGTTGATGAGAAACAAAAAAACAAAACATCGACTGATACAAACAAAAATAAAAGTTCTTTGAAATATGGATAGCAGAAGCAATTTAAGAAAAACACAACTGGTGTAAAGAACTTGTATAAGTTCTATGACCCAATAGTTACAAATTGTAACATTTCTTTAAGTAAGTAAATCACTATTCAGTAGAATAGTAAAATAAAGAATCATTTCAGATTCACAAAAGTGAGTATGGAGAGTTTGATTCTGGCTCAGAGCGAACGTTGGCGATGCGTCTTAAGCATGCAAGTCGAGCGGGCTTATTCGGGCAACTGGATAAGTTAGCGGCGAACTGGTGAGTAACACGTAGGTAATCTGCCGTAGAGTGGGGGATAACCCATGGAAACATGGACTAATACCGCATATACTCTTGCTACACAAGTAGAGTAGAGGAAAGGAGCAATCCGCTTTACGATGAGCCTGCGGCCTATTAGCCTGTTGGTGGGGTAACGGCCTACCAAAGCTACGATAGGTAGCCGACCTGAGAGGGTGACCGGCCACATTGGGACTGAGATACGGCCCAGACTCCTACGGGAGGCAGCAGCTGAGAATCTTCCACAATGGACGAAAGTCTGATGGAGCGACATCGCGTGAGGGATGAAGGCCTTCGGGTTGTAAACCTCGGAAATTATCGAAGAATGAGTGACAGTAGATAATGTAAGCCTCGGCTAACTACGTGCCAGCAGCCGCGGTAATACGTAGGAGGCAAACGTTGCTCGGATTTACTGGGCGTAAAGGGTGAGTAGGCGGACTTATAAGTCTAAGGTGAAAGACCGAAGCTCAACTTCGGAAACGCCTCGGATACTGTGAGTCTTGGATATTGTAGGGGATGATGGAATTCTCGGTGTAGCGGTGGAATGCGCAGATATCGAGAGGAACACCTATAGCGAAGGCAGTCATCTGGGCATTTATCGACGCTGAATCACGAAAGCTAGGGGAGCAAACAGGCTTAGATACCCTGGTAGTCCTAGCCGTAAACGTTGTACACTAGGTGCTTCTATTTAAATAGGAGTGCCGTAGCTAACGTCTTAAGTGTACCGCCTGAGGAGTATGCCCGCAAGGGTGAAACTCAAAGAAATTGACGGGTCCCCGCACAAGTGGTGGAGCATGTGGTTTAATTCGATGATACGCGAAAAACCTTACCTGGGTTTGAATTGTAAGATTAATGATTTAGAGATAAGTCAGACCGCAAGGAGATTTTACATAGGTGCTGCATGCCTGTCGTCAGCTCGTGTCGTGAGATGTTGGGTTAAGTCCCGCAACGAGCGCAACCCTCACCCTTTGTTGCTACCGAGTAATGTCGGGCACTCTTAGGGGACTGCCTACGTTCAAGTAGGAGGAAGGTGGGGATGATGTCAAGTCCTCATGGCCCTTATGTCCAGGGCTACACACGTGCTACAATGGCAAGTACAAAGAGAAGCGAGACCGCGAGGTGGAGCAAAACTCAAAAAAGTTGCCTCAGTTCGGATTGGAGTCTGAAACTCGACTCCATGAAGTTGGAATCACTAGTAATCGTAGATCAGAACGCTACGGTGAATACGTTCCCGGGGATTGTACACACCGCCCGTCACGCCATCGGAGTTGGTTTTACCTGAAGTCGTTAGCCTAACCGCAAGGGGGGCGGCGCCGAAGGTGGGACTGATGATGAGGGTGAAGTCGTAACAAGGCAGCCGTACCGGAAGGTGTGGCTGGATCACCTCCTTTATTCGGAGATTGTCCGACTTAAATCTTACTGCTATTCATATTTGAAAGAATTTTTCCATATTATATTTTTTATACCTCGTTAATAAACTAGCCATCTAGGCTGGTTTTTTTGTGCTTTTTTTCTAAAAAAATCATTTTTGTTTTTTCAGAATATATATAGTAGTTATTATTATGAGTAATATTACAGCTAGACTTTTTCTATTTAATTTATTACTATAAAATTATTAATAATAATGTAGTAAATTTCTCTTAAATATTTTAAACTCTTTTATAAATGGTCTTAATATTATATATGATTACTTTAACATAATATTAAATATTTTTATAAAACACTTGTTTTTTTATTAATATTAGTTACTATATAAATAAAAATATTTTAGGTTTTAATTTATGAAATTTATATTCTCCAGATTTTTTATAGGAAGCATTGTAATACTGATAGGGGCTTATATTTTACTTCAGTATGTTTTTCATATCTATATTCCTGCACTTGCATATACTCCGGTGTTTACTATAATAGTATCTATTTTAATAATGGTTTGGGGCTGTGCTATACTTATTGGCAGAGGTTTCTATGCATCTAAAATACTTTTGGGACTTTTTGTTATATGTGCTGGAATATATATACTTATAAGATACTGTTTTAATATTAATATGCCTTTTATATTATATACGCCAATATTTAGAATGGTTATAGGTATGATAATAATATTTTTAGGTGTTTATATATTGTTTGGAATGCATTATTTAAGAGACAGCATACCTAAAAATAATAAAACTAAATATAATGTATATTTTAAGACAGATAGTATAGATTTATCTGAATTAGAAATAGACAGAAACAGAACTATAGATATTAATACATTTTTTTCTGATACTGTTGTTTTAATAAGTGATAAAGTGCAGGTTCATATAAAGGCATCAAGTGCTTTTGGATCTGTTTCACTTCCTACAGGCGACAGTGTAAGTTTTGGAGAGACTAATTTTATTATGGGAAGCTCTGATAAAATACTTTATTTAAATGTTAGCTCAGCATTTGCACAAATCAGGGTTCTTTATAAATAAATATATTATTATTAGGCAGTAATTAATTTATGCATATAATATCAGGAAATAAAAAGGGAAGAAAAATCGTAACCCCTAAAAGAGATTTCAGACCTACACAGGGTAAGGTTAAAGAGGCTTTTTTTAATATTATTGATATAGAAAATAAAACTTTTTTGGATTTATGCTCCGGAAGCGGTGCTATGGGTTTTGAGGCTTTAAGCAGAAATGCTAGGTTTGTAACTTTTATAGAAATAGACAGAGAGGCTGTAAAAACTATATTTTCTAATGCTAAAACTATATTCGATAATGATGATAATACATATAAAATAAAAAGACTATCAGCTGAAGATTATGTGAAAAAAACTGATGATAAATTTGATGTTATATATTTGGATCCGCCTTATCATTCAAAAATATATTTTGATGTTATAAATAATATAATAAGAAGAAATATGTTAAATGATAATGGAATTTTAGCTGCAGAGTTTGGGGCGGATTATTATAAAAAGTTCTTAGAAAATGAGGATTTTAAAAATATAGTATCAAATATTATAAAGTATGATATAAAAACTTATGGTGAGAGTGTATTAATAATATTTAAATATATATAAAAATTTAAGCATAAAAAAAGAGAGATGCCTTAAACAGCATCTCTCTAAAATTTCATAAACCTTAATTTATGTTTAATCGTCCCATTGCTGACCCATTAATTGACCATTAGCAGCTATATATAATTCCATCATATTATTAAGTTTTATTTTGTAGTTACCCCATTCTTTTTCAACATCTATCATTCTAGCTTGAGGATAAGTTCTTCTAACAGTATTAGCTACAGCCTGAGGTAATACACTCATAGGTACTCCGTTATATTCTCCATCTATATTAAGCCAATTACCATTAGGCATAAAATCTATAGAAGCTCCATTGGACAGCTTAACTTCAAATTTACCGTCATCTCTTTCAACTTTCCATATCTGAGCATTAGGATAAACTCTTCTTATGAATGTTCTTGCTTTTTGAGGTAATGATGAAACTGGTACTACCCAATCAGCAAAAAGGCTTGAAGTTGAAATAAGAGTTAATGATATTAATAAAGCTAATAATTTTTTTGTCATAATGAATCTCCTTAATTTGATTGTATTTTTCAATAATCTCCTGTAAATTATCTTTACAATTATAAGTATAGCAGAAAAACGATTTATGTCAATGGAATTTACTCTAGTTTTACATTTTTTTTACAAAATATGGTGATATCAATATATTTATAATACATATTATACTTATCTGCTGATTACATAAAGATAAATTGTGTTATAGTAAATATTGTTTACTTTTACAATTATTTTTTATTAATGGTTTATAAATAAATATGTATAATTTGATTCTGAGAGATTAAAACATGAAAAAAAAGATTTATTTTTCTATACCAATAATAGCAGTAGCATTAATAGTATCCATTTCATTTTATATGTCAAGGAATAAATATATAACAGCTACTGTAGTAATAAGCGATACTATACTTAATATAACAGCAGAGACTTCTGATAAGAATATGGATAAACTTATAGAGAGTATTAGAAATGAGATAAATAGAATTGATAATATACTAAATCCGTATAATACTTCAAGCGAAATAGGAATAATAAATAAAGAAAGTTTATCAGGAAAAACTGAAATAGAAATTTCAGATGAAATGGCACATATATTTACAACAGGATTAAGGTATTCAAGATTAAATCCATCTTTTGATATAAGTGTAAGACCTTTAATAGAGTTATGGGGATTTGGAGTAAAAGAAAATCAGACAGTACCTTTAAAACAGGATATAGATAATGCTTTAGCTAATATAGATTATTCAGCTGTGAGTATAATTACAAATGATGAAAATAAAAATATATTAAAATTATCAAAACCATTAACATTTGATTTTGGATCTTATGGTAAAGGTTATATAATAGAGAAATTAAAAAATATATTTGCAGAATATAATATAAAGAATTATTTAATAGATTATGGAGGAGATACCTATGCAAACGGAGTTAATAGCAGAGGTAAGCCTTGGGTAATAGCAATTAGAAATCCAAGAAATGATGCTGACGGATATTTAGGTCTTTTAGAAACTACAAATTGTACAATAGTAACAAGCGGAGATTATGAGAGGTATTTTACTCAGGACGGCACTAATTATCATCATATAATAGATGCAGAAATAGGATATCCCACTTATAACAGTATATCTGCCACTATAGTTCATACAAATGCTGAAGAAGCTGATGCTCTATCAACAACAGCATTTTTGATGGGTACTAATTTCTTTACAAATGAGGCTTTTAAATATAAAGAGGCTTATATTGTAACTTCTCAGGGTGAATTATTCATAGTAACTAATGATAATTTTTAATATACATACTTTAAATTACAAAAAATATATATATACTATAGAGCATATATATTTAATTTGATTATAGAGGTTTTATATGGCTTTTTTTGATTTAAGTTTAGAAGAACTTTATAAGTATAAGGGAAGCGGCGAAGAGCCTAAAGATTTTGATGAATTTTGGATTGATACTTTAAATGAAAATAATCATAAAACAGATACTGAATATACTTTAGTAGATACGCATTTAAAATTGTTTGATGTATGGAATGTATCATTCAAAGGTTATGCAGCTCATAAAATAAATGGTTGGTATATAGCACCTAAATATGCAAGAGAAAATAATGAGAAATTAACTTGTATAATGTGCTATCCCGGATACGGCGGCGGAAGAGATTATCCTAATAAACATTTACTTTTTCCTTCAGCAGGATACAGTGTATTCGTAATGGAGGTAAGAGGGCAGGGAGCAGAAGGAGGAAACGGAGCAACAACTCCTGATCCTGTAGGTTCAACTCCCCATGCTGACGGATTTCTCACTATGGGAATATTAGACAAAAAAGATTATTTTTATAAAAGAGTTTTTATAGATGCATTTAAATCCGTTGAGGCTGCAAAAGAGCATTCTCTTACAGGTAAAATTGCTGTAAATGGTACTAGTCAGGGCGGAGGTATATCACTTGCACTTTTAGGACTTTCGGCACTTAAAAAAGAAAAAATTGAAGCTGCTATGATAGATGTTCCTTTCTTATGCGATTATAAAAGAGCCTCAACAATTACAGATACTTTGCCTTATAATGAAATAGCAAGATTCTGCAAAACTAATAGAATGCATGAAAAAACTGCTTTTGAAACTTTATCATATTTTGATGGAAGTTTCTTTGCTAAAAGGTCTAAAGTTAAGGCTTTATTTTCAGTTGGTCTTATGGATATTATATGTCCTCCTTCTACTGTGTTTGCTGCTTATAATAATTATGCTGGAGAAAAGTCTATTAATGTTTATACTTTTAATGGACATGAGGGAGGGGATAATGAGCAGAGTGAAAGAAAATTAGAATTTTTGAATTCATTAAATTTATAGTTTTATAATATATTACATATTATACATATATTATCTGCTATTATTTATGTAAATAAAATATGTTGATAATATTTGTATATATGTTATATTATTATATATAATAATAGGTATTGATGGATATGGTATGAAGATTGTATCTGGCAGATTTTTTTCTAAATCTGAACTAAGAAATAGAATATTGAGGGATGTGGTTATTTCCATTTTGTTCTTGTTTATAATCATTTTGGTTTATATGCAGATTAGAAGCCCTATACCTATAAAATTTATTTTTAAATCACTTTTTCAAGATGTGAAAACTTCAATAGTAGAAGAATATTCTAAAATATTTTATCCCACATACTATTTTTCCATGCAGATGACGCCTATATTTGATATAGTTAATCAGGCTCCTGAGGCATATAAAATCTTAATAACTAATTTCTTTCCAAAGCATACTTTTATAGAAGAAGCAGCAATGCAGGTAGGTAATAATTATATGTCTATTACTAAAGAAGGAAACGGATATAAAGTCGTCGGACATATTGTAACGAACAGCAGCAGCAATCAATATTCATCTGTTCCTTTTGAACAGCTTAGTATTGATTCTTTCTATATAAAAGACGGTAAGCCATATATACATTTAATATATATAGCTAATAAAAATATAGCTTTTGAATATATTTCTCAGTTTAATGTAAATTTTAATGATGTAGAGCTTAGAGATATTGATGACATGTATGCTTATCTTATAACAGGAAACAGCAAAATTACTTTTCCTATATCATATTCTGCTACAAATGAAATGAAAGATAATTTGGATTATAGTGTAATAGCTGATATTATGATTGATGAATTTAATGGAACTAATGAAGATATGATAAAAGTTTCATATAAGGATAATAATTATTGGGGATATAAAGGTACTTTCTCAGTTGCCAATAATAATATAAAAATAGGAATCATCATTCCGGAAAAAGCTTTAATCAGTAAAATACAAATACCTATAATATTATTTTTGGTTGTATTTGTAATTATTACTGTAGTTATAATAGTGATGCTGGCAATACATTATATTAGAATGATAGAAGAATTAAAAAGAAATCATATGAATATAACAAAAATAATAGAAGAAGGCGAAAATACTAATGTAGAGTTTAAATCCACATTAAGATATGACAGTAATACAAAAAAAATAAATAAGGCTTTAGAAGAAGTTATTATGAAATCTATTGCGGCATTCAGTAATACTGAAGGCGGAAGATTGTTTATAGGAATTGCTAATGATGGGAAAATAATAGGACTTGAACATGATTATTCTACATTAAGACAGCCTAATAGAGATTTTTTTGAACTGCATTTAAGAACACTTATAGAAACATATTATGGCAATGCTTTTTCTGCTGAGGGAATAAGAATTGATTTTGTGGATCATAATGGCAAAGATATATGTATTGTTTATATAAGAAAAGGAAGAGAACCTGTATATACTAAAATAACAAATAAACAAGGTGCTAAAGAAGAAAAATTTTATATAAGAGTTGGAAATTCTTCTAGGGAAATTGCAAATGCAAGCGAAATAATAGCTTATGTAAAAAAACATTTTAGGTAATTAAAATGTTTATATATCTAACTTGACTATTAAAATATATATTATATAATAATTATTACTAATAATAAAAGGAGTGTTTATATATGTCTGTATATGATAGCATCATAATAGGCGGAGGTCCTGCAGGTCTTTCTGCTATGCTTTATTTAGGAAGAGCTTTAACAAATTCTATTTTGATAGAAAAGAAAGGTATTGGCGGTCAGATGATGAGCACTGATTCGGTTGAGAATTATTTAGGTTTTCCTGAAGAAATGAGTGCATTTGAGCTTGTAGCAAGAATGCAGCAGCATGCTGAAAAATTCTCTAAAAATGAAATAGTTTATGATGAAGTTATAAAAGTAGAAAATATTAAAGATGAAGTGAAGAAAGTTATTACTGCTGACGGCAAAACTTATGAAACAAAGACTATAATACTTGCTATGGGCGGATTCGCTAAAAAATTAGGAACAAAAGGCGAAGATACATTTGGAGGAAAAGGAGTTTCATATTGTGCTACTTGCGACGGTGCCTTTTACAGAAATAAAACTGTTGCTGTAGTCGGAGGAGGAAACAGTGCTTTTGATGAGGCTTATTTCCTTACAAGATTTGTTAATAAAATATATTTAGTTCACAGAAGAAAAGAATTCAGAGCTGAACCTATAAATGTTAAGCATTTAACAGACACTGGAAAAGTAGAATATGTACTTGATTCTGTGATAGATGAGATTTGCGGAGACGGCAAAGTTAATAATATAAAAATAAAAAATGTAGTAGACGGTTCTATACATGATCAGACTGTAGACGGTGTATTTGTTTTCGTAGGTCAGGAGCCTGCAACTCATTTCTTAAAAGACACAGGATTAGAATTAAAAGATACAGGACATATAGTTACAGACATGTCTACAATGGAAACTAATATTCCTGGAGTATTTGCCTGCGGAGATTCTATATTAAAACCGGTTCGTCAGGTTGCTAATGCTGTTGGAGAAGGTGCGGTTGCTGCTATGAGCGTAACTCATTATTTAAATAAGGCTTAATTTAATAATTTTAGTAAATATAAAAAAGAGTTTAGCTTTTAATAAGTTAAGCTCTTTTTTATATAAATATGATTTAATATTTTAAAATTTCAGTTATTAAAATTAAATCTGTACTGCAAAGCCTCTGTTACATGTTCTGCTCCTATTATGTCTTTGTCATCTAAGTCTGCTATAGTTCTTGATACTTTCAATATTTTATTATAGCTTCTTGCACTCATTGAAAATCTTTCCATAGCCATATTAAGTAAATTTTTAGCTTTATCATCTAATATGCAGAACTTTTCAGTATCTTTTATGCCCATAGATGAATTAGAAAATATTTTAAGTCCGTTATCTTTGAATCTTTTCTCCTGTTTTTTTCTAGCCTCAATAACTGTTTTACGCATAGAGGCAGAACTCTCGCCATCGGCTTTTGAAGTCATCTTAGCATACTCAACTGCACGAACTTCTATTGATATATCTATTCTATCAAGTATAGGACCTGAAAGTTTAGCTATATATTTTTTTCTAGCTATATCAGAGCATCGGCATGTATGTTTTTCATCTCCGTAATAACCGCAAGGACAAGGGTTCATAGCGGCAATTAAAGTAAAATTAGCAGGAAAGGAAATACTTCCATTTGCTCTGCTTATTGTTATACTTTTTTCTTCCATAGGTTCTCTTAATGTTTGAAGTGCTGAGCTTTGAAACTCTACAAATTCATCAAGGAACAAAACTCCATTATGAGCCAATGTTATTTCTCCTGCCTTTATATTTCTGCCTCCTCCCACTAAACTTACATAAGAAGAAGTATGATGAGGTATTCTAAACGGACGTTTTTTTACTATAGGAATATTTTTTGACAATAGTCCGTAAGAAGAATATATTTTTGTAACTTCAAGGGCTTCTTCAAAGGTGAGAGGAGGGAGTATTGTAGGTATTCTTTTTGCTATCAAAGTTTTACCGCATCCGGGAGAGCCTATCATTATAAAATTATGTCCGCCTGCTGCTGCTATCATTGCTGCCCTTTTAGCATATTCCTGACCTTTAACATCTGAAAAATCTATATTTTCATTTTCTTCGCTATTAAAATTAAATTTGCCTTCTGATATGATAGGAGCTTTTTTTCCTTCTATTGTATCTATCGCCTCTTTTAAAGTTTTTACAGGGTATAAATTAAGTCCTTCAATGATATTAGCTTCTTCTATATTATTAAATGGTATTACAGCATTTTTTATACCCAATTCCTTAGCATTTAAAAGCATTGAGAATATTCCTTTAACTTCCCTTACACTTCCGTCAAGAGCCAATTCTCCAAGTATTATAGTTTTATCCATAAAGTCAGAAAAAAATACCTGAGCACTTGAGGATAGTATTCCCAAAGCGAATGCCAAATCATACATACTTCCTGTTTTCTTTAAGTCAGCAGGGGCTAAATTTATAGTTATTCTTTTAGGAGGGAAAAATCTGTCGCTGTTGTTTATAGCAGCAATTACTCTCTCTTTTGCTTCATTTACTGCCTGATCCGGTAATCCTACAACATCGAATTTAGGCAAACCTTCAGATATATTAACTTCTATTACAATAGGTATTCCTTCTATGCCGTAAAGAGCTTCTGAATATATTTTTGTATGCATATAAAACTCCATTGTATTAATTCTTATATGCATATAGTTAAACAAATTTTTTTAATATTTAAGCCTATAAATCAAAATATTTTATCATAATTTTATTATTATTATATATTCTATAAATAGATTAAAATTTATTTAATATAAATAATTGATAAAATTGACAATACTCTTTTTTTGAATATAATATGTACTAGCATTATGAGCAGACTTGTGCAATAGTGTACAATAGAAAAATAGTAATGGAAGTATATGTATTATGAGTTTATGGTTTTAATGTTTATACTAAATTATACACTCTTAATAGAGATTATTTTTAAATGGTTAATTTGAATATAAATCAAGCAGTAATAAATTATGCTAAACAATTAGAAAAAATCAATGATGATTATAAAGTGTCTTATATTGAGTCACAGACTATCATAATGCATTCTTTAAATATGAATAAAATAAAGTTAATATCCGAAGGACTTAGAGAATTAACTGAAGAGGAAATAAATATAATAGATAGTTTTATAAAAAGAAGATTAAATTATGAGCCTATATCATACATTACAAATAAAAAAGAGTTTTACGGTTTTTGTTTTTATGTTGATAATAATGTGCTTATACCAAGACCGGAAACTGAAGAGCTTATCGACTTGGTATTAGATTATACAAATGATAAAGATAATATTTCAATATGCGATATTGGTTCAGGAAGCGGAAATATACCTTTAACATTAAAAAAATTATTTTTAGAGCAGAATAAAAATATTGATATTACAGCTATTGAAATAAGTAATGGTGCTTTTGAAGTTATAAAGAAAAATGCTTTAAATATATTGGGAGATGAAAGATTAATAAATATAATAAATGCAGATGCTTTGGAGTTTATACCTAAGAGAAAATTTGATATAATAGTTTCAAATGCTCCTTATGTAGCTTTAAAAGATAAAGATTCACTTCAAAAAGATTTGGAGTTTGAGCCTCAAAATGCTCTATATTCCGGACTTGACGGACTTGATTTTTACAAAAGTTTTTTAAGTATTATAGAAAGATATTTAAAAGATGATGGGGCTTTCTTTTTTGAAATAGGCTGTAATCAGGGGAAGGCATTGGCTGATATATGTCATTCTTTTAATATAAAAAATGCATTAGTAAAAAAAGATTTAAACGGAAAAGATAGATTTCTTGTTTGTTATAATATAAAGAACTCTTAATTTTATATATAAGTTTTAAGGAGAATAATATATGCAGTATGTTAAATTTGGAAGCAGGAGAGGCGAGCATGGAGATATTAAACTTTTGGATATATTCTATAGACATAATATTGTATTTGCTGAAGTGAAAGCTGGGGCAGAAAAAGTAAGAGAGAAAAAGTTTTTAAAAGGTACTAAGATAATGATAGCAGATGGTTTAACTGCTGTTGCCGTTGCTGAGGCTTTGACTGATTCTGATTCTCTTGATAATTTTAATATTAAATTCAATAAAAATGAAATTGAGAGAGTTAATATTTCTGATTGGGTAATAGCTGCTAAAGTTAAAATATATAAATTAAAAGAAGAAGATTATTTTCCAACTACAATAGGTAAATTCTATCATATAAAAAATAAAGAAAAAATGAAATTAATAGATGAATTATTAGAAAAATATTCAAATTAATATTAAATATATATTTCATTTTATCTAAAAAGTAATTCTGAATTTGTTTAATGATTTTTCATTTTCTACAAAACTATATAAAAATTAAATTTTTTTAATAAAAATTCAAAAAAATTACATGTATCCGTATTGTATATAGTATTCAATTAATATAAAATTATGGTTCATTTTAAAATTTTATTTAAAGGAGTTTACAAAAAGTGAACAAAAAAACATTATTACCAATCATTTTACTAATTTTATCTTTTATTGTAATCGGTTGTAATGGCGGAAGTAAATATGCTGATACTGTAATAACCGGTACAATATACACATCTGAAACTAATCAGAAAATAGTGAATGCTATCGCTATTAAAGATGGTGTATACCAATATGTCGGAGATGAAGAAGGAGTAAAAGAGTTTATAGGTGATAATACCGAAGTTATTAATTTAGAAAGCGGTATGGCAATGCCTAGTTTTTTTGAAGCTCATGCACATGCTGAGTTAGGTGGTATAGGTAAATTATACCAAGTAGAATTATATGATGGAAAGTCTATGCAGGATTATGAGAGAATAGTTTCAAATTTCCTTGCTGAACATGAGGGTTTGAAAATATTGAGAGGTTCAGGATGGGGTAATGGATATACTCCTAAAAACGGACCTACTAAAGATGTTCTTGATAGAATTTCTACAGAAATTCCTATAGTATTAACATCACAGGATTATCATTCTATATGGGTAAACTCTAAAGCTATGGAAATTGCTGGAGTAGATGCTGATACTCCAGATGTTGAAGGCGGAGTGATAGAAAGAGATCCTGTTACTAAAGAACCTACAGGAACTTTCAGAGAAAAAGCTCAGGATTTGATATTGGCTAAATTGCCTGATTATTCTATAGAAGAATATAAAAATGGAATACTATCATATCAAGATGAAGCTTTATCTTATGGAGTTACATCTATATTCAATCCTTTATTGAATATGAACTCAGATGGTAAAAATTTATTTTCTGCTTTAAATGAACTTGATAAAAGCGGAGATTTAAAATTAACTTATTTTTCAGGCTATCAGGTATTAGCAGATAATGACCCTATATCAAATTTAAATGTAATAGCTGATTTGAAAAAACAAGCTAATGGAAATAAATTTAAGCTTACAACAGTAAAATTATTTGCTGATGGAGTGGTAGAGGGTAAGACTGCTTACTTACTTGAGGATTATGCTTCTGATCCCGGATTTAGAAGTGTAGGATTATGGGAGCAGGACTTTATGAATGAAGTATGTTTGAAAGCTGAAGAGTTAGGGCTTCAAATACATATACATTCTATAGGAGATGCAGCGGCAAGACTTTCTATAAATGCCCTTGATTATGTACAAAAACAAACAGGTGCCGCTAATAAAAGACATGCTATAACACATTTGCAAGTAGTTAACAAAGATGATATAAAAAGAATGGGAGAATTAAATATAGTTGCTGTTACAAACCCTTATTGGTTTTTTAAAGAAGATGGATATTATTATGAATTAGAACTTCCTTATTTAGGAGAAGAAAGAGCTAGTAAAGAATATCCTATGAAAGACTTATTTGATGCAGGATGTGTAGTATCACTTGCAAGCGATTATCCTGTAACAGTTCCTCCTAGACCTTTAGACGGCATACAGATTGGTGCTACAAGAATGAATTTAGAAGGAGAAGCTGAATCATTACTTGGGGAAGATCAAATAGTAAGTGTTGAACAGATGATGGATTCTGCCACAATAAATGGTGCTTATCAGAATTTTGCTGAAGATACTTTGGGTTCTATCAAAGTAGGAAAGAAAGCAGATTTTATAATATTGGATCAAAATATACTTGAGATAGTGCCTACAGATATTACAAAAACTAAAGTATTAAAAACTTATATAGATGGAAAATTAGTTTATCAGGCAGAATAATCTATTTTTATTTAATAAAAAAGCCCCGTTTTATTTATTAAAATAATTCGGGGTTATTCTTTTTTTCCTCTTAATTTATCGAATAAACTTACTATACCTGCTATAATCAGACCGATTATACAAAATATTCCTCACATAAATGCTCCTTATATTCTTTATTTAATTATACCCTAATAAAGTATTAAAATCAATATCTTATAACTCTTTATAAATAATATCAGAAATAAAATTAAAATATTTATTTGTTATAGATTTAATTCTTTTATTAGCATCCATCTGTATATAGCCGTCATATTTTTTTATCATTTCTATATCATTGTTGGAATCGCCTGCAGTTATTATTTTTTCTACATTATTATTTTTATTTAATAGTCTATATACAAAATCAACTCCATTCGCTTTATTAACTGTATTTTTTACTATATCAATAGTTCTAATATTAGCATAAGCTGTTACTTCTTCAAATTCTTTATTAATAATATTTGCCGTTATTTCAGTAGTTTCAGCATTAGGAGTCATTTTATTTATTTGTATAATATTTTTTACGGTTTCTATTTGCTCTATATCTATCTTTTTATCAACTCTAAAAGGAAGTATATCATTTCCATCTTTTGATTTTACAGATATTAAATAATTATCATTTACTATTTCTACTGTACCGCCGAATTTTTCATGCAGAAATCTTATTACTTTATATGACACTTTATCATCAAAAGCATCTTTAAATATCATTTCTTTTTTATTATTGAATACTAAAGCTCCGTTATTGGCTATCAAATAATCGAATTCCAATCCATGCCTTTCAATATGTTCAAATATAGAAAATTTATTTCTTCCTGTTGCAATAATAAATAGGTTTCCAGCTTCTCGCCATTTTTTTATAGCATCAAAAACACTTTCATCAATTTTTTCATAAATATAAATAGTCATATCATAATCACTAAAAAACAATTTCATAATAACTCTCTTATTTCTATTTGAATTTTTTATTGTTCTTTTTTAAATCAGTACATTTTCTAATGTTTCAAAACTTTTATTTTCAGCATCAATCTTTACCATAGCACCATGTGCAATAGTGAGTTTAGTTTTACCATGTCCGCATTTTACATTTGTAAGTACAGGTATATTTAAATTGCTGAATCTTTCTATTATAGTTTCTTTGGCAGTTCTAAATCCTGTTTCTTTTTCTCCTTCAAGCAAATCGCAGTTTTCAAAATCACCAACTACAATTCCTCTTATAGATTTGCCTATTTCTTTTGAATTAAATATAGCAGATATAATTCTATCAATCTTATAAGGTTTTTCATCTACTTCTTCTATATATAATATATAATCCTTATTTAATTTCGGAAAATATTCTGTGCCGAAACTAGACATCATGACAATGAAGTTCCCGCCTATTAATATTCCTTCTGCTTTTCCATCATTTCCATAAGATATGCTTTCAAATTCTGATCCGTCAGGATTTTTATAAATTATTTTTTCTTTACTCTCTAAAACATCAAACATATTATTCAATGAGGCTTCATCAAATGATTTTCCTTTTATCATATCTATGCTTACCATTGGGGCATGAAAGGTAATGAGTTTTGTTTTTTCATAAAAAGCCAAATGAAAAGAAGTTATATCGCTGTAGCCTGCAAATATTTTATTATTGCTTTTTATGATATCGTAATTTAACTTATCAAGTATTCTAACTGCACCGTATCCGCCTCTTGAACATATTATTGCATCAACTTTATCGTCTTTAAAGAAATTATTTAAGTCTTCAGCCCTTGCCTCATCATTTCCGCCGTATCCATTATAATTATCAAATACATGTTTTGATAATTTTATCTTGTATCCTCTGCTTTCTAAATATTCTATTCCCTCATAGAGTTTATTTTTAGGGCATGCACTTGAAGGAGTTATTATGCCTATAGTATTTCCTTTTTCTAATCTTTTTGGCTTTATCATAAAATTAATATCATTCCCCTATAATTTTTATCAATACTCTTTTCACTCTTTTTCCGTCATATTCTCCATAAAAAATCTGCTCCCAAGTTCCGAAATCAAGTTTGCCGTCTGTAACAGCCACTACAACTTCTCTTCCCATTAATTGTCTTTTCATATGAGCGTCGGCATTATCTTCATAGCCATTATGATTATATTGACTATGAGGTTTTTCAGGAGCTAATTTTTCAAGCCATACTTCAAAATCCTGATGAAGTCCGCTTTCATCATCATTGATAAATACGCTTGCTGTTATATTCATAGCATTGCATAAAACAAGTCCCTCTTTAATACCGCTTTCATTTAGGCATTTCTGAACTTCTTGGGTAATATTCATATATCCTCTTCTTTTTGGATAATTTATTTCTAAAACTTTTCTGTAAGATTTCATTTCATTCTCCTTAAAAATATTACTACCATAATATAGTAAAATATTGAGTATGACAAGTTTTTTAATGCATAGTTATTGAATATTTTATTGTATAATAGTGTTATTTATAATAAATTTACAAAATCTATATATTTTTAAATTATAATAAATAATTTAGTAAAGAAAAATAATAAAGTTATGATATATTTGTTTATTTTTTTTATAAAAATTAAAAAAATGTTTTTATTTTTAAAAAAATATGCAATAAGTATTGAATAATGTAATGAATTTTGATAAAATAATATGAAATATTTGATTTGTATGATATTATATATTTTAATTATATTAATGTTTGTTTAATAAAACTTTTTTCTATAATATTGCTGAATAATTAAATTTATTTAGCATATTTTAGCTATTAATATTCTTATTTTTAAGAATTTTAATAAATATAAAATAAGTATAAAAATAATTTTAGGAGATAACTTATGAAGAAAGTTAGCAAAAAAGTAAAGTTCCTAGCAGCAGCATTAGGTTCTTTATTAATTTCAACATCAGCATTTGCACAATCAGTTGAGGACACTCCTTTTACTTTGAACAATTCAGCAGTAAAAAGAGCAACAGCAGGTCAGTTTGATACAGACTCTGACAGAGTAAACGCAAAAGACATATTTGATTTGCAAAGATCATTCTTTTCAGCAGGATATTTAGGTAATTTAAATAATACTGCTCAAGGCGATATTGCTACTGATCCTACAACAGGTAAAATAAATAATGGAATACAAGGATCTTTTGTTGTGGTATGTATTTAGGTTTTGCAGCAGCATACAAATTTGATGACAGTCTAACTATACAACAGATAAAGACGGAAATATTTCTACTACAAATAATAAATGGACAATAGGCTCAGCAGCAAAATGTAACAGCAGCTTTCAGAATAAATGATATGGCAGCAGTGCATTATAATTTTCAGTTAACAGGAACTGCTCCATATACTGTAAATCAAACTAAAGATGCAGCAGGAAATAATGACTATTATAGTTATACACATAATGGAAGTTGGAGACATGAAATAGCAGCAGCTATCAAATTCGGTGAACATAAATTAACTATACCTGTAAGCATAACTCTTGATTTCTACAATACTAAAAGAAAAGGTACTGTGGCTGGAGTGGAAGTTGATGAAGTAACATACAATTCAAATCCAAATGATCCAAATTACGGAGATATGATTTGGTTAAATTTAAATCCAGAGTTTTTCTTAAGTCTTCCTATGGGACCTATGACAGGCATCAATATGGGACTTGATTTAGAGGCAGGACTTAATAACAATGTAGGTCAAAATGGTAAAAATGGAACAACTGAATATAAAACTACTCAAAAGGCAGCAAGAGTAAATATAGGTGTTTGGGCTAGCTTCCCTATGGAATGGAGCTTGGTTAATGATCAGGTATCATTGGCTATGGAGCCTGAGATAGATTTAGTATTTAGTATAAATAATAGAGATAAACTAGAACAAACTATTGGCGGTACAGCTCAAACAGTTACTAATTATGGAAAGGATATTTTAGCAATTTCTCCAGTAGTTAAACTTCCTATAGGTACATTATGGAGACCTGTTGAATGGTATGAATTAAGATTCGGTACTGCTTTATTATTAGGTGCTGATATCACTATAGATCAAGCTAAAGATGCAAACGGAAAAGCTAATAAAACTACTACATACAAAACAAGGTCTGGTATAGCAGGATTCTTTGGTATGGGCTTTATAGTTACAGATGACTTCAATTTAGACTTGTATGCAGAAGCTAGTCAGTTAAGTTTCTTAAATATGAGCTTCGGCGGTCAATTAACTTACAGATTTAATTAATGAGTATAGGAGATAAAAAATTATTATTGATTTTATCTATATTAATGAGCTTATCATTATTTACAATGAGCTGTGCTAAAAGTGTAGCTGCTCCTGATAATATTACTGGAATATCTGGAGGAGAAGTTTTAACTAAAGAACAAGCCAAAGTAAAAATAAATTCTGCTTTAAATAGTTTAGGAAACATTTCTGATGACACATTAAAAACTGGATATTTTGATTTTAGCAGTGGTTCTTTAGGTTTTAATGGTAATCAAAATCCTTATGTATTTTATTTAGATTTTAGACAAACATCAGGAAATACTCCCTATGTAAGCCAAGCTGAAATATTGAATAATATTAAGACGGCATTACAATCTTATAATGGGGAAGTAATATTGACTCCTGATGCTAATTGGTTTAGTACTCCAGCTAACATTACTTATGGTGATTATGTTTTAGGAGTTTCAATTTCTTCTTTAAATTATAATTTACCAGATACAATCAAATATATACATATTTATCTGTATGCAAATTATTGGCAGTAAATATTAGAATTAATCATATTTTATAAAAAGACCTGCCTTATTTTATAAGGCGGGTTTTTTATTTTTTATAAATAAGAATTAAATAATATAAATACAAAAAATAAAGCAAATATTAAAAAGTTATTCTATAAATTAAATATTCAAAAATATGATAAATAAAAAATCAAATGTTAAACTAGCTCTAATTTTCTGATATTTTTTATATTAATATCATTCTTCAAAAGATAGCTTTTTATATCTCGTACTCTTATAGCCTTTTCGCTGCTTTCTAAAAGTGTTATAAGTAAATCATTATCTTTATTTATAATTAAATAATCTCCTTTTCTCTCTTCGCTTGATTTCAAATCTTCTTTGTTTGAAAGTATATCAAAAGCCTTTTTATCATCACTTGTTGTAATTTTATAAATAGTGTTCTTTGGAAGAGACTGTATATTTTTAGCATTTGTAGGAGTAGAAACAGCACTCATTATTTCTATACCTATATGAGAAAGTAAATTATTAATTTTGTTTTTTAATAAATCTATGTCTATAGCATCAGTTAAACTCACTTCCATATACTCTGCTTCACTCTCACAAGCAAAAGGAGTTGGAGGCGTAAATACCACTTTCTCTAATGGATGAAAACCTTTGCTTAATGATATGCTAGCCCCTGCTATTTTTAAAGCACATATTATAACACGTGATAAATCATGCATACCTAGTAATGAAGATATACCTTCTTTTTTGAACTTCATAAACATTTTATAATTTACAGCAAATATATCGCGTTTTTTTAATGTTTTTAATTCTTCAACCATTTGAGTAAAGTTGGTATTTAAAACTTCTTTTTTATATTTATGGCAGTATTTTTTATAGTCTATACCGCAGTTCTGACAATTACCTGTAAAGCAGTATTCTGTGAACTTACCGTTTTGAAATCTCTCGTATTCTTTATCAAAAAACTTCTGACTTACAAGAGTATCAATACATTTCCAAGGCATATTTATTTGTTTGCTTAACAATTCTTTTATAGTATATCCGCTTTCTTCTATTACTTCCTTCCAAGCATCATAATTAAAATGCTCAACCCAAGCATCGAATCTTACACCTTTTTTGTATGCTTTGTAAATAATATTACCTATTTTTTCATCGCCTCTTGATATTATCCCTTCAATCTCTGCCATTCTTGGAGGGTGATATTTTATAGCAACCTTTGTACCTCTAAAATGATCTCTCACCTTTCCTATATAGTAAATAGCTTCTTCATCTGTAAGCTGATTATTATTTTCTAAAGGCGTATGAGGCTTTGGTATAAATACATTAATTGCGGCATTGATTTTTACTTTGTTTTTTGACACTTTAATCATCTTTTCAAGTGCTTCTATTATCTCATCAGCTTCTTTTTCTGGATTATCAGTAAAGCCTATCATAAAATATATCTTTACTATTTTCCAGCCCATTTTCTGAACATCGGCAAGTATATTGTATATGGCCTCTTCGTCCATTTCTTTATTAATCTTTTCTCTTAATTCATGGCTTCCTACTTCTAATGCGAATGTAAGTCCAGTCTTTCTAAACTGTGCTATTCTATTTGCAGTATCTTTATCAAATGAATCTATTCTAAGTGAAGGAAGCGACAAAGAAAATCCCTTATTCTCTCCAAGTGTCTGCAAATACTCTATCAAATCAGCAATATGAGGATAATCATCAGCAGAAAGCGAAAATAAATTTAAAGTATTAGCACCAGTAGCCTCTAATGACTCCATAGATATATCAACAATTTTTTCTATAGTACGGTTTCTTACAGGGCGGTAAGTAATACCAGCTAAACAAAATCTGCAGCTATGAGTACAGCCTCTAGCTATTTCAACTGATATTCTGTTCTGTATGCCCTCTACAAGTGGAACTAAAGGTTTCTTCACATAAGGCATTTCATTAATATTTTCAACAAATATTCTTTTAACATTCTCTCTTGGGTATTTAGGTACATAGGCATACTCAAGTTTTGAAAGCTCTTTTAATATATCATCTCTTTTGGCACCGTTTTTTTTGAGATTATAAATTATATCAACAAAGTTTTTCATCTCGATATCAAACTCGCCGAATAAAAACACATCTATAAAATCAGCCAATGGGAATGGATTAAATACACTAGGTCCTCCTGCCGCTATTATAGGTGCATCTTCTCCCCGCTCATCTCTATGTATAGGTATTTGGCTTAATTCTAGCACCTGAAGTATATTTGTATATATAAGCTCATACTGTAAAGTAAATCCCAAAATATCAGCATCTTTTACCCTGCTGAAAGTCTCCAAAGTATAAAGCGGTATATTTTTCTCTCTCAAAAGTTTTTCAAAGTCTTCAGCAACAGCATATACCCTCTCACATGATGCATACTCAATAGAGTTAATAACCTCATAAAGTATAGAAAGACCCAAATTGCTAATGGCTATTTCGTACATATCTGCAAAGCACATAACAAATTTAAAAGGCATATTTGGTTTTATTATGGCATTTATCTCGCCGCCTAAATATCTGGTTGGTTTTATTATATCCTCACTTTTTACAAGTTCTAATATTTCATTTTTCAAATTTTCACTCATTTTATTATAATTATCCTGATTATTTTTTTGAATTAGTATTATATAGTAAAGTTTATTATTATACAAATTATTATTTATAGTTCTTCCTGTTCAAACTCTTTAACAATATAATTATTGAAATCATCTTTAGTGCAGAAATATGCTTCATTAAAAATTTTTTCTTCTAATGAAGATATATTATGAAGTTCTTTATTTTTATAATCTTTAATTTCATTTATACATTTAGTATCTATAGAAAAATCAAGCATAATATCTGTAATATCTTCTAATTCAGAACTTTCTTTAGGTATATCTGTAGGATTATAAACAACTATATATGATAGATCTTTTTTATCATCAAAAAAATTTAAATCTTTAAGTATCTTAAATACAGATTCACCTTTTTTCAATATATTTTTACCTTTAACAGCACCGCTTTTAAACTCTATTAAATATATTTTTTTATTTTCAAATTTATATACGGCATCTACAGATTTTACTTGCTGGCTATATTTATTATATGAACAATATGCATCTCTTAAGTTTTCGCATTTTATTACCAGAGAATTTGATTCTGTCATATACTGATTATTTGCTTCTGAGTAAGAAGATTCTTTTAATGTTTTTATTAAATTATATTCACTTTCTTTTGTAAAGAAAATAGGTAAGAGATAATCATGAATTTCTTTTAAAACTTTGTCTTTCATTCTTCACTTTCTGAATTATCAAATTCTTCTATTCTCATATTTCTTAATTTTTTTAAAGGCTCTGCCATTTTTTTAAATATTAAGTTTATATTATCATTAACATTATTTATAGTTACATTATTATTATCATCAGCTTCAGCAAAATAAAAATTTACTCTGTTATGTATTTTGTGCAGTTTTGAATATCCATTAACAGCTTCCAAAAAATAAGGGCTATGAGTTGTTATTGTAATTGTTAAATTTAAATATTTTTGTAACAATACTATAGTTTCTGCATATAATAATTGCCACTCAGGATGCAGATGTATTTCTGGCTCATCTAATACTAATAAATCTTTATCTTTTAAAGAACCACTTTCTAATAACATTCTAATTATAATAAAAGATTTTATTCCAGCAGATAGGTTTTCAAATCTTAATTTATCTAAATAATAAAATCCGCTTATGGAATTGATTTTTCCATTTACTGCATCATCAAATAATTTCTTTATTTTATCTAAAATTTCTTTATTTTGTACAGAATCTATAATATTTTCAAGCATATTATTAGTATAATCTTTTTTGAGCGTATTAATAAGTTTTTTTTCTATAAGAGTATATCCATTAGAATTATTATTAATTTTATCAATAATAAATGGATTATCTATATAATGAATATTGTTACCTATAATTATTTCTTCATTAAAATTTTCACATTGATTTTGATTAAATATTATTTTATTTGTTTTTCCCTTAATAATTAAATCTAAAGAAGCAATATTGATTTCATCAGTATTATTTATCTGTTCATTAAAAATAGATCTGAAATATCTTGAAATTAATTCTTTTTTTATACTATCAATTGGAGTTGTAATAATTTTTTTTATTTCATCGGAAATTATTTCTATATAAGAATCAGATTTATATGTAGGATTATCATCTATTATTATAATTTCTTTATTATCAATAATTTTTTTTACAAAATTATTAATTAATAAATCAATATCATTATAATCATTTGAATAACTTTTATCAACTAAATTATATACATCAAATATAAAATCATTATCTATTTCATTATGAAATAAAAAATTGCTTATATATATACCTCTTTTTTTAAATACATTAATAATTTTTGAGGCTATTTCTTTTCTAATTCTATAATCTATATTTAATGTAGATTCAAAAATAGCAAATAAAGCCTTACCTACAGTGCTTTTTCCTGTATTATTGTTTCCGCATATAACTGTAATTCCATCTATTTCAATGTCGGCTTCTTTTATTTTTGCTAAATTCTTTATTGAAAGTTTCATATTTTTATAGTATTCTCTAAAAATTGATATATTTTAATTCGGTTATTTTTCTTAATACTTTATTTTAAATTAATTAAATATTTAATACAATTAAGAGGTCTGCTAACAAACAAACCTCTTAATTATTTACTTTCTAAAAATATTTTCATAATGAAAATATTTTATAAATCATCATCTAAACAACTGCGTTATGTCATTAATAGTTATAAATATCGCAAGTGTGATCAAAAATGCTGCTCCTATTGCTTGTATTTTGGTTAAAACTTTTCTGTCTATAGGGCGTCTCATTATAAGCTCTATAAATGAAAATACTATCATACCTCCGTCTACTACCGGAAGAGGAAGAAGATTCATTAAGAAAAGTATTAAACTTATAGTAGCAGTAAATGAAAGTATAGTTCTAAGCCTGTATTCTATATCAACAGAAATAACCTGTGATGAAATCTGTATAATTCTTACAGGTCCGCCCAAATTTTCACGAACTGATAATTTTCCTGTAAATAATAATTTTAAACCATTAAGATATGATATTATATAATTACCTGTTTCTTTAAAAGCTTCAGGTATTGATTTAGGAAAAGGTATTCCATCAACTTTTTCAACTCTCATAGGAGTGCTTTCAAATTCTACTCCCAAACTTCCATAAGTTCCTATAGTTTTTGAAGCTACAGGTCTTGGTATAGCCTCTCTTGTAATCTCCTCGCCATTTCTTATTACAGTGATATTAATTTTCTGAGAGGCATTATCCATTACTATAGGTCTGAAATCAGCTATATTTCTTGCATTCATTCCATTAATAGATATTATTTTATCTCCAGCCATAAGCCCAGCCTCAGAAGCAGCAGAATCTGAAATCACATTTTTTATAACAAGATCATCTCCGAAATATAATCCTAAAGCCCTTTCTCCGCTCAAAGCCTTAAGCATTTCAACAGAAGGTATAGTTATATTAATGGCCTCACCGTTTCTGCTGATGCTGAAAACTATATCTTCAGCTGCCTTCTGTATTGCCTCATCATTTATAGTTTTTAGTATATCATTGTCAGATTCTACTTTTACGCCGTTTATAGCTGTAATAGTATCTCCGCTTTGCATACCATATTCATAAGCTAATGTTATGCCTGATTTAGAATGCATATATCTTCCGTCTTTAAATACTGATACTGTAGGCGAATACAAATCTATCTTTGAAGGAAGAGACACCAATATCGTAAGAAGCAAAAATGCAAATAAATAGTTAAAGAAAGGACCTGCAAAATAAACTATTATTCTTTTTAAAGGCGACATATTAAGAAAATCTCCTTCTTCTACTTTGCCGTCTTCTGCAATTTCACCTTTGAACTTACAGTATCCTCCGAAAGGAATAATTGAAAATCTAAAGTCTATTCCTTTAATTTCTTTTTTGAAAAGTATAGGACCGAAACCTATAGAGAAAGCCTCAGCCTTTATTCCAACTGCTAAGCCTGCAAGTAAATGTCCCATTTCATGAACAAATACTAATATGCTTAGTAATATAATAGCACCTATCCAACTCAAATTGAACCTCCCAAAAATTATTTTTATTAAGAATAATTACTAATAAGTATATATTTAATGTAAATTTATTTCAATATGTTTTCGCAAAATTATTAACATAATATATTATAATTTAATAATTTACAATAGTTTTACATTATGTATTCTTTAAATATAACAAAAACTATTGACAAAAGATATTAAATTTGTTAAATTTTATTATAGTATGAAGAAATTATTAATTATACTATTATCAGTATGCCTTTTTATATACGGCTGCAATTATAAAGCATTAAATCCTGTAAGTACAGATACTTCAAATGAAAATACTGAAAATTCAGGCAGTGAAAATAATGAGAATACAAGTAATTCAGATGAGGATTCTGGCAGCGGAGGAAATAATAATAATACTCAAATAGTTACAAAAACTATGTATTTTAAATTAAAAGTAGAAGGTTCTTCTAGTTCAAAATATTTCGTAAAAAATGACAGTATGTATGCAAGCGTAATTGAAATAAATCTCAATAATAAAGATTGTACTTATAATGCTGATTATAACGGCGGATATTATATGTGCAATATGAATGATTGGGGAAGAACTATGACTACTGGAAAATACATAAAACTTGACAATATGTATTTTGAATATACTGAAGGAAGTGAAAAGTTTAAGCTTAATTTTTATTTATGGATAGGAGTTCAATCTTCCAATTTGGTATTAAGAAAAGATATAACAATAGAAATACCTTTAAATGGTTTTGATGAAGAAAAATATAATAATACAGCTTTGATTACATTAAAATTATTTCCAGACAGCGATACATACAGTTCTGCTCTTGACGGATTTGAAACTAAATAATTTATTTATCTATTCTTATGCATTATCCGATTATAATTATTTACAAACATTTTATTTGATTATATAAAAAATTACTGTATAATAAATAATTATTGTTTGTACTTAAAAAGAAGATGCTTGATTAAATGACATGTAAATCATATATTGTAACTCAAAATAGAGAATACTTTTTATCTCATCATATAGAATATATTTCTTTAAAAAATACATCTGTAAAAAAGATCGAAAAATCTCTAAAAAAAGATGAAAGTTTTATAAATATATTTTTATATGATAATGAAAAAAATAAATTATACGGCTATTATGAAATTGATTTAAATAATAAAAATAATGAAATGTCAAACAAAGACTATACAAATATTTATATAACTGACAATTATAAAAGAAGAAGAGGAATATATTATAAATTAGAATATAAGTATTCAGATTTTGCAATATATGAAATAGATTCTAAGACATTTTCCAAATTAAGAGATAGATTAATACTTTTAAATGATAATATATCACAAACCTTTTTTTCATGTTCTATAAATGATAATATTTTCAAATATCAATCTATAGAAACATATCCGTCGCTTTATGTGGCAGAATACGAAAAGCATTTTGATAATAAGGCTTATGAAAGTATATATAATGAATATGTTCGTTTATTAAAGTATGCAAATAGTGAAAATAAAAGTATAGACAGATATATGGAACTTGGAAGTTATTTGATGAATATGCTAATTCCAGAAAAAGACTTCAGAGAACATTTGCTTGATGGATTTAGGATAGTTTATCTTCATCTTGACGATAAAACATACACTATTCCTTGGGAGATACTATCTTTTGACGGTAAATTTTTATCCGAAAATATAATCTTTTCATATAATAATGCATCTAATGTTTTGCATAATAAGAAAATTGACAATAAAAAATTAAAGATGGCTATTATTTCAATACCAAATGAAGATATTTTATACGATAAACGAGAGATAGATTCTATTTTGTCATTGCAAAATAATATAAAGAATATAGAAATAGATTTATATAAAAAAGAGCATAATTATTTTGAGTTTGTTAAAATATTGGAAAGTTATGATATAGTTCATATTATCACACATGGATATAAGGACGGAATAAAATTGAGTGAGGATTATATACTAAATTCAGTAGCGGCATTACATAATCCTCCTTCGCTTATTTTTATTAATGCATGCAACATGGAAGAAGCTGATAATAAATTGACAAAATCATTGCTTTCCTCTGGTGTAAGCACTGTCATTTCAGGTATTGGTTCTTTAGCTGATGGTATGTATTTAGATTTTATTTATAGTTTTTATAGCAATTTACTTCATAGACATGCCAGAATAAATACAGCACAGGCATATTATTTTGCTTATGTAGAAGTTAAAGAATTCTATAAAGGTTTTATACGATATAGATTTAACGGAGTTCCTGTATATGTTTAAATATATTAGATTTATTTATTTATTAGTAATAATAATAGTATTTACATCTTGTAATGATGAGAATATAACGCCCATAAGAACTAGGAAAATAGCTCCTAAGGTGTCAAGTGCTTTTAAATCTCCTGCATATAATTTAAGAATAAAATATATTATACTTCATTATACTGCTTTAAATGATGATTTATCTTTTAAAGTATTAACTGATCCCGGTGTATCGGCACATTATCTTATAACTACAAAAAAAGATGAACCTATATATAAACTTGTTGATGATAATGACAGAGCTTGGCATGCTGGTGTTACTATGTTTGATAACAGACTTACTATGAATGACACTTCTATTGGTATAGAAATAGTAAATTTAGGATTTTTAAGAAAGGTTACAAATACTTATGAAGATTTAAGAAGAATGACAAAAAAACAAAGGGACGATTTATTTTTTATTCCTTATGATGAGTACATAGAATTTGAGGAGAGCCAGATAGAAAAGGTAGCGTATTTACTTAAAGAGTTAATAGAGAAATATGGAATAAAGCCTTATAATATATTAGGACATTCGGATATAGCTCCATACAGAAAAAAAGACCCAGGACCTAAATTCCCATGGAAAAGACTTCATGATGAATATAATTTAGGTATGTGGTATGATGAGTATGATTACAGCAACTTTTTAAATGATAATGAATATAGAAAAGCAAAAGTAATGGATATAAAAGAAGAGTTTATAAAATACGGATATACAAGTATGCCTACAAATAATGTTTGGGATTTTGATTCCAGAAAGGTGCTTTATGCTTTTCAATGTCATTTCAGACCGGAAAAAATAGATGGTAATATTGATAATGAAACTTATGCTGTTATTAGAGCTTTAAATCTTAAAGTTAAAAAGATTAATGAAATGGAAGAGCGTTCTAAAGCTAATAATTTCCTTACTAATACATTCTTTACTAATATATTTATAAGTAATAACATAATAAGTACAAATTGGATTTATAATACAAATACTTCATTGAGAAAATAGGATTATATATGCTTACTGTTTACATTGCTGCAAGAGATATAGGTAATTATAAAGATAATACTGAAAGATTGAAGGAAGTTTTAATTGAAAGTGATATTATTTTAGTTGAAAGTTTTAGAGAAGCCACTACACTTTTCAAATTACTTAATATAGATAAAAACAGAGAATGTTTAATAGAGTTTAGTGAACACACAAAAAAATCTAAAGATATTGATGAAATAATGACAAAGATTATAAACTGTAAAACGGTTACTCTTATAAGTGATTGCGGCGCTCCTATATTGGAAGATCCGGGAAGGCTTTTGCTTGAGTATTGTTATTCTCATAATATAAAGGTTCGTCCTATAGCAGGCGTAAGCAGTATTACGGCAGCTATTATGTGCCTGCCTTTTAATTTTAAAGAATTTTATTATGCTGGGCTTTTGCCGCGTGATGACAGAGATCGTGAAAAAAAATTATTATATTTAAAAAAATTGAATGTGCCTATTATAATATTAGATACTCCATATAGATTGGGTAAAGTTCTTAATGCGATTAGAAAAGTATATTCCAAAGATAAAGAAATGGCATTATGCTTAGATATTACAACTGACAGAGAAGAAATTATTATAGATAGAGTATCAGATATATATAATAAATATCAGGACAGTAAAAAAAGAGAATTTGTTATTGTTATAAGCTAATTTCTTATACGCACGCAGAGTAAAATTAAGCATATAAATATATTATCAATTAAATTTAAATTATATATCAAAATGTATTTACCGTGCGTTTAGTGAAATTTTTAAATTTAAAAAAACTTGGGTGGGTGCTGATAAATTAGTATAAACAAAAAAAGAAAATAATATTATAATTCAAATTTAAGCAACAAGCCTATAGGGCTGGGAATTAGTATAGATTTAAAATTAAAAAATAATTTAGCAAGCATACTTTTTTATTAAAACAATAATAGAAATTATAAAAAATTTATTATTTAATTTAGATATAACTTCGTTATAAATTTGAATAAAAACCAAAGTGTTATTTAAATTTGATACTATATTATCACATTGTAAATATTTCTAGTTTCAAGAACTTTTACTCCGACTTCATATTCACGCATATATTTAGCAAGTCTGTATCCATTTATAAGAATTATTTTTAGAAAAAATAACTTTTTTGCGGAAAAGAACTTGCTATCTTTAGGAACAGAGTTATTGTCATCACATAAATAAATAATTAAAAGAGGAATTAAAAATGAACAAACAATTAAAAAAAGAATTAGCAATAATAAAAAATAATAATGAAGAGGCTACAAAAGCAATAAGAGAATTATTAAATAATAATAACTTAGATGTAGATTTAAATAGATATAATGCAGAAGTTAATTTTAATAAAGAGGAAATACTAAGAACTGATAAAGACAGAGATGGAAAAATAACATCTTCTTTTAGAGTATACAGCATGAGAGTAGATACTAATACAAGCGATGATATTATAAATAATTATGCTGATTTTTTAGAGTTATCAGCAAGACTTATGAGAAAAGAAATAAGAGAAAAAATAAACGAAGTATTAGGTTATTATATAATAAAAACAGAAACAGAAATAAACAATATAAACATTGCTTAATATAATAATTAGTATACAGCTTTATTATAATATAAGGCTGTATATAAAATAAAAAAAATATAATTTTAGGAAAAAATGACTTGATATCTTTAGGAACAGAGTTATTGTCATCACATAAATAAATAATTAAAAAATAGGAATAAAAAATGGATAAAAAAGCAAAAAATAATAAACAATTAGAAAGATTAGAAAAAAATAATAATAATGAAGCTACAATAGAAATAAGAAAATTATTGAACAATAATAATCTGCATGTAGATTTAACACAATACAATGCAGCAGTATATATAGAATATTATATAAATGGTAAAAGAAAATATGATGAAATAATAGGAGCTCACATAAAAGATAGTAAAACTATATGCAGATACTCAACATACACAACTTATATAGACGATGAAACAGACAAAGATATTATTGCACATTATGCAGTATTATTAAGATTATCATCAAAAATATTAGAAAGTGAAACTATTAGAAATAAAATTAATAAAATATTAGACAGCTATATGAATAAACTAAAATGTGAAATTGACAATTTGAAAATATCATAAATCTTTTTTTAATTATTTATTAATGCATACTTTATATATAATATATAAAGTATGCAGATTATAAATGATTATAAGGTAAATACACCCTCAGTTTCATAAATACTTTTAGTATCTTCAAAATGATTTTTAATCACTCTATGAAGAGCCATAATGGAGGCTACAACACCATCAATTCTTTTACGTGATCTTTGCCTATCAGGCTTAGTAGGAAGATAATTATCCCTGCCGTCTGTTCTTACTTCACAGCAGCTTATCATCCAATTAAGAACAGCATTATTACCGTGAAGGAGTTTTCGTTCATCTATAGTTTTTTCAAATAAAGAAGTTCCTTCAGATAAACCGCCTACTGCAAAAGATTGTCTTATATCTGTCATTTTTAACCCTTCTTTTTTCAAATGAGTGACTATTTCAATAGCTTTCCAAGGGTCATAGCCTATTTCTATAATTTCAAAATCTTTCGCATCATTTAAGATTGAAGATTCTATTACATCAAAATCTATTATATCACCGCTTGTTAAAGTAATTAAACCTTGCGAAGCCCATAATTCATAAGGTACTCTGTCCTCTTTAGAACGCTGCCTTATATTCTCTTTAGGCATAAAGAAGCGAGGCAAAAGTATATACGGACCATTATCAATAGAATCAAAACATAAAACATAAGCTGCTATATCTCTTGTAGTTGCTAAATCCAAACCGATGCATGCTTTCCTGCCTTTTAATTCATTTATATTTATATTTTGATGTGAATAAGATTTAAGCCACCTGTCAGAAGATATCCAAACTTCACTAGCTTGCGTCCAAATATTCAAGTTTTTTGTAAGTATATCAGTTCTTTGAATAGGTTTATCTAGTCCTTCTAAAAGCCTAGATTTTAGGTAATTGTCTTTTACAGAAACGTTTATATTAGGATTAGCTTGAAAAATAATTTTATTTATTAATTCTTCCTGTTTTGAAACATCTTCATTTTTATTTAATTTTTCTTTATATTCAGATATAAATACCCAAATATCATTGATGTTGTCAGGCTCGTATATTATAGTAAAATATTCATCATTAGTATTTGAACCATCTAATATTTTTTTTGCATATTCATATTCAGAAAAACATACCGAAGATTTATCAAAACCAGCGTAGTAATTATAAATATAAGAGGCTGCCTTCTAGCTCCCATTCCAGATTCAAGAACATTTAATAATTCATTATCAGGATGTGCATGGTATTCATCTACTATAACTAAATGCGGATTTAATCCGTCTTCAGTATTGCTGTCCTGTCCTAATGGTTTTGATTTTGAGGCAGTATCTTTTTTCTTTGTAATTGTAGAAGTTTGTTTATATGTAATCGCTTCTTTATTAAGAGCTTTTGCTTTTCTTATTTGCCTTTCGCTTTCACTCCATGCAATTTTTGCTTGATCTTTTTTCGTAGCTATATAATATATTTCGACTCCAGCCTCTGCAGGACTATCGCAGAAAAAACAATAATTACCAATTCCAGATGCAAAAGTAGTTTTTCCATTTTTTCTGCTCACCTGAACATAAGCCTTTTTAAATCTTCTTAAATTATTTTCTTTTCTTCTCCATCCGAATATACTTGCTATTATAAACTGTTCCCAAGGCTCTAGTATAATATTATGATTTGCCCATTCTCCTTTTGTATGTACTAAAGATTGTATAAACATTATAGGACGTTTAGCTTCATTGTCATCAAAATAAAAAGGATAATCATTATTTTTTGATTTTTCTATATCGTCCAAATGCCTTTTTACAGATAAAAAAGCAGCTTGACAGACTGGTAATTCTTTATTTATAACTTTATTGATATATTCTTCATAGGTATACATTATATTTAACCATTTATCATTTTTTCAATCGGATCATTCATCTTCTATAGTTTCAGGAGATGGTACTTTCTTTTTTGAAGCAGGAGTTAAACCGAACTCGGTAAGCATTTTCGTATATGCCGTTATAGCTTTATGATAAGCTAAATATTCTCCCATAGTCTGAGAGTTTTTACCTTTTAAATAACCAGATACAGAACCTCCTTCATTAATCATAGACTCATAAAGATTCATAGCATCCCCATAATGCATACATAAAAGCTCAAAAGCTGATAAATCCGCAGGTCCGAGCATATTTTTTTCAGCGAAAACAGGTGCAAGTTCCTCCCATTTCTTTAAAGAATACCCAACAAAATATTCTGGCGGATTTGGTATTTTAACGGCTTTTTTTGGCTTATTTTGGGCATTTTTTGGGGCTTTTTTGGCTTTATCGGGCATTTATACTCCTGAGATTATAATTTAGCTAAAAATCTATATTAATAATAAGTAATATAATATTTTATAAATATATGAATGCAGCAAATGCACATCTTTTGTATAAGAAAAAAATAATTTAGGAGCTTTGTATGATTAGAAAAGTTATAATTGGAAACTGTACTTTGATAAAAGGAAATTGTGAAGAGGTTATGGAGGAATTAGAAAGCGATTCTATAAATGCTGTTGTATCAGATCCTCCATATTTATATTTAAAACATAAGCTAGATATACCTTTTGATGAAGATAAAGTATTTGGAGAATGGAAAAGATTGTTAAAAAATAATTCTATGATAGCATTTTTTGGAAGAGGAGATGCATTTTTCAGATGGAACTTAGTGCTTGACAAATTAGGTTTTAAGTTTAAAGAAACGGCAGTATGGGAAAAAGAAAATGCATCAAATTATCTAAATAATTTTTTAAGGATACATGAAGATATTTCTTTTCGTGCTTTAGGTAATTCTAATCTAAGAAAAGAATATGTTGACTATTTAGAATATAATATAAACAAAAATAAATTAGATAGAATTATAGATATTTGGAAAAGTTTAAGAAGTGCATTAAATGGCAGAGATAAAGATGATGTTATTAAATATATAGAGACAGGTATAAAAGAGTTTAATTATGAAAGCAAAAGAAAATATGAAATAACAGCAAGAAAACATCAAGGGGCAAAAAGAGGAGTTAATTTATTTCAGTCGGTAAAAGTAGGAAAAATAGAAACTTCTATTATGCGTTGTAATAGAGAGCAGTATCAATATCAGCATCCAACACAAAAACCTGTTGCCTTAATGGAGCGTTTAGTAAGATTAGTTTCAGATGAAAATAATACAATATTAGATCCATTTATGGGCGGAGGCAGTACAGGAGTTGCATGTATTAATACTAATAGGAAATTTATAGGTATAGAGCTAGATGATGAATATTTTGATACAGCAGTAAAAAGAATAAGTAAAGCATATCAAGATAAAGAAGATGAGTTTATTGATGAAAAAGCAGCATAAAGTCAAACTCCAACTGCTATTTTTACTTAAAAATGGCAGTTGGACTTCAAGTTCTTGTAATAAAATAACAATATAATGCTTATATTTCCTTATATTTTTTTTATATATATATGTCTGTAATAAAAAATATAAGGAATTATATAAAAAAATGGCTGTTTCCTGATTTCAGCTATATTGACAGTAATAACTTTTTATCAATTCAAAATGATAAAACTTTATCAGCAGTCAATCCTAATACTGCTTTGACTTTTTCTACAGTATTTGCATGCGTGAGAGTTATAGCTGAAACAATAGCAACTTTACCTCTTTTTGTATATAAAATAAATGGAAATAATAAAGTAAAAGCTAAAGATCATTCTTTATATAGCTTATTGCATGACTCACCTAATGAAGAATGCACATCAGTATCATTTATAGAAAGTCTAATCACTCAAATACTTCTTCAAGGCAACGGCTTTGTAGAAGTAGTAAGGGATAATTTCAACAGAGTAACAGAACTTTATCTAATAGATTCAAATAAGATTAAAATATATAGAGATTCAAACGGCAATAAAATGTTTGAATATTCAGATGATGGAGAAATCATGACTTTATCTCCGTCTCAAGTTATGCATATAGCAGGACTTGGATGGAACGGAGTGATAGGATACAGTCCAATAGCTATGATGCGTAAGCAAATAACCACAGGACTTTATCAGGATAATTTCGCATTAGATTTCTTTTCTAATGGTGTTAAAAAAGTTCCAATAATTTCACATCCAGATAAATTAAGTGCAGATGCTAAAAGGAATTTAAAAGAAAGTTTCAGAGAGGCTTGGGAAAAAGGTATCGTTGTCCTTGAAGAAGGAATGAAAATAGATCCTATAACAATGAACTTGTCAGATGCTCAGTTTTTAGAAAGCAGAAGATTTTCGGTAGAGGAAATATGCCGAGTGTTCCGTGTACCTCCTCATCTTATAGGAGATTTAAGCAGAAGTACAAATAATAATATAGAGCATCAAAGTATAGAGTTTGTAACGCACACAATAAGACCGTGGTGCGTTCGTATAGAAAAAGCATTGAATGGCTATTTATTAAATAATTTAGAAAGAAAAAAATATAATATAGAGTTTAATTTGGACGGACTTTTGAGAGGCGATACTCTTACAAGGCAGCAGGCGAATCAAATAAAATTAAATAATGGTGTTCTCACTAGAAATGAATGGCGGATACTGGAAAACCTTAACGAAGTAGAAGATGAATACGGAGATGAGTATTTCTGTTCTCAGCAAATAAGACCAATAAAAACAGTTTATGAAACTTCAGAAAATGAGAGCAATCAAAACTTTAATATAAATAATAATGATGAAAATAAAAAATTAGAAGAGGAATATAAAGATGCCAGCAAGCAATAATGAAATTAGAAGTATAGATATTAATATTCAAAAAAGTACAGACACAGAAGGTGAACCTCTTAAATTAAGAGGCTATGCTATTGTATATAATTCTTTAAGTGAGCCTCTCTATGGAGATTTATTTAGAGAGCGTATAAACAGAGGAGCTTTCACTAAATCATTATTAGAAAATGATCAAGTATGTTTATGGGGACATGATACAAGATATGTTCTAGGCAGAAAGAGTTCTGGCACATTAATTTTAAGAGAAGATGAAAAAGGATTGTATTTTGAAGTTTCTATGCCAAATACTACTTGGGCAAGAGATTTGAAAGAAAGCGTGGACAGAGGCGATATAAAGCAAATGTCTTTTGGCTTCAAAGTAGTAAGAGAAAATTGGCTTGATAATAAAGAAACATTAAAAGAATACGGAATGCCTATTCGTGAAGTAGAAGAAATCTTTTGACATGAAATATCATTAGTAACATTTCCAGCTTATCCTCAAAAATGTTAGGCATAAAAATGAAGATGTATATATTCCAAAACCGCCTGATAAATCTATGCCTACAGTAAATGATGATTTTGATTATAGAAATAAAGAATATGAACAAAAAATAAAATATCTAAAAATAAAAAATAAATAATAATAAGGAGTATCAAATTATGTCACCAGAAGAATTAAGAGCTTTAATAGAAAAACTAAAAAATGAAAATGCTTTAGATTTACAATCTATTGATGAACTTATGCAAAAAAGACAAGCATATTCTGCTATGAGTATTGAAGAGAGAGAAAATAAAAAAGAAGATATATCAAAACTAGATAATGATATAGATACTTTAATGAAGAATATAGAAAATAGAAATAAGGAAATAGAGAGAAATGATAAACTTCTATCACTTCAAACTAAATCTTCTATGAATAAAAGAAATGTAGCTGATAATTTAGACAATTCATCTGCTGATGATAACGAAGCTGAATTAAGAGCTAAGGTTGACAGATGGTTTAGATCAGGCAATGATAAAGAAATAAGAGAAACACTTCAGGCAGGCGTTGCCGAAGGCGGCGGATATACTATAGCACCTCAGTATCTTGTAAAAGAAATTATAAAGGAATTAGATTCATCTGTAGAGATAAGAAAAAGAGCACGTATAATTCCTGCCATAAATGGATATGCTAGTATAGGAATACCTACATTAGACAGTGATTTAAATGACTTTGAATGGACATCAGAAATAGGTGAAGTTCCAGAAGATAAAAATATGGCTTTTGGCAAAAGAGAGATGAAGGCTAATCAATTGACTAAAATTGTTTTAGTGAGTAAGCGATTGATACAGCAAAGTAATATAGATGCTCCAGAATTAGTTAAAGATAGAATAGCATATAAATTAGGTGCTACATTAGAACATACCTATCTGTATGGAAATGGTAATGATAAGCCTCTTGGTATATTTGCTCAAACTTCAGATAATACAGCAGCCATACCAACTGACAGAGATCTAGCTGTTGGAACAGCAAGTGCTGCTATAACTTATGACGGCTTAGTAGATGCTGTAAAAGGTTTAAAAAAAGGATATCAACATGGGGCAGTGTGGATGCTCAATAAAGAAGCAGTTGCTGCGTTGAGAAAACTAAAAGACAAACAAGATAGGCCATTATGGCAGGAAAGTTTAATAGTTGGACAGCCTAGCCTCATTCTTGGAATACCTGTTGTGCAAAACGACTTTATAGAAGATAAGCTGGAAGCTACAAAATATTTCGGTGTGTTAGCAAATTTAAATCATTATTGGATTATGGATAGTTTGTCTATGGAACTTCAAGTTTTATATGAGTTATATAGTAAAACAAATCAGGTAGGTTTCCAAGCAGGATATTGGGGAGACGGTGCTCCTGTTCAAAAAGAAGCATTTGTAAGATTAGTAGCACATGATAAACCATTTGCAAAGGCAGCAAGTCAACCAGCTGGTTAATAATTAATTTTAGGGTATAAAAAATGAGCAGTGATACTGAAGATATTAATAGTATAGACATTGATGTCGGAAAAGTAGTCGCCGAAGGCGTGCTTTCGCAAGAGGCAGGTGATGATGACAAAGTAGTTACTTTGTCAGAGTTCAAAAAGTTTCTAAACTTAGAAGGCATTGACTATGATGATGATATACTGCATCTGACTTTAGACAGTGCAATCGGCTATTGTAATAAAGCTAATGAAACAGAATACAAAAGAGCCGATTGTCCTCCTGAAGTTAGGTATGCAATTCTTGGACTTGCTGCTCATTATTTTGAAAGCAAAACAGGAGAAGCCAGTCAAAGTGAGGAAGTTGCTTTGAAAGGTGTTCACAGATTGTTGGCTATTGCGAGGGAAAAGTTTACTTTATGAAAGTTGGAAAATTAATTCATACTATAACTTTTTATAGAACGAAGTATATAGATAATGGAAACGGAACAGGAAGTAATGAATTAATAGAATTAAGAAAAGTAAAATGCTCTATTGAAGATATAACATATAAAGATATACAGCAGGGTAAAAGAAAAGATTTAGAAAGAACTTTGAAAGTACATACTCATTATTTCAAAGAGTTTGATACCAAAGGAATGATGGCCAAAATAAACCATGAAACTGATATCTATGAAGTTATTAATATGGAGAATGTTTCATATAAAAATATAGAATGCATATTTACAATAAAGAAATTAGTAAATAATAAAAGCAAATAATATGTCAGGTGTAAGCAGAAAAACTTCTATAAGTATAAAAGGACTTGATGAGTTTAGGAAAACTTTAGAAGAACTAGGAGGCGATTTTAAAAAAGCTATAAAAGCAGGAGCTAGAAAAGCAGGAAATGAAATAGCAAAAGAAGCTAATGCAGAGGCGAAAAGCAGAGGCTGGAGTGAAGATAAATATTATGATGTAAAAGAAAAAAAATCATCAAAAGGAAGTGATACTTCGGTAGCAATAAAAGTAGGTACATTAGAAGTTAGGGGCGGAGGAGTTCCTCAAAAAAATAAAATAAAATGGTATAAAGAGAAAGGAGACAGATATTATGTTCGGTTTCCAGAATACGGTACTATTTATCAGCCTCCTCAGCCTCTTTTAATTCCAATTTTTGAAAATAAAAAACCTTTTATAGAAGAATATATAAAACAGAAATTACAACAAGCAATAGATAAGGCAAACAAAAAGAAATGATTGAGAATGCTATATACACAATACTTAAAGAATTAACAAAAGATAAAGCGGACGGAGTTTATTTAGATTTTGTTAATGATTCAGAAATAGACAAAGATAAAACATATATAGTTTATTCTTTAACAAGCAGCACACCGCATTATAATTTTGAATATGGAAATAGCATTTATCAGATAGCTGTATATTCTAATAATTTAAGCAAAGCATTAAATATACAAAGAGAAATAGGAAAGTATTTTAGCAATTTAAAAACTATTATTGAAGATACAGAAATATGCGGATGTGATGTTTCAAATGAAACACATAACTATACTGAAGGTTTTTATCAAGCTGTAAGCATAGTAAATATATTATATAAATATTAATGTAAGGAGACTTTATGAGTCAAACAAGTGTGCAAGAAAAAAAGACAATAAGATACGGAAGTGCTAAAGTTTTGATAGGAGATAGATTTGATAAACTTATAAATATAGGAGCAGCACGCAGTGTTGCTGTAAAAGAAACTATAACTACATCAGATATAGAAAGCGACAATGCAGGAACTATAGCTACTTTAGTGACAGAACATAAAATGGAATTAACTCTTGACAGTTTAGAAATTAATTTCAAAAACTATGCTGAGGCAAGAGGCGGTATAGATAATATAGACAGCTATGATGGTAAAACAGAAGTTACAAAACAGTATATAGTAGAATCAGATACATATAAAAGAGGTGAAGAAATAAAAGTTCCATTTAGAAATGCAGACGGAAGCGAAGTAACAATAACTAAAGTAGAAAAGAAAAACTCTATGGGAAATATTCTCATAGAAGAATCAAGCTACGAAAAAATAGGAACTAGCGGAATAAAAATTACAGATAGTAAAATATCTCCTAGCACAGATACCTTAATTATTACATATACTAGAACTATGCCTAAAATGGTTCGCATGGCAACAGGAGGAAAAAGTTCTACAATAAGACCTAAATGCATACTGATAGTTAATACTAATGCTGAGGGTAAAGAATTAAGAATATATTTACCACAGGCTTCAATAGCAGGCGGCTTAGAGTTTAGTTTCCCTTCAGATAAAGCACAGGATGTGTTAGTAGGAAAATTGAGTTTTTCAGCAACTTTAGCAGGTAATCAGCAAAGCGGAGAGCAGCTTGCATGGTATGAAGATGAACAATCTGCAGGTAAAGATGAAGAGGAAATAAAAGATACAGAAGAGGAAACATCAGATACCGAAAGTGAACCTAATGTTCCATTAACTTTAGAAAGCGATAAACCAAATGTAGATATAAGAGCAGATGGAAATGATACTGTAGTATTAACATCAAATGCAGATGAGATAACACATACAGTAGAGCCTCCAGACCAACAGTTTTTTGATGTGAGCTATGAAGCTGAAACTAAAACTTTCACTATCACAGGAAAGGCAGAAGGTACAGCTACATTAAAAATCACAGCTAAAAAATCAGGCAGTGAAGATATTATTAAAGATATATCTATTAATATACAAGCAGCTAATTAAAATATTGGAGTTAATCTATGGACATAGTAATTACAGATTTAGAAGAGTTTAGCAAAAAGAGAGCTGTTTACGCAAAGCTTGGAGATTATAAAATAGATGTTAATGATATACCTCTTAAATTAGCCCTTAAAGTAAATAATTATTTTAAGGGCTTGAAAAATGGTGAAGATATTGATCCTGAAATATTGATTGATGAAATAGTCATTCCTCTCATACAAAAACAAAATGCGAATGTAGATAAAGAAAAAATATCAGAAGATTTTAATTATGATCAATTATTAAAATTGATGAATATGGTATTTGAGTCTTATCTTCATGCAGGTGCTGATTCAAAAGAAACAAAAGAGGCTGATACAAAAAATAAAAAAAAAGAAAACTAATAAAAATAGAATTAATAAAGTTATTGGCACATTTAGCTAATAGCTATGGGTGGACAGAAGACTGTATGATGGAGATGAGTTTGCAAAGACTTCTGCTTTATTATACAGCTTCTTTAAATTTGCCTTATATAATTGAAGTTCAGGCACCGCAGGCGGACAGTCGTCAAGAAACAAAAGCAGATAATAATGCAACTGAAATAAAGCAGGGAAATAAAACTATAAGAAGAGAAAAGCAAGGGCTTTGGGAAATAGAAACAATAATAACGGATAATTAAAAAAATGAGCAGCTTAAATGTTAGTATATATGCAGATGCTTCCCAAGCTATTGAGGCATTTGGAAAACTTAAAGATAAAACAACCGACTTAGAAAAAGGCTTTGATAAAATAGGAAAATCTTTTGACAAGTTCGGTTCTTTAGCTACTAAAAGTTTAACTGTTCCAATAGCGGCAGGGACAACAGCTTTTGCATTAGCTACTAAAAAAGCTACTGATTTTGATAATGGAATGCGTGAGGTTCTTACTCTTCTTCCAAAATTAAGCAATGAAGGTTTTGAAAAATTAAAAAATGAAACTTTAGAGTTTAGTAAAGAAATAGGCAAACTTCCAGAAGAAACAACTAAAGCTCTTTATCAAGCACTTTCTGCAGGAGTTCCACGTGAAAATGTATTTGAGTTCTTAAAAACTGCAGGCGAAGCTGCTATCGCAGGTGTTGCTGAATTAGAAACTTCAGTTGATGGACTTACTTCTGTTACTAATGCTTATGGAACAGAGGTTTTAAGTGTAAATAAGGCTTCAGATATAATGTTTCAAACACTGAAGCTAGGAAAAACAGACTTTACTCAGTTATCTCAATATTTATTTAATGTTATTCCTACCGCTTCAGCTTTAGGAGTGAAGTTTGAAGATATAGGAGCTGCTATTGCTGTAATGACTGCACAGGGTACTCCTACCTCTGTTGCAACAACACAGATTCGTCAGGCTTTAGTAGAACTTAATAAAGAAGGAAGTATTACAGATATAGCATTTAGAGAAATAGCAGGAAAAAGCTTTAAAGAGTTTATAGAGCAAGGAGGAACTTTACAGGAAGCTCTTCAAATGCTTGCTGAAAAAGCTGATAAAAGCGGAAAAGATATTTCTAGTATGTTCAGCAGTGTTGAGGCAGCAAATGCTGGTTTAGCTTTATCTGGAAAGAATGCAGATAAGTTTAAAGATGCTTTAGATCAAATGAATAACTCAGCAGGAGCTACATCTGAGGCATTCAAAAAAATAGATGACGGTCTAGCAAGACAGTTTGAAAAAATGAAAGCAGAGCTTAGTGCTTTAGTAGTGGAACTTGGAAATAGTTTACTTCCTGTTGTTAATGAAGATTTACTTCCTGTTATGCAAGATAAAATAGTACCTATAGCTGAAAAAATGATTCTTACTATTATATCTTTAATAAAAACATTCAGCGACTTGCCAGCACCTTTGCAGGCTGTAAGTGTAGGATTTGTTTCTTTAGCAGCGGGCTTCGGTCCAGCTTTAAAAGGGATAGTAGGACTTGGAAAAGGAATAACAGAAGCTAAGAAAACTATATCAGATTTTAAAAATGCAGCATCTGTATTAAAAACATCAGCAAGTTCTATTCAAGGATTAAGTACGGCTTGGAAAGCATTAAATACAGTAATGATTGCAAGTCCTGTTGGTATTATAACAACTCTAACTGTAGGACTTGGTGCTTTAGCAGTAAAAGCATATAAATTAAATCAGGAATATAAAGCATTAATAGAGAGTTCAAACCAATTAGCTAACAGCACAAAAGAATTAAATGATAATTCTTTTAAAGATGTAGGTTTATTTGAAGAGTATCAAAAACTAGCTAGTGCCAAAGAGTTAGATGCAGCAGCTACTGAAAGATTAAGTCAAGTAACTGATAAACTTACTAGGCTATATCCTAATTTAAAAACTGTAGTTTTAGATGGAATTACATATATAGATTCTGCTACTATGAAGTTAGAAGACTATAGAACGGCAGAAGAAAGTACACAAATACAAACTATAGAAACAAAAATAAAAGAATTAGAAGAAAAGCGAAAGATATATAATGCTGCTGTTGAAAACTTAAGAAGTTCTTTATATGCAGCTGGCATGGGAGAAAGCCAAGCCAATGATGAGATATTAAAGAGTTCTGATTATGAAAAATTATCAGAAGTAGAAAAAACATTAAAAACATTAGAAAAACAAAGAAATGACTTAAATCAAAGCATGCATTTAAGACAGTCTCTAACTAGAGATGGAATAGATTTAGAGACTAAGGAAAAAGAAGCTAATGAAAATAGCATTAATGCAATAAAAGGCAAATCTAAAGCTGTAAAAGATAAAACAAAAACTTATGAAGATTATTTAGCTTTACTAAAAAAAGCAGAGGAAGAGGAAAAAAGAAGAGTCAGCAATCTTCGTAATATGGGAGCTGAAATCAGTGATGCTGAAGCTCTTGAAGCTAAAAAAGACAAAGTAGGTGCTATACTTACCGAAATGAGTACGGTACTAAACTTAAATGCTAATCAAATAAAATATTTAAGTGATAATTATGGCTACGCATTAGGACGACTGTCCGCCTTCGGCGAAGGAATAACAACTGATAGATTTTCTGAATTAGTAAAAGAAATAGAAAACAGTATATCCGCTTATGAAAGAGGTGTTGCGGTTGCTGAGGAGTTCGGAGATAAAGTAAGTGAAGCCGAACAGCAAGGACAGAAAAGCGAAATAGTAAGAAGCGGAATAGAAAGCATAACTAATGAATTAGAACTTACAACTGAACAGGTAGAAATATTAAAAGAGAAGTTCGGCGAACTTTGGAAAACACCTACTCAAAGTTTTTCAGATTATTTTAGTGCGAATTGGCTTCAAATGCTTAATGACACTATAGGATATACAAATGATTTTTATTCTGCTATACAGGAAATGCAAATACAGGCTATAGAGTTTGAAATAGAAAAAAATGAGGAAAGAAAAGAGGCAGCATTAGAAGCGATAGAAGAAGAAAAAAATGCAAGGCTTGAAGCTATAGGAATAATGGAGAACTCACAAAAGCAGAGTTTATTAAAAGAAATAAAGCAATTACAAAATAGGCAAAAAGTTGCTCTAGGACTTTATGAACAGGAGAGAATAAAAGCTGAGCTTGAAGAGAAACAAAAAGAACTAGCTAAAATACAAATAGAAGAAGAAGCCAAAGCTAAGCAGATGGAAGTAGAGAAAAACTATAATAAAATGAGAAGATGAAGCTAGAATATAATTCGCAAATGGAAAGCTGGAAAATGTCTTTAGTTCAGGCGTCAGCTTCTATGGCACAGGCAGCCATAAGTGCTTTAGCCTCATCAATGGCAGTTCCTTTCCCTGCCAATATAGCAGCTTATGCTACTTTACTTGGAATTATAGCAGCAGGCTCTGTTAACTTGGTAAAATTATCCCAAGCTAAACCGAGTGAACCTAAATACTTGGCAAAAGGCGGACTTGTAGAGAGAAGAAACGGAGGAATTAATGCTGTAATCGGAGAGGGTGCAAACGATGAAGCGGTTATACCTCTTGAAGATAGAATACTATCAAAAATAGGAAGTCAGATTTTTGAAGCTGCCAAAGGTGAAGATGGCAGTTATTATGCAAATACAAATACAGCGGAAACTGTATTTAATCAGCCTGTTTATTTAATGCTTGACGGCAAGATAGTTGCAAGCACCATGCTTAATTTAAGCAAAAGAGGAGTAAAAGTTGTAAGCCAGAGAGGTATATTATGAGATTATTATGTAATAACATATTTAATCTATTTCCGTATACTGTATCTGGAGGCGAAGATGATTTTTTTCCTATAGAAAATATATTTAATTATCAAACTCTAGAAGTTGGAAGATTTAAAAGTGAAGAAGAGGCAAGTTTATTTTTAGATGGAAAAGGTACTATAAACTGTTTTGCTATTTTTAATACAAATATAAAAAATATAAGTATAGAAATAGAAGATATATATGGTAATTTTATCTATTATGATGTTTATATAAAAAATAATTATGGAGTTTATAATATAGCTCATGTTGAGTTTACAAGAATAAAAATAACTTTTAATAAGAAAGCAGACGGCAATATGATTGAATGCGGTTATTTTATTATTGGAGAGGCAGTAGATTTTCCTCCTCATGATAAAACCAAAACGCATACTGTTAATTATACCCATGAACAGTATTTTTCTCAAAGCGGTCATTATTTTTGCAGGAGGCTTCCTGTTAAAAGTTATGATACTTGGAAAGTATCTTTTCCATATTTAACAAATGCTGATAGAGATAAAATAATTAATTTTTTTAATGAGAATAATTTTGAACCTTTTGTACTTCAAGTATGGATTGAAGAAACTATAATGCCAAACACTAAAAATGAAATTGGTGTATATAATCTTAGCAAATATGGAAATGCAGTATATGGAAGCAAAGCAAAAATTAATTATCCTAAATACTATATGAAGTCTGGGCTTTATGTATGTACTAATGAAGAGATAACTTTTAAGAAAGGAAAGAATGATTTATATCAGTATTCTACAGAGCTTACGTTTAGGGAGATAAAATAATGTTTGAGATTATTTATGAGCCTTCCTGCATACCTCTTACTATTGAAGATGCGTATAAAAGACAGAATGAATTATTAAAACATACAAGATTTCTGCATACTGCATTCGAGGGTATAAAAATAGATTTCTCCAATAAAAGCAGTATGCCGTTTATAAGAAAAGGTTCTGTATGTATGTTTTGCTATTCAATATATGAAGCTAAAAAAGATATTATATTGAATGATAGTACAAGTAATGAAAGCAGTAAATATATATTATTAAAATTAATTAATAATGGCAAAAACTTAGAACCGCAGGTAGTGGACAGTTTAGACTGCTATTATAATGAAGAGCTAGGAGGCTTTTATTCAATTAATAGTGAAGGAATAAGCAAATATATTCCATTAGTAATAACAAAAAACGGATATTATGAAATAGATTATTTTGATATATATAATAACGAGGTGTACTGATGTTTAGACTGATAAAAGAACCTGAGGGAACTCCAACTAATTTATTAGATAGCTATAGACAGCAGAATATTATTATGCAGAAAATGCGTATGCTTCATACTGCTTTTGACGGTATAAAATTAAATCATTGGAGTGATACAGACAGAGAACTTCCTGATATTTTAGCAGGAAGTATTTGTGAGTTTGAAGGAAGATTATTTGAAACAGACATCATGATTAAATTATATGATAACATAAATAATAAAGATGATTTAAGATATATAAAACTTGTTATTCATAGAGATAATGAAGATAATAATAATGATTATTTAACTGCTGAAATAGCAGTCGGAGATAGCAAAACATTATCAGGCGGATTTCCTAGCTATGATTATGAAAACAGAGGTTTTTATGTCAAAGATAATAATAATATCATAACAGAAAAATATTTAAGATTATCAATGAAATATGATTCTAATCTAGGCGGTTATGTAGAGAAAAAATATTGGAATATTAATGACTTTCAAAGAAAAGGACTAACATTAAAAAGAAGAACAGTGAGCTTTGGCGTTGGTACTCATGAGTTTAATTTTCCAAGTGATGTTAATAGTATTACAGTTCATATATGTTCAGGCGGCGGCGGCGGATATTATGGTATATCAAATATGACTGGTACAGAGCCTACTGCAGGAGGTGACTCTCAAATATTAATAAATGAGAAAGTAATAACCACTTGTTCAGGAGGCGGCATATTATACAAAACTGGAAATGGTAATTTAGATATAGCAGGAGGAAAAGGAGGAATAGCAAGCGGACAAGGTAAATTAATAAACGGAAACAATGGAATAATTACAAGATGGGATAATATTAATAATAATACAGGAGCTATATTTAGAAATAATACTACTTTGGCTAGCGGAGGAAATGGAGGCAATGGTTCTATAAATGGTTATGGTTCAGCAGGCGGAGGCAGCGGAAGTGCTGCTATAGTAGATGTAACAAGAGGAATGCTTGGGATTTCAAGTAAAATCAAAATAGTGGTAGGAAGCGGAGGAGCAGGAGGTACTAGTACACTTAATAATGGAATTGCTGCTAATGGAGAAAAAGGACAAGACGGCTCAGCAGTCATAGAGTATATGCAGAAATAGGTTATATAGGAGTAAGTGAGCCGAAGCACATCTATAATTTATTATAGATGTAATTATAGCGTAGGCGAACATAGCAATAGTAATGAAGAGTTTTGCTAATATTATAGAACTTGATATTTCTAGTCCTGATACTAGATTAATATTTGCACCTTTCGGAGGTGTATGGACTGCAAGTATTAATGAAATATACTCATTATACAGCAGTTCTTATTTTAATAAATTATTTAATATTAAAGAAAATGAATTATATAATTTGTTTAGTATAGGCTCTATCAGTGTTGACAATGACAGAGGATATATAGAAGTATTTTCTTTAGAAGCTCTTTATAAACAGAATAAATCTTATTATCAATATAAAAAAGATAATATTAATTATATAGCTGTGCATTTTAATAACTTTGAAACTCCTTACAGCAAAAAGAATATTCTTATAAATATTAAAAGATTATTCTCTACACGTGAATGGCTTGATAGTAATAATAGTTTAATTACTGAATTAAATAATATGTATATAGAGCCTAGAGTTGAGGAAATAGATACTGCAGATATCGAAGGCGATTCACTTGCATTTGATACTATTCAAACAAATGAAATGTCTGTTACTTTAAGAAATGATGACGGACTTTTTGATGATTTTTCTAATTTATACGGCAATAGATTTTTGGTAAGACAAATATTTGACTATCAAGCGGACAGCCGAATGCCTTCCGATTTTAATAAATCGGAAGGAGCTTATAATGAGGATGGGAGCGTAGCAACAATAAAAGATTCTAATATTATATTCTCTGGTTTTATTCAAAAGCCTGAATATTCTTTTTTAGAAACTGTAACAATAACAGCATCAGATATAAGAGCTTCTTTTTCTACTGAGCTTCCTAAAAATGTTTTTAGTGAAAAAGAATACCCAGATTTAAAGAACTTCCCAGAGAATGTGCAAAGTGGAGAAGATACTATTGATACCTGCAGAACTTTAGCAGCTGGACATGGCATTACAGTAAAATTAAAGCCTATAAAATATTATACTCCTGATATATTAAATCCTGATTTGATTCCTGAAGTAGTTTTTGAAATATGCGACACTTCAAGGAATGCTATAGAAAGTATTGTTAATAGAAATGATAAACTTGATAATAATAAATTAAAGCCTCATATATATTTTATAGAAACACCAGAGAGTGAAAATGAAATAATAGAAAGAAATGGTGCCGAAGGCACGCATTCTGCGACTGTAATAAGCGGAGAATTGGAGATATTTATTCCAGAGTTCAAAGATTATCAAGATGGAAACGGAGAACAAAGAGTATGGACTTTAGATAAAGAAAAAGGACAGTTAATTTTTAGGGGACACAAACAAATACATTCTATAACAGATACTAATGATAATTTATATGAGATATATGCAGAAATAGATATACCGCCTTATAAATCTTTAACTCTCATTAGAGAGATTTTAGAAGATTATGAAAATATAGCATACATAAAAGAAAATTATAATATAGAAAATTGGCAAATTGAAGAAGAACGTTCAAGAGAAATAGCTGTTTTGCTTGATAATGATAATAAAAAGACTACACTTGATTTAATAGGAGAACTTTCTTTTTTAGAACAAGGAAGATTAGAAATAGATAATAATAAAATAGATTTTATCAGTACAAGATTTCGCAGTAATGAAGCTAAATATAAAATAAAACAGTACTGTATGGGAAGAGTTGATAAAACAGTAGAAAGTGATGAGTATTTATCAAGCTTAAGCATTAAATATGATTTATTAAAGTCAACATATAAAAATACTGATTTTGAAGAGGAAGCTAAAAAAAGACATAGGATAAATGCACATGAAGAGTTTGAAACTTTATTAAAAAGAAAAGAAGATGCAGTGAGCTTATCTAATGAAATAATGAAAAGCAGATATCTATTAAAAGAGTATTATACATTTGAATATTATGAAACTTTAGATTTTCTAAAGTTATTTGATATAGTAGAGATAGAATATAAAAGAGAAGATGGAAGTTATTATATAAAGCATTGTAAGTGTGAAATACTTAAACTTAATATATTTGACAATATTATAAAATTAAGACAATTATAAGGGGTAGATTATGATTACGAGTTTAGGAGTTATTACAATAGATAATATGGCAATAGAAGATATAGCATACAGCAATAATTACACTGAGTATATTGAGCTGAAAAATGATATAGATTCGGCTAAGAAAAAATTAAAGATTAAAAATATTTGCAATACTTATGATGCTTTAAAAATAGCAGAGTATATAAATAATTTAGGAGATAAAAAATGAAAAAAAATACTAATACCTGCAATTTATGTCATAAGAGAGATAAATGCAGAGAGTTATGTGATGATATGAAAAAAGCAATAAGAAATAAAAAAAATAACAATGATATTTATTCTGATGCTACATTTAATGTATTTGAAACAGATATTTCTAAAGTTATATATACTTTTGGACTTTCAAAAGTAGAAGATAGAGACAGTAAAAGAATAATAATAGCGTTACTTAAAAAAGATCAAAGAGAAATGCTAGAACTGCTTGCAAAAGGATATACACAAAAAGAAATAGCAGAAAAATTAAAAATGTCTCAAAGTAATGTATCCCAAAAATTAAATAATATAAAGAAAGAACTTCAGGATTCAATGATACAGATAATGCCATATATTTTATAATTTTTTCTTTATGCAATGAATTATCCTTATATTTTTTTATATAAGTGTATGAATATAGATATAAGGATAAAACATGGCAAAAGAAAGTATAACAGAATTAAATAAAAAAGAAACTTCATTAATAGAAAAATATATAAAACTAAAAAATGAAGAGAAAAAAAATAAAGAAAATATTGAGGCTTTAAAAGATGATGTTCTTGAATTATTAAAAGAGCATGAAGGTAAAGTAGTTCATAACGGATATAACATATCAATGCATGAAAATACATCATATCAATACAGTGAAGCTATAGTGAATATAGAAACAGAGATTAAAGTATTAAAACAAAGAGAAGTAACACTCCAAATAGCAAAAGAGAAACAAAAAACTGAATATATAAAAGTATATGAATTACAAAACAAAAATAAAGAGGCTTAATCTATGCTAAATGAAAATACATTAAATAAAATCGGTATAAATAAGAAATGGCTTTTACCATTAAATAATGCTTTTCAAAAACATAATATTACAGACATAAAAGAAGCTGCTATGTTCTTGGCACAAACAACTCATGAAAGCAATAATTATAAAAGACTTGAAGAGAGCTTCAGATACACTCCGCAAAGGCTTTTTGAAGTTTTCAAAAAAAGAGTTGGAAGTTTGGAAAATGCTAAAAAGTTATGTATTCAGGGAGCTGAAGCTATAGGCAACTTTGTTTATGTCGGTCGTTTAGGTAATACAGAAGACGAAGGCTATAAATATAGAGGCAGAGGTATTATTCAGCTTACTGGAAAAAATAATTATAAAAACTATGGTAAAAAAATAAATGCTGACTTAGTTAATAATCCAGACCTTGCCAAAGAGCCTAATAATGCTATAGAGATTGCATTATTATTTTGGCAGGAGAAAGGCTGCGGTTTACTTGCCCGTCAAGGTGATGTGAAAGGAGTTACTAAACTTATTAACGGCGGATACAATGGACTTGAAGACAGAGAAAAAAGATATAAAAATATATTAAAAATACTAGAGGATAAAAATGTCTGATGCATTAATGGCTTTATCTATAATAGGTATTTGTATAACTATACTCATAATTGGAAAATGGGTTAAGGACCTTATTCTGCATAATAAGCAAGCTAAATTAAAAGCAAATATTAAAGACGGTACTATAGAGTTTGGAAATGATAAGGTTAATGCAGAAAAAACTATAGAAAATCAAAATAAGATTGTATCTAATGCATTTGAATCTCCAAAAGAGCTAGCTGTATTAGAATCTAAAAATAACAGTGAAATATTAGCTTATTATCATGGAGATAATGAAAAAGAAGAAAATAAGTTTAAATATGATGAGAAAATTACATCTCTTACTGTATATAAAGAGTATAGCAGTATCATAAGTCAAAGTACATTAAAAGTGCAAAGTCAAATCATAAGCTATATAGTACATAATCATATACTTGATAAAGATAAAGCAGAGCTTAGGGAATATATAAAAGCAAAAAGAATAGAAATTATTAATATATATAATGATGCTTTATCTAAAAGCAGCATTATGAGTATAAATAAGCTAGGTTTAGAAAATATATGTAATTTTTATTATATGATTATTTTAGATAAAATAGAGGATATTTATAAATCAATTTATAATAATCATCAAGCACAATATGATAAACGTAAAGCATTTATGAAAAATCTTAAAAATATTCCCTCTGCTGACAGATTAAAAAGCTATGATGTATTTATTAATAATAATTTTACTGAAACAACTATCAAAGACAGTGAGATAGTTTTAGAAAATCTTGAATATTTGCAGAAGTTTCTTTTAGGCATATTTCACGACAATTTAAAATACAACGGAGTTAGATAGATGAGTTTTATAGAAAAGCATAATGCTAATAAAAAAGTAAGTATCTATACAAGCATAGTTACTTTTATTTTAGGGGTTGTTTGGGTTAGTGTTAATCTTATCTGGAGAGGTAGAACAGTTGCTAAAGAAGAAGCTATTGCTGTTGTAATAATTTTCCTTGGTCTTAATGCAGTTAGTTTTGGAAGTGATTTAAGAGGCTTTTTGAAGATATTAAGAAATAACAATACTAATGATGATAAAAAAAAATAATAATGAAAAGGAGTAAGCAGTGATTCCAATAATAACAGGCTTTTTATCTAAACTAGATAAAAGAATATTTATAGTTCTTGCAATAGTTTTGTTTGTTGCTGTTTTTATAGTATTAATAGCTTTTAAAGACAGTGAAATACATAAAAAAGAAAAAGAGATTGCACAGTATCAGGAAGATATTAAAGGCTTGGAGCTTAATAATCAAACGCTTCAAAATGAAATATTATTTATTAAAGAAAATGAGAAGTTTCAAAATAGTTTTAGTAATTCTAGCGTTATGATAGATAATTTATTTAAAACGAAAATCCGACCTGCTGATGATAAATCATCAGCACCGTATAGGGAGGATTTGAGTATAGTAACAAAGGAAGAAAATGAAACATTTAATAATATATCTAATAATTTTTATAAGTATTTTTTTTATAATAAACGCTTCAAAAACTCGCCAAAATTACAGACAGTTCCTGATGAAACTGTCTGGGCTCGTTTTTTCCGCTCTTATATTAACTTCATGCAGTACAAAAATAAAATATGTCAAAGTACCGCTTTCTACGCCTCCAGAAATATTTATTATAAAAGCTGTTACAAACAGACAAGATTTAATGAGAAGATACCAAGAAAGCATTATAAAGATAGGAGAATGGCAATTATGGTATAACATACAGACAGGAAATAATTATTATAGATATAATAAATAAAATGAGAAACCGCCGTGTATATAATTTATTATATACACTCTATAAGGCGGTTTCGAATATAACAATAATAAAAGAATGGCAGCTTTGGTATAATGTGCAAGTTTCTAGTAATTACTATTTTTATAAATAAAATCTAAAAGCAGGAGCTTTATTATGGCTTTAGAAAAACCTGAAAACTATAGAGAAGTGCCAGCCCTGCAGGATGGCGAAACTATATTTGCTGAAGATCATAATCAGATAATAGCAGATATAGAAAAGATAAAAGGCGGAAAGTCTAATGAAGTTCCTGTATCTAATATTAAAGAATTAAAAGATATTTTAGATGGTATATTAGCAGGAAAAACTCTTACAGCTTCACAAATAATTTTTGATAATGAAGAAGCTAAATTAATATATAAAAAATATAATTTTCCAAAGTTTAAAACAAATATAAACACTATTAACTTAGTATTGACTGATGAAAATACCAGCAGTGAATACACAGCAGTTATAGAAAAAGAAGAAAATAATTATAGAATGAAATCTATAATTAATAATTTTCCTGTAAATAAAATGGTATTCTTAATAATTAAAAGTATTAATGGAAATGAAGATTTATATTATAAATACAGCACATTGGGACAATTCTTTGATATAAACAAAAATATAATATATGAATTAGATTCAAATGAATGCATAATATCTGATATGGATTGTCCATTTGTATTTAATTTGTCTGTTAATGCAGGTAATTTAGTATTGAGTATAGTTAAGTCTAATTTTCAAACTGAAATACCAAATACAAACTATAATATTATTTTAAATATTAAAAATAAGCAGTTAAATAAATTAGATAGTAATATATCTTTTTTATTTATAGGAAGTATTAATCCTTTTAAACTTCAATTAATAAAAACATATAATAATAAAATTAAATTAAGAGGTCATTATATTTATAAAACTAGTTTAATTCCTCCTATTTGTTATAGTCCAATTTTAGAAAATTATTTTAATATAATCAGTAATGATAATGAGATAATCAATACAGACGGTATCACATCCAGTTCTGGAAAGCCTAAGAAGTTCGGCTTTATAAAATATAATAATATACCAAATACTTATTACTTAAAAATATCTAATCAGGATGGTTCAGAAATAGATACAAATGAAATAATAACTTTTGATTTGACTCCTGATAAAAATGCAGAAGTAGAAGTAAAAGAAAAAGTAATAGAAACCGTACAGGATGCTATAGAAGCGTTAAGCGATACATATAGCGGTGATTTTGATTCAGAACCTGCAGAACCAACTCCTGATAATCCTGAAGAAGAAATATATTCTTTTGAAAAGACTACAATTACCTTAAATAATGGAGAATCTGAGCTAGAAATTAATAGTGATTGCTTTGTAGATTTAAGCCAAATAAAATTAATAAAAAAAAGTGATGGTTATTTATATCTTCTTGGAACTATTGAGATTATAAATTCAGCAGAAATAGCAGCTATAAGAGTCAATAAGACATTAAATATAGATGCTATAAAATTAGTTGGTTTAATAATTAATCAAACAACAGGAATACAATATTTTTCAGTTTATCAAAATAATTATTTATATATATGTTTTATATTTGATAAAGCTCAATCGGCAAATATTAATATAAGTTCAGATAAAATATATAATCCTAATGTAATATGTCCTTATGATATAGGATATATTAATTATGCTGGATATAATTTATCAGAGGATTTTGGTATTCATTTAATAGATGGAAAATATATTTTAAAAGGCTCAATAACCCCACCAAACACATCTGTTACTTTTTATGTAAATTGCAATATAGAAGATTTTTTTGAAAATGGCAAAGGTTATGAATATTCAGTCTATACAATACAAACTGCAAGTATAAAACCACTTTATGGTTATATATCTATTATAGGATTAACAGCAAATAAAGAAAATATTATATATTTTGAATGTCCTAAACAGCCAGCAATTTAAAAGGATATAATAATGAATAGACAATTTGATACATTATTTAAACATAATATTTTAAACAGTAAAGAGCATTATAATTTTTGTCCTAAGTGCAATATTCTTTATAAAGATAAAATGATTTGTAAATGCGGAGAATTAATACATTTTATACGCATTGATAAAAATATAGCAGATATAATTTTAGAGTTAAACAAAAAAGGATATAAAACTAGTCAGTGCTGCGAAGGGCATATTGAAGATGAATATTTTCATCCGTACATATATTTTAGTTATTTATTTGATGTTAATGTTTACGGTATGGCTAAGCAAATATCAGAAGTTATAGAAGGTGAAAATCTTCCTATTGAAACTGTTTATATGTTCAATAATAAAAATAAGAATATAGGTACTTTATTTGAAGTAAAAGAAAGTAAAATATCAGAATTAGAAAATAACAAAGAAAAAATAAAAGAGGTATTTATTAATAGTTTTAAGATAATAGCAGAAAAATTAAAAGTTTATAAATAGTTTTAAGGAGTTAATATGTTTAAATTAATATTAATTTTTTTAATAGGTGTTATGGTAGTTTTTACTTTCATTAGAATAGTAAAATACTATAATAAGTTTATGAATGAGGCGACTGCCCGCCTTCGGCGAAAGAAGGAACATTTAAAGAGAGATTAAAAGCTCTCATTAAAGAGAAGACATCAATATATTATTTTATTAAATTAACTTACGGATGTGTGATGTTTTTTATAGCTGTAATTTCGTAGGACGCATTATGAATGCATTAAAAGATTTACTTTTTATTATATATAAAAAATTGTCCGCTTTAAGTATCTGCTTGATAAATCAAGCAGATGCTCCCAATTTTTTATTTTTAAGTTTTTTATATTAAAAAATTATTACAGAGGTTATTTATGTTTAATACCTTTAAGGATTTAATTTCATGCTCAAAGACTGGCCATCTTTCTAGTATGCGTTTAATCAGCTTATTAGGTTCGGCGGTTATGCTTGTTTGTATAGCGTTTTTGGTTTTTTCTAAAGATGTTAGGCTTGGTGAAGCTCTTCCATTTTTGATGGGTGGTTTGCTTGGACTTGCTGGATTTAAAAGTTATCAGTCAAAGTTTGAAGGCGATAAATAATAAATAATCAATATTACTATTCATCTACCATTTTTTTCTCCTAAATTATAATAAAATGTTTTATGGGCAGAGCTTTTTTAAAGTTCTGCTCTATTTTTTATTAATATATTTTATATTGATATTATTAATTATTAATATAAAATAAATATGGTTTAGTTTTTGCATATTAGACTTACTAATATGTTGGATTAAGGGCTGTAACTTTGCCAAGTTTCAGCCTTGTATTTTTTTATTATTTTTTTTGTATGCTTTCTAAATATCTTTTATGAATAGCCTCTATATATTCGCCTAAAGACATATTGTACTTTCTTGCATAGTCTTTCATTTCATTAATACACTCTTCTGAAGCTGTAAAAGCCCAGTGTAATTTTTTTGGTGATTTTTTTAACTCTTCTTTTTTTTCTAATTCATTAGTCATATACAACTCCTTGATATTATTTATTTTAATATTATAATTTTTAGTATCAGGCATACCCTAATATGCCTGATACTTTTAAGGATTTTTTATCCTTTGAAGATTTCGTATAAGGCAATTACGACGTTCGCAATAACTGTGATTCCTTTAATATTTTATAAATATTCATGCTCCATCCTTTTTTTATTTAGTAAAAATATTTTTTTTATCAGATTAAAAAAATATTTTTTATCCTATACCATATATACAAAATATAAGGAAATATCGATGGAAGGATAAAATGAAATATAAATAATATTTAATGAAAAATTATTTAAGCCGATAATATTATTGCTCAGAAAAATTAAAAACAGTTTAAAAACTTTTTATTTGAAAAGCCTGTCTTTTATAGACAGGTTTATTAAAATAAAAGGAGCTGTTTTTATGAAAACGCTAGACTATCTAAAATTATATGATAACAATAATTCTAATTTAATCATTCAATATCTTGAATATATAAAACTTTATAAATCAAAATCAACTCTACAGACTTATTCAAGTTCTATAAAAAACTTCTATGATTTTTTATATTTTTATTACGATAATAGACTGTCTAAAAATATACAATTATACAATACTACGGTTATGTATAATAAAGTAGATAGAAAATGCATTGAAGACTATATCGCTTATCAAGTTAATAAAAATCTTAGTGCCGATGTTATTCACTGCAGAGTTATGGCTGTCAAAAATTATTTTAAGTATTTAGCGAAATTAAAGAAAATAAGCACGGAAACTTTTTTTGATATTTTTGATGAGCTTAAAACTCCAAAGATAATTGTAAAAAATCAGCTATTAATAAAAGCAGATGAAACGATTAGCATTACAAAAAAGATAAAAGAAAAATCAGAAAGTTTTGCAGATGAGAGAAATATATTCATGCTTTTGCTGATGTCTAACACAGGCATACGCCGTAAAGAGCTTGCCTGCATAGACATCGAAAATATAAACCTTTCTAATAATACCATAACTATTTATAAAACAAAAGGGGATAAACCAAGAATTATTTCTTTTTCTAATTCTATAAAATCTAAGCTATTTGAATATTTAAAATTAAGAAAATCTATATTAAAGCAAAGAAATAAAATACATAATATGCTATTTATTAAAACAAACGGCGAGCCTTTGAATATAAATACTATAAGCACAATAATGCATTTCATTTCTAAAAAGACAAATACAAAAGTTACATGTCATTCATTAAGAAGAGGCTTTGCAACCGACATGGCAGAAAACGGAACTGACATTTATGTTATATCAAAAATGCTCGGTCATCAAAATATTAATACAACAGTGTCAAGATATATTTATGTTTTGGCTGGAATGATAAAAGAGGCTATGGAAAATCATCCGTTTGCTAAGTTTGGATATAGTACGAAAAAAGACTGTATTAAAAAAGACATTAAAACAAATATGCTTGAAGAATGGAAAGACTTAACGTGCAGAATGAATCAAATATTAAACAGTTTTGAAAAAATCGAAAAGGATTTTAATAGAGCTTAAAAGATAGGCTGTAATCTCTAGGAAGATTACAGCCTGCGAGATAATTTTATGATTAGTAAAAACTATAATACTGTTTAGTTAATATAAAAAATATTAGAAAATATTAGTTTGTAAAAACTGCATAAATATAGGTTAACTTAACAAAATGGATTAACATATCCATTTTGTTAAATATAGCACTTAATAAAGTGGATTAATATAGCCATTTTATTAAATGAGTACTTAACAAAGTGGTTTATAAATTTAAAGATATGTTAAAGACTTTTAAATTTAAAAAAGAATAAGAGTTAATATATTTTAGTTTATTTTAGAAATAACATGAAAAGTTAAATCAGTTTTTGAAAACTGTTACGATAACATAATACAAATATTATCTTCAAGTCTTTAATAGAATAGCTTTATTTAACGCACAGAGGCTTTATACAAAGCTTTTTTTATTTAGGTATACATTAATATATACTTATATAAAAAAAGCTTATATATATAAAAAAATATAGTTGTTTGACTTTTTAAATTATATTTTATATTATTTTAATAATTTTATAATATTAGGAGATTTTATAATGGGATATATTTTATTAAAAGAAAATTATATAGAATGTGCAGATAATAAAAAATTTCATATTTTTTTATGTGATGAAATAAAAGAGCCTGAAAATAAGTATAAATATATAGAATTAGCATCTTTACGTCCATTATGTGATTTTAGAGATAATAAAATTGAAGCTATAAAACACAGTTTTTTGGTATTACCTTTTAATTTTGAGTTATCAGTTGATGTTCCATATTTAGTAGATTCTCCATATTTTAAGAATATGAATAATACTAAAATAAATACAAACTTCAACTATTATATTGGAATTAAAGAATTTGCTAACAAATATGATAATGTTTATTATACAGAAAATTTTACACATTTAAAATATATATTAGCATTTCTTAATGAAGATATATGTAACTCTTGCATATCAGAATTATATTCTAGTTATAAAAAATATGAATAATTTTTTATATATTCTTGACTTTAAAATATTTTTGTGTATATTAGTAATTGCTACGCAAATTTATGATGCTATCAAAACAAAAGCCTGAGAAACTTTTGCAGCATTGAAGGAAAGAAAATATGAAAGTTGATAGAGGTATAATACTATCTTCTAAAGAGCAGTATACTCAGAAGAAAAATAACAGCAATTGTTCTTTAATTTTAATAAGCTTGAAATGCGGTACAAGTGTGAAAAACTATCTCTCAAATAGTTTCTTTCCTGCTTGTAATTTGTGTAGCAATAAAAATAAAGCCTTGTACCGCTTTCTATATATTTTTTTGATTTTCAAATTCGTTAAAATAATAATTTTTAAATACTAGAAAGCAAAATATAAAAATTGTGAGTGTATAGCAAATTTATTTGCTATACATTTTTAGCGAACAATTTTTATTAGCAATAATAAAAAATAATAATTCATTTAAAATAAAAAAGTGAGATTCAAATATAAAATATATTCAAACCTCACCAACAATCAATATTAATTTACAGTATTAAATCATATCTGCACATCTTGACTATAGTCAATACCTTCCTCATCAAAGCCATGCATATTCATATAATCTTTTCTGAATAATGCTAGATCTGCTATTTCTTTCAAATTATCCTTTGTTAATTTATTCCAAGAATCTAATACTTCTTTTTGAACATCCTCTCTTAATTCCCAATCATCTAATCTTATTCTATTTTCACTGTCAACAGGTATTTCTCCTACACTAAAAAGTTTCTCATTTAAAAGCCTGTACATTTGCTCTATACAGCCCTCATGAATACCTTTATTTTTCATCACTTTAAATAATATACCTATGTAAAGAGGAACTGTAGGGATAACTGCTGAAGATCTAGTTACTACTGCTTTATTTACTGATACATAAGCATGACCTTTTACTTTATCTTGCATCTCTTTATCTAGCTCATGTGCTGTTGCCTCTAAATGATCCTTAGCTTTTCCTATTGTTCCTTCTCTATATACAGCTTTTGTCATTTCTGGTCCTATATAAGAATAAGCTATATTAATAGCATTTTCAGCTAATAAATCAGCATTAAGCAAAGCATCTGTCCATAATTTCCAATCTTCTCCGCCCATAACTTTGACAGTAGATTTTATATCATCTTCATTGGCAGGATCAATAGATACTTCTAATAACTCCTCTGTAAGAAAATCTACACCTATTCCATTATATTTTTTTCCTATAGGTTTTAAAGATGAACGGTAAAGCGTTCCTGTTGATTCATCCATTCTCACAGGAGCCGCCAAACTGTATATAACTAAATCTATTTTTTCGCCATTGAAAAATGTTTTAGCTTCTTTAATAACTTCTTCTTTTGAAGCATTTAAAAATGCATCTAATATTAAATTTTTATCCTCTATTCCATCTTTTTTAGCAAAAGAAGCAAAAGCCTCATTATTATACCAACCAGGTGTAGCTGTTCTTCTTGCTGTAGCTTCTTTTTCAAATGATACACTCATTGTTTTAGCACCTAATCCATAAGCTATGGCTATTCTGCTTGCAAGTCCGTATCCGCCTGAGCCGCCTAATATAAGTGCATTCTTTACATTAGATTTCACTTTAGGCTGTGATTTCACATAATTAATTTGATTTTCTACCTCTTTAGCACAGCCTAACGGATGAGCTGTTATACATATATTATTTAATATTTTTGGCTCTACTACCATATTGTTTATTCTCCTATTATTTTTTTATTACAAACTAATTTATTATACTTTATAATAAAATTGTTTTTTTTTCAATGAAAAAGCAATAAACTCGCTTAAAAATAGCTGACAACATATTATTATTAATAAAAAAATTAATTACACTTGCCCGCCCTCTAGCCTATTCATAAGAACTGTCATTTTTGTGCTATTTTTCTTTTTTATTATATTATGTAATTTATGATCCCCACCCAAGATTTTTTTAATTTTTCACAACATATATAACGCACGCTAAATAAAATTAAAAATATTGATTTATTGTGATTATAAATCTTCATTAAATTTAAAATTCATTTACCGTGCGTTAATCAAAATTTATTTTAAATCTTCTTTTAATTCATTTTCAACATTTTTCATAGCTTCAGAAAATTCTTTTATATTATTGAAATTTTGATTAGGAATTTTAAAAGCATATTTATATATGGCACAATCAGCATAACTGTTATAAATATTATTTAAAACACCTATTTTTGTAATTTTATTTTTATCAGTATAATTAGTTTCTTCCAATGGATAAATAAAACCAGCCTTTTTAGCATTAAGTGTATAAGCATATGATACTATTTGATGTTTATCGTTTCTATCTATATTTTCATTATTATAATTATCAAGCCTTTTATATTTTGCATCAAGCACTATATTATTTTTATTCTCATCAGATAATTTATAAAAGTCTGGATAAACTCTCCAAGCATTATTAAGTAGGTTTATACCATTTTTTGAGGTTCTATTTTCGGAATGGATAAAATTTATTTTGCTTAAAAAAGTATTTAAATATTCTTCAAAAATCCAAGCCCCGTCAAATAATAGTCCGTATACAGTGTTATCATCACTTCCATATCTTAATTTTTCATGCCTTAATATCTGAATGCATATTTTTCTTAAAGGCTCATATTCATAATAGTAGGGGTGAGATAATTTTTTTAAGTTTTTATTTATAATGCTCTCTCTTTTATTTTTCTCATAACTAGGAGTAGAATAAAATATCTGCTGAATATAATTTTTTATTTCATTGTCATAATTTAGAATATATCCGTTCTTTGTATTTATATATTCTATGGTGTGCCTTATTAATTGTGTTATATTATTATCATAGCTGTATTCTCTGGTATTGTACGAAATTTTACCATTGAAAGGAATATTATTTTTTATGTATCTGTTAATATCAATAGTTCCTTTTATATTAGAATCATTATGTTTTATTAATTTATACTGTTTGAAAAGCCCCTGTCTTAATGCTTTCTTAAAAAAACTAATAAACATATAAATCAAAAAATCAAATGAATCGTCATAATCCTTACTATGCTCCAAATTAATGATATTAAGATTAAGCACTTTCATAAGCATGTAGTGCAGAAAATAATCATTATCATCATTTGAAAATCTTGAAGATATTTTTATTTGAATATTTTTATAGCTAATAAATCCCATTATATTATTAGTATATATACTGTCATTAATAATACCAAATATTCTGCTTTCTTCTTCCAAGTCTTTACTTTCTTTTATGGAGTTAGGAAATATTATAATATTATCTTTTACACTAGAAAGAGTTTTGCCTGATATTTCTTTAATTGAAATTATATCTTCTTCAGAAATATTTTCTTGTATACTTGTTAATTTTTCATGTTTAGTATTATCTTTTAATTTAATAATTTTATTATTTGTGTTAGTCATATTATTATTTTTATTATAAACTTATAAAATTAAATATATAATAATTAATTATCATCATCTAAGAAATAAGCATTTTTTAATTCATCAAGTTTATTTTCAGCATCAGGCATTCCTCTTAAATACTCATATAAAAGCCCTTTCAAATGATTCTCCCATAACATATCAAAAGCATCGTCTTTATTATTATTTTGATAATAATTTTTTAATTTCAAGAAATAAGAAGCTCCTATATGATATGAAGAATTAAAGCCTTCGATTTTCTCTATCGCCTCGTTTAACTTGTTCATTCTATCTTTAGCTTCATCTAGTATTTCATTATCTAAAACATTATCAAGCATATATTGTGTATCTGAAGCTTTAATTTCCTTCCAAGCAAATCTCCTACGCATAGCAAAGTCCATACTCTCAACGCTTCTGTCAATATCATTCATAGTGCCTATTATATAAACATTCTCTGGCACAAAGAAACCGTCTTCAAATTCATCGTCTGTTTCATCATTACTAATCAAATTATTATATTGTGTTTTTACTCTTCCAATTTCTCCTCTATATCCAGTATCAATAGCAAAAAATAATTCACCGAAAATTTTTGAAATCTCTCCTCTGTTAATCTCATCTATTATAAATACGAATTTACTGCTTCTGTTTTGCAAAGCATTTTTGCAGAACTCTTTAAAAACTCCATCCTTTCTTTCAAATACCATATTGCCGTTACTGTCTTTAATAGGTCTTAATCCTTCAACAAAATCTGTGTAATCATAAGAAGGGTGAAACTGCACAAATCCGTAATCATCATTATTTATATTTAAATATTCTTTTTTTCCGCTTATTAAATCAAAATTTTCTAATAATATCATTCTTACTATATACGAATCTATATCTTTTAGATTATCATCAAAAAATTTTTTTATATTTTTATTTAATTTATATCTATTATTATCTTTTTCTATGTTAAATATATCGCATATATCAAGCATATACTCTCTTGACAGCATAGGAAAATATGTATAAGGGTGATATGAATTATATATTTTTATTGCCAAATAATCATTTCTTTTATTAAAGTCTAATACTGAATTTTTAAAATCATAATCTTCTATTGTAGCCATATTATATAATTCTTTGCCTATTTCTTTTATAAGCTCATCATTAGTTTTATTATTTGTTTCATTCATTAGGTTTCCAGTATTTTTATCATAATATAGCAGATATGTTTTAGCTCCTCCAGCAAAAAATCCTCCTAATAATTTTCTTTTAAGTCCGAATTCAATCCAATAGCAAAATGAATTATTATCTCCTCTTCCTACAGCATAATCATCTATGCTAATATTTTTTAAACTCTCTATTGGAAATCTTTTTACAAATTTCTCTCTTAACTCTTCTCCCTCTTTTTTTAACTTTTCTAAACGCCCTTTATTGCTTTTATAATAATCTATTATGAACTTTTTATAATCTTTTATAGCGGTATTATCTTTCATTACTTCTCTTGCTATTTCTTTAGCCAAATAGGTTTTTCCTGTACCAGGGGCCCCTGTAAATACAATATTATAATTTTCTTTAAGAAGTTTGATGCAGTTTTCTTTTAAGTTTTCCATATGCATGTTTCCTGAATATTTTTTTAATAATTTATCTATATTATCTTTAGTGACGCTGTCTTTAATATTGCAAAACCTTCTTGCCTGAGAACCAAAATTAAATTCATCTTCCAAACTTAATTTGTACAATTTAGCTTTAACACATAAAATAGTATCATCAATATAAGAGAGATAATTTTTAATTTGTTCTTTATCTTTATTGTCATATTCTTTTATTAATTTATCTAATGTGATAGAATCTGAAAGAGCTATACCTACAGCTTTTACTTTTATACCTTCAGCAATAACTATTTTTGTGCCTTTTTTTATGTATGTATTTTTAATTTTCTCTAAAGCATTTTTATAATCTGCATCATCATCTTTAAATCCTACAAATGATATATTATATTTAAAGAATATTTCATCTAAAATCCATTTATCTCCCCATTTACTGCCAAAATAAACATACGACATTAAAAATATCCTAACATTTTTATATTTTATAAGTATATAAGAACTAAAGATAAAATCAATGTATTTGTATAGTTAATTATTTTTTATATGGTTTAAACAAATATATAGATATATAAAAATATCTTGCAGTAATAAAAAAAACATAAACTATTTATTATTATCACAGTTTTAAGTACGCATTATGAATGCTTACCTTATTTTTGTTTTTCAAGAATAACAGAAATAATTGAAAACCTAAAGGGTGGGAAGTGTAAATAAATTTTAAAACCTATTTTCATACCCCACCCTTTAAAATTTACTGATTTACTTTGGATTTTAATATTAATTATCTTTATAGCTTGATTATAATTTATTAGCACCCGCCCAAGTGCTGATTAGATTTTCAATCTACTTAACGCATGATTTAAATTATTATTTGATGAAATTTGAATTATATTATTAATAGATTTATATTTAGAATATTATTTACCATGCGTTTTGTTTTAAGTATTTTTAAAATGCCTTTATCTTCAAAATATCATGTATATGCACTATACCAATAGGATTATTGTTGTTGTTTACCACTACTAAATTAGTGATCTTTCCTTCCATGATATGCAAAGCCTCTCCGATAAGAGTATCCTCATAAATGACTTTAGGAGAAGTATTCATAATATATTTAACTTCTTTTGAAAGTATATTTTTCATATCATTGTCTTTAACAAGAAGCCTTTTCAAATCTCCGTCTACGATTATTCCTTTTAAAATATTATTATTATCAACAACGATAGCTATACCTAATTTGCATTCTATAATTTTAAATAAAGCATCCTGCAATGAAGTATTTGTATTAATTATAGGTAAATTTTCAGTATGCATAATAGATTTAACTTTAGCAAGCTGTCTTCCCAAACTTCCTCCCGGATGGAATATTGCGAAATCTTCTGCTCTGAATCCTCTAAGCTCCATTAAAGCAGTAGCCAAAGCATCAGATAAAGCTAAAGAAGCCGTAGTGCTTACAGTAGGAGCTAATTTAAGAGGGCAAGCTTCTTCTTTAACATGCGTAAGCAATGTAATTTTGGCATTCTTAGAAAGTGTAGAATTAATATCATTTGTAATAGCAATGTATGGTATATTCTGACGGCAAAGCCAATTTACAAGCTCTATAATCTCGCGGGATTCACCGCCTTTAGAATACAGCAGGCAGTAATCCTCTTTAGTAATCATACCAAAATCGCCATGCATACATTCATTAGGATCAACAAAAAAACTCGGAGTACCCGTAGAAGCAAAAGTAGCAGCCGCCTTTCTAGCTATATGACCGCTCTTTCCCACTCCGGAAGTTATTACTCTGCCTTTAATATTAAATAACTCTTTTACCGCATTTTCAAAACTACTGTCAAGTTTATCAGATAAATCTCTCAGATTCTCACTCTCAAGTAAAAGAGTAGTCTTTCCTCGTTCTATTATATTCATACAAATATATCGCTGCCTTTAATTATATTATTAATCTATTACATAACTTATCAAGTGTCCAGCCATGCTTTCTATAGCCTTATCTATATACTTCTCATCTTTTAATTTTTTCTTATAGAGATCTATTTTTTCAGGGTTAATTTTTACTGCTGTTTTCATGTCGATACCCCTAAATAAATATATCTTCTATAAATGATATTTCACGATTATAATGGGTATCGTCTATTAAAACTGCCCCAAAGGAACATTTTTGATTAAAACTTAATCCTTTTTCGATTAAGTATTCTTCAGCTGTTTCATATAATTTTCTTTTCTTACGTTCAGATATTGAGTAAGCTGCATATCCAAAACTTCCTTGTCTTCGATATTTTACTTCTATAAACACAATAACAACTCCTTTTGTCATTACTAAATCTATCTCGCCTCTTGTCTTTTTTCCTCTAAAGTTTCGTTCTAATAGAGAAAAACCAAGTTCTTCGAGATATTTTAAGGCAATATCCTCTCCTAGATTGCCTATATCTTTTTTGTTAGCCATTTTTTAATATTACTTTTTTTCTTCAGCATCTAATATTTTAGTTCTTACCTCCTCTAAAAAATTATTATCTTTGTCAACACCAGCTATAAACAGTTGATTAGTTTCTAATAAATTGATAGTTTCTCCGTCTTCTATAAACTCACCGTTTTCATTTGACACTATTTTAATTATAGGTCTGATAGGGAAATTCGGATTAGCAGCAAAAACAAATCCTTTTCTTTTATCATTCAATAAAACTATAGAACCTATAGGATACACTGTGAATATACTTACAAAAGTTTTTGATATATTAGGATCATACTTTGTATTAGCACCGTGTATAATCTCTTTGACTGCATCGTATAAAGTTACATATTTCTTTTTATTTTCATTGCTCTTTTCAAGCATTAAGCTAAATGTAGATTTATTATCTTTTGATTTAGAAGCAGAAGATGCTATTCTCATAGGTTTAAGCATTTTTTCAACTGCATGAGCTATAGCAACTATTTTTGAATATAAATTTATCTGATTTCCGGCAAGCCCTCTAGGATATCCTTTACCATTATAAAACTCATGATGCATAAGTGATATCATAGCCAAATCTTCTTCAAATCGGAAACTAGATTTAAGAATTTTATATCCGTAGACAGTATGTTTTTTTACCTCGGCATATTCTTCTGAAGTAAATTTACCTATTTTACTCAAAATCTTATCAGGAACTTTTACAAGTCCTATATCATAAAGTATAGCACCTATTCCTAATTTTTTTACTCTATTTTCGGAAAACTTCATAGCACGGCCAATAATCATTGATATTAAAGAAACATTTAATGATCTCACATAATACTCATCAGGTTTAGGAAAATTTGTTAAATTAAAAAGCTGAAGTACACTGCTCAAATTCCTATTAACTATATCCAATACTTCGTCTAAAATTTCATTTAGTTCATTAATATTAACTAAATTATTATTTTTGTATCCGCCTAAATTATTTCTAACTTTTTTGATGACATTGAAATATATTTTTTTAAATACTTTATATTCCCTTAAAAATTTATCGAAATCTGCAGATACTTCCATATCTAATGAAGTATTATCTTCTACAAATACTTCATTAATATCCCATTTCTTAAGCCTTTGCATATCATCTTCTTTGAAATCTATATACCCTGTAGATGCAAGAAAATCATTATACAAATATATATCTTTCTTTTCAGCTTTTGCTTTTATATCCTGAGTATTTATTTTAGTTAATTTTGCCATTATTTATTCTGCCTTTAATTTATATATATATTTTAATATTATACTCACAGCTTCATAAAGCGAATATGGTATCTCCTCCCCAATTTCTAACTGCATCAAATGCTTAGCCGTATCCTCATTGGAAACCACAGGTACTTTATGCTTTCTTGCAATATCAACCATTCTTTTTGCTAAGTAATTGCTGCCTTTCGATATGAGTATAGGAGCATTATGCACTTCTTTATTGTATAATAAAGCAGCAGCATTTTTTATATCCTTATTATTTTTATTCATTTACTTAGCCTTCATAATTTATTTTTATATTGTCAAAAATACTTAACTCTTTATCTATATTCTCTTTCACACTATTTAATTTATTAAATAACTTCTTATCAAATAATTTCACCGTAATCAAATATTTATTATCATACTCATCTTTAATTATATCTATTTTACATAGTTCTTTATTATCATCATAAATAACAAATGTTAATCTATTTTTATTATTTTCATCTTTGCTAATATATAATAATACATCTTTAATTTCTTGGTCTATAATAAATGGTATAGGAATCATAAATGCATTTTCCTGAAAATTTCTGTTTTTTCTATTTGCAGATAAAACTTTCAGCATAAGCATCATCATATTAAAATTATCTGAAGACAATTCGCCCTGAAGCATATCAAAGAGCATAAACCATATATTAAAACCCGCATTTGTATTTATATAGTTATTTAAATTTTCTGCAATAGAATGATTAGGGTCATTATTATCCCCCTGAATAACACTATTAGCAAGCATTAGTAATATTTCGGTTATTTCAGTATTTTTGTTAGAGTTTTTTATAGAGCGGATTATATCATTAAACTGCTTAAAAATATTTCCTAAAGAGTTTATTTCTTCTACCGTTAAATATACTCCGTTAGACATTGCATTTAATATAAACTTTTTCTTATCGCTATCTAAATCCGGAAGGTATTTAAGTACAGTTTCAAAATATCTTATATTTTCATAACTAGGCTTTATACCTTTCTGAGAGAGCATAGATGAAATTTCAGAATTATTCTCTGTTATGTTAAGTAAAACATTTGAATTGTTCTTGTTTATTCTGCTTTCTCTTGCTTCTTTCAAACTTTCAGCATTTTTAAGTATTGTTAAAGTTACTTCTCCATTTTTTTTACTAACCAGAGCAAATCCTTTATCTGTCATACCGTTTTTGAATAATGCTACTAATTTATTGCCCATAATATTTATTAATGCTTTATCATTATCTAATTTTCTCATTATAGAGTATCTTACTACATCTCCATCTTTGATTTGAGTATTGTTTTTATTTGTTATGAGATTTAAATATTTATTATTTATATTAAGCATATTAATATTATATGTTTTTTTCACAATTTGTTAATAGGATAAATATAAAAATACAGATTATATTTTAATAATATACTTATTTCAAATCTACTTGACAAGGTTAATTATAAAAATTATTTAGCTTTAAAATTATAAATATTCAGTCCTTTATAACCAACAACTGCCGCAATGTGTACTTCACCTGTACACAGGAGTAAGATTGAAAGCATAACAAAATAATAGTAGATTTCGGAGGCACTCAAAATATGTTGCGACTGTGAAGTCCAAACTAATAAAAAAATACTAAATTAAAAAACTATGAGTATCAAACAAGGCTAATATCTGTCTTATCTTATACAATTTATAAAAAAGAAGCATTTAATTCTTCCCATCCCAAATAAAGGCTTTTATTAATTTTTAAATCTCTTGCTTTTTCTGCCTGATAAAGCTTCATCCAAGTTTTAACCATTTGTAAACATTCAGCAAGATTAAATGCCGTAGGATTCCAAGCCATAAAAGCCATTTTAGCTATATTTCCCCCCATAGTAAGAGTATGAGCCAAAGCTAACATAGACTGCAGTTTAACATCTTCCTTTCTTTTATAATCTTCCATTTTATGAAGCAATTCAAAATTAGCTACTGTGTAATATGTTCCTATAAAAAGCTCTATTATCATAGGTACAATAGACATAGTAATAAAATGATCTAATGTATATCCATTAACATACATCCATCTTGCTAAATCATTAAAAGATAATTTTACTCCGCTAGTACCTACAGAAAAAGGACTATCAGCATTTATACACTGCAAAAAAGTAAGCCCTGGAACAGGTATTCCTTTTGTAGTCGGTATGTCAGATAGTATATGGCAAAACCATTTTACCAAAGCCATAAAAGGATTTTTTTCAGGAGAATATTTATCTGTCATATCTATAACATTAACTTTAGAATCTCTGCCTATAGCAGTAAATTGTCCTGTCATTATATCTCTTACACCAAATATTATTCCAAATATTGGATCATGACCAAGAGATTGAAGTCTATGGGTTCTTGGATTTAATCCTGCAACATCACTATGAGTAGATGGATCAAAAGGCACTTTAGCAAATTGTTCTAATTTACCCTGATATATTTTTAACATTCTAAGAATATTATTATCGCCTTTTTTGGCACTCATTACTTTATTTTTTTGTTCCAATAAAAATTTAGTTATAGGACTTCCTTTTTGTTCAACACCCTGATATATTTGATTCTTTATACCATTAACAGTATTAACAGGCGGAACAGCTACCAAAAAATAATCAGTTAATACTGCTGTAAGCACAGAAAGACCTACAACAGCATAATCAGCCGCACACCATTCCACTTTTCCAAACTTCAAATGATACTCATCAATTATACTTTTATATTCTTCAGGTGTTAATAATTGCTTATACGGATCAGATTCTAAATCAATATCGTATTTATTTGCATATTCTTCTGCTTTTTGAATATAAGTATCCCAATCATCAACATCATTTATCAATTCAACTAAATTAATATTATGCTCTTGTATAATTTGTTCAGTTTTTATATTTGCTCTGGCTTCTCTCATTCTTCTAAGTCTGTCTGACTTTTTGCTGTCTATAACAACATTTTCTAAAGCACTTTTATCTATACCAGCATTATTCATTAACTTTTCAGTTTCTTTCTTCATTTCTAGTATTTTTCTATGCTTTTCTTTAGACTCTTCCTCCAACTTATCTAAAAGCATATTATTATTTACTAAACTATCTTTAGCCTTATCAGCCTGATGTTTCTGAACTAACATCGCCTTTTCAGCATCGCTTAATACTTTTTTATCCATAAAAATTAACCTAAATATTATTTTCCAAATTTATCCATAAAGCTGCCGAAACCTTTAACGATATTTTTACCAACATTCTCTACACCCTGAGTTATTGCTTTAGATGCTATTTCTTTAAAGTCATTATATCCTATATCATCAAAACATTTTAATAACTCTTCTAATTCTTCTAAACTAAATTTTTCATCATGCAAAACCATAACAGTTTTTTGACCTTCTTCAGTTTCGATAACTTCTTCCTCATAAAACTCCAATATAATTTCTCTAATATCTTTAAGAGTAGCATCTCTAGTAAGGGATTCAAGTCTATTAACATCTAAATGTTTTGGTAAATGTATAATAGTTTTTTCCTTTTCAGAATATTGAGACTGTCCCATGATTATAGCCTGAGATGAAGCTAATACTTGAATTTGCTTTTGTAATTCCTCCATTTCCATTTTATCAACTTCATTATTTTTTACTAAAGAAACAACTTTTAAAGTTGTATAATTAATATCTTCTATAAGTAAATTCAAAGTTCTTTGTGATTTTTTCACAACATTTTGTAATAAAGTTTCTCTCTGTTTATACTTTTCTGATTCATCGCCAGTGATGGCTCTTATTCCTCTGCCAACTAATTTGTAAGAAACAACCCCGATTACTAAAGCAACCCCTATACCTGTTACCATAGAAGAAAAACCTAATACTCCGCCCATTCCAAGAGCTGCAAGTCCGCTTGTAAGTCCGGCAGCACTGAAACCAACTGTACCAGTAAGATAAACAGCTGCCAAAGGTACTCCTACAGCTGCAGCCTTTCCTGCCATATCTGTAAATAATTCTTTTATTTTATCATCTGATACATCTCTATCCATAAAGATTTTTTCATCATTAATAATACTATCTTCTATCAACGATATCTCATCATCTGAAACATTTAAAAGAGACTGCAAATCTGTAAACTTTTTTTCTTCTTTATAAGCACCTTTAACATATGGTTTTATTTCTTTTTGTGCCCTAAATACATTTATAGCTTCTTTCATAAGTGAAATATGAACCTCATGCAAGCGGTTTTTAGCCATATTATCTTCTATTTCTTTTAATAAAATAGTATTATCTATTCTATCACTTTCATTTAGCATATAGCTTCTCATATTAAATCTTGATTCAGCATTAAAATCCAATCTTGCTATAAGCTGTATTATTTGGGCATATGATTTATCATCAAGTATACCTGATTCATTAATAGAAAGATTCGATAAAATTTTTATGAAATCAATTTTCACTATATCTTTTTCACAATCTAAAGGAATACTTTGATCCTCTTCTCTAAATTCTATGCTATTTTCTTCAGATATTAATTTATCTATTACAGACACAAAATTATCATAATCAAAATCATACAAATCTTCCGAGTAAGTGGTTAATACATTGTCATCTTTAGTTACTATTTCAATACATTTTTCTTTTTTAGGTTTTACAATTTTTATACTAGCAATATTAGAATATTCCACATCAAATTTAACACTGCTGTCTACAAATGCTCTATAATATAATTTAGCACCGGTTAAAATAAATCCGGATTTGCCGGAACCTAATAAAGTTATATCGAATAAAGCTATAATTTTATTTGGCTCCAAACCTTGATGCATAGAACATGCTCCATTCAATTTTTTATTTGGAATATTCGGAGAAAAAAGCCATTTTTCACCTTTAAGATTATGCTTTAATACTTCTTCTGCTATCATCTATAAAACTCCTTAAAATATTTAATTAATAAGTTATCAATGCTATTTTAATAAACAAATCCACATATATTAGAGTATATATATTTATATCTAAATGTCAAGAATACATAATATTTTTGTAAAGTAAATTTTTATACTTCCGAATATTAATATAGTAATAAACTAATAATTAGGAAGTAAATTATGGTAAATGGATTAGGCAATTTATTATCTTTTGTTGATACTAATGTTTCATCTAACAATAGCCCTTATAATTTGAATAATTACAGCTATGATGATTCTTTTGCTAATATGCTAAATAAAACTCAGACAGATTATTCTGCTCCTTCAAGTGTTTCTAATAAAATAGAAAGGAATTTAAATACTGAAGAAAATTATAAAGAAAATAATTATAATAGTTATGATGATTATTATAATGATTATAATGAATACGATGCTAATGATAATCTAAATACTATAGAAGAAAAGTCTTCTTCATCTGATGAAAGAGCCTTAAAAAAGACAGATACTGCTTCAGATAATCATAATGCAGAAGATGCAAAACAAGTAAATGATACAAAAAAAGAACAAGCAGAAAATAAGTCAGAAGAATTAAATGCTTCATCTAATAAAGATAATATAGAAGAAAAAGCAAAGAAATTGGCCGCAGGCAATGAAAATAGATCATCTAAAGAAAAATTGGCTCTAACAAAAGAAAAAGCTAAACTCCTTTTACAAAATACTTCTAATGATAAAAAAGCTGATGCCAAAGAAATTAATACAGCTGATACTAAAGAAAATATCCTAGCTAAAGCTGATAAAAAAGAAAATACAAAAAAGACTGAAGAAATAGAAAATATAAAAAAACAAATAGAATCTTTAAATGCTGAAGAATTAAGCGAAGAAGACAAAAAAGAATTAGAAGACTTGATTGATTCTTTGGAAGCATTAAAAGCTATGATAGAAAATGACGGCAGCGAAGATAAAAAAGAAGTTTTAGCTGAAAATAATGAAGACAATATTGAAGTAAAAGATATTGATAATTCAGATGATATCAAAGAGATAAAAATAGCTTCCAATAAAGATAATGATAAGAATATAGAAACAAAAGATATTAACGATATCAGTATTGAAGACAATGCTATGCAGATTGATAATAATGCTGCTGCAGATGCTAATATTGATATGAATAATATAGAAAATAAATATGCAGATAAAAAAGATACTGCTGAAATAAAAAACAATAACAGCACTTTAAATAATACTATATCAGATGATAAAGGAGCAGAACTTACTATAATCAATATGAAAGATTCTGCTGAGAATGCTAATTTGAAAGGATATAATCATTATAACAATAATGTATCAAAAACTCATAATAGCACAAACCTTACTGATAATATGATAAAATTCCAAGACTTAATGGGAAAATTGGTAGAAAAAGCCCAAGTTGCTGTTAATAACGGTAAAAGCGAAGTATTAATGAGTCTTAATCCTGAATATCTTGGAAAAGTAAGATTAAAAATCAGTATGGACGGAGACAATTTAATAGGTAAAATATTTGTAGATAATGCAGATGTTAAAGACATTTTCACTAAAAATTTAGATACTGTTATAACTTCATTAAGTGAAATAGGCATTAATATAGAAGGTTTTGATGTAATGCTTAGACAGGATATGCCTAATAATGAAGGGGGCTTTGGAGAAGAATTAGAAAATATTGGAAACAGATTTGCTTCTGAAAATAATAATGTAGAGGAAGTAAAAGCAGATATAAAAGCATATATAGTGCCTGAAAGAAAATTAAATTTACTTATTTAATAGTTTCTAAAAATAAATGTGAGAAATAATTTTGCAAGGAGTGTATAAATGATATCAGCAGATGCTTTAAGAATGTCAGATAAAGAAATAAAAATATTAAAACAGGAGGTAGGAGCTTTCAATTTGCAGCATAATTTTGAGAGAGACCCTACACAAAACTCTTTGGGTAAAGATGCTTTCTTGAAACTCCTTACAGTACAAATGAGCCATCAGGATCCTCTTTCTCCAATGGACAACAGAGATATGATTGCACAATTAGCACAATTCTCATCTGTTGAACAAATGACTGAGGTTAATAAAAATCTTGATTCTATGAAAACATTTTATTCAAGCCAAACAGGATATTCTATGCTTGGAAAGAGTGTTGAAGTTATGGATGAGGCTGGAAACAGATTCTTAGGACCTGTTGAAATGATTATGGAAAATGATACAGGAGTGGCACTTGCCGTTAGAACTGATAATGGACTTATAACTGTTCGTCCTGAAGATGTTATGATAGTACATTCCAGCGGTGATTTAATGGCTTCTGAAGCTGCTGCTGTTTCTCAGGTTAGAGAGGAACAAAGTGAAAATGAGGCTGCTAAAGTATTTGAATCTTCTTTGATTGATAAAGCTCAGATTATAAGACCTTCAGGTAATGAAGATAATGCGGACGAAGTTAATAATGAATTTGGAGATATGAGATCTGCTATTGAAGCTGAAATAAATTCTGCTGTTCAAAGCGAAGTTTCAAAAACTGATAATGCCAATCTTAATAAAATTGAAAAAACTCCTGGAATGCTTAAAGCAGAAGAAGCACTGATGAACAGTAAAGAAGGCGGAAATAAAAGCATTAAGAAATAATACATTTAAAGAAATAATATTGTTGATAAATAAAAGCCTATAGAATCATAATATTTAATTATATTCTGTGGGCTTTATTTTTGTATATTAAACTGTTTCAAAACTAAATTAATAGATGTATTATGAATTTAAATATTCTACGAACCTCTTTGGAAGATAAACATTACTATATTCATCTTTTAAAGCCTCTCTGAAAAGCTCTGACATTTCTTCAACTTTAAAACCTGCTATGCCGCATCCTATTTCTGTTACTAAGAATTTTAACTCTTTATGCTCCAAGGTAAAAGCTAAAAACTTATCTACATACTTTTTTATTTCAGATACCGCCATCTTTCCGCTTTTTGTATAATCAACTGTAGGTATAGCAAATGTTTTACCCTGAAGTCCGAATGCTTGTCCGTATACAGCACCAAAATTCATAGCAAATCTCGCAGCCCCTCCTCCATGTGCTCCTTGAGTATTACTCCCAAATACAAATACTTCATTATCCTCTAATTTTGTTATATTGCTTGATGATATTCTATTCATAATATAGAACTCCTTAATTTAATTTTATTATAACAATACAGCAAGTATATATATGATAATCATCATAACAAATCCCGTAATAGTTATTGATAATATAATATTTCTAATAATTACATTTATTATAGGATTGTAAGAGAAATTAGCCTTTTTTATGCCGTAAATAAATGATATCACCAAAAGCAGTATATCATCTAATTTTCCTATTGGTATTCTATCCGGAATTAAGTCTATAGGAGATAAAGTATAAATAACCGCAGCAACAAAAGGAAGCCAATATCTTAATTTCATCTTATTTTTATTTTGATGCCTTTTATATACCTCATACTTTCTATATATTCCGTCTTCACCCAATATTTCTATATCTTCTTCATTTATTTCTACATAATCTTCTTTCTTATTTTTATCATTTATCATAAATTATCCGTTAAAATCAGCTTATTGAATACTTGCTTTCTTTAATTTTATTATAAAGTCTATTAGACATTTTCTGCAAACTAGTGTATGTAAAACCTGCTGATACTGCACCGCCGATTAGAGGTACAGCCTTTGAAACAGATTTCATAAAACCTTTAGAACTTATTTTTATACCTATAGATTTTAATATACTTGCAGCAACAGCATATCCAACCACAGAAGTTACTCTAAAACCTATTCTCATACTCTTTTCAGCTATAGCTTTCCATATACTGTTTAAAGCAAGTATAGCCTCTTTATCTTCAAACATTACGCCAATATATACGGCAGCAAGACAAGCCTCATCATCCGTCATTGAATCTCCTAAAGTAAAACTTGGAAAACCTGATATATAGCATAGCTTCTGTACTATCCTTAAAGCATGCATCAAAAATTGTGCCGTATCTGCAGGAACTGCTCCTATACCAATAATACCTCCGGGAAGACCCGAAACAAATGATATAGCTGTTGATTTACCTATTTCATAATTAATAGCTTCTCTTGATTTTGCTTCTATTATATTTAATGGCACACCCGCATCATAAGCTCCTTTCTCCAATATGTCATTAAGAAGAGAAGGATATTCTGAAGCAAATGTACTAACCAAATATTTATGCTTATCTATTTTTATAAGAGGAATACTAGATACTGTTTTTATAAATGATAAAACACTTTTCTCTTCCATAAATAATAAACTCCAACTATTCAAATTATATAGTATATATATTAATAGTCAATTAAATATTTATTATTAATAAAAAAAGAATATACAAAAATATTAGCTATTTTTACCGTACTTAATTTCTATATCATCAAAATCTTCTTTTGTGAGTACAGAAACTGAAAGAGGTATTAATATATTTTCTTCTTTGAAAATCATATCTGAAATATGATCTTTTAATAATTTCATACTTTCAAAATTAATTTGATTATTATTTTTTTGATAATAAGAAATAATATCTTTTAACTCATTTAATATATCTCTATCAACTTTACTCATTACTTTTGAAGGTTCATCATTGCCATGTTTTTTCAAAGCTGCAAAAAATAAACTTTCTTTTTTTATGTAATGTCTATTAATATTATTATAAAGATCTTCTAATAAATTAATATTATCATTTACTATAATTTCATCTAATAATTTTTCTATATATCTATTTTCTTTTTTCAATATATCTATAGCCTTATAATCAATTTCAGTATTATTATCCATAGCATCTTTTAAAACAAGTGTTCTTATATAAAAAAATCTTTTAGCCTCATCTATACTCATGCCGTTATTAACAAGCTCATGCATAGCATTATGAACTTCTTCAGCAGAAACTTTAACTAACTTATTTTCAAATTCTCTCTTAATTTCTTCTATACTTTCACCGCAATGAAGTTTTACTATAAGTGATTTCAATATACCATTCCTATCATTTTCAAAATTAAAACCATGCTCATTAAATTTTTTTCTTAATTTTTCACTGTCAATACCTTTCATTTTGATAGCTTTATTCAAAGTCATAAACTTAGATACAGTATTAAACATCATTGGATTTTTTATCTTATCAAATCCCAAATCAAATAAAATTTCTTTAATTTGCGGATATTTAGTGCATAAATTATATATAGTTTCATTTGTATTAATATATTCTAAAGTTGTCATATATGTTCACTCCTATTTTTATATTGTTAGATTAATCTAAATTATTGTATACTAAATCTAAAAAATAGTCAACTTTTATCAAATAAAAATGTTTTTTATTATTGATTTTATAATACCAATCTGTTAATATTAACATATTATTTTTAAGAAAATCTTATTTTGATTTTAAGGAATTTTTATGAGCAATTTAAACGAAGTAAAAAACGAGTATCTTCACATGCTCAAAGACAATGTTATACCATTTTGGCTTAAAAACGGTCTTGATAAAAAGCATGGCGGATACTACACTGCTTTAGACAGAAAAGGAAGCCTTATAGAAAGCGATAAATCCGTATGGTTTCAGGGAAGATTTGCTTGGGTATTATCTACTCTTTATGCTGACTTTGAAAAAAAAGATGAGTATTTAGAAGCTGCAAAATTGGGAATAGACTTTTTGGAAAAATACTGTTTTGATAAAGAAGGCGACGGAAGAATGTTTTTCAGAGTAACTGAAGACGGTAAGCCAATTATAAAAAGATTAAGATACTATTATTCAGAAACATTCTGTCTTATAGCTATGGCTGCATATTCAAGAGCTAGCGGTGATAAAAGCTATGCTAAAAAGGCAAGAAAAATATTAGATGATATAGACAGATATCAGAAAGAAGGAATGCTTATACCAAAATTTAATGCCGTTAACAGACCTACTATAGCTTTCGGACCTCCTATGATAATGCTTGCTACTGTTCAGGAATTAAGAAAAGCTGATCCGGAAAATAAGGATTATTACAATAAATATATAGATAATCTTCTTTCCAATATACAATTATTCCTATATGAAGATAAAAAAGCAGTATTAGAACAATGCAATCCAGACGGTACTTTACAAGATCACTTTGAAGGAAGACTATTAAATCCAGGTCATGCTATAGAATCATCTTGGTTCATATTAAGAGAATCTATAGAAAGAGGACATGATGAAAAACTAAAAGCCTTAGGACTAAAAATATTCGATTGGATGTGGGAATGGGGCTGGGATAAAGAGTACGGCGGTATTATTCAGTATATGGATGTACTTGGAAAGCCTAAAAGCGAATATCATCATGACATGAAATTCTGGTGGCCTCAGACTGAAGCTGCTATTGCCGCTTTATACTGCTACTATTTCACTAAAGATAATAAGTATCTAGAAAAACATGATACAGTAAAAGAATATACTAAAAAATTTATTGATACAGAATACGGCGAATGGTTTGGATATCTTCACAGAGACGGAAGAATATCCACCGACTTAAAAGGAAATATGTATAAAGGACCTTTCCATATTCCTAGAATGTACATGAAATGTGCTGAAATAATAGATGCTATTAATGCTAAATAATAATTAAAAATATTATTAGTTAATCAAGGCTAGGTTTTCTAAATGGAGCCTAGTCTTTTTATTTGCATGCTTTTTAAATAAACTTAGGGGCGGGCGGGCGGGGTAATATAGTTATAAAAAATAAAAGGTTATATATATTCATAAAGAAACTTTTATATTTTATATAATTTTAATTTATTAAAGAATATCATCTTAAAATTATTATTCCAAAATATATTTGTAATTTAAATTACTATAGGTTAAAATCATGTTACAATTTTAATTTATATATAATTATACGATAATAAGAAATACATTTTTAATTTTATAAGGAAATATATGTTTTCATTAAGAAATGAATTAAAGAAAAGAGATTTTGAAACTTTAGATTTATTTACTATTTCTTTTTCTTTATTTAAACACAACTTTGCTAATTTTATTATACTTTCTTTAATATGCTGCCTGCCTTTGATATTGACAGCCATCTATTTTCCAATAAATACATTTGATCCTGAAAAATTGAAAACCTATGAGGATCTCATTAATTGGTTCAAAAATGATGTTACTATAGGATTCTATGTAAATATATTTCTTTCTTTATTATTAGACACTATTTCTGCCATATCTGTATCATTATTGGTAGAAAGATTAATTTATGGAAATATTAAAAGTGCAACTTGGGCTATAATAAGAAGCTTTAAATTTTTATTGCCTACCATATTTACAACTTTTATATATTTTATATTAGTATTTTTAGGAGCTACTTTTTTCATTGTTCCGGGTATTGCTTTTATAGTATTTTTTGTGTTCATTAAAAATATCTGTGCTTTAAGACATACTTGGGGAATAGATGCTTTAAAATATTCTTTTTATTTAGTAAAACCTAAATTCTTTAAAACTTTATTTTTATTGGGATTTATATTTTTATTTCAGCAAGTATTCGCTATGACTATTTTTCCAGCTTCTACAGAAAACAGAGAGGGATTATTATCATATTTTATTGCTATGATAGTTCTATATATATTTAACACATATTTTCAGATTATTATAACATTATTTTTCTTAAATAGAGATTATGTATCAAGCAATATGATAGAAGACGATGATGATGAATACAACAATAATAATGAAGAAGAAAATGATGAAAATAATATAGAAAAATAAAAATATTTAATGTAAAAGATTCAATACTAAAATAAAGTTTTTTATCATTCTGATTTTGTCAATACTCCTATTCCAAAATTATCATCTTCAACTGTTCCTTCAGTATAAGATTTAAATTTCAATGTAATAGAAAAATTTTTATCTGCAGATATGTTCATTTTATATCTGTCATTTCCTAAATCTTCTATAGATGAAGCTAAAAAATCATTATATAATACATTTCCTGTACTTTCTACTACAATACTGCAATTATTATTTGGGAATTTAGCCTGCCAAATACCTGTAAAATTAGTTAATCCTTTACTTTCTCTTGGAGCTTCTTTGTATTTTGCTGATGCAGATGTATAACCATCACTATTAGCATTACAAGATATTAAAAATAATAAAAATAAATATAATACTGCTATTTTTTTAATCATCGTATATTCCATAATATATTTGATATTTTTTATTATATAGTAATTATTATTTATAGTAATAGCCTTTTTATAAAATGCTCATAATAACTTATATTTTTTGATTATTTTATAGCATAAATTTATAGAGGATATTTTTATGAATAAAAAATATAATAAAGAAACAGAAAAACAAATATACGAAATTATAAAAGAATATAATCCTACATTTGAAGAAATAAGTAAAAAACTAAATATAAACTATAATGATTTAAAAGACTATATTAATAAATCAAGCAAAAAATATAAAAAGAGTTTAATAAAAAAAATAAGAAAAGCAAAAGAAGAATATTTTAAAGATGTTAAAATAAAAATAGAAAATGCATTGATAAAAAAAGCATTAGGCTATTACAGTAAAGAAATCATAAGTGAAATAAAAACTGATAAAGAAGGCAAAGAGTCAAAAACTAGAAGAATAATACATAAATATAATCCTCCAAGTGAAAGGGCTATTATAGTATTCTTTGAAATTTTAAAAAGCAGGAATAATAAAAAATTGGAAAATAAGGAATTAAAAAGAAAGATTCAAGAAGAAGAGAATAAAATAAATATTAGAGTCGGCTTTGATAATTAAAGCAATAATAAAAATGAAAGCAATAAACGAGCAGCTGATAACTTTAGTTGTCAGCTAACTATAAGCGAGTTTATTGCTGAGCAATAATAAAAATAATTTTAATTATTAGTTAATTCTTTTATCAAATTATAATAATGTTTCTTTCCCTGAAAAATATCCTGCGATAATATTCTTTGAGCATTTTCATATTTAAATATTGTCATATTTGAAACTTCACTATTATCGATAATAGAATCATTTGTTGTATAATAAAATCTATTATAAGTGCTGATAGTATTATTAATTTCCTCTTTATATAAAAGAGATATCGCACTATTTGTATAATCTATATTCAAATTAACTGCTATAAATAATGGTATATTTTCAGGTGTAAAATTTTCAGGTGCTTTGTATGCTCCATTAGTACCGTCCCAAATGAGTATAGGAGAAGGCTTATAATCATTTAAAAAATTAGTTTTTGTATTCTCATCTATACTAGAACGTTCTATTATGGCTTTCAAATAGGGATAAAGATGATCATGCTTAAATATTATAATTGCATTAGGTGAATGTTTTAAAATGGTATCTCTTATCTCTATAATATTTATGGCAGTCATTGCAGAATTATCAATAGTTTCTATTATATGAAGTTTATCATTACCATCAAAATTATCTAAAAAGTTTTTATTATTTTCAGCGAAGTTCAAATCATTAGACAAATGCGAATCAGTATGCCCTAAAATAGTAAAGCCTGAAGCAAATACAGGAGTTCCTAAATTATCAATATTTGTGCTTAAATATGTATTAATATTTGTAGTACCCAATCCAAATACCTGAGATTTAAAACCTATTGAAGGATAAAAAGTTTTTAAATTATAAGTATTCAATGCCTCTTCCAAAGCTATTGTATTATATCCGTTTTTTGTAAGCAAATCCGGCAAAGTATTTTCTATTTTTTCCGATTGTGTTTTAGGATAAAGAGGACTTGAGGCTGTAAGTCCGGAAAGTCTTGCATAAAAACTTCCGTTATTAACATTAGGTGCTATTTTTCTTGATGAGGCTGCCCATTTTCTGTACTCTTTAGGGAAAGGATCTTTATTAAATAATTTTTTAAAATGTGAGTAATCATAAAAAGATTCTAAGAATATTAAATACACATCTCTTTTTAAAGATTTTTTTAATTCTTCTATTTTTGACAAATCATTTGTAATTGATATTTCTAAATTAGTATATATATCATGATAATTGCTTTTTAATAGTTCTATATATTCATAATCTATATTTTCATTATTGTATATAAAGTTGCTATTTTTACTAGATGCTTCAATCAATATAGAATGCATACCATCATCTAATTTCTTTATATTATCAAAAATATTTTTTGTAGATTGCAAATAAAGTTTTGAAATATCTCTTTTAGATTCATATTCTTTTAATAATTTTATAGAATCCGATACTAATCCTAAACTTGGTTTTATTTCATTTAGTCTATCATAATTTATCCTGTAATTAAGTGTATTTATAATTCCATTTCTTTTAGCATTTCTTACAAAGTCTATGCTCCATATATCTATATTCTTAGGCTTTAAAAATAAATAAAATACAGCAAATATTATAAAAGCTGTCATCACTGCCGATAATATTTTACTTCTCTCCATAAAGATTTTATATATATTAAAAATAAATAATATAGCAAAAACTAACAAAGAAGAAAAATATATTATACTCACAATGATAGTTATAATTTTTAGATGCATAGGAAGAACTGTAATAAGTGATGAATAAAGATTTGGCATATCTGAAAATAATATAACCATATTAAGTACAGTTAAACTTATTGACTCTATAACAAAAAATGAAAATATTGATATAACAGAAAATAAAGCTGTAAATATTATTCTAATATTTTTTATATTGTCTAAATTAGATGGATAATATAAAAGCAAATTATAAGCTGTCATTACAAATACATAAGTGTATAAAAAATCATATATATTAAAATCAATCCTCATCATGGAAAATAAAGGCATTATCAAATTTAAAGTTATTAAATACAAAAAAGAATTCAGCACAAAAAAGAAAATATATGATTTATAATGATAATATATATTAGGTATAACATAAAAATAAATTGCAGGAAAAACTATTATTATAAATAATAAAAATAAGAATACATTCTTTTGTATTTTAAGTTTATATTTAACATTTTCTATTTTATCATTTTCTTTTAATTGTATACTTGAATCATCAAGAACTAAATTCCCATAATAACTTCCGCTCCATCTTATATTTGTAACATTATCAGGCATTTCATTTGTATTTGGGTATACTCTATATATTTTATTATTCTTAAAAATTTTGCTGTTAAATTTTAATGTGAAATAATACTTATTTTCTAATATATGATTGAAATTTGATAAATACCCTACTCTATCCATATTTCCTAAAATAGAAAAAATTACAATAAATAGAATTACTGCTGATATAAAAACTAAATATGATAATAAGAATCTTTTTTTATTTTGTTTCATCTATGTTTTTTATATTTAAATTTTAATATTATAACAAAAATTATTAATTTAAGTTAAATTGACGATATAATAGCACACTATATTTATACATAGTTAAAAAACATATAATTTAGTATTAATATTTTATTAATTTTTATAACCTAAAAAACTGATAAAAATTCAATATATACAAAACTTAAAAGCAGTCATATACGCACGCAGAGTAGATTTTTTAATACTGATTGATTAATAATTTTGATTTTATTATATATAGGAATAAAGTTCACCGTGCGTTTAATGATATCATAAATATAATCTAATGATGATGTAAAAATCATATAAAAGAGATTTAATAAATTTAAAAATATTAAATATCAATAATAAATAATATATTTTTATAAAAAAGTAATAAATAAAGACTGTAATATTACAGCCTTTATTTATGCATTTATTATTTTTTATTTAATATTTTAGCTATTAGCAAGCTTTATAAACTCATAAGCTTCCATTATCTCTATACCCAAATCCTGAGCTTTTTTTAGTTTGCTTCCAGCTTTCTCACCTACTATTAAAATGTCAGTGTTTTTTGATACAGCAGACTGAACATTTGCCCCTAATCTCTCTGCGGTATCTTTTGCTGAAGTTCTTGTAAAACCTTCTATTGATCCTGTTATTACAACATTCTTTCCAGTGAGAGGAGATTCTACTATTTTTACTTTTTCAAATACCGGATTAACTCCTGCTTCAAGTAAATCGTCTATTAGCTTTAATGTTTTTTCATTATGAAGAAAATCATAAATACTTTTAGCACTTATTTCGCCTATGCCTTCAATATTTTGCAGGTCTTCAATAGAAGCATTTTTGAAATTGTCTATAGAAGTAAAATATTTAGCAAGTAAGTCCGCAGTAGTTTCACCAACCTGACGAATACCTAATGCATATATAAATCTTTTTAAAGTGGTGCTTTTGCTGTTTTCAATAGATTCAAGCATGTAGCTTGCTAATTTCTCTCCCATTCTTTCAAACTTAAACAAATCATCTCTTGTTATTTTATAAAGGTCTGCCGGAGTTTTAACAAGTCCGCTTTTTGTAAATGCTGCAATCCATTCTTTGCCTATTCGCTCCATATTCATAGCAGGCTTTGAAACAAAATATTCTATATATTTAGTTATTTTACTAGGACACTCTTCATTAATACATCTCACTATTACATCGCCGTCAGTTACAGCAGTATCGCCTCCGCATACAGGACATTTTTTAGGAAACTCAAAAGGCTTGCTGTCTTTGGGACGCTTTTCTAATACCACTCTTGTAATCTTCGGTATAACATCTCCAGAGCGTATAACTACAACAGTATCTCCTATTCTTATATCTTTTGATTTTATTTCATTAGGGTTATGAAGCGTAACATTTGAAACGGTAACGCCTCCAACCTGCACGGGTTCTAATTTAGCAACAGGAGTTAATGCACCTGTTCTTCCTACTTGTACTTCTATATTTTTTAATAAAGTTTCTTTCTCTTCAGGCTTGAATTTAAAAGCTACAGCAAATCTTGGGGCACGCGATAAAAATCCCAACTTCTCCTGATACTTCACATCATCAACTTTTATTACAAGTCCGTCAATCTCATAATCCATTTTGCTTCTTTTTTCTTGTATATCGTAGTAAGTTTCTAATACTTTTTTAGCATCAATATTTGCATGAACGCCTTCCACTGTAAAGCCTAAATCAGATAAAAACTCCATTGATTTATATTCATTAGTTAAATCAAAATCTTTATAATTAGCTATTTGATAGGCAAAGAATTTTAATCTTCTTTTTTTACTTTCAGCACTGTCTAATTGTCTTAATCCGCCAGAAGCAGCATTTCTCGCATTGGCAAAAGGGATCTCTTCAAGCTCTTCTCTCTCTTTATTTAATGCTTCAAAATCTTTTTTTGTTATTAATGCTTCTCCTCTTACAATGAGTTTATTTTTCTCTTTTATGCTTTTAGGAACATTACTCATCATCTTAACATTATTAGTAACATTCTCCCCAACTTGTCCGTCTCCTCTTGTGCTTGCAACTGTGAGTTTTCCTTTTTCATAAATAAGCTCTAAAGCAAGTCCGTCAAATTTATTTTCAACAGTGTATTTTATTTTACTTGCATTAAGTTCTTTTTGCATTCTGTTATCAAAATCCAAAAACTCCTCTTCATTCATAACATTAGAAAGGGAGTACATAGCAATAGGGTGTTCAAACTTCTCAAACTTTTCTAATATAGTGCCTCCCACTTTATTTGTAGGGCTGTCATCTCTTTTTAATTCTGGAAACTCTCTTTCAAGATTTTCTAATTCTCTGAAAAGTTTATCATATTCATAGTCTTCTATTTCAGGGTTATCATCTGTATAATAAAGTTTATTATGATAGTTAATAGTTTCTGTTAATTGTTCTATTTTTTGTTTGGCTTCTTCTTTATTCATAACTCTTCCTTAAATAAATAAAAATATTTAATTTATATAAATTTATTTTTTTGCTGAGTATCTTATTATTAAATCTTCGAGCATTAATTTTAAAAGTTTATACCCATCTGTATCTCGTTCATTCAAATTTATTTCCTTTTTTTCAAAAGATTTTCCGTCATCTGATTTTGTAACTTCTACTAATTTGGCTTTACCATTATTTAATAATTCATCTACTTTAAATTTATAATCTTTATACATTAAAACCTCTATATTGTAATTTATACTATTATAATATAAAATATATTGAATTCAATACTTAAATTTAGGATATAAATATGGTATTAGAACTTTCTCCAACACTCAAAAAAATATAGAAAATATTGCAAAAGAAAAGAATATATCAGAAAGCAAATTAATAGAAAACGCCATTATAGAATATTTGGAAGATTATTATGATTAGAAGCAGAAAAAAGATTACAAAAAGGTGAAGAATTATATTCTATTGATGAAGTAAAAAAAGATTGTAAATATGCAGTGATATAATTTCATTTTGTCAAAAATATTATTTCAAATTTAGGTTATTTGTGGGGACTAGCCCCCACACCCCAACTTCTTTTGTTGGCACAAAGAAGCAGACAAAGTCCGCCTACCGCGAAAGACTCCAATTTTATACATTAAAATTAATTATTACAGAATATGTAAAATATTGTATAAAATTATAAGCAAAATTATTGATAACGAATTAATTATTCTAGTTATAGATATTGGACATAGAAAAAATATTTATGATGATTAATTTTTTATAAAAATAACATATAAACTTATTTACTATAATCAATACCATTTTTAGTACAAAACTCTATACCCACGATGTCATTTTCTTTTGCAAGCTTTATCAAGTACTTTTCCATTTTTGGTTTTAATTTATCATTAGCTATTTTGTACGCTTTTTCAAAATTTTCTAAAGCTTCAGATTTTAATTTTTTATGTTCTTCTTCAGAAATACTTTCTTTTTGAATATTGGTAAGTATATTTTTAATGTATCCTATACTGTTAAAAGTTTCTGGTATTTCTTTTTCTAATTCTTCAACTTTATAAAAATCTTTCAAACATTCATTATATATTTCAACGGCTTTTTCTATGTTGCCGTTATTTCTTTCAATATTAGCAAGTTTAGTTTTAGCATACCCTCTAGTGTCATATATTTCAGCATTATCATCAACTATTTCAATGCCTTTATCACAATACTCTATAGCTTCATTTAATAACTCTTTTGCTTTTGAAATATTATTGTTTTTTAATTCAATATTCGCTAATTTAGTTTTATATAAACCTATTTGATTATAGGCATTTATATAGCTTTCGTCTATTTCTATACATTTAGAAAAATCTTTAATTGCTTCTTCATACTGTTTCAAATCCGCTTTAGCTAGTCCTCTATTGAAATAAATTAATGTATTATTATCCAATTCTATAGCTTTATCATAATCTTTTATCGCTTCTTCATACTGCTCTAAATATAATTTAGCATTTCCTCTATTGTAATAAGCAGATGAATCTTTATCATCTAATTCTATGGCTTTATCATAATCCTTAATCGCTTCTTCATATTGTTTCAACTCTGCTTTAGCCAATGCTCTATTAAAATATCAATATATATTTTTATCATCAAGATCTATAACTTTTGTAAAGTAGTCTATGGCTTCCTTATATTTTTTATTTTGGTGTGCCTGATAGCCTAAATTCAATTCGCTGTTTATTTTTACATTTTTATTATTTTATCAGTTTCTTCCTTTATCTGACCTAGAGATTTTTCTGCTTCTTTTTCTACATTACTTAACTGTTCTCTTGCTTCATTTAAAATATTATTATTTACAAATGCTCCTGCAAATGAGAACACTATCATTACTACCGATATAAAAGCAAACCAGAAATTTAATGTATCCGATGATGATTTCACTATTTCGCTCATTGATATTTAAAGATTTTTTGTATGGCTGTCTATTGCTTCTGTGAATGCGTTTTGCAAATCTTCTATTGACGAGCTTTTTAATATTATATTATTAGTGATAAATTTATTGCTTTCTATCTCTGTTATTATCACATTAGTATAAAACTCTTCTTTAGTGATAATAATATTTTCTAATGGGCTTGAATATCTTTCCATAGCTTTATCAAGTCTGTATGAAACCAGCATATTATGGGCAAAATAAAGTGCCGCAAAAACTATCATAGATAATATAAATAATTTAATCATTACATTATAATTATCCATTTGATAATTTCTTTTTTCTTTCTTACTTGTTTAATTATTAGAATCTATATTTTCCTTATTTTCCATAAATAATGCCCCAATCATTTTTTATTATTATACTACATATTAAAAATATAAAAAGTATTATTCAATACTTTAACGCACGGTAAACAAATTTATATAATACAATAAAATTTGAATTTATATATAAACTTATATTTTAAGCTTTATTTAGCGTGCGGTGAATGTGATATAAATTTAAAAAAACATTAATTGAGTAATCGGTTTAAAATTAAAATCCCAATCACTATTTACTGGTATTGTGTGTCCATCACTGTTTTTAAAATAAAATGTTATGCAGTTTTCACAATATATGCTTATAGATGTTAAACTTATTGATTTTATGAATTCTTCTCTCTCTATATTATGAGGCTTAAATATGCTTTCTGCCGCACACTCTTTTAATTTCCTATCAATATCTTTTTTATTAGCAAGTATTTTTTTTATTATATCAACGCTTCTTTTATTAAACGATTCATTAATATTATCAAAGAAGATTAAAATATTATTGTTAGTCCAAGGCATCTCTTTCTTAAAACTGTTTATATCTTTATTAAGTTCAAAATTGCCTAATTCTTCATCTTTATAATAAATAATCTCTGAATATTTTTCTAATATGATATTTAAATCATCATCTTTATAATTATTATCAACTATATCTTCAAGTAAAAAATTAATATAGAAGATAAAGTATCATATTTTTCCCAAGGTATTTTACTATATTTGCAGCATGATCTTTTAAGTATGAATGCCATGTCAAAAATTTCATCATCAAAATTTTTATTAAAGTCTTTAATTTCTTTATCCATTTTTATACCATATAATTTTTAATGTATACTATAGTTCATATTATATATCAAAAATACGTAATACGTTTTCAAAATATATTTAAATTCGTAGATTTTTTTATATATCTATATATAATATAATAATTATCTAGTAAAAAATAATATAGGATTATAAAATGAGATTTAGAAAAAGTATAAAAATATGTAAAGGATTAAAAATTAATCTTCTAAATCAGGATTAAGTGCTACAGTAGGTGGAAAAGGATTATCTTTTAATTATGGTAAAAAAGGCGGATATGTAAATGCTTCAATTCCAGGCACAGGTTTATATACTAGAAATAAAGTATTAGGAAGTTCAAAAAATACATATAAAACATATTCTTCTAAAAAGAAAAATTATTCTTATAATAGTAATAGTTACGATGATGATTATAATAGTAGTACATTATTTTATTTAAGTATTAAAGAAGATAGCGGAGAAATTGTTATTCTTAATGAAGATAAGATTGAAATTACAGATGAAAATATTATAAAAAAAATTAAAAGGTCTGAAACTTATAAAGAAAAAAAAGAAGAATTATATGCTAAATTAAAAGATAAGATAGATAAAGAAGAAACATCTTTTATTGATATATATAAATTAACTCCTAAAGTTGTAACAGAAGATGAGATTAAAAATAATTTAAATAATTTGGTAAAAGAAGAGTATACTATTAAACCTTTCATTAAAGAAGAATTAAATGAAAATGAATTGTATAATGAAGCTGTTAATTTGTCAAAAGGTAAAATAAGATTATGGCCATTTTGGACTTTTTCCAAAAGAAAGAAAGAATTTATAGATAATGAATTTAATAATTTGAAAATTTTAAAAACAGAAGATGAATTAACAAAAGAAAAATTATATTATAAAGAAGAGAAAGATAAGAAATTATTATTAGACAAAGAATTTGAGGAAGAATTTAATAATACAAAAAAATATTTAAATGATATATTATCTGGTGATGATATTTTTGTAAATGATACAATAACAAAAATAATTGATGATATGGAATTACCTATTGAATTTAATATAAATTTTGAATACAACTATGAAAAAAAATCTGTATATTTAGATTTGGATTTGCCAGAAATAGAAGATATTCCAACAAAAAAAGCAGACTATTTATCTTCTGGAAAATTAAAAGTAAAAGAAAAATCACAAAAAGAATTAAAAGAAGATTATTTAAAATGCGTATGCGGACTGGCATTTTTCTTTAGTGCATATATATTTAATGTTTCAACAAGAATAGAAAATACATTAGTATCTGGTTATACTCAGAGAGTTAATAAAAAAAATGGTAATGTTGAAGATGAGTATATATATTCTATTTTAATAGAAAGAAATAAAATGAACAACATTAATTTTAATAATATTGATACAATATTAGCATTTGATAATTTTAAAAATATAAAGAATTTAACTAAAACTTTTGAAGCTAAAACTATAATACCTGCAAATAATATTGAAGATATTATGAAGTAGTTATGTTATAGAATATTTTTTATTTTTATAATTATGAAATCTAATAATATAAATCACCATGGGGAATATATTTATGAAAAAAATTATATTCTTTATTTTATTATTATCTAATTTTTTAAATGCTGATATTTACACAGATTGGAATATACAAAATTTAGGTTCTATGATTGTATTAGTAAAATATAGTACAGATAAATTAGGAATGCTTACAATTGGATTATCTGATATTATGGGTGATAATGTACAAATAATACACTATAATTTACATAATGCTGATACAGCTATAAAAATAGTATATGATGATAATAATAGCAAATTATATGGTTTAGATGAATATACATCAGGAAGTTCTATTATTATATCAGGTGATATAGCTAGTTTTTTAATAGATAATTTATATAATGTAAAGGAAGTATTTATATATTGTGATAATAGTTTAATTTGCAAATTTGAATTAAAAGATTTAACTGATTTATTAAATAAGTATAGATAAATTAATATTATATAGTAAATACTTATAAATTAAATAAAACTATTTTTTAATAATACAAAATATTTTTTACATAATAACTAATCAAACACACCTATTAAGTACTATATAAAATAGCCAATAGGTGCGTTAATAATTTTTTACTTTACAAAATAAGATTTTACTGTTCCATATATTGACGAAGTAAATCTCTTATTAATCTCTAAAGGATTTATATATTCTTCTTCATTACAGTTTCCGTTTTCATCTAGTCTGTGGAAAGCAATATTTTTAAATGTTACTTTTTCTCCCGCCTCTATTCCAAACCACATATATTCAAAATCTATACGGCATGCAATATTTAATATAGAGTCTTTTAATTCATAATAAGTATAGCTTCCGCCGTCTTCAATATCTCTGCTTCTTTCAAATGACATTTTATTTGCCATTGACATAATCTCGCCTGCTGTTATTTCTCTATCTTCAAATGATATAATTTTATTATTTTTTATAGACTCTTCTTTAACTTCTTCAAATAATAAATCAAGCTGATTAATAGGCTGTGATATTTCGTAGTCGCTTAATTGAGTTTTCCATTTTGATAATTTTTCATCGTCTAATTCTATAGGGTGAACTAAAGTAATATTCTTTTTGTTTTTAAGACTGTCTTCAAATATATATTCTTCTTCATAAAAGGTATTGAAAGAACCGTCTTCCATATATCTGAAACTTTCTATTAAATTATTTTTTTCATCATAAACGCCCCATATGAGTTTTAAAGCAAATATATTCATTATAGGATTTTCCACAAAAAGCTCAGTAAAAGTTTTATAAGACCATTTACGTCCGTTTAATAATACTTTATTTAATCTTGTTATTTGATTAGAAGTTATCATTTTAATATTTTTCTTTATCAAAGTTAATTCTTTTTTAGCTGCATCTGCTTTTTCTTTATCATCTTTACTGTTTGGTGCAGGAAGCGATTTTAAAACTTTATTATTTGAATCTGTTACTTCTATAGTGAAATCATTTTTTATTTGAAGTTTAAATACTCTGTCGGCTTCTCCTCCATAATGAAGTTCTCTTGCCCCTTTTTTATCAAAGTCCAAATCTGGTATTATTTTATCTATAAGCTCATCTTCTGAAATCTCTAATGCTTTGGCAGTCTTTTTTAATGCATCTTTAGCAGCATTTTTAACCTGATTATTTTTAACTTTTACAGACATAGTATCAACTAATACCAATGCAAATTTGCTTGCTTTTAATGCCATAGCATATACGGCATGTGCTGCTAATGCTCCTCTTGAGTTTAATGCCCATTCTTCAATCTGAGCCTTTAATTTTAAGAGTTTATCTTCAGTTTGAAAAAGACAATATGGAATAAGTATATTTTTTAATTTTGTATCTGCTTTATTATCAAGCCAGTTTGAATATATATCATCAAGTGCATTTCTAAGCGAATCAATATCAAAAAACTCTGCTATCTTGTTGCAGTCTTTTAATATTGAAGGCTCTTTTAAAGCAATATATTCCATAAACACATACTTAACTATATTTAAAGGAGCTTTAGTTTTTTTATCTTTTAATAAAATATTAGAGAGTATATTTTCGTCTATATCTTTTATTAGAGTTTCATGTCCTTCATTATAGTATTTATTTAAATGTTCATTTATCTCATCAACACTTTTAAATTGAAAATCATCATCAAACTTTTGTAAATCCCAATATTTAATTATCTCTTTATAAACTGTTCTTGAAGCCTCTTTTCCTTCATCTGCTAATTTTTCTACTTCGCTTCTTACAATGCTTTCATTATTATTTATTACCGATACACAATGCTTTTTTATTTCTTTTGATTTTGCTGTGTCGAGAACTTTGAAAACAAAATCAAATTTATTATCTATTAAACTATTTAATTCATCACTAAAAATACAATTAATAAATAATATAGTACCACTAATATTTGCTGTTATAGAAGTGATAAATGATTTTTCTTCCATAATAGATTTTGTTTCTTCTAAATTATTTTTTATAAGTGTAATAATATTATTTTTTGAGTCTAATAATGATAAATAAATATCTTTTAATGGCACTTTTTTATCATTAACTAATTTTTCTTTAGTTTCTAAAATACCTCTATTATAGAATATTTCCTGAATAGAAACATAAATTGAAATTTTGCCATATATTCCGTAATGCTTTAATAATTTAGTAGTAATTTCTGATGCTTCATCATTTATACCATCAAGCGACATTATAGCTGATAAATAATGACTATGATTATCATAAGAATAATCTTTTACATATTTAAAGCTTTTAGAAGTTATTTCATCGAAACTTTTAATAGGTCCCATTATTTTTAATAACTCTACGCACATTGTTTTGAGAGTTTCTACAATAGCATTAGTATCTATATTATATTTGTTATCATTTGCTGCAAGCATAATTGATGAAAGCATAGCATAATCAAGATATAATTGTTCCAATTTTGATTTTGCTATTATCTCATAAAGTTTGTAAAATGTTTCTCTATCTTCATCATATAATTTTTTTACTTCTACTGTTAAATATGAAATAAAAAGTGTGTTGTTATTAACTATTGTGTTTAATAAAATACATTCTTTAGGAAAATTGCATAGTTCTAAATATTCAGGTATAAGTTTTTGTGTGTAGTAATAATAGCCTTTATCCTCTGAATATCCTTTAAATAATCTTTTATATAGTTTTATAGTTCTTGTCATTTGATTGTATATATTCACAAGAAAATAAATGATATTATTATTTTTATTTAGAATATTTATTAATCTTTTATAAACTTCTTCATCTTTATCAGCTATACTAAAAAGTAATGATATAGTTTCTTCATCATTAATTTTTAGAGAGTCTATATAATTTAATAACTGTTTAATAAGGATTTTATCATCATCTCTATTTATGAGATATGCCAAAATAGTTAATAATAAATGAGGCTCTTTTTTTAATAATGCTTCATTTACATTTTTTACTTTTTCTAAGTATTGATTAAACTCTTTAGGTATATAGCCTTCTAATTCTAAAAATTTATCAAAATTATTGACTTGTATTTTTATATATTTAAGCCCTTCATTATTCCTTAGATTTACTTTAGAATATTTTGTATCATGTACATTCCCTCCAAGTGTATTATTATAACTTTCTATTAATGCTTTTTCTAAATCTTCACCAGTGCATAATCTTAAAATTACATGAACCTCTTTACCCTTGTATATATCTTTAATCACAGCTTCAGCGTATCTTGATATAGCTTTTTTATCTTCTTCTTTAGTATTTTCATCAAAATAAAACTTAAAAATTTCTTCCGCATCAACACCGTAATAATTTCTTAAAGTGGGACAGCTGTTTGACTTTCCGTAAAAATAATCAAGAAATGCATCCTTATTATTTTCATATTGAAATATTCTTTCAAACTTATTTCTTATTTGTTCTTCATTACTGATATTATTCTCCATAATTAGCACCTCATCTTTCAATAGTATTTTTATATAGTATAATTAATTTTCTTTATTATGTCAACCACTAGCTGTTACCGTAGGTATGCTTCGCAGCAAAGCCCTGCAAATATTTTAAATTAAAAAAATTATTTTGACAAAATATAATTGTTTAGGTATATACTGAAAATTTTTGACTTTGTCAATTTTTATGTTGTTCTTTTTCCCACCACAAAAAGAACCAAAAAGTGCATATATGTATATATAAATTTTATCTACTTTTTTACCGCACACCTACCTAAATGTACTCCCTTCGGTCGCAGGCGTACTTCGTCAAAGTGCAAAAGCACTCATTAATTAAAAAAACTCTATCTTATATAAAGATTTTAATTAATAATTTTTATTACATTGACTATATTATTTCTCCATAAAATGCTCATATCCTAAATCTTTTGACTGTTGAAGATACATATCACTTTTATTTTTGCATTCTTCTTTTGAATATCCGCTTGTATTTTCATCAAGTTTGGCATATTCATCGTATACAAGATGTAAATAGTAGTAGGTTTCTCCTATAGCTTCTTTTATTCGGCTGTCATCTATAGCTTTTTTCAAATACTTTTTGGATTAATATTTATAACTTTACTATAATCTCTCAATGATTTATAAAAATATTTTTCTTCTTTACTTTCTTTATATTTATCTGAATATAAAATAGCTCTGTTATTTAAAGAGTTTGTATCTTTTGTATTATATTTATCTATTATTTCAGTATAAAGTTTTATGGCTTCATCATAATTTTTATTCATTTGTTCATTTAATGCTCTTGCAAATAATTCGCTTACTTTAGCTCTATCAGCATTTATTTTTGATTGTTTGGTTTGTTCTTCTATTTTATTTAATGTTAATTCTATTTCTTGAGCTTTTTTATTTAATTCTTCTAAGGTTTTATTTGATTTTAATTCTGTTTCTTTTATAATAAGTTCCGACTGCTTTTGATTGCTTTCCATTATTTTATTATTGGCGTATATTCCTAAAATTGTGAATATTATCATTATTAAAGATAAAAATGCGAGCCAGAAAGTTACTGTATTTATTGAAAAGTCTTTACTGTCCTTTAGCGTTTCTCTAAGTAAATCTATATTAGGTTTGAATGCTTCTTCTAATGTACTTCTTATAAACTCTTTGCTTTCAAAACTTTCATTTGTAACAGTTTCTTTAAGGAACTCGTAATAATTACTCAATTGTATTTTTGAATTGGTTTCAAACTTTCCAATACTATAATCCATAGATTTTTTTATTGAAGAAGAAAATAACAAATATATTAAAATCAATGCTATTAAAAATATTGAACATACAACAATATATAATATAAATGTAGTATTATCTTTATTATTAAAGTTATTTGTATTATCAGACATATTTTTAACCTATCATATTTTAAATATATTATATAGCTAAATGCAAAAATATAAACAACATTTAATTCTTAATTTAATTATACAAATTTTATAATTTATTTCCCGTATGGAGAGATAAGCTATAAACATAATTGTATTGTCATTAAAATTTTGACTGCATTTTAACCATTCCTTAAATAAATTCTAATAATGAAAAACTTAAATTAAAAATAAATATATATTGTTAATCTTATTTCGATGCAAAGTAAAAACAATAAATTTGAAAGAACACTGGGTGGGCAAGTGTAATTAAATTTTAAAACTTAATTTACATACACCGCCATATATATTTTCTGATTTATTTTGAATTGATAATCTTATTTATTTTGCTATTTAATATAGAAAATATAGTCCCCCGCCCATGTTTTTATAAGGCGTAAAAATTTATTTGACAAACGCTTAATTAATTATTTTTTATTTTATTTAATGTTCATAAAATGAATTTCGCTTATAATGACTTATAATTTTTGCTTTTTTATATGGGATATTATTAAAATGAATTATGAGAAAAAATTATGAATATTAACTTTAATATTTTAAAACCATTTGAAAAATGGGCAAATACTGAAAAGAGATTAAAAATAGCATTCGGAGGACGAGGAGGAGGAAAAAGTGAATCAATAGCAAGAATTTTAATAGCTAAAAGTTTTGAAAAAAGCGGAGTAATACTATGCTCAAGAGAAATACAAAAATCAATTTCATATTCAACATACCCTCTTTTAATAAGTATTATAAAAGAACTTAAATTAGAAAAATTTTTTAATATAAAAAGAAATGAAATCATTAATAAAGTTACAAACTGCAAATTTATATTTTTAGGTATTAGAGAATGTTCTATTGAGGAAATTAAATCTATTTATAATGTGAGAATATGTTTTATAGAAGAGGCTCAAACTCTAACTCAAAGAAGCTATGAAATATTAGAGCCTTCAATAAGGGCAGAAAAAAGTGAAATATGGATAGCATTTAATCCTAGATTTGAAACGGATTTCATTTATAAAACAGTAATTAAATTTAACTTAGAAAATAAATTTTATACAGATAAAAATAATAATAAATACAATTATCAAGAATATGAAGACAGCAGCATTTTAATAACTTTTATTAATTATGACGGCAATTATTATTTCAGTGATATATTAAATAAATCAAGACTTTCCACTTTAAAACTCATGCCTAAAATGTATGATCATATTTGGCTTGGAAAAATAAAAAATAAACAGGGCAAAATATTTTTGTATTCAAAATTAAAATTTTATGATGATAAACTAAATACTATAAAAGAAAAAATTCATTCTTCAGAACATAAAGCAATAGTAGATCCTGCATTCGGAGAATATAATTGTTTTACTTCAGCAATAATATATACACAAATAGGTGAAGATATTTATTTAATAGATTCAGGACTTATAAGAAATGATTCTAACTCTACAACAGATGAAAGCATAATAAATTTTTTATCAAATAAAAATATAAAAAAAATATTATGCGAAAGTAACTTTGCTCAAAAAGAATTGGTAAAAAGATTAGAAAAACATTTTGAAGTAACGCCTTTTTATGTACATAAAAATAAGGCAGAGAGAATAGTTAATGCAAGTTACTTGATATATGATAAAGTTTATTTTCCGAAAAGCTGGCAGAAAGTACCGGACGGTTCGGATACTGATAAATGGCTTAAAACAAATAATGGACGAGGGTATATAGCCTTGAGACAGCTGCTTAATTTTGATGATTCTCTTTCCGGAAGCAGTATTAAAGGAGATGTATTTAGTTATTTAGATTTTCCAGATGCTTTATCTAGTTTAATATTATTCGGAATTGAAGATATTATTTATGAAGAAAATTATGATAAATTGAATTTAGTTAATGCTATTTTTGGAGAATAGAAATTTATTTAAATATTTAAAACTTTCATCTAATCCCCGCCCTTTTGTTTTTATGGCAATATTATAATTTTAAATTATTAATTACATTTAAAGCTCATTTAGAAATATAAGCCCCCGCCCAAGTTTTTATTTAAAATTAAATTTTTTTTTAACGCACGGTAAATAAAATTTAAAAATATAATAAAATTATAATTTCAAATAAATTTAGATTTTTAATTTTATTCTGCGTGCGATAGATAAACTATGAATTTAAAAAAATCTTGGGTGGGTGCTGTAATATAAGTTTAAAACTAAAAAGAAAAATAATTTATAAATTCAGAGATAATACTAAAAATGTATAGGGTGGGTTTATATAAGAAATTATAAAAGGGAAGTATTAATAAAACACTGCCCTTTTATAAAAAATACATTATTAATTATTTGCCGAAAACAGCCTCATAATCTTTTTTGAATTTTTCTATACCTTGATCAGTTAATGGATGTTTAGTCATCTGAACTATAACATTATAAGGTACTGTAGCAATATCTGAACCGGCTAATGCACATTCTGTAACATGTATAGGGTGTCTTACGCTTGCAGATATTATTTCCGTTTCTATTGCATGTGTTGCAAATATTTCTGATATAGTTCTAATAAGTTCAAGACCATCAGAAGATATATCATCAAGTCTTCCTATGAAAGGAGAAACATAAGCAGCCCCTGCTCTTGCTGCTAAAAGAGCCTGATTAGCAGAAAATATTAAAGTAACATTAGTTTTAATTCCTTCTTTAGATAATACTTTTACTGCTTTTAATCCTTCATCTGTCATAGGAATTTTTACTACCATGTTTTTATGTATCTTAGCTATTTCTCTTGCCTCATCAATCATATCTTCCGCTTTAACAGTAGTAGCCTTTACCTCTCCTGAGATAGGACCATCAACTATAGTAGTGATTTCTTCTATAGTCTTTTTAAAATCTCTTCCTTCTTTAGCTATTAGAGATGGGTTTGTTGTAACTCCACAAATTACGCCCATATCATTAGCTTTTCTAATTTCATCAACATTTGCTGTATCTAGAAAAAATTTCATTAAAAAAATCCCCTTTAATTAAATTTTTAAATTATTATATATCTTAAAACATGTTTTATCAATATAAAAATAATATAATCAGAAATTAACCTTATCAGGATGATGTCCGGATCCTCCAAAGTATTCCATGGCATTTATTGTTTTCATATCTTCATCGCTTATAATAAAATCAAATATATCGGTATTTTCTTTTATACGTGATGGTGTTACAGATTTTGGCAAAGGTAAAGTATTATTTTGAAGACACCATCTTATGCAAAGCTGAGCTATAGATTTATTATATTTGTTAGCTATTTCTTTTAATGTATCATTATCAAGCATTTTTCCAGTGCCAAGCGGACTCCAAGCCTCTATTAATATATTATTATCATTGCAGTATTTAAAAGTTTCTTCCTGCATAAATCCAACATGAAACTCTATCTGATTGACCATAGGTTTAATTTCTGTTTCCATTAATGATTTTAAATGATGAGGCATGAAGTTAGATACGCCTATTGATTTTATTTTTCCCGCTTTATAAAGTTCAGTCATAGCTCTCCAAGTTTCCAAATTAATATTGTCCCAATCTTTAAATTGATTTACAGAAGCAGGCCAGTGAATAAGGTATAAATCTAAATAATCAATACACAAATCATTAAGAGTTTTTTCAAATGCTTTTAATGTTGTTTTATATCCTCTTTCTTTATTCCATACTTTGCTTGTTATAAAAAGTTCTTCTCTATTAATGCCGCTTTCTTTAATTGCCTTTCCAATACTTTTTTCATTTCCATAAATTGCTGCTGTGTCAATATGTTTGTATCCTAATTTTATGGCTTCTTTTACAGCATTTACAGCAGTTTCTCCGTCTGGTGTCTGCCAAGTACCAAATCCTATGCATGGAATTTTATATCCATTACTTAATGTGAATGTATCTTTTAGGCTTTTAAAATCGTTCATTATATATTCTCCTCAATAATTTTTTATTTAAATATTTATATTGTTATTATATAATAAATATTATACAAATTTTAGGAAAATAATGCTATGAAAAAAATAGTTTGTTTAGGCGACAGTACCACTTACGGATATATGGTGTCAAGGGATAAAGTGTGGACTGAAATATTAAATGATAAATTTAATAATGAAGAACATAAAGACCTTAAATTTATCAATAAAGGCATTAACGGAGATATGATTTCTTGTATGCTTGCCCGTTTTGATATTGACTGCCAAAAAGAAAATGCTGATACTGTTATTTTAATGGGCGGAGTTAATGATATATTTACCTGCAAACCTCTAGAAAAAATAGAAAATAATTTAATAAGCATAGTAAATAAATCTTTAGAAAATAATATTGATATAATAGTATTTACTCCTATTTCTTTTGTTAAGGAGGCATTTGATTTTTTCGAATCAAACAATATAGAAGAGTTTGATAATATTCTAAAAGAGTATGTGCATTTTATAAATAATTATACAAAAACAAATAATATAAAAAGTATAGATGTTTATAATTTATTTGTAAATAAAATATTAAAAGAAAATCATTATTATGATATATTTTTTGACGGAGTTCATTTAAGTGAAAACGGGCATAATGTATTTGCTTTAGAGATTTATAAAGAATTACAAAAATATCTCTAATCGGACAAAATCTGTCATAAGTACATGCTAAATTAATAGTATCTTAATTATTGGAATACTAATTATGAATAAAAATAATAATAGAAAAATAGGTTTAGTATTAGACGGAGGCGGAGCTAAAGGAGCATATCATATAGGAGTTTTTAAAGCTTTAAAAAAACTTAATATGAACAAATACATCACTGCTATATCAGGTGCTTCTGTAGGAGCTTTGAATGCATGTCTATTTCCAATATATAATTTAAACTATCAAATAGTAGAAAATATATGGCTCAATGAAGTTGAAGATAAAATATTAACTTTAAATCCTAATAAAGTTATAAACTCTTTATTTAGAATAAGAAAAAATTATATTAAGAATGCTGTAAATACGATAATATCTGATTTTTTAGATGATGACAATATTTTATTGATTCCATTTATTAATTTTTTATCAACTTCTGCCATATTTTCAAGAGACGGGATTATAGAAATAATGGATAAATATTTACATGAAGAAACTATCAAAAAAATAAATATATATGTTTCATGTACTAATATTGATAATTTAAAACCATATTATTTCAAATTAAACAATTATTCATTAAAGACAATCAAAAAAATACTTTTAGCTTCATCTGCAATACCTGCCGTATTTCCGCCTGAAAATATAAAAGGTGCATTATATATTGACGGAGGCATAAGCGATAATTCTCCAATAACAGCTTTAAAAAATTATAAATTTACAGATATAATAGTTGTGCATTTAACTAGCAATAGTAATTCAAATAATTTAAAAAATAAATTAGATAATAATATCAATGTATATGAACTTTATCCTAAAAAAGATTTAGGTAATTTCTTTGATGGTACTTTAAATTTCTCTAGCAACTTCATAAAAAAATGTATGCATCAAGGCTATATTGATGCTTTAACTCTATTAAAATGAGCTTCATTTTTTTGTTTTTTATTTTTCATCTAAAAATTCATTAAATATATTAAAAAGTTTAGTATGTTTATTTTGTTTTTCATTATTTTGATTGTTTTTCTCAATTTCAATATACGATTTTATAAGGTTAATACTAAAGTAGGCCTCAATATTCTCATCATCTTCTTCCAATGCCTTTTTATAATATTCCAATGCTTCTTCATAAAGACCAGCCTCTTTTTTTTCTTTGGCTATGTCAAAATATGATTTATTTGTATATTCCATATAAGTATCCTATAACTATAATAACATAAAAAATATTTAAAATTATTAAAAAAATTATATATCTTAATTGAATTTTTTAAAACATAATATATTATTAATAGTAATTTTTTTAGAGAAAAAATATGTCAGCGTTAGAAAGCAGTATATCTGAAGTAAAAAAAGAAGAAAATAAACTATTGGCTATAATAGCTTTAGTTCTTTTAAGTTTTGCCTTAGGTACAAGCGAGTTTATAGTTATAGGAGTATTAACAGAGATAGCGGAAGGTTTTAATATTACGGAAGTCAAAGCGGGAGGACTTGTATCTATGTTTGCTTTGGCATATTCAATATGTACGCCTTTTTCTGCAGCTTTTGCCGGCAAATTCAATAGATTTAATTTTATAATATTTGCAAGTATAATATTTATCATTCTTAATTTTTTATGTTCTCTAGCTTCAAATTATATATTTTTACTTGTAGTTAGAATGCTTATAGCTGTAATTTCAGGAGCATTAATATCAGTTTCAATATCATTCACCCCTTATGTATCATCAAAAGAAAAAAGACCTATGGTAGTAGCTTGGATTTACTCAGGATTTAGTATAGCCTCTATTTTCGGAGTACCTATAGGCACTAGTATAAGTTATTATTTCGGATGGAGAGCTTCTTTTATATTTATATGCGTATTCAGTGCTGTTATGCTTATCTTAATGTTCATTACGCTTCCAAAAAATACACCTGCTCATAAGGTTAAACTATTCGGACAATTTATATTATTTAGAGATACTAGATTTTTATTAAGCACTTTTACAATACTTTTCGGTGCTGCTTCTTCTTATGTACTTTATACATATTTAAAGCCTATTTTTCTTAATTATATTCATATACCTAATAAATATATAAGTGCTGCATTATTAGTATTCGGAGTTACAGTTCTTTTCAGCAATCTTCTTTCAGGAAAATTAGCGGAACATAATGGAGTTTACAAATTAAGATATATATTTATGATGCAGTTTTTATGTATGATAGTTTTGCCTTTTGCTCTTCTTAATGCTGTAAGTTCTTCTATCGTCATATTAATAATAGGTTTTTTGATGTATTTAATGAATTCCCCTGTTCAATTAAATATATTAGATTTTACAGAAAAAGAGTATCCTTCTTGCTTAACCTTGGCATCATCAAACAATTCATTTTCATTTAACTTTGGTATAGCTTTAGGCTCTTTTGTAGGCAGCAGAATATTTGATAATTTTGGAATAAGATGGGTTGGTTTTGGAGGGGCAGTTCTTTCTGTTTTAGCTTTTATCTGCATAGTTAATCTTTATAAAACAAACAATAATGTATAATATGTAGAATACTATAAACAGAATCTTTATGTTAAAAATACATATACATGGTAATTGTACTTTTATAATAATAATAATATTTTTTCTTAGAATCATATATTTTTTATATAAAATATATAATTATAGTATTACAGGGTATATGTATATATCTCAAAATAGACAAAAAAATACATAATTAATAATATAATTTTTTATTTAAAAAAATAATGAAAATCTCTTTTTTTTTTTATTTTTGTATATTTCAGTAATAAATTTTCTATACTAGTTAACATACGAAAATAAAATTTGAGGAGGCTATATGGATTTAAAAAATTCCAAAACAAATGAAAATTTGAAAACGGCTTTTATCGGAGAAGCAATAGCAAGGTGCAAATATATGTACTATGCTGAAAAAGCCAGAGAAGAAGGGATGGAGAATTTGGCATTAGCTTATGAGAAAGCTTCGAGAAATGAGCAGGAACATGGCAAATTATGGTTTGAAAGATACCATGGTATATTATCAAAAGATGAAAACTTAAAAGATGCTATAGCAGGAGAGACTTACGAGTCTACAGATATGTATTTAAAATTTGCTGAAACTGCAAGAGAGGAAGGCTTTAATGATATAGCCATACTTTTTGAGCATGTAGGAAAGATAGAGGAAGGTCATAAGAAGATGTTTGAAAAATATTTAGGGGATAATTTACCTAATATTGATAAGTGGCAATGCGGCAAATGCGGATATGTTCATAAAGATTCTACCCCTCCGAAAAAATGTCCTGTATGCGAACAATACAGAGTCGGCGGAATCAATTAATTTTGGATTATTTGGTATAAAAGTTAGTTATAATTTATTATTATTTTTTATGTATGGAGGTTAATTTTATGTATAGTAAAAAAGCCGAATTTTTAGCAGAACTAGTAGGTTCTTTCTTTTTAATTTTATTGGGATGCGGTGTAGTTGCTGCAGTTGTAGTATGTAATAATGGAGCCCCTGTTAATATTCATATAGCTTGGGGACTTGCTGTTATGTTTGGTGCTTATGTATCAGGTAAAATAAGCGGTGCTCATTTAAATCCTGCACTTACTTTAGCATTAGCTGTTACAGGAAGATTTCCTTGGAACAAGATATGGTATTATGTAATAGCTCAGATGATAGGCTGTTTCCTTGGTGCTGCTGTAGTATTTGCTGTTTATTATGGGAAATGGGTAGAAGTAGACCCTACATTTTCAAATACTGCAGGAGTATTTACTACATTCCCAGCTGTTGCAGGATTTTGGCCTGGATTTATAGACCAAGTGGTAGGAACATTTATACTTGTATTTTTAATTCTTACTACAGGAGATGCTAATAATACTCCGGCAGGTTCTAATTTGGGATACTTAATAGTTGGGCTTATAATAGTTGTTATAGGTATGTCATTTGGATTTATGCATGGTTATGCTATAAACCCAGCAAGAGATTTAGGACCTAGACTTTTTGCTGTTGCTGCAGGATTTAAAAATAACGGACTTACAGACGGAAGTAATGTATGGATAGTGCCTATAATAGGTCCTATAGTAGGTGCAGTTTTGGGTGCAGTTTTGTATGATTTTACAATAGGAAAATCATTAGCAAAAGACAAAGTTCAATAATTTTTATTGATATTTTATTTTTAAGGAGTTTTAAATTATGTCAAAATATGTAGTTGCAATAGATCAAGGAACAACCAGCAGCAGAGCTATAGTATTTGATTATGATCAGAATATGGTTTCAGTGGCTCAAAAGGAGTTTACACAGATTTATCCTCATGAAGGTTGGGTTGAACATAATGCTGCAGAAATTTGGGCTACTCAGTTTGGAGTTTTACAGGAAGCTATACAGATTGCAGGAGTTAAGCCTGAAGAGATAGCTGCTATTGGTATTACAAATCAAAGGGAAACTACTGTTGTATGGGATAAAAATACAGGAGAGCCTATTTATAATGCAATAGTGTGGCAATGCAGAAGAACCGCTCCTATTTGTGATGATTTAAAGAAAAAAGGACTTGATACATATATAAGAGAAAATACAGGTTTAGTTGTTGATGCTTATTTCTCTGGTACCAAAATAAAATGGATACTTGATAATGTTCCGGGTGCTAGAGAAAAAGCTAATAAAGGAGATTTACTTTTCGGTACAATAGATACTTGGCTGGTATGGAAACTTACAGGCGGTAAAGTTCATGTTACTGACTACACTAATGCATCAAGGACTATGATTTATAATATCAAAGAACTTAAATGGGACGAAAACATTTTAAGAGAATTAGATATACCTACAAGCATGCTTCCAGAGGTAAAAGACTCTTCATGTGTTTATGGATATGCTAATATTAATGGCAAAGAAGTGCCTATATCTGGAATAGCCGGAGACCAGCAGTCAGCATTATTCGGACAGGCCGGATTTAATAAAGGCGACACAAAAAATACTTATGGTACAGGAAGCTTCATTCTTATGAATATAGGAGAGAATTTTATATTAAGCAAAAACGGACTTATTACTACTATAGGTATTGGATATAACGGAAAAATAGAATATGCTTTGGAAGGTTCTGTATTTATAGCTGGTGCTGTTATTCAGTGGGTACGAGATGAATTAAGACTTCTTCATGATGCAAGAGATACTGAATATTTCGCTACTAAAGTAAAAGATACTAACGGAGTTTATTTAGTACCTGCTTTTGTTGGTCTTGGTGCTCCTTATTGGGATATGTATGCTAGAG